>NZ_MHZG01000002.1 GCF_001830325.1 Polynucleobacter sp. GWA2_45_21 | reverse complement strand
GTTTAAGACACAATTTAAATTTCTATCTTCTTTAATTCTGAAATTGTAATTAAATGAGTTCAGTTACTAGAATTGCAGTGACTACTTCTTGCCGTTCTCTGCCACGCAACTACCACAAATTACCCAAATTTAGCGTCAGCAAGCCATCCCGTAAGAGCTGCCCGACCGTCACGTAACCGGACACCTCCGAGTCGAGCCTAACCGACACCAAATAGATGGTCAAAATTACATCAAACCTTGAATAGCCCGCTAGCTGGCATAACAAGCGTCACTTAACAAGACACTTGTTAGCTTAATTTCAGATTTGAATTTGGGCGACCTGAATTATTTACTGTCGGTTTTACATGACACTTCGGGATTAGGGTTGGCGATGGGCTTTTGCTGAACACAAAGCAGACCTTCGCAATAATTATCGATGGCAGATCCCTTTCAGATAATACCCCCCGAAGCAGGTTTCTATCTTACTTAATTGGTTTAATTACAAGCCAACCGTATAAGTCGCCATCACAGTAGTGGTTTGAACCGCTTGATATGGCTCTTGACGGTATATACCAGTAATACCCAAGCGTTGATTCTTGGCTACATCGTAGCTAGCACCAAGGGTGGCTGTTGGTCTGGTTTTAACTGGATTGGCATTGAAGTTCACTGGAGTTAAGCCAGTAACACCAGTAGCCGAGTAAGTGCCGTTGCTAGTATTGGTATCGCTCTCCACACCAGCACTAGCAAACAAGGTGGTTTGTGGGATACCACGGTAACTAGCACCAACACCAGCTAGAGCTGTGGTTGCATTAGTATTGAGCGCCGAGTAAGTCAGTGGTGCCGTTACAGCTGAGCTTGCACCCTCTGTGTAGCCACCCATCGTGTTTTGTGTATAACGCACACCCGCGTAAGGGGATACTACGACTTGATCAACGAAGCCAAAGCCATATTTGGCTACTACTTGAGCGCCTTGGCTGTTTAGTTGTGAAGAACCTGAACCCGCTTCACTTGTGCCCACTACAGAGCGAGTAATAGTAGTGTTCTTTTGACCATAAGCAGCCGATACTTTGACTTCTGTTCCTGTGCCATCTTGACGCTCATTCCAAGCGCTAAATACGCCAATCAGCGGTGTGTTGTTACCAAGGTTCACTGTAGAGCCTGCGTTATTCACAGACAAATTCTGGTCAGCATAAGCGCCAATACGATAGTTGTTGTTTAAGCGATAACCAGCAATTAACAAGGCGCTTGTGTTGTTTAAGCCATTAGCTGCCGATACCGCAGTATTACGACCGGCTGCAGAGATGCAAACATTATTGGCGCCAAAGACTGTGCAGTCATAGCTAAAGCTGTTGGCTAATACTGAGTTCTGAAGGGCATAGGTATTTTGGAGTGATGAAGCGGTATTTTGTAAGGAGGCTTGGGTGTCGGCGGTGGAAGCGCCAGTAACAATCAAATCCCAAATTGTTCCAGCCGAGTTATTTAAACGCCAAGTAAAGCCGTTGTAGTTACCAGAAGTAGCGCCTGTTAAATTTGCGGAAGTAATACCCGATAGCACAGAGCTATAAGTGCCTTTGGTTAAAGTTGATGCGGCTACACCATCTACACCGCCACTATAAATACCAAAAGTGGTAGCGCCACTAGGACTAGTCACGGCCAACTGTCCGTGGTAGGTTGGAGAACGAACGATGATGTTGTAATAGGTAGGGAGATTGCCGTTATAAGTTAAAGAAGTAGTGGTGGCGCTTGATGCGTTGCCCCCTTGGGCGTTGTTAAAGGTGGTGATTGCGCCTTGGTTGAAGATGTTGTAGCCGCTATCACTGGCATAGATTGAGCCAGTGTTTGTTAAATTTGTTATCGAGTCAACGCTGGTCAAGGAAATACCGAAATCTCCTCCTTGGATCTGGCCAGAGTTGATAACGTTGTATGCTGAGGCGTTATTTTGCAATCTAATACCGCTGCTATTCGATGAGGAACTTGGGACTATAGTGATAGTACCGCTATTGGTTATATAAGAAAAAGTGCCTCCATCCGAGCCAACCCCATAACCATAAATGCCAGCGGTAATCGTTCCAGCATTACTCACGCCTAAGCCAGCAACCCATCCTCCGTATATGCCCACTCCACCTGCAGCGACCGTTATGGAACCTGTCGATGCTACTTGTACACATTGGTTATTTGAAAGCGAAAACGTTGAACTCAATGAGTTACTGAGGACAGTGCAACTTTGAGCGTTTACATTAAAAATTGCCCCCAAGAGAATTATTCCAAAAGCAAGGTACTTTGTATTAATCTTAAGCGCCTCAATGCTAATAGTCTTAAGCATTACTCACCTCATGGTCTGGATTAAACGGTACGCCTGAATACTCAAGAGCGTAACCATAGCAGCAGCATGGATCATGATTTTTCTCTTCATCGCCATAACGAGCCTCAAAGAATATTCGAATGCCTACATGTTCAAAGCCGGTATTTCCGAATGGAAAATCGGGTACAAAATCCGCTGCGTTAACCAACCTGAAACTATCATGCAACCTTCCGGAGGGCCTAGCAGAAGTTTCTAACATCCTTAAGCTTTCGTAATATTGCTTGAAATTAATATCACCTACTTTTGGGCTGGCAGAGTTGTAGTGCTCCACCTGAAAACCGAGCGCAATTGCTTCAGGAATTGCTAAGGTTGCAAGTGTGGAGCCCAAACTATGACCAGAAATGGTTAATGATGTGCCAGTTTCAGTTTGACGTAGTTTTTCAATCAATGAAATGCGCAACCCGTTGAAAATAGTCCACCACCCTTTTTCGTCGTTGATATTGCTTGGTGGATTTAATGTTGGAGCCGGATAAGGTAATAATTTAATTTCAAGATCTTTAACAAAATCTGGCAGACTTTTGCTTCCGCGAAAAATTAAATAATTATGAGCAGATGTATTATGTTTGACGATGCATCCAAATGGCTCAATGTGAAGTTCACCATTGGGCGTTGCAAACTCACTCCAAATTAGTTCGCCGAAACTAAAATCGCTCACCTGATACCCATGATCGTATAGACAAGTAGATGTTGGAATCCATTTGAAACCCAAAGGTGCTTCTTGCCACTGCTCATACATTTGACTAAGAACATTAACCAAAAAATTACATGCCTTGAATTTAGCCATATCCGAAGAACTTAAATCTTTTAGTGGGATTTCCATAAAAACTTTCATTTCAAATTTTTTAAAATACGAATCAAAACTCATTACAGCGTTACGGCTATTTACACCTTGGCACATAAGACTAGCCGTAATTACATGGTTCGATATTTCGCCAATAAATAAAGGCTTTAATGAATGAGCTTAAGGTTGCTCAAGACACCCCCCCACAGCCCGACCGACTTGATTTATCGTGAATAATGGACGATATTATGTTAGCTGTATAGCGAATAATTTGTAACAAGCGGTCGGTTTTTATGGGGCTTAGCAATGATGAATAACAACTCTCGGTCACGTAAAAGCACTACCAAATCAAATTCGCCCGTCAGCAAGACGGGGCAAACTCGTTTGCTTAAAAAGCGATTACTAAGAGCGGGAGAAGAAAATCTGCTGGAAGGCAGAGAGAGGATATTGGTTGCTGCTAGGAGTTGTTTTGCAAGACAAGGCTTTGCTTGCACTTCCATTAAGGACATACAAGTAGAGTCGGGGTTTTCCAGAGGCAATCTCTACCACCACTTCAAAACTAAGGAAGATATTGTTCACGCTATCATTACCCAAAACCTGGGTCGGTTTTGTGCTCAAGTAGAGAAAACGCTTTTAGAGCTAAAGGATCGCAATTTAAGTCTGGGTGATGTAATTCATGAACTAGCTTTCCTAGCTGAACAAATCACCAAGGGGCCTGGCCGAGGCATGGCCTTTCATGTATGGTCACTGGCCATGGTCGATCCTGATATTCGAACAACTATGCTAGCGTGCTTTGAAAATATTCGCAGCGCTTTGGAAGCCAAAATTGTTGCGCTCATGACTCAAGGAAAAATCAAAAAATCTAAGAACACTCAGGAGCTATCTGTGACCTTATTTGGCCTGGTGATACCGGCATTTACTGTGCAAAGCGTATTTATGGAAGACAAGGCGGTAGATTCAAAACAGTATGCCCAATGCCTAGAACAAATTTTTACAACCTAAGACTTTTTTACTGTATCAAATGATGTGAAAATCGAGATTTAACCACGCTATTTGTCGGGTAACCCAACAATACAATGTCGAAGCCACCCTAGCCTAAAATAAATCCAATCAACGCCAGAAGACAGCTCATCGAAACCGCTGATACATTTTTTAATGTTAGTGTGAATATGGTTACCGCTCGGGGCAAAGAGCATCTCAATAGACTTATAAGTGTCGTGTTTCGAGACACTTGTAGATTAATTTCAGATTTGCATTTGGGCGACCTGAATTATTCTGGGCTAGCTTTACTAAATCCAAAACAACAGTAAAGCGCCCGAGGAAGGTTTTGCTTCAATCATCCTGGAACTACTCTGTAGAAAAAATTATTCCCGTTGTATAGCGGACGCATTCTAAAACCCTGGCATTGATAAAAGTTGATGCCATTTCTAGGCTCTAGAATACAACCAGGAAACAAATTAGGAAATGTAGAGCCAATCGGAGGTATGGAATAAGAAGTCACAGGAGCTGGCCCGGGGGCAACTACAATTTGCTGCGGTTGCGATGCATAGACCGGGGGCGCTTGCTCAACAACTACTTGCGGCGGAGCAGATTCAACTACAGTAGCCCCAGCTACCACTGCACCAGCAGCCCACCCAGGACCACAACGCCAACAACCTGGACCACCCCAACCCGGGCCCCTCCACCCACCTCGATAACCATGCCAATATGCCTCTGCATCACTGGTAGCAGTTAATGTGACTAATCCAACCAAGCCCAGCAAGAAAATTGTAAAAAACTTCATCTCAATACTCCCTATGAATTCTATTTAAGTGGCACTTCAAGTTGAGCAAATTCGGTAACAATAGCTTTAGAGAATCTTCCAGAATCAAATTGAGATTGTGGGATTTGTGAATCAATCTTCCAATTGCTATATACCAGGGTGGTTCTTGGATGACTAGAATCGCCCAAGTAGATCCAGGAAGCCATGTATGGCAAGTTGTCCTTGACACCAATCCAGATTTGTCCCTGCAGCTCCCTACCCGCCAAAACGAGAATATTAGTTTCAACACCGCCTACTAATTTTGTTTTTCCAACAATAAATGCATCAGTAAGACCCCTAGAAAGATGCTCATATGGATTAGATAAGACCAAATCGTCACCAGGGAAATAGAGTCCCGCTTTCTCATAAGCAAATTCAGCAGCAGCATCAATATTATCCGGAGCATTGGTCACAGCAACCAAGTTTTTCTCGGGACTATAAGCAAAAAGTTTCTTACCGTTGTACAGAAGCTCACTAGACGGCCCATCACCTGATACAACTACATTAAATTTATTGGGGCGCTGGAGTGCAATTTTTGCAGCCGTTGAGTAAATCACTGGAATTCCATCAATGGAAGGAAATTCCGAATGAACCAGCGCTTGAAATTGGATAGTTTTAGCGCTAGCCATTTTCTTACTCATAGCTAGCAGTAAATCCAACGCAGCAGGTTCTATAGCCTGCATGCCTTTAGGCAACTGAGGTCTTTGGGGTGATTCCGGGCGGTTGCCATCAACCGATTGAGCGATTGCCAAATTTAATATAAAGCAACTACTTAACCCTATAGTCAGTGCATAAATTAAGCGCATATTTGAACTCCATTTGTTTTTTGAAAACCAGGCTTGAGATAAGAATCTAAGTGAAGAGTTAGGCTAAAAATTACAAGGATGGGTGTAAAAAGATTTAGCAACTATTTGGCAACAGCTTCTATGTGAAGATTTTCAATTGCAGAAACTAGAGATGCTAACTTTGCCTTATCAGCAGCGTCTAGCGGAGCATTATTTTTTTGCGAATGCAGCAAATACTCGGCGTCCTCCAATTCACGAACAACCTCCATTGATTTTTTACTCTTCTCAACGCTAGTTCCTTTCACTAGCTGCTGCAGACTAAAGTACAAGGCAGAAAGATTTTGATCTTTCAAATCTAGATTCAGTGGAAATTTACTTCTAAATACTGCCTCCAATGCAGATTTAGCATCCCCAACAGTCTTAGCCTGACGTAAGAAATACTTCATATTTTGAATCCGATTACCGATTTCAAATTGGTAGAGAACAAGCTGTGCCTTATTTTTTTCCTCAATATCGTAGTGATGCTGCATTCTTTGAAATACAGCAGCACCACCAGTAAGAACAACTGATGATAAGAGCCACATTCCAACAGAGCTATTTAAAAACTCCATCAACTTACTGCCTAAGTTCTTTTCTACTGCTTTAATTTCGGCCTTAACGTTCTGGGATTCGGATTTAATTTTTGCAGCAATTCCCTCAAAGCTGGATTTGAGCTCATGTCGAAAGCGCTCCTCCGCCTCCAATATGCTTTTTCTTTCTTCGCTAAGCACAATTAGTCCCCCGAAAAATTCCTAATTAATATGACTGGCATTGATTGCCAACAAATTGAGCTTGGATCACAATATCGTTTTGAATAGTAAAAGTGGTGGTGCAGTACAAAGGCATTACCCTTCCGGCCCAATACCCACCCTGAACGTATGCACCATCGTTTTGAAGGTAGGAAATTAGGCGCAAATCACCACTCAGGGCAATAGATGATGGAGATCCCCAGCTAGCCTCTAAGTTTTGCTCACTCTGCCCAACCCAGGCCTGCAAGTTAGCTTGATAGTTTGCAACTGATTGACATCCAACCAGGATAATGACTGTTGCAAGCATTGAAGTTCTTAACCGATTCATATATTTGAACTAGTGCTTACAAGCCAACCGTATAAGTCGCCATGACAGTAGTTGTCGATACCGCTTGATAAGGCTCTTGTCTATAAATCCCCGATAGACCCAGTTGCTGATTCTTCTCCACTAAATAGGTAGCACCTACTGAAGCAGTAGGTCTTGTGGTTACTGGATTGGCATTAAAGTTCACCGAGGTTAATCCATTAATCCCAGTTGCAGAATAAGTGCCATTACTAGCATTGGTATCAGACTCTATCCCAGCACTAGCAAAGAGTGTGGCCTTGGGAGTTAAGCGATGATGGGCGCCTACTCCAGCTAATGCAGTCGTTGCATTGGTATTGAGTGCACTGTAGGTTAATGGTGCAGTAACTGTTGCAGAAGTGCCTTCTGTATAGCCCCCCATATTGTTTTGGGTATAACGCATACCCACATATGGAGATAGCACCGTATTCTCAGTGATACCAAAGCCATACTTAGCCACGACTTGAGCGCCTTGGCTATTGAGTTGCGAAGATCCTGAACCAGCTTCACTAGTACCAACCACTTGACGAGTAATAGTGGTGTTCTTTTGACCATAAGCAGCAGATACCTTCACCTGAGTACCAGTGCCATCTTGTCTTTCGCTCCAAACTCCAAATAGCCCAATGAGTGGTGTGTTGTTGCCTAGATTGACGGTAGAGCCAGCATTATTCACAGATAAGTTTTGATCTATGTAAGCGCCCACACGAACTAAGGGCATTGCACGATAAGCAGCAATCAATAATCCGCTAGTGTTATTCATTCCATTAGCTGCTTGCACAGCTGTATTTCGACCACCAGCTGAAATACAAATATTGTTTGCGCCAAATACATCGCAGTCATAGGTAAAACTATTGGCTAAGACTGAGTTTTGAAGGGTATATGTGTTTTGAAGTGAAGCTGCGGTATTAACCAAAGACTGTTGAGTGTCGGCTGTTGATGCGCCGGTAACAATCAGATCCCAAATGCTTCCAGAAGAATTATTTAGACTCCATGTAAAGCCGTTGTAATTTCCTGAAGTTGTGCCGGCTAAATTCGATGTAGTAAAACCTGAAAGGACTGACGTATAAGACCCCTTAGAGAGAGCTGAGCCAGCATAGATGCCAAAAGTTGTTGCACCACTCAAACTTGCACCAGCAAGTTGACCATAATGAGTAGGTGAATTAATGATAATGTTGTAATTTGTCGGCAGGTTACCTTGGTAAGTTAATGCAGTTGTTGCCGCAGTAAAACTGTTTCCGCCTTGGAGGTTATTTAAAGTAACGATACTACTGGCCGTTTCATTAAAAATACCAACACCGCCCAAACCTGTTGATATAGTACCTGTATTAGTTAGACTAACAATTGTGGCCCCATTTACATTTCCGTTGTAAATACCATACGTATCAGCACCGCCTAAAATGCTACCATTATTAATAAAGTTATTAACAGTTGGGTTAGGGTAATCAACACTGTAATATCCATTATAAAAGCCAATACCCCCTGCACCATTAAAGCTTATATTCCCATTATTTATAAAATTTCCCATCTGAAAATAGTTAGTAACAGCATATCCGCTGTCTGTAGTTGAAATTACACCAGTCGAATTGTTTGTGAATGCAGTGATAGTTCCGTAGTTCAAAACACCATACCATCCTGGACCGCCAATGATAGAACCACTATTACTTATATTTGATATGGTGTTGTTATTATCGTAATTTTCAATCGCACTATAGCCACCGAAAATAGTTGCCCCAATATTATTCGTGATCGTTCCTATGTAGCCACCTGTCGAATCTAAACCATTTATGATTCCGTAGGTATTTAAGCCGCTGATTGTTCCAAAGTTAATCACCTCAACTATGGATCCATTATTTGTTGTGCCAATTGCAGACGCATTATTATCAGAACCAGCCGTATTAATAATGTCTCCCGAGTTGGTTAGCGTACCAATGGAGTATCCATCGACATAAAATGAGGAGTAGCTATTTGCAGAACTGGCATTAGAAATAGTGCCCTCATTAAAGCTATTACTTAGCGGTGTTGAGGTTGAGGTAATTGTTGCACCATTAGCACAAGTCTGAATGGAGCTGACAATGATTGAGGAGCCTGAACAAGTTTGGGCAAGTACCGATGTTAAGGGTAGGGAGATAAAAATTCCAAATAGCAGAACTTTATGTAAATTTTTCATCAGAGATATCCATTATTTGTAGCTTCAATTTTATTTTTGTGATGAACAACTACTTCACTCAAATTATTGAATAAAGCAATGCGAATTCCTCTCACTTCCTCTCAGATTCATATGGTTATGTGCATCTAGGGAGTTGAGCGCAATACTTTGCTTTTGAAATAAACTGGCTAGGTGAATATTAGGACGACCTTTGCTCAATGCAAACTTTTTGTTTGTTGCGCCCTTCTTTTATTAATTAATACCTCGTTTGCTAGTTTGCCTAACGTTGATCCGGCCAAGTCATTTCAATACCAAGTCGATTACTGTCAAACTCAGGCCCCCTCCAATCAGATTGCAGAGGCGGTAAATTGTGACTACCAACCGCAGTATTTGCCTTTAAATTCGGGTTTTGAAGAGTCCCCGCGATGGATGCGAATACAGTTAAGCGATGAATTTCAAGACATAAGGTCAATTGCAATTCAAGTAAGCCCCTATTTTCTGAAACAGATTGATCTTTTTTGGAGAAGCAATAGTGGTTGGGTAAATGAACAAGCTGGGGCTCGCACTCTAAGTGACAGAACTCACAAACAGATTGGTGGTCATCTTTTTGTTGTGCCACTTAACCCAAAGACATCGAATACTTTCTACCTCAGGATACAAGCATCTAGCCTTACACATATAGCCGTTACAGTCAGCCCGTGGACAAATGAAGGGCCTCATAACTATGCACATTTTCTAGGTATCGGCGTTCAGGTTGGGATACTTTTTGCCATTCTTGCCTTTTCTCTTGTAAGTGCCGCCCTAAACCCAACTACCATCATGGCTCGATTTAGCATCTCTGCGGCCAACTTGATGCTGTGCCTTATATCTGGGAGCGGAATACTAGCTATCTACATATTCCCGCATGAGCCCTTGCTCAATGAGCTCATTTTTAACTGGGCACTTTGCATGCGGCTCGCTTTATGGGTTTGGGTATCTGCGGCATTCTTACTCGGCAAAAAAGTACCCCGCTGGTATAAGCCATCATGCTATGCAATATACCTAATGGTGGGCATCTCAATGCTTTTAATTGGCATTGGTAAAGCCAATATTGCAAATCCTATTATGCTATTGGCTGTTTTTGTAGCACCCATCTTGCAAATCATTGCGATTTACAAGACCCCCACAATTGGCAGGACCCTACAAATCGTTTTGATCTTGGGGTTTTGCCTCTCAATACTGCTTATCATACTGGCAATACTTGCCGTTTTATTCCCAGTCCAAAACAACAGTCAAATTCCCATTTATTTATCGCGACTCACCGACTTTGTTAATCCATTAGTGATGCTGTCCATTATTGTGTTTCAAAATAGACTTGCACGAAAAGAGCTGCTTGAAGTCAAGGCTGCACTTACAGAAACCCAATTGCGATCCGAGTACGAAACTAAGCTACTGAAGGATCGCAGAACTTTAATTGATATGCTAACTCACGAGCTCAAAAATCCATTAGCATCCATTGGCCTTGCCATAGATACCCTTAGTCAATCGATTGATAGTAACAGTCCACATGATCAACGTCGTTTAAAAAATATTAATCGCTCTATTTCCAATATGGATGCAATTATCGAGCGTTGTAATCTCATGAATTTGATCGACCAAAAATCTCTACCATTTAGCCCATCGGAAATTAATGTAAGAGAATTTATTAGTAACATTATTGAAAATTTACAATGCGAGAATCAGGCTATTCTCTCAATTCAAGGCAATACATTCATTCACACTGATCCCCAATTTCTGCATATTATTTTAAGTAATTTAATTGAAAATAGTCTGAAGTACTCGAGTGCCGATTCTAAAATCACCATTCGCGCTCAGACATTTTTTATAAATGGCCATAGTGGCATCCGCATAACAATTGCAAATCCTGTCCCGCCAGAACTAGCGCCGGAACCTCACTCCCTATTCCACCGTTTTTATAGGCACCCCTTAGCCCAAAAAACTAGAGGGTCTGGTCTGGGTTTATATATTTGCAAAGAACTGTGCGCCGTTCTTGGTGGGGCAATCCAATATCAATACATCAATCATGATGCAACTTTTACGATTGAACTCCCCCAATGAATCGCATTCCAATTCAAATGAGGCTTGCGATCGTTGAAGATGATGCTATTTTGCGCGAAGAGCTAAGTCAATTCTTGCAATCCCATCAATTCATCGTTCACGAGACTAACAATGGGCTTGCCTTGCATGATCTACTACTTGCAGAACCGATTGATGTAATTATTTTAGATTTAAATTTACCGGGTCAATCCGGCTTTGAAATTGCGCAATTTGTTCGCGCCTCTTATCCTCAAATTGGGATTGCTATGCTTTCAGCCCGAACCGCTTTGGTCGATCGCATTAAAAGCTATGAGCACGGGGCAGATATTTACCTTCCCAAGCCAACTCCGCCTCAAGAGTTGTTAGCGGCCATTAATAGCCTAGCTAGACGCATTACAGAATTTAAGCCTGATGGTTGGATCTTGCAAACCCAATCAGGTCAATTGATTTCACCAAATGATAAAAATACCATCCAATTGATTGCGGTAGAAATGCTATTACTCAAAGCTTTAGCTCAAGCGCCCAATCATTCATTGGAGTCAGAGAGTATTTGCGAGATTCTTTCGGAGCAATTGGCAATGGAGACCATGACAAAACGCTCTTTGGAAAATATTATTAGCCGACTTAGAAAAAAAATTCAGCCAGCGCTAGATGGCTCGGAGCGCCGAATTATCCATTCAGTATGGGGCACTGGCTATCAGCTATACCTACCCCTATCCATTACCAACAGTTAAAACAAAACTTTTAAACTTACCCCAACAGCGTTATAGAGTGTTCGATTGTTGTATGGGATTTTCATAAAGTTTTGGGTATAGGTATATTGATTACTTCCTATGCCATAGTTTGCTCCCAGCCACACTTGGTTGGCAATTGGGCGACTAAGCTCTAAGTTGCCTGAATACAAATAGGATGAGGCCGCATACCCAGAAGTCATCAAAATTGAGGGGAAACGTGTCACGCCAACTGATGCGTTAATCACATACTCACCTATCGTCTTTGAGACCAGTCCCGTTACTGAAGGGGCGCCACCGTAGCCAGCATCATTCGTTGTTTCATTAACGGTAAGGCTACCTTGCCAGTCACTTGATCCAATGAAGATAGCGCTAGCCCCCAAGTTATAGGTGCTAACGCCAGCCCTGACACCAAGATTAGGTTGCACACTACCAAGCACTTTCAATAACATCCAATCATTGATAGCCCATAACTTGGCCCCAGACAAAACTGGATTTTTAAATCCTTGTGTTGCCGCATTGGTATTAAGCGGATTGGTAACGACAGTTTGCACGTAAAGATCAGATATTCCGACAGCAAAACTGTTGGGTAAGCCTATAGAAATCTTTTGAAAGAAATTATTATTTATTGAGGTAGCGGAATTTTTTAATACGGGTGAGTTAATTGTGTAATCAGTTCGAATATTTTCAATATTTGAATCCCACTCAACCTGATAAGGATTCAGAAAAAAAGATGGCGAATATGGCGATGGTTCATCAGCGAATGTCCATGATGATGCAATCAAGCAAGCGATAAAACTGAGGTGGCTTTTTAAACTGAGGGTCATATTGGCTAGAGCTGTCTTGAATTGAACAATCAACGTATCAGCCACAAGACCAATAGGCATTAAATATACAGAATTTCGAACTTTGATAAGGATAAATTACTGCGACCAACGATTTTTGGGGTTAAAGCTAATCTTTATCTTCCTCACCCCAGTCGTAGAGCCGCTGATAGAGAGCCACCCAGCCACCACAAATTACCCAAGTTTAACGTCAGCAAGCCATCCTATAAGAGCCATTCAACCGTCACGTAACCGGACACCTCCGAATCGAGCCGAACCGACACTAGATCACCAGGGTCAAAATTTCGTCTGAGTTGCCGATAGTCAACTGGATCCCTCACGCTAGACCCAAGGCCACTCCTACGATAGCAAAGCTAGATCATGATCAGCCAGAGTTAAGCCAATAGAACAGCCTGAACAAGCTTGCAAAATATTAACTTGGGGAAATTTGGCCTGCCCAGCACGATTCGAACGTGCGACCTACGCCTTAGAAGGGCGTTGCTCTATCCAGCTGAGCTATAGGCAGTGTGTACTGGGACTGAAAATACGTAAAACTAAGAGAAAGTGGTCGGAGTACAAGGATTCGAACCTTGGACCCCCTGCTCCCAAAGCAGGTGCGCTACCAGGCTGCGCTACACTCCGACGGAACCAATATTCTACACCGAGATGGCCTGTTGGAGCAAATACTGTAAGATTCGGTGCATGAAAGCCTTATTTACAAGCAATTTGAACAAGCAATTCCGGGGGTGGATCGCCCTGAGTTTTTTGCTTGCCAGCTTATTAGGCACTCATTGGATTGGCTTTGCCCACAGCATTTCTCACTCCGGAATCCATCACCAAAGTGTTGAACAGACTTGTGTAGATCAAGCCCCTTCGCTTGGACATGGTTCAGTAAGCTGCCATTTGCTTGATGCACTTACGCTTGCCGGATTCGCCACTTCTGAACCCAATCTTTTCTTTGCCAATAACTTCTTCCATGAAGTGCAAGTGGCATCGAATGACTCTTTGCCAGCCCGCATTCATGTGGGGCTATATCAATCTAGGGCTCCACCTAGCCTCATCCTGTAAATCGCCCAAAACGCCAAACTTAATTTGTTTGGCCTCTAGATTTATTGCGCCACCCAGTCGTTGGCGCACATTAGGATTGAAAGAAATATCATGCACCAAATCAATAAGCTATTAGCTAAGCGCAAACTCATCTGCGTTTTAGTTTCAGGATTAATGAGCACTACCGCTTTTTCCCAATCAGAACCTTCTCTTGAAATTACTGCCACCGGTTCACAAGAGGCAACACAAAGTATTTTGACGCCCACCAAGATTCTGCAAGGTGATGAGCTTCTTAATAAATTAGGCACTACATTGGGTGCCACACTTGCCAATGAATTAGGCGTATCCGCTACAGGCTATGGCGCGGGGTCATCACGCCCAGTGATTCGTGGACTTGAAGGTGCTCGTGTTCAGATTTTACAAAATGGATTATCAGTAGGCGATGTCTCCAATATCTCTCAGGATCATGCTGTTGGCAACAATATGCAAAATACCCATCAAGTCGAGATTTTGCGTGGTGCAGCCGCCCTACTCTACGGCTCAGGCTCCAGTGGTGGACTAGTTAACGTAGTTAATGATCGAATCCTGACCAACTTACCCGATAGAGCAACAGGTGCTATCAACACCAGTTATGAGACTGTAAATAACGGTAGAGCTGGCTCGGTAGAAGTTGATGGTGCATTTGATTCAGTTGCGGTACACGTAGATACAGCGATTAATAATGCGAATAACTACTCAATTCCAGGTAGCTCCACGCAGTCTCAGGGAGAGCCTCCGGGTGGCTGGACTGTTCCAGCAGAGGGGAATCTTGGAAATAATTACACCGGCAAACTTCCTAACTCTTTTAGCAACCAGAATAATTTAGGTGTTGGTGTTTCTTATATCGGTCAGAACGGCTATACCGGTGTTTCGGTTGAGCGCCTCAATAATAACTACGGCATCCCAACACCTGAAGGTGGCTCGATTAATCAGTCACAGAATCGCTACGATTTACAACATCAAACACGCGATCCATTTGCGGGCTTCTCTTCATTTAAATTTAGCGCCGCAAATACCAACTACAACCATACTGAATTTAATAACCAAGGGGAAGCAGCCTCACTCTGGAAAAATATCGCCAATGAAGCTCGCTTTGAATTAGCTCATAATCCCATTGCCGGTTGGAAAGGTACTTTTGGAGCCCAAGTATCAGCAGCATCTCTTAATGCCACAGAAGTTGGCTCTGGAAGTTACGCCATCGTTCCCCCAACCAAAACAAACTCCAATGCGCTATTTTGGATAGAGGAAGGCAGATGGAATTCCTTACAAGGGAACTTAGGTCTGCGCTACAACAACGTAGCTCAAAAGCCGAACTTGGGAACCGAGTTGGTACCAGAGCCAGTGAATACTGGCGGAGATACTCCAGCCATCAGCCTCCAAAATCGCAACTTTAATTTACTGTCCTACTCGGCTGGCGGTTTATGGAACTTTCTGCAAGGTCATGGCGCTGGTGTTGCCTATACCGTTTCTCAGCGCGCTCCTAGCGCTCAAGAGCTTTACTCTTATGGAGCACATGAATCTACGGCAACGTTTGATATTGGTAACCCCAATCTCAATAAAGAAACCTCTCACAATCTGGAATTTAATATTCAAAAAACCAGTGGTTTGATGCGCGGTAAGGCAAGCGTCTATGCCAACCGCTTTAACAATTACATTTACGGTTACTACACTGGTCAATCAGTGCCTGATGTTGAAAACTTCTCCGTTGTGGTTGCACAGCAAGCTGCAGCAACGATCAAAGGCATTGAAGGTGAGCTGACTTATAACTGGCAACAGCATGGTGTTGGTGGGCGCATCTTTGGTGATGCCTCTCAAGGTACTTTTGATGCCGGTGGCAATCTGCCACTTCAACCAGCCCCTCGTTTAGGTGCAGAACTGGCCCATCAACGCAATGGCTGGCTCACCAATGCAACCTATATCTATAGCTACCAACAGAATAGATTGGCTAGCTGGGAAATTGGTCCCGCACCAAGTTACAACCTCTTGAATGCAGGCATCTCATACACAGAGAAGATTAAGGATGTGAATTGGACTGTGTATATGAATTTGAAGAACTTACTCAATGAGCAAATTCGTTATGCCACTACACCAATGGCTGTGAGACTGTATGCCCCACAACCAGGCAGAAGTCTGATGGTGGGCTTAAGAGGGACTTTCTAAACCGAGACTATTTCAAATAGGCCATAAGTAACGCACCAAATCCTCCGGAACCCAAAATAACCAATACTGGGTTAATTTTGGTTCTGAGGATGAGGTAAAGAGTCACCAGCGCAAGCGCCGCAGTAATCCCCCCCACCACAGAAGCCTTGCCTACAGCATAGACACCAGAAGCCATTAAGCCAATTGAAATGGGCTCCAATGCATTTTGGATAGAACGTCTCCAGGGGTTTTCACCAAAACGATTCCATAGACGGCCAACGTAGAAACACAAGAAGCTCGATGGTAAGAAGAAAGAAAGTAATACAACCCCAGCCCCTATCAGCCCTGCAATTTGATAGCCAATCACGAGGACCATCAACATATTAGGTCCTGGTGCAAGCTGACCAATACTGTATATGTGAACGAATTGAGTATGGTTAATGCCGAACTGCTGCGCTAGTACTGTTTGCATCTCCGGCAATACTGCAGTGCCTCCACCAACCGCCAAAATGGATAGCAAGGCAAAGCTCAATGCTAAGTGAATTAATGCACTCATGCTTTTTTACTAGGCCGATATAAATACAGGGAAATCGGCGCCATAATTAAGATGACGTAGGGCAAGGATAATTTAGCAATGCTCATTAATAAAAAAGTGCAGGTAATAATGAGCAACGATTGCACATGTCGCCAATGGTCACTGCCAATCTTGTAGGTGATAGCAGCTAAAAGTCCAGTTGCAGCAGCGGCAATACCTGCTAAAACATAGTTAACCAAAGGATGATCTGCGGCACTCGCATAGATGATACCCACTGCCAATACAAAGATCGATCCCGGCAGGATGAGACCTAAAGTTGCTGTAATTGCACCTAAGGCACCCCGCAAATGATCGCCAGAAATTACTGCGAGGTTAACGGAGTTAAGGCCCGGCATGGTTTGGCTAATCGCCAAGTAAGCCATAAATTCATCTGCCGAAAGCCACTTGCGTTTCTCGACCAATAAGATTCGTTCATAAGCAATGATTCCACCACCAAAGCTAACCGCTCCGATGATGAAAAATTGCACAAAGAGATCTTTTAAGCTGGGCACTCCAGCATTGACGACCTCATTATCTAAAGCCATCCCTATTCAGGCTTTCCGTAAACCAAAGCTGTTTTTGTACTGCCAATTTCAAGCCAGTTAGCCAACTCAATTTGCAGCTTTTTAAAGAATTTATCTGCGCGTTTATGCGCTTTAGCTTGCTTTCTATTGGCATCATTAACTCGATATGAAAATGCAAGCTCACCAACAATTGGATCGCCGACGCTTCTCATCCAAATCGCGATTTCACAATGGGCTTGCACCCCATCGCCAAAAACTAAATTGCCAATTGGCAAACACGCTTCCAGAATCTTATTCGTATTACCACCAACAATACGTAGTGGCTTCTTCCTATCAATAGGGAGCTTAGCCAATCCCGGGAAAAACTTAATGACGCTGGATAAAGATCGCTCAAAGAGAGTATCGATTGGTACCGCATCCAAGATGGCATTGTTGGAATAGATGGATCTTGCGGAACCAATCGCATCGCCTCGTAGAATTTCTTCTTTGAGGCGCAAACGAGACTTCAGTGATTTTTTTGGGGTCGGATTAAATTGATTGGATTTCTCAATATCGCCTGTGCGGCACTTGAGAGTCACCTCACACCAATCATCAACCCAGATATTTTGCCGAGACTCACGCACTCGGAGAATCACATTATTTAGACGAAAATCCTCGCCTGGAGTGTCGTAAAAATAGATACTACGCAAACCGGTTTCCGCATTGTCTAGATGGAAAAAGTCTACTTTATTTTTCTTGCAAAAATTGAGGATCTGATCACTTAATGCAGTAACCGTTCTCCGCCTATCCAGCCCTTGTGGTTTGATTAGAAGCTTAAATTCCCGATTCGTTATTTCTAGCTTTGATTTCAATGTTTATCTCCCATTGATTATTAATGAGAGATTAACACCGTCCAGAAAAAATTAGTAAATCTCGGGAACGTACATTTCCTTGGGAACTGGACCTCGCAAGTAATCTGGGTTATGAACTCGCTCCGGCAATGTAATTACAGGATGGTCAATCTCTTTATAAGGAATTTGATCCAGTAGATGCGTAATGCAGTTTAGGCGCGCCTTTTTCTTATCATTTGCAGCGACAACCCACCAAGGAGCTTCCGGTATAGATGTACGCTCCAACATGGTTTCTTTTGCCTTCGTGTAGGCCTCCCACAAGCGTCTGGCCTCTAAATCCATCGGGCTAAGCTTCCACTGCTTTAATGGATCATGAATACGCATCATGAAACGGTTGTACTGCTCATCATCCGAAATAGAGAACCAGTACTTAATAAGGATAATTCCAGAACGAATTATCATTCGCTCAAACTCAGGGACCGTCCTTAAAAATTCCTCATACTCGTCATCAGCACAAAATCCCATGACCTTTTCTACACCAGCGCGGTTATACCAACTACGGTCAAATAGAACGATTTCTCCGCCGGCAGGTAGATTGGCAACATAACGCTGAAAGTACCATTGGGTTTTCTCGCGCTCACTGGGAGCCGTAAGAGCAACTACTTTACAAACCCGTGGATTGAGTCGCTGGGTAATCCGCTTAATTGCGCCACCCTTACCGGCTGAATCCCGCCCCTCAAATAAAACAGCCACTTTGAGCTTATTCTCTACTACCCAGTCTTGAAGCTTTACTAGCTCACCTTGCAGGCGAAATAATTCCTTAAAGTAAACATTTCGGGGGATAACTGAGACACTTCCACCATCTTGCGAGAGGCGATCATCATCGAGCTCCATTTCGAGCTCTTCATCCATGCTATCGAGAATTTCTTCTTGAGCACGCTGATACCATTCAGCCATCTCTTTATGTTTTGATGTCATTTATTCCTCTAAGGCGTTGTATCTTTTTATCCCAAGAGTATGACATTTTTATTACATATATTGCTTATAGGGTTTGGGCGACCGCTTCCTGACAATATGCTGCCACCTGCTTACGATCAGAATCCCCAGAAATCTGGGGGTGATAAGGCTGTAAAAAGTCTATTCGGACTAGCAAGCCAGGGTGATTGATCACCCTAGACATCGATTCCAAAAGCCCCATCTCCCCAATAAAAGCTGGTGAGTCACTCCTCAAGCCCGTTTTCTCGGTGAGGTAGCGTATGGAGAGAGGATAAATCGGGGATTTGACAAGCAAGGCAGACTCAAACAGGTTGGGCTTAAAAGGCAATACCTGAGCTCCGTTGGTGGATGTTCCCTCTGGAAAAATACAAATCGATTCAGTATTGAGCACTTCTGCCATTTGCTCCACTACTTGCCTGGCATGTCGCGCACTATCTCTGCGTATAAAAACAGTTCCCAATTGCTTTGCCATCCAGCCAAAAATGGGCCAGGCTCTTACCTCTGACTTAGCAACAAAGCGGATTGGCTTACAGCTATTGATGGCATGAATATCTAGCCAAGAAATATGATTTGACGCAAATAAAGCAGGGGCAGATGTCACATTTTCCAAACCAGTGACTATCAACTTTAGATTAAATATATGCAGGAGGCGCTTTGACCATTGCTGAACTTTGTAATCTTTTTGAGATTGGCTAATAAATGGAAAGATCAGTGAGAGCGTGAAAACACCTGCAAGGACGTGAATGAATACTTTCACCCAAACAAAAATAGGCAATATCTTGCTAGGCGATGTTTTATCTGTCGATACATGAATTGTCATAAGCTCAGAATATAAATCAAGTCATCAAACTGACTTAAAAGTGTCATGAGGCCTTCATAAACAACGGGCTTAATCTGAACACATGATGCACTACAGAGCTATCTGGATTTCAGATGTACACCTTGGAACTTCTGGGTGTCAGGCAAAGTACCTCCTCGATTTCTTAAAACACAATGAAGCAGATACGTTTTATTTGGTGGGGGATATTATTGATGGCTGGAAATTAAAACGGTCTTTCTACTGGCCCCAATCACACAATGACGTAGTGCAGAAGTTACTACGCAAAGCTCGTAAGGGCTCTGAAGTCATTTACATTCCTGGCAATCATGATGAAGCTGCCAGACAATACTTTGGCATGTCTTTTGGTGATATCAAAGTTCAAGAAGAGGTCATCCACACTACGCTTGATGGCCGAAAACTCTGGGTTACACATGGCGATCTATTTGATGGGGTAATGCAATACGCCAAGTGGCTCGCCTACGTTGGTGATTCCATGTATAGCTTCATCCTCTACATCAACCGCTATTTCAATATGTTGCGCGTAAAGATGGGTTTACAGTACTGGTCTCTTTCCCAGTTCCTCAAGCATCAAGTCAAAAATGCAGTGAGCTATATCGCTGATTTTGAACACATCATGGCTAGAGAAGCCCGCTTGCGTGACTGCGACGGTGTTGTGTGCGGCCATATTCATAAAGCAGAAATTCGTGAGATCGATGGCCTGCTCTATTGCAATGATGGTGACTGGGTTGAAAGTCTTTCGGCCTTGGTGGAAACAACTACCGGTGAACTCAAAATTATTTACTGGACACACATCAAAGGTGATCCAGTAGTCGCAGCAGAAATTGCTCATCAACCCGCTGTTCAAGTTCTTAATAAAGAGGCTATCGCATGAAAATAATGATTATTACGGATGCATGGGATCCACAAGTCAATGGCGTTGTTAGAACTCTCAAGCAGACCCGCTCCGAACTCATTGGCATGGGCCATGAGATAGAAATGATTACGCCGAATGGTTTTAAATCCATTCCATGCCCCACCTATCCGGATATTGCACTATCTTTATTTCCCGGCAAAGAAGTAGCACGCAGAATTAAAGAATTTGCTCCTGATGCGATGCATATTGCCACCGAAGGTCCCTTAGGTCTTGCTGCACGCGCATATGCCGTTAAAAATAATCTGCCATTTTCTACCGCCTACCATACCCGCTTTCCAGAGTACGTTAAAGCTCGTACAGGAATTCCATTGGCAATCACTTATGCCTTTATTCGCTGGTTCCATGGTCCATCAATGGCAGTAATGGCACCCACCATTGTGGTTAAAAATGATCTTGAAGAATACGGGCTTAAAAATGTGGTGCTCTGGTCACGTGGTGTTGATCTAGATATCTTCAAAATGCAGGGCTCTAAAGCACTGAATAGTGCACACCCTATTTTTCTATATGTTGGACGGGTTGCCGTCGAGAAAAATATCAATGCATTCTTAGAAATTGATTTGCCAGGTTCGAAATGGGTTGTAGGCGATGGCCCTGCCATGGCGGAGATTAAGCAAAAATATCCCAATATCAATTACCTAGGCGTTTTGCAGCAAGATGAACTAGCAAAGGTATATGCAGCCGCTGATGTATTTGTATTTCCTAGTAAAACCGATACCTTCGGCTTGGTATTGCTTGAAGCTATGGCCTGTGGCACCCCTGTTGCCGCCTATCCTGTTACCGGCCCAATTGATGTTCTGGGTGACTCTCCTGCAGGTGCAATGAACGAAGATCTAAGGGAAGCCTGTATGCAAGCTTTACGAATCCCACGTGAGGTTGCCAGAGCACATGCTGAGAAATTCTCTTGGAGAGCTGCCTCAGAGCAATTTGCCAAACACCTCAAACCTGTGCCTTCTGCGCAGATTCATCTAACAGCCTTAGCTTAAGCCGATATTTTGACTACTCCATACGATATTAAGCAAAACCCGCACAAAGGGAATCGCGGCCTCACCAGAGCTTGGCACGCAGCGAAAAACTCTTGGTGCGGCATTGTGTATGCCTATAAGGAAGAAAGCGCTTTTAGACAAGAATTAACCCTACTAGCCCTACTCACCCCGATAGCGTTATGGATGCCTATTAGCCCAATCGAAAAATGCGTCTTAATTTCCTCCTTAATACTTGTTTTAGTAGTGGAGTTACTCAATTCCAGCGTGGAAGCGGCGATTGATCGAATCTCCTTTGAGCATCATGATTTGTCTAAAAGAGCCAAAGACTTTGGCTCAGCAGCCGTCATGTTGGCACTGCTCATTGCTGCCCTACTTTGGGCCACCATTTGCATTCCACTTGTCATCAATTGGTAACAGAGTCCTTTTACGATTGATTAAACCTATTTAAGGAAACTCATGTCTGATATTCCAAATCCTCTTGCTGCATTTGATCTTTTCAATGGTCGCTTTGAGCAAAAGCCAAAGAAAGAGAAAACCAGCAAAGCCAAGGCAATTAAAAAGCTTTTTTCCAAAAAAATTGCCAAGAAATTATTTGGCAAAAAGTTTGCTTTGCGTGCTCGCAACGAAGTACTGGCCATTGAGCCAATTGCTAATGAAAAGGTAATTAGCAAACCCAAGCGCCCTGCCTTTCAAATTAGCTGGGCCTCAAATCCTAATGAAATTAAGGAAGCGCAACGTTTGCGTTTCAAAGTATTTGCAGAAGAAATGGGTGCAAGCTTACCCGCTCATCCTGAAGACTTGGATATCGATGAGTTTGACGCCTACTGCGACCATCTGCTCATCCGCGATCAAGAGACGCTGAAGGTGGTTGGCACCTATCGAGTCCTTCCTCCGCACAAGGCCGCTGAGATTGGTCGCCTCTACTCAGATTCTGAATTTGATCTTTCTCGCCTAAATCACTTGCGCCCCAAGATGGTTGAATTGGGTCGCTCCTGTGTTCACGCTGACTACCGCTCTGGCGCTGTCATCATGGCATTGTGGAGTGGTCTAGCTCAGTACATGCAAAAACACGATTATGAAATCATGCTTGGTTGCGCAAGCATTCCGATGGCAGATGGTGGTCATTTTGCCGCCAGCCTATACAACTCACTGAGTAATGATCAAATGGCTCCAGTCGAGAATCATGCCTTCCCTCGACTGCCTCTGCCCTTAGAGCGATTAAATGGTGGTTTGCAAGTTGAGCCCCCGCCCTTGATTAAAGGCTATCTCAAGTTAGGCGCCAAAATTTGTAGCGCACCAGCTTGGGATCCAGACTTTAATACTGCTGATGTACTCACCATGCTCCGCTTATCTGAAATCAATCCACGCTACGCCAAGCACTTCTTGGGCATGTAATTAACGCAAGATTACTTTATAAGGCCGGCCGATACGTTCCCACTCGGCCGCTTCTTTTAGCAAACTAAATTCGGTCAAGGGATGCGCATCCACCCAATCTTTTGACAGGCTTACCAAATAAGAGCCATCGACTTCGGATACCTTAACCTTGGGAAGTTGAATATCACTTCTACCGCGGCAAAGCACCTGCGATAAGCGCAAGCAGAACAGCATTCGCCAATCTCTAAAGCTGGGGTTATTGGCTAGCTTACCCAACTTACCCGCATGACCAATGAGAAGCGCAGCTAACCTTGCCTGATCATTCTTTGAAAAACCTGGCATATCCGCATTGCCTGCAATGTAAGCCGAATGCTTGTGATAACCGTTGTGAGCAATCGATAAACCGATTTCATGAAGATTAGCAGCCCATTGCAACAAGGCGATGTTATCTTCACGATCCTCAGAGTCTGGCTTTGGCAATTGAGATAAAAATTCTGCGGCGTGTATTCCTACTCGCTTTGCCTGCTCGCGATCAACGGCATAGCGTTGCATAAACTGCTCTACTGTGACAAAGCGCATATCGTCATGTTGTGAGCGGCCTAGCAGGTCATACAAAACTCCTACGCGCAGTGCAGCGTCTGTGACCTCCATGCTCTCAATACCCAGCTCATCGAAGACAGCAATCATGATCGCCAAACCACCCGGCCAGACCGATCTACGATCATCCTTTAGGCCCTGCAGCACTACCTGACTAATATTGTCATACTTGAGAAGATGCTTCTTCATGGATCTCAAGCCATCGCGAGTAATGAGCCCACTAGCGCCATTCACGCGGCCCATGGTCAAGCCTTCGCTTTGGTGGCCATTAAAGTTATTTTCTGCGATCAGGTCTGCCAAAGCACGAGCTGTTCCAGACGAGCCAATAACCTGTTTCCAGCCACTTTTGAGGTAAGCCCCAGAGATCACCTGAATCTCTCGACGTGCCGCTAACTCCGCCTCTTTAAAAGCATGGGCATCAATATTGCCCTTAGGGAAAAATCGTAGGCTATGCGAAACACAGCCAATATAGAGACTCTCCATCAACTTTGGCTCATAGCCTTTACCGATGATGAACTCAGTAGAGCCGCCACCAATATCAACCACTAAGCGATTTCCCTGGACAGCAGAAACCTCATGAGCAGCGCCAATATAAATCAGACGCGCCTCTTCAACCCCTGCAATCACTTCAATGGGAAAACCTAAAGCCTCTTCGGCATCCCGAATAAAGCTGGGGGCATTCTTTGCCACCCTTAAGGTATTGGTTGCAACAGCGCGTACCTTGGAAGGATCAAAGCCCCGAATGCGCTCACCAAAGCGACGAATAGCCGTCAAGCCACGTTGATAGGCATCATTTCCCAGCAGCTTATTATCGGTAAGACCTGCCGCAAGACGCACGGACTCACGCAGAGTATCAATCGGGCGCAGCTGGGTTCCCGATGGTGTTTTCACCACCTGAGCAACGAGCATGCGAAAACTATTCGACCCAAGGTCGACTGCAGCCACCAAATCGCGAGGATTATTTCCTGAAATATCTTTATTAACAGCCAAAATTGTTCCAGTTAACAGGTTTCAATATGAATATGTCTATTTTATGAAACTCTCATGACATATTCATGAAAATGAAGCCTAGTCTACTGGCAAAAGCTTAAGCGGCTAAATTTTGCTCGGAACTACTGCAATCCCTGTTGGCAAAGCTACACAATATGCAGCAATCCCCCGATTTTGCCTTTAGGAAGCCGCTACATGAGGGGCATCTGTAAAGGTGCATGGAGCTAGCTTGAGCGACATCCAAAACTTCATGGCCCTGACAATTTGGGCAAGTAATGATGGCATGCTGAGTTTGATTCAATCTATTCACAAATAGATCATGACAGGGAAATATTTCAGAATGAAGACATTAAAATCAATTGGACTCAATCACGCAAAAAGACTACAAGAATTTACTTCTATAGTGAATATTATGAAGTCGCTCCTTCATCTCCAGTCTATCGAGTGTCTCAATGGGCAGATCCATTAAAAGCTCAATTCGGTTGCGCAGTCCAATTTCAACCTGTTTAAATGCGAACAGCATTGCTTTAACATCGCTTGCTTCGATAGATGCTGGATCTGGAAATCCCCAGTGAGCAATTGATGGATGTCCAGGCCAATATGGGCAATCCTCACCCATCGCCGTATCGCATAAGGTAATAATGAAATCCATCTTTGGAGCACCCTCTCTGCCAAACTCATCCCAACTTTTACTCCTCAAGAGTTGGATCGGATACCCCATCGCTTTAGCCATTTCGAGGGCATAAGGATGAACTAATCCCGAAGGGTTCGCACCAGCAGAATAGCCAGTAAAACGTCCATGGCTTAAGGTGCTTGCTAAAGCCTCAGCAATAATGGATCTTGCTGAATTTCGATTGCATAAGAACAGAATGTTGTAATGCTTTTCCATATGCGCAGTAATTAAATTACCTCGTCTAGATTTAATGCGTATTTTTTATCCAATAAAAAGCCGGCAGCACGACTTTCAATCTTGCTAAATTTGTGGGCTAGTAAATGCTCTTTAATATTCGATCTTTCATCAGAAGATTGCTCAAGATACGGCCTGAACACCTTGGATAAATCCATTTTTTTAGACTCAATCATGGTTAACTCTCGAGATATGAATATCGCTTTATCTTATTGATTGAATATTTCAGTTTAATTACTCATTACAAGCAAAAGATATTGCAAAGTTTTTCGGCAATTACATCAAGTCGTAACAATTACCTTGTATTTTTAAAGAGTTTATCTTTTGCAAGCTATCCCATGCGTTTTATCGCTATTCTTCTACTCTTTTTCTCGGCGATGTGTTCTGCATTTGAGCCATTGAATACCGATGATGCAGGTACTGTAGCTAAAAATACGAATCAAATTGAGCAGTACTACTTCAAAACCGCAAGCCATGGTAGCGGAAGCGCTGCAACCGTTGACATCATTACACCTGGCGAGGAGTACTTTGGTGGATCAGGTGCTAGCGCCTTCCCATTCACCTACACAAGAGGTATTGCTGAGAATATTGAGATGTCATTTGGCACTACCTACTATGCTGCGCCACGAGGAAACTACTCGCCGATCTCCAATAAGGTCCTAGCTCTAAAGTGGCGCTTTGCTGAAGATGAGGATGGGAAATGGGCTATTGCAATTAAACCCAGCATTACCCTCCCAGGTTCACCGCAACAGCAAGTTGCTGGCTTGGATTTAGCACTCCCTAATTACGGACTGAACCTCATTGGCTCACGCTATTGGGATTCGGTGGAAGTGCATATCAATGCGATGTACACCAAGTCCCTTTACAACACAAACTATGCAATTGGTGCAGGCCCTCCAGAAAACCGAACCAATATTCTGTTCTTTTCAGCTGCACCCGTTTGGCGTGTAATGGAAAAGCTCCGACTAGCCTTAGATATGGGTATAACCACCAATCCACCCAGTACAGAGCAATATCTAACAAATTACGCTCTTCTGGCAGCAATATTCTCAGCTAATGAAAGTCTAGACATTGGACTTTCTTATATGAGAAGTGCTGCCAATATGGGTTTAGTGCTAAGCAATACCGGCATGAATGCATCCCGCTCTGAAATTGGCTTTACCTGGCGTTTTTAACTACCTAAGCGATGCCCATCATACCGACCGCGATAAGCAGCACGCACTTCATGCCACATAAGCAAGACTTTGAAAAAAAATTGTTTCATTGCTGACCTCCTAATTTTTTATTACAGAAATTAATTTAACCCTTTCACAAGACATCAATATGACAACAATAGTCAACGCGGCGCTACCCTTCCCCATTAATGGTGTCGTCTTTGCTTGGGCTATGTCACCCTCGGGGAAAAATTTTGAAATTCCACTTTTTGATATCGCAGATGCACTAAGCAATCCAGAGTTATCGATTTGGCTTCACCTCAATTTATCCAATTCTCAAGTGCAGCGCTGGCTTCAAAATACGCCCTTAATTCCGGATCGCGTTGTCGAAATGATTGATGAAGGAGTAACTCGTAGTCGTCTTGAGCGCATTGAAAAGCTGGACGATTGCTTATTAATGGTGATGAATGACTTTCAGCAAGAGTTTGGCAACGAGGATAGCGATCATAGCCTGGGGACTCTATGGGCCATTCTCACTCCACGATTAATGATTTCTCTGCGCAACAATCCCTTAAGAACAACAGATCGACTGCGCTCTGACTTGAGAAGTGGAGCCCTCAACCCTTGCTCGGCCATCGAATTGTTCCATGAACTGATTGATCTACGCGCTGAATATCTGCGAACCTTATTAATCCAACTCTCCGACACCATGGATGATCAAGAGGAGCTGCTATTAAAAGCAAAAGAGCTTCCCGAACATGAGTACTTGGGAAGAACGCACATCGATTGCAGTCGCTTAAGAAGGCAATTTTCACCAGAACTCATTGCTTTAAATCGCCTACAAAAGAAAGTTCCCTACTGGTTTTCGGAAGAAGACAAGCTCAGGCTGAGCGATGACCTCGATCTACTTTCCCATTTAGTGCAAGAAATTTCAAATTTATATGACAGAGCCAAAATTCTGCAGGATGAACAAGCTGCCCACGTTGCCGAATTCAATGCCCGTAACTTACAAGTACTCTCAGTCATGACAGTCATTTTTTTACCCATGACCCTGATCACGGGAATCATGGGAATGAATATGGAGGACCTTCCTGGGCTTAAGGAGTCTTTCTATATCGTGATGGTCCTCATGGCAATGGCTGGTGCTGGCGTCTATCTCTCGCTAAAAATTCGCAAAATTGTGTAATTTTTCATTGAACTTAAGGAGCAAAACTCAATAAAACCCCAGAAATATCAGAAAAAGGGGTTTTGTCATATTACTTTGCTAGGATTACCCCGTTCTTACAACTTTACGTGGAAATTTATGAGTGAATATAAGTACGAAGACGCTGTTAAACAGCTTCAAGAGTCCGGAGCCATCGGCTTACAAGACTTTAAAAACCTATCTTATGAGGACCTCACTGAACTTCTAGAGGAAATTAAAGTCTGGTGCCTTTACGCCAACGGTAAGTTAGATAAATTACCTAAGGAATCTAAACGCAAGAAGGATAAGAAAGATAAGAAAGATAAGAAAGACAAGAAAGATAAAAAGGATTAAAGCTTTTATCTAATCTGTCAACCTCTCCCTAGGGAAGCGCATCGTAAATGTACTTCCCTTTCCAGGTGTACTCTCAATAATCAATTGAGCTTGATGTCGGCTCGCAATATGCTTCACGATAGCTAGACCTAGGCCAGTTCCACCGGTATCGCGTGAGCGACTGCGATCTACCCTATAGAAGCGCTCAGTTAGCCTAGAAAGATGCTCAGAAGCGATTCCCGGGCCAGTATCCACAACTGAGAATTCACCCTCTCCTGCAGCATTTACGCGCCAAGATGCGCTAATAGAGCCAACATCAGGCGTGTATCGAATTGCATTAGAGACTAAATTACTAAATGCCGAGAGAATTTCTCGCTCTTCCCCCAGAATATTTTTAGGACTCTCAACATCGAAGTGAAAAGCGTGGTGACCCTGAGAGAGTGCCTCAGCATCATTTTTCAGAAGCGCCATGACAGTCTGCATTTGTATGGGCTGGGTTGGTGCCGGCAAAGAATTCGCTTCTAAATTAGCTAAAGTTAGCAAGTCCTCTACAAGGCTTTTCATACGCTGGGCTTGAGACATCATCATCTCAAAATATTGATCCTGTTGGGCCTTATCTAAATCTAAAGATTGGATCGTTTCCAGAAACCCCATTAATACGGTAATGGGAGTTCTCATCTCATGTGAAACGTTTGCCACAAAGTCGCGTCGCATAGCATCTGCTTTTTGTAGATCAGTAACGTCTTGCACCAAGAGTAAGTGGCGCTTCTCACCAAAAGGAAAGGCTTGTAGCATCAAACTCAGATTTGATTTAGGGCCCATACGCTCTAAAAGTAATGGCTCCTCAAAATGACGATTATGAAGATAGCGAATGAATTCAGGTCGACGGATCAAGAAGTTGATGCGCTGCATAACATCACGCTTGAACTGTAGACCAAAGAAGCGCTCTGAGATTGCATTGCACCATTCAATTTGATCTTGATCATCAAGCATCATGATGCCGTTTGGCGATGCCTGGAATGCTTCAATAAATCGATCGTGCTGCTTCTCAACCGATAGCATTTGTAACTTGAGGTTACGCACTAATCGTTGTAGGTAAAAGAAAACCTCCTCCCAGTAACCGCTTGGCAGTGGCATTGACTCCAGCCGATCTTCTACGGTGTATTTTCGTAGGCGGGCTAAGTTAATGTAGGAGTAGATCAGCGGTATCGATAAAAAAGCAATGCCTACCGAAATACCTGTAATAGAGCCAAAATTAGATTCAGCAATCAAAGCAGCAAAAAAAGCTGCGCAAATGAGAAGAAAAAAGCGAAAAAAAACGGAGAACATTCCGCAATCTTAGAGCATCTGCACCAGGGAAATGGAAAATCCCCACCCCACCCAATGAATATCAGGTCTGGGTGGGAGTTTTCGTGACTCGGTAGCCGCTACCCCGGACTGTTTCTATGTAGCGATCACAGTCTGCTGGAGATAAGGCTGCCCTGAGTCTCTTGATGTGAACGTCAACAGTGCGCTCTTCTATATAGACCTCATTACCCCAGACTTTATCGAGCAAGTTCTCGCGAGAATGGACTCTTTCTGGGTTGGTCATCATAAATTGCAACAATCGGAACTCTGTAGGCCCCAAAGATAAAGTCTGTGGATCACTATTTGGCCACACAGCACTCACGCGATGTGAAACTGGGTCCAGTCTTAATGGGCCAACAGCTAAGGGACCATCCCCCTCCAGTGGTATTTGTCGGCGCAGCAATGCCTTTACACGGGCTACTAACTCTTTAGGAGAAAAAGGCTTCGTAACGTAATCATCGGCCCCAGAATCAAGACCTAAGACCTTGTCGTTCTCTTCACTCTTGGCAGTGAGCATGAGTATTGGCAAAGACCTAGTGCGTTCATTTGCCCTGAGTTCTCGAGCAAATTGAACGCCAGATTTACCAGGGAGCATCCAATCCAAGATGAGCAGACTTGGAAGCTCCTCGCGCATCAAGCTTGCCGCAACTTCAGTTTGAAGTGCCTTTTGCACCTCATATCCTGCATGGCTTAAATTAATTGCAATGAGCTCAGCAATCGAAGGCTCATCTTCAACAATCAATATCCGGTGAGTCATAGCAAATTCCGTCTTGGTATCAATAGTTACGGTTTATTCGCCTCGCGAACCAAGTCCTCGTGGGGGATATGACGCACATCTGAACCTTTAGCAATATAAATCACAAACTCTGCAATATTCTTCGCATGATCACCAATACGCTCAATGGCTTTAGCAATGGTGAGCATATCTAAACCAGTGGAAATCGTGTGCGGATCTTCCATCATGTAAGTAATCAACTTACGAACAAAGCCCTTGAATTCTTCATCGATCTGGCGATCTTCCTGAACTACCTCCGCTGCTGCCACAGTATCTAAGCGAGCAAAAGCATCTAAGCTACGACGTAACAAAGAAATGGCCATCTGACCTGATAAGCGAATCTCAGCTACGTTGATATTGTTAGCGACACCAGATTCAATCAATCGCTTGGTCCTTTTAGCAACACGCTCTGCCTCATCACCAGCGCGTTCTAAATTAGTAATAGCCTTTGATACTGCCATCACCAAACGCAAATCTCGAGCAGTAGGTTGGCGACGTGCAATCAACTCAGTACAAGCCATATCGATTTGAATTTCGAGATCGTTGACGGTCTTTTCATTAGCGATGACGACATTGCAAGTATCAATATCCATTTGCGTAAAAGCACGCATGGCAGAAGATATTTGGGATTCAACAAGACCGCCCATCTCCAGCAATCTACTGGAGAGAGAATTTAAATCGGCATCAAACTGTGAGGAAAGGTGTTTATCTGGCATATTCATCTCCAATTAACCGAATCGACCGGTTATGTAATCTTCTGTTTCTTTACGCTTAGGCTTAATAAAGATTTCATCGGTTTTACCGTACTCAATCAAGCTACCAAGGTACATATAAGCAGTGTAATCCGATACACGGGCTGCTTGCTGCATATTGTGGGTCACAATCGCAATCGTGTACTCATGCTTCAGTTCGTTAATGAGCTCTTCAATTTTTCCAGTTGAAATCGGATCCAATGCTGAAGTTGGCTCATCCAAAAGGATCACGGAAGGCTTTACCGCAACGCCTCGAGCAATACATAAACGCTGCTGCTGACCACCTGATAATGAAAGACCACTTTGATTTAACTTGTCTTTAGCTTCATTCCATAAAGCGGCTTTATTCAAAGCCCACTCTACGCGCTCATCCATTTCAGAGCGAGAAAGCTTTTCATAAAGCCGTACACCAAAGGCAATATTTTCATAAATTGACATTGGGAATGGAGTTGGCTTTTGGAAAACCATACCAATTCGTGAGCGCAAGAGATTAAGATCTTGTCCAGGCTCTAGAATATTCTGGCCATAAAAGTTGATTTCACCTTCAGCGCGCTGACCTGGATAGAGGTCATACATGCGATTGAGTGTGCGCAGCAATGTTGACTTGCCACAACCAGATGGACCAATAAATGCTGTTACCTTGCCCTCTTCAATATCTAAATTAATATCCTTTAGACCCTGAAATGAGCCATAGTAAAAGTTCAGGTTGCGAACCTCCAAGGCATTTTTAACGTCTTTTTTTACTGGTGTAGTTGTATCGTTCATTCTTATTCCTTGACTATCAATCGTATTTAAGTCAAACATGGTTTTCATATTACTCATTAACTCTGTACTTTCTGGCGGAAAACTACACGCGCAAGAATATTCAGACCCAGTACAGCAAAGGTGATTAGTAAAGCTGCAGCCCAGGCCAAATCAACCCAGTTATCGTAAGGGCTCATTGCGAATTGGAAAATCACCACCGGTAAATTGGCCATCGGTGCATTCATATTGCTTGAGAAAAACTGATTATTCAGGGCGGTAAAGAGTAATGGCGCTGTTTCACCACTTACTCGGGCAAGTGCCAGCAAAATACCAGTAATTACACCGCTTTGGGCAGCGCGCAAAGTGATCATGAATGCTACTTTCCACTTTGGAGTACCTAAGGCATAGGCAGCCTCACGCAAACTTCCGGGTACTAAGCGCAGCATATTCTCAGTTGTGCGAACTACCACTGGTATCGCAATTAAAGCCAATGCGATCGTGCCGGCCCAACCTGAGAAATGTCTTACTTGTGCGACCACAATGGCGTAAACAAACAAGCCAATCACAATCGATGGCGCAGATAGCATGATGTCGGTCACAAAGCGGGTTACTGAGGCCACCTTGCTTCTATCTCCATACTCTGAGAGATATAAGCCGGCCAATACGCCAATCGGCGTACTAATCAGAGTACAGCTTCCTACAATCATTAAGCTACCAACAATCGCGTTCGCTAAACCCCCACCGTCTGAACCAGGTGCAGGCGTGCTTTGAGTGAATACATCCAAACTGATAGAAGAAAAGCCTTTTAAAAATAAAACACTCAAAATCCATAGCAAAAAGGCCATTCCCAATGCCATAGCAGCAGTAGATAGAACTAAGCCAATCTTATTGGCACGCTTCCGTCTAGCAAAAATTGCCGGATTGATATTAGATAAGCCGTTCATGTTTTAAGTCCCTGCTTTTTTTCCATGCTGATGAGCATCCACTTGGCAATCGCTAACACGACAAAAGTAATCATGAATAGCGCAAGGCCTAATGCAAATAAAGATGAATAATGGGCTCCAAGCTCAGCCTCACCGAATTCATTAGCCAATGTTGAGGCAATCGAATTACCTGGTGAGAATAATGAAGCAGAAAGACGGTGAGCATTACCAATCACAAAAGTAACCGCCATAGTTTCACCAAGTGCCCGGCCCAATCCCAACATAATGCCGCCAATCACACCGGCTTTTGTATAAGGGAGCACAACATTCTTAACCACTTCCCAAGTAGTGCAGCCAATACCATAGGCTGATTCTTTCAGAACTGGTGGAACGATTTCAAAGACGTCGCGCATGACGGACGAAATAAAAGGCAAAACCATCATCGCTAAAATCAGGCCAGCACATAAAACGCCGATACCATTCATTGGGCCTGAGAACAGAATTCCTAAACCAGGGATGTGGCCCAAAGTTCCTTGCAATGCGGGCTGAATATAGTCAGCAAAAATAGGTGCAAAGATAAACAAGCCAAACATACCGTAAATGATGGATGGCACAGCTGCGAGTAACTCAACAGCGGTACCCAGCGGTCTACGAAGAGGGGCTGGGCAAAGTTCAGTCAGAAATACCGCAATACCAAAACTTAAAGGAACAGCAATCAGTAAGGCAATCAGAGAGGTTACTAAGGTGCCATAGATGGCAATGAGGCCACCAAATTCACCATTAATAATGTCCCACTCTTTGGTGAAGAAAAAGCTAATGCCAAATTTATCCAATGCTGGCCAAGCGTTGATCACCAAGGAAATGATGATACCAATCAGCGCAATCAGCACAGATAAGGCAAAAAATTGAGTTATTCCATGGAATAAGAAATCTTGAATACGTTGCAACTTAGCAATACGCAAAGCCTGGGGCGTTGGTGCTGAGTGTGACTGTGTTGATTCAATCATGTTTTGACTTCATTTAATGATGAAACAGCCCCACACAAAGGTGGAGCTGTTTCAGTGTTGAGATTAAACAATCAATCTAACAAATTACTTAGTGGCAATGCTAGACCATACATTCTTACGAATAAAGTCAGTAGTTACGTCAGGCATTGGAACATAGTTAAGCTCAAGAGCCATTTGCTTGCCTTCTTTGAAAGCAAAGTCAAAGAACTTCAACACTTCTGCAGAGTTAGCTTTCTTCTCTGGGTTTTTGTACATCAAGATAAATGATGCGCCAGTAATTGGCCATGATTTTGCACCAGTAGCATTGGTAATAAATGTACCCATACCTGGAATCTTAGACCAATCAGTACCTGCTGCTGCTGCTGCAAAAGTAGTGTCGTCAGGCTGAACAAATTGACCATCTTTGTTTTTCAAAGAAACGCTAATCAGCTTGTTTTTCTTAGCATACGCATATTCCACGTAACCAATCGCACCTTTAACACGAGATACGTTCGCAGCAACACCTTCGTTACCTTTGCCGCCTACAGAAGAGGCAGCTGGCCATTTAACTGCTGCACCTTCACCAACAGCTTCTTTCCAGTTTTGACTTACTTTAGCCAGGTAATTGGTAAAAATTGCAGTAGTTCCAGAACCGTCCGCACGGTGAACAACAGTGATTGGCATGTCAGGCATCTTCAAACCAGGGTTATTCAACACAAGGCGTCTGTCATTCCAGTTGGTGATCACACCTTGAAAAATATCAGCCAAAGTATCTGGTGATAACTTGAGCTCGTAAGGCTTAACACCTTCAACGTTAATTACCGGTACTACACCACCAATGATTGCTGGGAACTGGACTAAACCATCCTTTTCCAAATCTTCAAATTTGACTGGATTATCTGATGCACCAAAATCTACAGTCTTTGCTTTGATTTGCTTGATACCACCGGAAGAACCAATGGATTGATAATTTAAGTTGGAGCCTGTTTTTGCTTTGTAGGCTTCTGCCCATTTGGCGTACATTGGGTATGGGAATGTTGCGCCAGCACCGGTCATATCGGCTGCAAATGCAACTGGGGCTACTGAAATCGCACCAATAACTAGTGCTTTTTTCAAGAATGATTTCATGTGGAGTAATCCTCGTATAGTTCACGCAACATTGCGATAACTGAACAATACGGATTGAGTATGACTCTTTTGTGACAGTAAATTTACTGAAAATTACCTCAGTAAATTCAATGACTTAGGATGATGGGATTAGACTAGCAATACTCTTGGCTGCATTCATTGCAACCGCACCATCATTCGCCTCAACCATGACCCTCAAGACGGGTTCAGTGCCAGAGGCGCGGATCAGCACCCTACCCGTGTCTTTAAGCTCTGTTTCTACTTGAGTAATCTGGGATTTGAGGGTGTTATCAGCCCTCCAGTCATAGCCAGCCTTAAATTTGATATTAATGAGGACTTGGGGGAATAGGTTCACGGACTCCAGTAGCTGTGCCAGCGTCTTCTTGGCCTGACTCATAGCGGCTAATACCTGCAATGCAGCGATAGTGCCATCACCAGTGGAGTGCTGATCTAGACACAAGAGATGGCCAGAGCCTTCACCACCAATAATCCACCCTTTTTGCTTGAGCAGCTCCAAGACATAACGATCGCCCACATTAGCGCGCTCAAATCCAATCCCCAAAGCTTTGATGGCATTTTCAACAGCGAGGTTGGTCATCAAAGTACCAACCACACCGCCTAAATTTTTTCCGCGGGCAAGACGATCTTTTGCGAGTACGTATAAGAGCTCATCGCCATTAAATAATCTGCCTGAAGCATCAACCATCTGTAAACGATCAGCATCTCCATCCAAAGCTATCCCAAGATCCGCTTTAGTCTCTTTGACTTTTTCAATGAGTGCCGCTGGAGCAGTGGCACCGCATCCATCATTAATGTTTCTACCATCTGGTTGAACACCAATCGAGATCACTTCTGCACCGAGCTCATGAAAAACATGGGGAGCCGTGTGATATGCGGCACCATTTGCGCAATCGACTACCAACTTCATTCCCTTGAGATTGAGCTCGCCAGGAAAGGTGGATTTACAAAATTCGATATAACGGCCGGCAGCATCATCTAAACGGAAGGCCTTACCTAATTCTTTTGAACTAACGCAGCCCATCGGTTTAGCAAGTTCAGCTTCGATTGCTAACTCAAACTCGTCGGTGAGCTTACCGCCTTCGGCAGAGAAAAATTTAATACCGTTATCTTGATAAGCATTATGTGATGCTGAAATCACTACACCGGCGGATAAGCGCAAGGCCTTAGTCAGGTAAGCAACACCTGGGGTAGGCATTGGTCCACACAGCATGACATCAACACCAGCAGCAGCAAAGCCAGCCTCTAAAGCAGCTTCCAATAAATAACCAGAAACACGGGTATCTTTTCCAATCAATACTTTGCAACGCTCACCTGGCTTAGCGTTTTGCACCAGCACTTTTCCAGCAGCATAGCCAAGGCGGGTAATAAACTCCGGAACAATCGGAAATTGCCCTACTTCACCGCGGATGCCATCAGTTCCAAAGTATTGTTTTTTCATGGGCTTAATTATAAAACTTGTGAGCTTTTATCTGACATGTTTTATTGACTTATTCGTCTTGAATAGCTTCCCAGAGCTTGAGGGAGTCAACGGTCTCTTGAACATCATGGACGCGGATGATGCGAGCACCCCGATCTGCCGCCAGAATGGCAGCAGCCACACTAGGAGCCACACGATCGTTGGTATCACGGCCTGTTAGTTTGCCCAACATGGATTTACGAGAAATCCCTGCTAAGACCGGATAACCCAATTGGGAGAATTGATCAAAATCGGCCAGCATCTTGAGGTTATGCTCCAAGCTCTTCCCAAATCCAAAACCAGGATCGATGGCAATTCTATTTTTAGCAACGCCTCGATTGACCAGCAAGTTAACGCGCTCTTGTAAAAATTCTTTTACTTCCGCAATCACATCTTGATACTCAGGATCAAATTGCATTGTTTGTGGGTCACGTTGCATGTGCATCAAAACAATGCCGCATTGCTTATCTGGATTATCTTGATCACTCTCTATGATTGCATCTACTGCGCCCTCTTGCCGTAACGCCCAGATGTCATTCACACAATCGACTCCAGACTTGAGTGCTTGGCGCATAGTCTCAGCTTTATAGGTATCGATTGACAAGGCTACGCCGCAATCTTTTATAGCCTCAATGACAGGCAAGACGCGATCCAATTCTTCTTGTAGAGAAACAGGCTCCGCACCAGGGCGAGTAGATTCACCACCAATATCAATGATGTCAGCACCATCAGCAATCATGCGCTCTGCTTGCGCAATAGCATCACTTGGCGTTTTGAACTTGCCACCATCCGAAAAGGAATCCGGTGTGGCATTGAGAATGCCCATCACGAGTGGGCATTGACGTTTACTGAAGTCAAAAAGAAAACGCCCGCAACGCCATGTTGCGGGCAGATTTTGCTTCATCACCTTGCTATTAGCTTGGGCTAATTAAGCAGTCGCTGGTGCAGCACCGGCAGCAGGACCTGGCGTACCAGCAGAGTTACCAAACTGGGTTGCTGGTGGCGGCTTTGGTGCACGTGGTGGACGACCTTCCATGATGTCATTGATTTGCTCAGCATCAATGGTTTCCCATTCCAGCAAAGCAGCAACCATCGCCTCAACTTTGTCACGATTTTGCTCAAGGATGGATCTTGCCAATGCATATTGGCTATCAACCAAGGCGCGAATCTCTGAATCCACCTTTTGTTGAGTTAATTCAGAAACTGTCTTCGAACTAGTACGACCGAACATGCTCTCAGACTCGGTATCAACGTAGACCATCGTACCTAAACTATCACTCATGCCGTAACGCGTCACCATATCACGCGCCATTTTGGTGGCACGTTCAAAGTCATTAGATGCACCCGTACTCATGGAATGCAGGAAGACTTCTTCAGCAGCACGTCCGCCAAACAAAATCGCCAACTCTTCCATCATGCGATCTTTATACAAGTTCACACGATCAAACTCTGGCAACTGCCATGTCACACCAAGAGCCATACCGCGCGGCATGATGGTGACCTTATGTACTGGATCGGCTTTAGGTAGAACCTTAGCAACCACAGCATGACCAGACTCGTGATACGCCGTATTACGACGCTCTTCTTCACGCATGACTGCAGACTTACGCTCAGGACCCATGTAGATCTTGTCTTTAGCATCCTCGAAGTCCTTCATATCCACTGCACGCTTATTACGACGCGCTGCAAACAATGCAGACTCATTGACCAAGTTTGCTAAATCAGCACCGGAGAAACCAGGAGTGCCGCGTGCCAATACAGCTGCGTCTACGTCTGGATCAATCGGAACTTTGCGCATATGCACTTGCAGGATTTGCTCGCGACCCCGAATGTCTGGCAAGCCAACGTGTACTTGACGGTCAAAACGACCTGGACGCAATAAGGCGCGATCCAAAACATCAGAGCGGTTAGTTGCAGCAACAACGATTACACCGCTATTACTTTCAAAACCATCCATCTCAACCAGCATTTGGTTCAGAGTTTGCTCGCGCTCATCATTGCCGCCGCCCATACCAGCACCACGATGACGACCAACCGCATCGATCTCATCAATAAAGATGATGCAAGGGGAATTTTTCTTGGCGTTCTCAAACATGTCGCGCACACGTGATGCACCGACACCAACAAACATCTCTACGAAATCTGAACCAGAGATGGAGAAGAAAGGAACTTTTGCTTCGCCTGCAATCGCACGAGCCAACAGGGTCTTACCAGTACCCGGAGGGCCTACTAGCAATACGCCATGCGGAATGCGACCACCGAGCTTTTGAAACTTTTGCGGGTCTTTTAAGAAATCCACAATCTCAAAGACTTCTTCCTTAGCTTCATCGCAACCAGCAACATCAGCAAAAGTAACAGTATTGCTATTCTCATCAATCAAGCGCGCTTTGGATTTACCGAATGAGAATGCCCCACCCTTACCGCCACCCTGCATCTGACGCATCATGAAGAACCAGAAACCAATAATCAATAAAGTGGGTCCGAGGTAATACAAAGCAGAAACCAACATATTCGGTTCGTCATCGGCTTTACCGGTTACTTGAACACCGTATTTCATCAAATCGCCAACCATCCAAATATCTCCTGGGGAGATGATGGAATACTTGCTGCCGTCATTCGGCGTCACTTGCAGAGTGCGACCTTGCACATCAACTCGTTTTACTTTGCCAGTCTTGGCATCGTCCATAAATTGAGAATAGGTGACTTGATTGGCGTCTCTTGGCTTATCAAACTGTTTAAAAACAGTAAAGAGCACGAGACCCACGATGAGCCAAACACCAATTTTTTGCAGCATGTTGTTATTCAAAACAGACCTTTGCCGGATTAATCCGGGAGTTAAAGCGGATTGCTATACCTAAGTATTTGATTCTACTACCAGGCTTTTTCAAGGGTTGAGACCCAATTTATTTAATAAACCCCTACTCTCAGGGGGTTATTTAGGTGGTTTAAGGTCTCTACCCAACAAAAAGATCTCCGAGGACTTTGCTCTGGAGGCTTTGGGCTTTCTGGAAGCTACTGTTTTAAAGACCTTCTTAAAGGATTCAACGATTTGACTATAGCCACTACCGTTAAAGCACTTAATTAGTAAGGCCCCCTCGGGCTTGAGGTGCTGAACCGAAAAATCTAGGGCAATTTCAGCTAAAAAGGCCATTCGAGCAGCATCTGCCACCCCAACACCAGATAAATTGGGTGCCATATCGGACATCACCAAATCGACCTTACCATCCGCATCAGCAGGCAAAAGCGCTTCAAGCGCCTTTAAACCCTCATCCTCACGGAAGTCTCCTTGAATAAAGGAAACGTCAGCAATATCCTCCATCGGCAGAATATCAATCGCGATGATGGTTCCATCCGGCTTTCCGGATTCAATATTCGGATTATTTTTACCAAGTTCAGTTAGGCGATTACGGGCGTACTGAGACCAGCTCCCAGGCGCACTCCCAAGATCCACAATGGTCATTCCTGCTTTGATCAGTCGGTCCTGCTCGTCTATCTCACTCAGCTTATAAACGGCTCGTGCACGATAACCCTCTTTTTGAGCCATCTTCACGTACGGATCATTTAGATGATCCTGCAACCAACTTTTATTAAATTTATTCTTTGCCACAACTTACCCACTTTCGACGTCCATTTTCCTTGTTTATGCCCTACAAGGCAAAAGGAATCGACTTAAATCATCTTCATATGGTCTTATATGGGGTCAAAAGCCCTGTTTTACAAGCCCTAATGCTCTATCATCGAGCCCATGACTGCACTTACTATTACCCCCGCACAACGTAAATCCCTTAAAGCTGACGCCCATGGACTAAGCCCAGTTGTCATGATTGGTGGCGACGGCCTGACCCCTGCGGTCATTAAAGAGGCAAAGCTAGCTATTTCTCATCATGGACTGATTAAAGTTCGCGTATTTGGTGATGATCGTGATGCGCGCATTGCCATCTATGAAGAGCTCTGCGACAAACTGGGTGCAGCTCCAGTTCAGCACATCGGAAAATTACTCGTACTGTGGAAGCCTATCGATATCGTTGACGCAGCAATGCTCAATTTGGGTCGATCCAGCAAGCAAACTAAGAAATCATTGCAAGCACCCCGCACTAAACGTCAACCGAATCGTGTAGTAGCAAAAACCGGTGTTCGCACCAGCACTTCCGAGAGATCGGATCGACGCTCTGCTGCTAGCAAGTCACCATTCGAAAGAGCTGCAGCTGTAAAAAGCGCCACCCCGAAGAAACGCGTCCTACGCGCTGATGCTGCTGAATCCAAAATTGGTTGGTCATCGCCAGGCTATCGCAAAGCAGTTGCAGTACCTGCCCCAATTAAGAAGCGCAAGGTACGTATGAGCAGCACCAAAAAGAAATCATTGGGCTCTTGATCCATTAAGTGTGATGGGAGCGAGAGCGCTCGTCAGAAATAGAAAAACGCCGCTAGTCGGCGTTTTTTATTGCTTAACTCTTGGTTTAACTTTTACCTTGGCTCCGATTTCATCTCTTAGTGAGTCGCCAAACCAAGAAGATGCCCAGAAGACTCTGCAGCATAAATAGAATGCTGGAGGCACCATGCAGCCTGCCAAACAAAGTTGCTGATGGTGAGAGCATTACAGGCATGCCTTGAGCTAAAGCGACATCTCTCAGAGCATTCATCCAGGGGATGAAGACAAAAGCCGCAGCAATAGAACATAGCAACATGGCCAATAAAAGCCAGCGAATGAGTCTGTATTGATTGAGGTCACGATTCACTAAGAGGTTAGCCAAAACCATGAGGCCGATACAGACAATCAAGCTGAGGTAAGCCTCTAATTTAAAAATGCTGCCAGCAACCATCCCTGCTGCCTGACGGTCACTCATCGTGCTGAAAATAGCTGGGGCAACCAAGTAGCCTACGGCGAGCAAGCTACCTACCCATAAACCAGCAATCACGATAAAGAGTCTTTGAGCTCCCATATGATTCGGAGCCCCTAGATTCTGCATATTAATTCTGACTTGTATTAGATGTAACGAACCGCAAGAATTTCTACTTCGCGATTACCACCAGGGGCCTGAACTGAAACAACATCACCCTCTTCTTTGCTAATCAAAGCGCGGGCAATTGGTGAACTAATGGAGATCTTATTGAGCTCAATATCAGCCTCATCATCACCAACGATTTGATAGGTGAGCTTAGTACCATCCTCTAGATCCTCAAGATCTACAGTCGCACCAAACACTACACGGCCATTCACATCCAAAGTTGCTGGATCAATAATTTGGGCTGCAGAGAGTTTTCCCTCAAGCTCCTGAATGCGGCCTTCAATGAAGCCCTGCTTCTCTTTAGCGGCATCGTATTCAGCGTTCTCAGAAAGATCACCCTGTGCACGCGCCTCAGAGATAGCATTAATCACTGATGGGCGCTCTACATGCTTTAAGCGATGTAACTCTTCCTTGAGGAGTTCTGCACCACGCTTAGTAATCGGAATTGTGCTCATGCTTCTTACCTAACTTAAATTAATTGAGAGTCTTATGCAGATTCTGCAACGAATACACTTCAAGAGACTCTTTGTTGCCATTTTGTGAAGTCATTAAACCATCCATTACTGCACGTGCCGCACTAATCGTAGTGTAATAAGTCACGTTATTAGCCTGTGCACTTGTACGAATAGAGCGTGAGTCAGCAATGGCTGTACGAGTCTCATCCACAGTAGTGAATACTAAAGAGATTTCACCATTCTTGATCAAGTCCACAATATGTGGGCGACCATCTTTTACTTTATTGACTACGCGAACTGGCAAACCAGCTGCTTCAATAGCGGCAGCCGTCCCTTTGGTAGCCACCATTGGGAAGCCCAATTGATGCAAGAGCTTAGCGACCTCTACTGCTTTAGGCTTATCACCATTCTTAACAGTCAACACCACAGTTCCGCTCTTAGGCAATTTAATGCCAGCGCCTAGCTGAGATTTGAATAAGGCTTCGCCAAAGGTTTTACCAACACCCATGACTTCACCAGTAGAACGCATCTCTGGCCCCAGGATTGGATCAATGCCAGGGAACTTATTGAATGGGAATACTGCTTCTTTCACTGAATAGTAAGCAGGCTTTACTTCTGATTTAATGCCCTGCTGATCCAGAGTCTGCCCAACCATGCAGCGCGCTGCAATCTTGGCTAACTGCAAACCGGTTGCCTTCGATACAAATGGCACAGTACGGGAAGCGCGCGGGTTTACCTCGAGGACGTAAATGACATCTTTACCGTCAACGTTCTGGATCGCAAACTGCACGTTCATTAGACCAACTACATTAAGGCCCTTGGCCATCGCCGCAGTTTGACGTTTGATTTCTGCGATCGTCTCATCAGATAGTGAGTATGGCGGCAATGAACAGGCAGAGTCACCAGAGTGAACGCCAGCTTGTTCAATATGCTCCATCACACCACCAATAAACACACGTTGACCATCACTAATACAGTCCACATCGCACTCAATCGCATCATTTAGGAAGCGATCTAACAATACTGGTGAGTCATGAGAAACCTTGACTGCCTCACGCATATAGCGCTCGAGATCACGACCATCGTGGACGATTTCCATGGCGCGACCACCCAATACATAGGATGGACGCACTACCAATGGGTAACCAATTTCTTCAGCAAGCTTCAGAGCCTCATCTTCCGCACGCGCTGTCCGGTTAGGCGGCTGACGCAAGTTCAATTCATGCAATAACTTCTGGAAGCGCTCACGATCTTCTGCAGCATCGATCATGTCTGGTGATGTGCCAATGATCGGAACACCATTCGCCTCAAGATCCAAAGCCAACTTCAATGGAGTCTGACCGCCATACTGAACGATCACACCTTTAGGCTTTTCAATAGCTACGATCTCTAAAACATCCTCTAGAGTCAATGGTTCAAAATACAAACGATCGGATGTGTCGTAGTCAGTAGAAACGGTTTCTGGATTGCAGTTCACCATAATGGTTTCATATCCATCATCGCGCATTGCTAAAGCAGCGTGTACGCAGCAGTAGTCAAACTCAATACCTTGACCGATACGGTTTGGACCACCGCCCAAGACCATGATCTTGTCTTTGTTTGTTGGCTGAGATTCGCACTCGCCGTGCTCTGCTTCGTAGGTGGAATACAAATACGCAGTATTTGTAGAGAACTCTGCTGCACAGGTATCCACACGCTTATATACAGGGACTACTTTGAGACGATGACGAGCTGCACGAACAGAGGAAGCATCGACCCCCAATAATTTCGCTAAGCGACGATCCGAGAAACCTTTTTGCTTAATGAAGCGCAACTCAGGGGCTGACAGGCTATCAATCTTGCGCTGTTTGAGTTCCGTCTCCATTGTGATGAGTTCTTCGATCTGCTCCAAGAACCAAGGATCCACCTTAGTCTCGTTGTAAACCTCGTCTAAACCCATTCCCATACGGAATGCATCCGCCAAATACCAAATACGATCTGGGCCTGGCTCGCCGATTTCTTGAATGATGTCATCTAGATCTGTTGAAACTTCATCCAGACCGTCAACACCAACCTCTAAACCGCGCAATGCTTTTTGGAATGATTCTTGGAAGGTGCGGCCGATTGCCATCACCTCGCCAACTGACTTCATCTGTGTTGTTAAACGAGAATCCGCTTGCGGGAATTTCTCAAACGCAAAACGAGGAATCTTCGTAACTACATAATCGATTGATGGCTCAAAGGATGCTGGGGTTGCACCACCGGTAATGTCGTTCTTCAACTCATCTAAGGTGTAACCCACTGCCAGCTTCGCAGCAATCTTGGCGATTGGGAAACCCGTTGCTTTAGAGGCCAGCGCCGATGAACGTGAAACCCGAGGGTTCATCTCAATGACGATCATGCGACCATCTACTGGGTTAATGGAGAACTGCACGTTTGAACCGCCAGTATCAACACCAATTTCACGCAATACTGCAATTGATGCATTACGCATCAATTGATATTCTTTATCCGTCAAGGTTTGTGCAGGCGCGACAGTAATCGAGTCACCGGTATGCACACCCATCGGGTCTAAGTTTTCGATTGAGCAAACGATGATGCAGTTATCGGCACGGTCACGCACAACTTCCATCTCAAACTCTTTCCAACCTAAGAGAGACTCTTCAATTAAGAGCTCACGGGTTGGTGATAAATCTAAGCCGCGCTTGCAAATCTCTTCAAACTCTTCACGGTTATAGGCAATACCGCCGCCTGATCCACCCATCGTGAATGAAGGACGAATGACTACCGGAAAACCTAAGCTGCCAGTTTCTTTCTGAATGCGTTGCTGAACTTCGTGCGCTTCATCCATCGAATGCGCAATACCAGACTTGGCAGATCCTAGACCAATTTTGGTCATTGCATCTTTAAACTTTTGACGATCTTCCGCTTTATCAATTGCTTCGGGTGAAGCACCAATCAATTCGCAACCGTATTTCTCGAGAACGCCATGGCGATGTAAATCGAGTGCACAGTTCAAGGCAGTTTGTCCGCCCATTGTTGGCAAAATCGCATCTGGTTTCTCAGTCGCAATAATGCGCTCTACTACTTCCCATGTGATTGGCTCGATGTAAGTCACATCCGCCATCTCTGGGTCAGTCATGATGGTTGCAGGATTGCTATTGACCAAGATAACTTTGTAACCTTCGTCACGCAGTGCTTTACAAGCTTGCGCACCAGAATAGTCAAACTCACAGGCCTGTCCAATCACAATTGGACCTGCACCAATAATCAGAATGCTTTTAATGTCGCTACGCTTAGGCATTATTTGCCCCCCTTATTACCAACAGCGGCAGCATTCATGAGCTCCACAAAACGATCAAATAAATAGGCAATGTCATGAGGACCTGGTGAGGCCTCAGGGTGACCTTGGAAACACAAAGCAGGCTTATCTTTCCAAGCCAAACCTTGTAGGGATCCGTCAAATAAAGAGACGTGCGTCACACGAATGTTGTCAGGCAGAGTATTCGCATCGACTGCAAAACCATGGTTCTGGGAGGTAATCGCTACGCGCCCAGTATCCAAATCTTTTACAGGGTGGTTTGCACCGTGGTGGCCAAACTTCATTTTCAAAGTTTTAGCGCCAGCAGCTAAGCCCATGATCTGGTGACCCAAGCAAATACCAAATGTTGGAACACCCTTTTCAATAATTTCTTTTGCAGCAGCAATCGCGTAATCACAAGGACCGGGATCGCCGGGGCCGTTTGAGAAGAACACGCCATCTGGGTTCATCGCCAATACTTCCGCAGCACTAGTTTGTGCCGGAACAATCGTTAACTCACAACCACGCTCGGTGAGCATGCGCAAAATATTGCGCTTCACACCAAAGTCATAAGCAACGACTTTTTTGATTGGCTTACTCGTATCTAAAGTTCTGTATGCAGGTTTGCCGTCTGGACCATGAAGATCCCACTCGGCTTCGCGCCATTGATATGGGGACTTGGTAGTCACTACCTTAGCCAGATCTAAACCAGCCATACCCGGGAAAGCTTTAGCCAATTCCAAAGCTTTCTTACCGAGAGCCTCTACGTCATCGCCCATCTTGCCAGCAACGATTGCGCCAGACTGAGCGCCTTTGTCGCGCAGGATGCGAGTAAGTTTGCGAGTGTCGATGCCTGAGATACCCACTAGACCTGCTTTAGTCAGGTAGCTATCGAGGCTTTCTTCAGAGCGGAAATTCGATACGCGCTTGGAGAGATCCTTGACGACTAAACCAGCCGCATGAATTTGATCCGACTCAGCATCCTGAGCATTCACCCCAACGTTACCAATATGGGGATAAGTCAGTGTCACGATTTGGCGTGAATAACTCGGATCAGTAATGATCTCTTGGTAGCCAGTGAGTGCGGTATTGAAAACGACTTCGCCGGTAGTTTCGCCAGGGGCGCCAATACTAAGACCGGGAAATACAGTGCCGTCGGCTAGAGCCAACACGGCGGGAGGAAAAGAAGGAAGCAAGGGTGACAAACCATCTCCAGTCCCTGCTCCATCCGACGCTCAACACCCCAAAAAGACCAACCCAGGACTGTTTGTGCGGGAGGTGAGTGTCTTTAAGCGCTAGGGTAATTTATTAAGTTTTGAACCTAATAATGATACCAGTTTTGCGTATAAACCCTTGGATTCCCAGCCAATCAAGCCTGGAAGGTAATAAGCCCCCAAGTCATCCGACTGAGGGGCTTATTTTGATCATTTCCTGAGGAAATTTAAGACTTGGCGCTTTGCTCGATGATGGTCTTAATTTGAGCTAAAACAGTCTGATCTTCCATGGTGCTGATATCACCAGGATCACGCCCTTCAGCCACTGCTTGGAGTGCGCGGCGGACAATCTTGCCAGAACGCGTCTTAGGCAAGGCCGTCACAATATAAACACGTCCTGGACGAGCAATCGCGCCTAATGTGGAATCCACAGTTTTCATGCACTCCGCTTCCAAAGTTGCGGTATTCGAAGAATCCTTAGGAATCACAAAAGCAATCGCAGCCTGCCCTTTGAGCTTATCCTCAATACCCACTACCGCCACTTCTGAAACATTGGAATGGCCAGAAATACTCTCCTCGATCTCACGAGTGCCTAAACGGTGGCCGGCAACGTTAATCACATCATCGGTACGGCCCAAGATGAAGAAATAGCCGTCGTCATCCTTAATACCCCAGTCAAAGGTGGAATAAATCGTCTTACCAGGAATGGTTTCCCAGTAAGTACTGACAAAGCGCTTGTCATCACCCCAAACAGTTTGCATACAACCTGGAGGCAGAGGTCCTTCGATGGCAATCACGCCCTTCTTATCTGAACCCAACTCTTCTGAAGTCGCATCATCAAGCAACTTCATGTTGTAACCAAATGAAGGAACGCCAGGTGAACCAAATTTATGCGGCATGACTTCAACACCACGCTGAATTGCCAACATAGGCCAGCCAGTTTCTGTCTGCCAGTAGTTATCAACAATCGGCTTCTTGATCGCATCATGAATCCAGCTTGCAGTCGGCTCATCTAAAGGCTCGCCTGCCAAGAACAAGGCACGTAATGTTGAAAGATCATATTTTGTTAAGAATGCAGGATCTTGTTTCTTCAAAACACGAACTGCTGTTGGCGCAGAGAACATGACAGAAACTTTGTACTTCTCTACCAGCTTCCACCAAATACCTGCATCTGGGCTCAATGGTGTGCCCTCATACATGATCGTAGCCATACCATTGAGCAATGGGCCATAGATGATGTAGCTATGACCAACAACCCAACCAATATCTGAAGTAGTAAACATGGTTTCACCAGGCTTGCCACAGAAGATGTGGTTCATCGTGGACATCAAGGCCACAGCGTAACCACCGGTATCACGCTGCACGCCCTTAGGCTTGCCGGTTGTACCGGATGTATACAGAATATAAGAAGGATGCGTAGCATCAACCCACTCAACAGGCACCAAGTCATTTAAGTGTTTTTGGCGCTCACTCGCATAATCCAAATCACGTCCAGCAACTGTAGTGAACTCAGTTAAACCGCGATTCACGATCAATACTTTTTCTGGCTTGTAACTTGCCAGAGTAATAGCTTCATCCAGCAATGGCTTGTAAGGAACTGATTTGCCACCACGTGATCCTGCCTCTGAAGTCACAATCATCTTTGGTTTTGCATCATCAATACGTGAAGCTAGGCTATGGGATGCAAAGCCACCAAACACTACAGAGTGAATAGCGCCGATACGGGCGCAAGCGAGCATTGCAAAACAGGCTTCAGCAATCATCGGCATGTAGATCAATACGCGATCGCCTTTTTGCACACCATTGGCTTTGTAGATAGCAGCCATACGATTGACTTCTTCGTAGAGCTCTTTAAATGTGTATGCTTTTTCTACATTGGTTTCTGTTGACACAGCAACGAGAGCAATTTGATCCGCACGATCCTTGAGATGGCGATCAACTGCGTTGTAGCAAAGATTGGTTAAGCCGCCTTCAAACCATTTCGCAAACGGAGGGTTTGCGTAATCCAGAACCTTGTTAAATGGCTTCTCCCAGTGAATGAGTTTTGCCTGCTCTCCCCAGAAACCATCTGGGTCTTTAATGGAGCGTTCGTGTTCTGATTTATAGGACATGGTCAACCTAAATAAGTAAATTAAAGATTCTGAAATTATTGGATTTTGCTAGTTCCTTTGGCATTTGACGTCTTAGCTGCAGGGCTAGTAACTTTCGCAGTTCCATTTTTCGCAGATTTTGCAAGCCCTGTCGATGCGTGTTTATGCTGAGAACCAGCGCTATTTGGGGCGGATTTGCCCTGCGCCGCTGTTTTTGAGGACTTTCCTGATGCGCACTTGGCCCCTTTTGCACATTTTTTAAGCGCTGGAGCTGGTTTAACCAAACTGAGATTGGCATTCTCGGCCATTGCCAGCGAGATATCGCCAGTATGTTGACTAGTTTTTGGGATTAATACAGTTGACCCCGCCCGAATACGCATCCCCTTTGGAATGCCATTGATATCACGTAGGGCGTCTGGATCAACCCCCAAGGTCTTAGCAGCCCTATCTACTGGCTCAGTTTTTGCAATGCGCACCGCGGTCCAAGTGGAGAGTGGCTTGGTGTACTTTTTGAGGTTTTCTTGAAAGATCTCTGCATGCCCAAAAGGCAGCAAGATCTGCTGATTGGCATTACTTAAAATCACTGGCTTATTAAATGATGGATTGAGATTATGAAACTCTTCGGATGGAATCTCTGCCAACTTAATCACTAAATCAACGTCAATATCACTACCAACATCTACCGCCACAAAGTAAGGATGATTCTCCAATTCAGGCAAGACAATTCCATAAGCCTCAGGATCTAAAACGATTTGACGATAAGCCATGAGCTTGGGAACATAGTTACGAGTCTCATTAGGCATTTTTAGGCTGAGGTAATCAGTAGGCAGCCTGGCAGCCAAATTGCGCTTCTGGGCTTTAGCCACATTACCCGCACCCCAGTTATAAGCCGCTAAAGCAAGCTCCCAACTACCAAATTGCTTATGTAAACGCTGCAAATAATCGAGGGCAGCATCGGTCGATTGCAGTACATCCCTACGCTCGTCTCTAAAAACGTTTTGTGTCAGCTGAAAGTCTTTTCCGGTTGCCGGCATAAATTGCCATAAGCCCATCGCCTTTGCACTGGATTTAGCATGCGTTACAAAGGCACTCTCGATAAAGGGTAGGAGTGCAATCTCCATCGGCATATTTCGTGTGTGCACTTCTTGCACGATATAAAACAAATAGCGAGACGATCTAGCCATGGAGCGATGAACATAGTCAGGTCTTGCGCTAAGCCAGCGAACTTGCTCTATCTCCAAGGGAGTATTCATCGGCTCCATCTGAAAGCCATCGCGAATTCGTATCCACAGGTTGCTTGACGGGGCGTAAATACCGCTGACAGATTGATTCTTGAGATTGACCCGCTTCGCTTTTGCCGCCCGTGGATCTGATTGGCCCGCGGAATCCGAAGACCAGTCTCCAGTACTCGCGCAACCAGAGAGTGCGGCAATCAATAGGATCGCCGCATAGCGCCACAACATCAGAACCGGTCCTTCCAGGCCCGAATCACCGCTAGAACATGTGCGGGTGTTGGCAATAATTTTTCACCAGAGACTTCCATAGCTGCATTAATTACAGCCTGTTGGTCACAGCGCATAAAAGGATTCACCTGCAATTCCTGACCGATAGTCGTTGGCAAGGTTGGTAGATGTTGATCTCGCAGAGCCTTAGCAGTTTCTGCCCAAGTAATGAGGTTGGCATTATTGGGTTCAACTGCTAAAGCAAAGCGGATATTCGATAAGGTGTATTCATGGGTGCAATACACCAGTGTATTTTTCGGCAAGGCAATGAACTTAGCGAGAGATTGACTCATCTGCGTCGGGGTGCCTTCAAATAAGCGGCCACAGCCAGAGGCAAATAGAGTATCGCCACAGAACAACATCGGCTCAACAACATTGGCCTGCATATTCGCAAAGTAAGCAATGTGACTTAGAGTGTGGCCCGGCACCTCATACACCTCAAAGCTAATGCGTGGCGCAGCCACTTCGATCTTATCGCCCTCCATCATGGCGTTCGTGCGACCAGGAATGTCAATACTAGCGGGGCCATAGACCGGAACAGATCCCAGGGCCTGTAATAAATTCAGAATGCCGCCGGTATGGTCAGTATGGTGGTGGGTAATTAAAATACCAGTCAAAGTGAGGTTTTCTTGCCCCAGGTATTTCAAGACAGGCTCTGCATCACCCGGATCTACGATCAAGGCAGAATGACCATCATGAATGCACCAGATGTAGTTGTCATCAAAAGCCGGTATCGGCCAAACATGCAATAAAGTATTCTTCACCATACGCCCATGATACCAACCCCACCCTCCCCATCCCAGATGCCTGCACCACCATGGAGTTCATGGGAAAAGTGGCTGCAATCGCCTCCAGGACGCTATGTGCTGGCCTGGGAGCAAAAATGCTTCAATCAGATCGTAGCGGATGTCTTTGGTTTCTATGCCGTACAAATCGGTTTGCCACAAATCAACACTTTGGCAGAAAACCGTATGCCTTTGCATGCGCTCCTGATTCACTCCAATGATCGCCAAAAACAGCTTACCGAATTCAATTGGCATCAGGTTGAAGGCGATCCTAGCGAACTGCCTTTTGCATCCGAAACCATCGATTTATTGGTACTGCCGCATGTCTTGGAGTTTGCTGCGGACCCCCATCAAATTCTGCGGGAGGCAGAGCGTGTCCTGCGCCCAGAGGGTCGTCTTATTATTTCGGGCTTTAACCCGGCTAGTCTTTGGGGTATGCGCCAATATCTCAGCCGATTGATTGGCAGCCCCTACCTGCCTAGAGACGGGCAATTTATTAGCCTACTCAGAGTGAAAGACTGGTTGCAACTATTGAACTTCTCATTAGATCGCGGTCATTTTGGGTGCTACAAGCTCCCCCTGAGCAGTGCATCAGGCATGGGTAGAATGGATTTTATGGAGCCTGCTGGTAACCGCTGGTGGCCTATTTTTGGAGCAGTTTTTTTAGTTTCAGCCATTAAACGTCAGCAAGGCATCCGTCTCATTGGCCAGGTTCAGGGTTTACGGATTCCAGCACTCACCCAATTAAGCCCGGCAACTGAAAGTCGACAGAATTTAGCCAATAACCAAGACAAAGTAAATTAACGGAATGACTGATACCAAATCCCTGCCCCATATCGTCATATATACCGATGGTGCCTGCAAAGGCAATCCTGGCCCTGGTGGTTGGGGGGCAGTTTTACGCTCAGGCGGCCATGAGAAGCATTTGCATGGCGGCGCCGAGCACACCACCAATAACCGCATGGAAATTAGCGCAGTCATTCATGCGCTACGAGCCCTGAAGCAAACTAGCACTGTAGAGCTTTGGACTGACTCGCAGTACGTCCAAAAAGGTGTGACTGAGTGGCTTGAGGGTTGGAAAAAAAGAGGTTGGAAGACAGCCAGCAAGGATCCGGTTAAGAATGCCGATTTATGGCAAGAGCTGGATGCCCTTATCCCTGAACACAAGATCTCTTGGCATTGGGTTCGTGGACACAATGGCCACCCCGGAAATGAGTTGGCTGACTTACTGGCCAATCGGGGTGTAGAGGAATTTTTGCCTTAAGCCAAAGCATTGCCCTCAAGCCCGTTTTCAGTGGTCTTGTGAGAGAATGAAAAGATGTAAATTAGCTCCAAAAAGAGCCCTCAATCCTTATAAATCCAAGAAAAATCGAGAACGTGTCCAAAATAGAATCTGCGCTAGATAAAACTGTTGCCAAATTGCCATTACTCAAAAACTGGGTCATGACACGCTTGTGCAAAGTGTGGCAAAAGATCTCTCCTGCATTCTTTTCATTAAAAAAATTAGATTACCCCACTAGCAAAGCTTTGGTAATACAGTACAAGTGGCGTATTTTGATTGTGGCGCTCGTCCTATTTGCAGGATCAAAAGCCTACGATTACTTTTTCCCACCTAGCGGCAAAGCTGGTGCAGTTCAAACCATCACCAGCATCGTGACTGAAAAGAAAGATATCCCACTCGTGATTGAAGCTACTGGAACAATTGTTTCCAACAGCATTGTGGATATTCGTCCAATGGTCACCAACAAGGTTGAGAAGATTCATATTAAAGATGGTCAAGATGTCAAAGCGGGTGAACTCTTATTTACTCTCGACAATCGCACTGACACGGCTAACTATGAAAAGCTCAAAGCATTAGCTGATGATGCTCAAAAACAATACTTACGTGCTAAGGAATTGGTTGCTAAGAACTTTATTTCAAAAGCAGGATTAGAAACTGCCTTAGCCAATGCAAAGTCAGCCCAAGCTGCAGCAGAGACTGCTCGCGTGCAACTCTCTTTCGACTTCATTCGCTCCCCTATTGATGGCAAGGCTGGCATCATCAACGTTTTCCCAGGAACACTGGTGCAGGCCAGCAATACAGTGATCAGTGCAACCAATGCATCTTCGACCTCCACCACCAGTTCAATGGTCACCATTACGCAACTCAATCCAATTAACGTTCAGTTTGTCATTCCAGAAAAAGATATTCCCGTTCTTCTAGAAAACAAACAAAGTGATGCACCCATGAAAGTACAAGTGACTGTTGGCAACAACACTCAACGTGTTTTCAATGGTGAAGTGCTTGTGGTTGATAACCAAGTTGATCCTCTCATTGCGGCAGTGCGTGTTAAAGCACAAATACCGAATGAGAAGTACGAGCTGCTACCAGGTCAATTTGCGCGCGTCTCTTTAAATGCCAACACCTTAAAAGATGTCATTGCCATTCCATCGGAGGCGATTGTCTTGAATCCTAAAGGCCGCTTGGTCTACATTGTGGATAAGGATGGCAAGGTGACATCTAAACCCATCACTGTGAGCTATGAATACCAAGGCACTTCTGTTGTAAACGGCCTGGAAGCTGGTCAACGAATTGTCGTGGAAGGCAAACAAAATCTGCGTACAGGAAGCAAAGTGCGTGAAGCTAAACCAGCTAACGCTCCTGCAGCCCAAGCAAAATGACACTTTCAGAATTATGCATTAGAAGACCGGTAATGACGGTTTTGCTCTCGCTAGCAACCGTGATCGCTGGCAGCGTCGCCTATTTTAAGATTCCGGTTGCCGCCCTACCCAGCTTTAATACGCCGATCATCTCGGTCACAGCAACTCTACCGGGTGCCTCACCGGAGAATATGGCTTCAGCTGTAGCGCTACCTTTAGAAAAAGAGTTTTCTACTATTGATGGCATCAAAATCATTAGCTCAAATAGCACCCTAGGGGCTACCAGCGTTACTCTCGAGTTTAATAATGATCGCGATATTGATAAGGCGGCTGTTGATGTTCAAGCAGCTTTATTGCGAGCCCAAAGACGCCTGCCAATTGAGATGACGATTCCACCGTCATATCGCAAAATTAATCCAGCAGATACTCCGGTCATCATTATTAGGATGAGCTCACCATCTATCAGCCTATCCGAGATTAATGATTACGCCGAAAATTTGATGGCCCCCAATCTGTCCACCATCAGCGGCGTTTCGCAAGTGAATGTGTATGGCGCCAAACGATATGCGATTCGCGTTAGCGCTCAACCAGACGCCCTAGGTAATCGTAATATCACCATGGATGAGTTGGCTGCAGCTATTAATAAAGCCAACACCAATAGCCCTATCGGCACGCTTGATGGCCCAAGACAACTGATTACGATCTATGCAAACCCGCAACTCGTTAAAGCTGAAGAATTTGGCAATCTGATCATTGCGCAACGCAATGGCTTCCCGGTATACCTCAAAGATGTTGCTGTTGTTGAAGAGAGTTATGAGGATGTTAAAACCTTTGCGAGCGCTAAAGGCGAGCGCTCAATTGCAATGGGAGTAATGCGTCAGCCCAATGCAAACACAGTAGAAGTCGTCAACGAGATTAAACGTTTACTCCCGACTCTTAAAGCTCAGCTACCAGAATCTATTCAGCTCAGCCTCGTTAACGATAGATCAACATCGATTATTGAATCGATCCATGATGTCAATATCACCCTGCTATTAACAATTGCATTGGTTGTGCTCGTCATCTTCTTATTTCTTAAAAATATTGCAGCTACTGTCATCCCTTCTATTAGCTTGCCGATTTCTCTTATTGGCGCTTTCTTTGTCTTTTATTTTATGGGGTATAGCCTAGACAATATTTCGCTCTTAGGCATTACTTTAGCGGTTGGATTAGTAGTGGATGATGCAATTGTTGTTCTAGAAAACATCATGCGCTACATCGAGGGTGGCATGAGCCCACTAAAGGCTGCACTGAAGGGAAGTAAAGAGGTTGGATTTACGATCGTCTCCATCTCACTATCTCTTGTTGCTGTATTTATTCCGCTCTTTTTTATGGCAGGGCCTATCGGACTTCTATTTAGAGAATTCGCAGTCGTTGTCACCCTCTCAATTCTTGTCTCAGCCGTAGTCTCGCTCACTATAGTGCCCATGCTATGCAGTCGATTTCTCAAAGAGCAGCATGGCGAATCCAAAAGCTATCGACTCACAAAGGGCTTTGATCGCATATTTACCTGGTCTCTCAATACGTACACCCATTATTTAGACTTAGCACTGCTTAATAGAAAAAAAGTGTTGTGGGGAACGTTAGCCACTTTCATAGTCACGATTGCCCTCTTTGTATTTAGTCCAAAGGGATTCTTCCCAGAAGAAGATATTGGGCAACTCCGCATCACAGTTGAGGCAGCACAAGATACCTCGTTTAAAACAATGCTTGAATTACAAGATCGTGCTGCAGTGATCGTAGATGAAGATCCCAATGTAGAAACATCCATCTCGATTTTGGGTGGGGGTATGAGCTCAGGGCGTAATACCGGTAGATTCTTTGTGATTCTGAAACCCAAGAGTGAACGCCAGAAGATGAGCAAGGTCATGGAGGGATTGCGGGCTAAATTTAAAGAAATCCCAGGTATTCAGATTTATATGAGTCCGGTGCAAAACTTACAACTTGGTGGCCGTAGCAGCAAAAGCCGCTATCAATACACACTTCAAAGCGTCGGGTTTGAAGGTGTGAATGAGTGGGCTGAAAAGATGCTCGAGAAGATGCGCTCTGACCCTATATTTAGAGATGTCACTAGCGATTCCCAATTAAAAGGCTTAAACGTCAAAATTGATATTGACCGTGAAAAAGCAGCTAGTGCTGGCGTCTCTGTTGCAGATATCCGCACAGCGCTCTACTCTTCATTTGGTGAACGCCAAGTCTCGACGATTTATACGCCCGTCAACACCTACCGAGTCATTCTAGAGACTGCCGAAAACGATCGACAATTTGAAACCGATCTCAATAAAGTCTACGTCCGAGGTAGATCAACCAATACACTTATTCCTCTCTCGAGCTTAGCAACGTTTACACGCACAGTGGGGCCGACATCTGTTAACCATCAAGGTCAAATTCCGGCGGTGACGATTTCCTTCAATTTAGCGCCGGATGTCTTTCTAGGAGATGCCACCAAGGCGATTGATAAGTTTGCAGAGCAAATTAAGTTGCCAGCCTCAATCATCACTAGCTATGGTGGTGATGCGGCAGTATTTAAAAGCAATCAATCTGGCCAAATTATTTTGTTACTTGGGGCCTTGGGAGTTATTTATGTTCTCCTAGGTGTCTTGTACGAAAGCTATATTCACCCACTCACTATTTTGGCCGGCCTACCCTCTGCTGCGATTGGCGCCATTCTAGCCTTGCGCATTTTTGGATTTGAGCTAACCATCGTTGCATCCATTGGCATCCTGCTGCTCATTGGTATCGTGAAAAAGAATGCGATTCTGATGATTGACTTTGCGCTAGATGCGCAACGCAACAAAGGGCTTTCACCTGAAAAAGCAATTCGCGAAGCCTGTATCCTGCGCTTCAGACCTATCATGATGACGACCATTGCTGCCCTCATGGGAGCACTGCCGATTGCGCTTGGTTTAGGTGCGGGCGCCGAACTGCGTCAACCTTTAGGCATTAGCGTAGCCGGTGGTTTGATCTTCTCTCAATTTGTCACCTTAATCATTACTCCTGTGATCTATCTCTATTTAGATAAATATGCGGGTAATGGGCCCATGAACATCCCAGAATCTGTGTTGGAAGGCACCTAATGCGTCAAGTTATTCTCGATACCGAAACTACTGGTCTTAATCCTGCGACTGGTGATCGTATTATTGAAATCGGTTGCGTTGAGATGGTGGGTCGTCGACTAACTGATCGCACTTTCCATTACTATATTAATCCTGAGCGCGATATCGATGCAGGTGCTTTTGCAGTTCACGGCCTATCTCGTGAATTCTTATCCGATAAACCGGTATTTGCGAATATTGTTGAAGAGTTGATTGAGTTTGTTGATGGTGCTGAGGTTGTCATTCATAACGCAGCCTTTGACTTGGGATTCTTGGATAACGAATTTGCTTTACTCAAGCGCCCACCATTTAGAGGCCTTGCCTCCAAAATTACCGACACCCTACTTGATGCCCGTCAAATGTTTCCGGGTAAACGTAATTCCTTAGATGCCCTCTGTGAACGCTTTGCCATTAGCAATCAACATCGCACCTTGCACGGCGCTTTACTTGATGCTCAGTTATTAGCGGAGGTCTATGTAGCCATGACACGTGGGCAAGAAGATCTATCCATTGATCTGATTGATTACACCGTTGGCACCGATGCATCCGGCCAAATCAAAGCCTTACCAAGCAAGCTCAAGCTCATGACTGCAAGTGAAGAGGATTGCCAGCTGCACGAAAAGATCCTAGCTGAGATTGCAAAGGCAAGTAAAAAGGACCCCGTATGGAGTCCTTCTGCTGCAACTAACTAATAGGCTAACTAAAACCAATTAGATTTCTGCTGCGATCGCCTTACCCAAGTCATCCGTACGAGACTTGCCACCTAAGTCAGGCGTCAGTGGGGAGTTATCTGCAGCAAGAACTCGCTCAATTGCATTAAAGATAGCCTTGCCTGCCTCTGGATAGCCTAGGTGATCCAACATCATCGACCCAGACCAAATTTGCCCAATTGGATTAGCAATCATCTTGCCAAAGATATCGGGCGCTGATCCATGCACTGGTTCGAATAAAGAAGGAAATTTACCTTCTGGATTAATACTTCCTGATGGTGCAACTGCAATTGTTCCGGTGCATGCTGGACCTAAGTCCGACAAGATATCTCCAAATAAATTGCTGGCAACCACAACATCAAACCTGTCTGGGTTCATCACGAAGTGCGCAGCCAAGATATCGATATGGTATTTGTCCATTCTGACATCGCCAAATTGCTTAGCCATCGCCTCAACTCGCTCATCCCAATAGGGCATGGTGATTGCAATGCCATTGGACTTAGTAGTGGAGGTTAAATGTTTCTTAGGACGACTTTGGGCTAGATCAAAAGCATACTGAAGAATGCGGTCAACCCCCTGCCTTGTAAAAATAGATTCTTGAATTACAAACTCTCGATCAGTATCAGGAAACATTTTTCCGCCAACACTGGAGTATTCACCCTCGGTATTTTCACGTACAACGTAAAAATCAATATCCCCCGGCTTGCGGTTTGCTAATGGGCATGGCACACCGGGAAGCAGTCGCACTGGTCGCAAATTGACGTATTGGTCAAAGCAGCGACGAAACTGAATGAGACTTCCCCACAAAGAGACATGGTCTGGAAGGATATTTGGCATACCAACGGCGCCAAAGAAGATGGCATCGTATTGCATCAGCGTATCAAACCAATCATCCGGCATCATCTTGCCGTGCTGAAGATAGTAGTCGCAGCTTGCAAAATCAAAATGGTCGAACTGCATACCAATGCCAAACTTTTTGCTAGCGGCTTCTAGTGCACGAACGCCTTCTGGCATGACCTCTTTACCGATTCCGTCTCCAGCAATAACGGCGATTTTTGGATTCTGAATTACTTTATTTTTCTTCATTTAATGGGTCATCCGATTATTTGCATGCATGGGTTTAGCTAATCGCCCGACGAATCTCATCGGCCTTGGGTTTGGAACCAGTTACCGATTCTGTATCGTGCTCGGTTGTATTTTCAATTGTCTCGGCGACAGTCTCCTGCATCCGAATATTATCTTTTGGGCAAATTGGAGCTCCGTATGTAGCCCACTTCTTTAATAAGGTCACCTCATATCCACACTGGGCACATTTGGCTTTATTGCGACTTGCATTGCTCGGTATTGGTGGCGGAAAAACAATCGCTTGATGAGGATATGGGCCAAGCTCTTGGCTAATCATCATCAGACGTACCATCAACTCTTCAGTAGCATGCGCCATTCTGGCAGGGCCTTCTAGACCGACGGTCTGGGCGATGCCTTTAAAGTCTTCGCCGTGACCACTAAAGCAATCATCTACCGCATGACATAACTCATGTACTAAGGTATCTAACAATTGCACTGGATCATCCAACTTTGGAGAAATGAAAATCTCATTTACTCCACCACCAGAACGCTCGCGGGGCCAGCACTGTCCTAGCGTTGTTCTCGGACTGCTAGAGGCTGGAAATCCGCACGATACGCGAACGGGCGGAATTGCGTAGCCCGCCTTTGAAAACACGGGCTCTAAATGTCTTACGGCATCTTCCAGCCAAGATTCTCTTACGGAGTGTTGCTTCATAACTAACTCAGTGATATTTAATATTAGGGGTTGAATACGGGATAGGGATCTATTATCGCTGTCCTACTTTGACATCCCCGAATATGGCTTGGGCTTCACGCGGCAGACAACGCCAATAGCGCTCATTCGATGGTACGGTACCGCCCAAGGCTGCAGCAGCCTCCCAAGCCCATCGTGGCTTATATAAAAATGCTCGGGCCAAGGCAATCAAATCTGCATCCCCTTTTTGGAGAATATCTTCTGCTTGCTGGGGTTCTGTAATCAAGCCAACTGTCATCGTAGGTAAGCCAGATTGATCTTTTACGATTTTGGCAAATGGCACTTGGTAATTTGGCCCTATCGCGATCTTTTGCAAGGGTGAAATACCCCCCGATGAAATATGTACAAAATCACATCCCAATGGTTTTAGGCGGGATGCAAAATCTGCAGTTTCCTGGGGAGTCCAGCCACCCTCAATCCAATCGCTGGCAGAAATCCGAATACCCAAGACGCCTTGATATGCTTTGCGTACTGCTGCAAATAATTCCAAGAGGAAGCGGATGCGATTCTCATAAGAGCCGCCATATTCGTCAGTGCGCTGATTGGCGATTGGCGATAAAAATTGATGCAGGAGGTAGCCATGAGCCCCATGCAACTCAATACCATCTACGCCAATGCGATCAGCACGCTGCGCCGCAACAACAAATGCTGCTATGAGTTCTGCCAATTCTGCTTTAGAAAGTTCATGAGGTAAACGCTCATCCTTTAACTGAGGAATAGCTGATGGGGCAAGCGTATCCCAACCACCCTGCTCTTTAGAGAGCAATTGCCCGCCTTCCCAGGGGGTAGCGCTAGAGGCTTTTCGGCCAGCATGCGCCAACTGAATGAAAACAGGGGTTTTGGGGGCCAGCTTACGAGCTCGACTCAGCTTGTCTTTTAGGGCAGCCTCAGTACGGTCATCCCATAAACCAAGGCAGGCAGGGGTAATGCGCCCCTCTGGCGTCACACCAGTGGCCTCAATAATGAACAAGCCTGCCCCGCTATTCAGGAGATTACCCCAGTGCATTAAATGCCAATCCTGAGCCTCGCCATTCACAGCCGAGTATTGGCACATGGGCGCCACTACGATGCGATTGGGGAGCGTTATACCGCCCTTAGGAGAGCTCAGCGTGTAGCTGGAAAATAGAAGACTCATTTAAATGCCCTTGGATCTTGAAAAGCGAAAAGGTAATGAAAGCGATAAAATAGAATGAGTAGGATAAACGAGACCATAGACTTCTGCGGATACCAAGTCATCCAAGTCTATTGACCCTAAAACTAGAAAAAATATTAGGCAAAATCTATGAGCGCACCACAAGCCTTTGAATCAAAAGAAGATATTGGCCATTTTGTTGACGGTAAAGTCGTCAATCCGAAAGACGGTCGTTTTGCCGATGTCTTTAACCCTTCTACAGGAGCCGTTGCAAGACGCGTTTCTTTAGCCAGCCGCAAGGATGTTGACGCTACCGTGGCAGTTGCCCAAAAGGCCTTTGAAAGCTGGAGCCAAACCTCCCCATTGCGCCGCGCACGCATCATGTTCAAGTACCTTGAACTACTCAATGCTCATCGTGATGAATTAGCCGCCATTATTACTGCCGAGCATGGCAAAGTATTTACTGATGCCCAGGGCGAAGTCACGCGCGGTATTGATATCGTTGAATTTGCTACTGGCATTCCAGAATTGCTCAAAGGTGATTACACCGAGCAAGTCTCTACCGATATTGATAACTGGGTCATGCGTCAACCTTTGGGAGTGGTTGCCGGTATCACCCCATTTAACTTCCCCGTAATGGTGCCAATGTGGATGTTCCCGGTGGCCATTGCTTGCGGTAATACCTTCATCCTGAAACCAAGCCCAACCGATCCTTCAGCTTCCCTGTTGATGGCCAAGCTCTTAAAAGAGGCCGGTTTACCTGACGGTGTATTTAACGTTGTTCAGGGCGACAAAGAGGCTGTTGATGCCTTAATTGAAAACCCCGATGTCAAGGCAGTGAGCTTTGTCGGCTCAACCCCAATTGCTAACTACATCTATGAGCGTTGCGCACACTTTGGCAAACGCTCGCAAGCATTGGGCGGCGCTAAGAACCATATGGTTGTCATGCCTGATGCGGACATCGATAAAACAATTGATGCTTTGATTGGTGCAGCCTACGGTTCTGCTGGCGAGCGTTGCATGGCAATTTCAGTAGCCGTTTTAGTTGGCGATGTTGCAGAGAAAATCATGCCAAAACTGATTGAGCGCACCAAAACTCTTAAAGTAAAGAACGGCATGGAGCTCGATGCTGAAATGGGCCCTATCGTTACGAAGGCCGCCTTAGAGCGTATTACTAGCTACATTGAAAGTGGTGTAGCCTCAGGCGCCACGTTACTCGTAGATGGTCGCGGCTTGAAAGTACCAGGTCATGACAATGGCTTCTTTATTGGTGGCACCCTTTTTGACAACGTCACCCCAGAGATGAAGATCTACCTAGAAGAAATCTTTGGCCCAGTTCTATCTTGCGTGCGCGTAGCGAACTTCACTGAAGCATTAAATTTAGTGAATGCTTGCGAGTACGGCAATGGGGTAGCTTGCTTTACAAGCGATGGCAATATTGCCCGTGAATTTGCCCGTCGTGTTCAGGTGGGCATGGTTGGTATCAACGTGCCTATTCCAGTTCCAATGGCTTGGCATGGTTTTGGTGGCTGGAAGAAGTCCCTCTTTGGCGATATGCATGCTTATGGCAAAGAAGGTGTTCGCTTCTATACCAAGCAGAAAAGCGTAATGCAGCGCTGGCCTGAGAGCATTGCTAAAGGCGCAGAGTTTGTAATGCCAACTTCGAAATAATTGATGCTACGGTAAGTATCTATCAATAAAAATAGCGGCCTTCGGGTCGCTATTTTTTTATCCCTCAACCGTATAACTGAGGAATATCCTTAGGCAGGAATAAAGTAACGCCGCTCAATCGCGCGAGCGAATAAGACAATTACTGAGACCAAAGCTAGATACACCAAGGCAGCTAAGAAGTAGGCTTTAAAGAATTGGAAGTTTGTAGCAGCCAATTCTTGTATGCGAGCAAAGAACTCGGTGTACTGAATCAAAAATGCAACCGAACTGTCTTTTAGATTCGCAATCACTTGATTGGTGAGTGCAGGAATGGAAAGGCGAATGACCTGCGGCAAAGTAATGAACTTAAAAATCTGCAAAGGACTAAATCCCTGCGCACTCGCTGCCTCAAGTTGGGTCTTATCCAAACCATTAAAGGCAGTCTTTAAATACGCTGCGTTGTAGGCAGCCACATTGAAAGTAAAGCCAATAAAAGCCACTGTAAATGGAGAGAGTCGAACACCCCATTGCGGTAAGCCGTAATACATTAAGAACAACAGAACAATTAAGGGCATCCCAATAAAGAAGGAGATATAAGAATTGATAGCACTGCGCAGATACTGATTCTTGCTGAGGGTGAGATAAAACACCACGATACCCAATAGCAATCCTGAGATGCTAATCAAGCCTGCTAATTGCAAAGTATTCACAAGCCCAGTCAGAATTAAGGGCATCTGCTCCGTGAGATCACGGATGAATGATGACCACCCTCCCATTAACGCTTTTCCTCTGCGCCAAAGAAGGCATTGATTTCTGGATCAGCGTGCTTACTCAAAGCATCAATCCGATCATCAGCACGAATCACACCGCGATCTAAGAACATCACTGTATCCGCTATATTGCGGGCCAAGTTGAGGTCATGAGTAACGCAGATCATGGTGATACCTTCGCCATGCAAGCGATTAATCAGATCAGCAACATCTCTAGACATCACAGGGTCTAATGCTGAAGTGGGCTCATCGAGGACTAAGACTGCTGGATCCATAGCAAGCGCCCTTGCAATGGCTACGCGTTGCTTCTGCCCTCCTGAAAGCTGTGAGGGGTATTTATCTTGATGCGGCGTCATTTCAAAATGAGACAACTCAAATAAAGCCTTTTCTTTCGCCTCTGCCTTGCCCATCCCGTGAAGCTTGCGCAGACCTAATGAAACATTATCCAAAACAGTCAAATGACTATACAAAGCAAACTGCTGAAATACGAAACCAATTTGCTTGCGCAACTCTCGCACATCAACATCAGGGCCTAGTACTTCCCTACCCCTAAAAACGATCGATCCGGAAGTAGGCTCAACCAAGCGATTGAGGCAGCGCAATAAAGTAGACTTACCAGAGCCTGATGCACCCATCAAGACGCGCACATCGCCCTCATTGAGATCGAGATTGACATTGGACAGAACTGTTTGTCCACCAAACTCCTTAACCAAATCTCTTACTTGAATTAGTGCCACAGTATTACCTCTTTTGATAATGTCATGCTGGACTCATCCCCGGAATTTGATAGCGCTTAGCTAGTAACTGAACGCCAAGCAAGCAGATTTTATAAATCACAAAATAGAGAATGCCCACTGCTAGATAGATTTCAATACCTCGTAGCGTTGTCGAGGTCAAGGTCATGGCTTGCTTGGTAATCTCTGGGATCCCAACGGTGTAAGCAAATGGTGAGTACTTTAAAACTGAGGTGAACTCATTGACCATCCCCGGAACCGAATATCGCAACATCTGCGGTAGCTCGATAAACCTGAGAACCTGAATGCGGCTCATACCCATGGCTTGAGCAGCAGTCACTTCAGCAGGATCTATAGAATTGAATGCCCCCCGAAATACCTCCGCCAAATACGCTGAAGCAACCAAACCTAGGCTGAGAGCCATCGCCATTAAGGGTGGGACTTTAAAACCAATACCCGGCAAGCCAAAGTACACCATAAACAGCAAAACTAAAACTGGTACACCCCTAAATACATAGGTATAGCCGTCAATCATCGGAATGAGCCAAGGAATATCCATACGACGCAGGCTTGCCAGAAATAAACCCACCACTAAACCCGTTGCAGAGCAAACGAGCGTTACTAGCACCGTATAAGAAATGCCCTGGGCTAACTGGGTGAGAATATCCAGAAAAGTCACAGGGCAGGCTTTCGACTACTAATTAAGACTTTGATCGGTAGCGATTATTTCATCCACTTATCTAGAATGGTCTTAATTTTATCTGGGCCGAGTTCACTGAGGTATTTATCAAAGTCATCACGCAACTTAGAGCCTTTAGCAAAAGCAAAGCCGAGCTTATCAAAACCTGTAAATACATAGCTACTCTGAATCGGTAGCTTCAACTTGTTCTCATAATTGAGAAATACAGGCTCCTCAATAAATGCCAGATCGAGATTGCCATTTTGCAGATCGGTAATCACTTCAGCATATGAAGGATATAGCTTGACCTTGCTCAAGGAGTAGTAACCTTTTGGCTCCAACTCATTTTTAATAAGGTCGTCGTAAGCCATGCCACGCGGATAACCAATGGAGTATTTCTTCAGCTGATTCAAATCCGTGATTTGGATATTTTTATTCTTCATACTCACTAAATGCCAAGCATTGTCATAGTAAGGCTGAGAGAAATCCATGACCTCTTTACGCTTATCCGTAATAGAGATGCCAGAGAAGGCAACATCTGCTTGGCCACTAGAAACAGCACCTAGCATTCCAGCCCAATCATAAGGAGTTACCTTAAAAGTGCAGCCGCGAGACTGGCAGTAGCCCTGGAAAATATCCATATCTACACCAACGATCTGACCTTTGTCGTCAAACAACATCGGCGGAGATGCAGGGGATACGGCAACCTTAATTTCTTTGGAATCGGAGGACTTGGAGCAAGCTACAACCGTGAGCGCTAGAACAGCGGCAAACAGTGCCAGAAAAAAGCGTTTCATAAGTACCTCTCCCATCCTAATAAATAGTTACACCCAGATCTTGGGTTCACACCAAGTATAGGGGAATTGGGGTGAGGCTGGCTACTGCAACGTGTTTTTAAAGGCAGGTAGCATGGGCATTGCCATGACCTCAATTCCTTCGTCACGCAAAGCCTCAGCTTCATCTAGAGTGGTTTGACCACGAATACTCCGCTCAGGAGATTCCTTATAGTGAATTTTGCGAGCCTCTTCTGCAAACGAGCTACCAACATCCTCAGAACGCCCCATCAACTCACGCATACCCTTTAAAAAGGCGGCCTGGACTTGTGCCTCTAATTGAGAATGATCACTTCCAGTCAGGGCCACAACGTCACCAGTGAGGCCGCCACTGACACCAGAGTGATCGGTTGTCGCAGGACTGGCAACAGTCAGCTCGGTTGAAGTTGAGACATCTTTGCTAGAGCTTGATTTAGCAATATGTGGAGCCGATGGCATCCTGGTAATCTCAGTACTATCGCAAATAGGACACGCAAGCATTCCCTTGTCCTGCTGGGCAAGGCAATCCTCCTCAGAGGCAAACCATCCCTCAAAGCGATGATCTAGTGGGCAAGCGAGGTTATAAACTTTCATAAGACCTATATAGGGGCAAAAGTACTAAATTCAATAGCCCTATTTTAATAGGATTATGAAATTACCCCGCTATAGGCTTAGGGCTCACAAGACCACGACGATAACGATCCAGCCAGTACGTTGCAATTGTCGTCTTCACGTCTGTAACTTCACCCTGCTCCACCCACTCCAATAATTGCTCTAGAGGAGCGGCAAATACATCTAAAAACTCTTCATCATCTAGATGGCTTTTTCCAGATACCAAACCTTCAGCGAGATAGATGTCAATAAATTCTGTCGAGTAGGAGATGACTGGATGAATGCGACGGATAAAACTCCACTTAGTAGCCGAATAACCCGTCTCTTCTTCCAACTCTCTCTGGGCACACAGCAATCGATCTTCACCAATCTCCAACTTTCCAGCAGGGATTTCAATGCAAGCTTTTGCAATTGGGTAGCGATATTGGCGCTCCATCAGCACCCTGCCATCATCCAGGATAGCCAAAATAGCAACTGCTCCAGGATGTGTCAGGTATTCACGGACTGCTTGATTGCCATCGGGCAAGCTCACTTGATCGCGCTTCATATTCAAAAAGATGCCGCCGTAAATATCCTCACCAGATAAGCGCTCCTCTCTCAAATGGGCATCCCCAATTGGCAAGTCTTTAAAGGATTTTTCACTCATAGCAGGTCTTTCGTCAATTGAATATCCATCATACAAAATCTAGATGACAAAAAAGAGAAAGGCCCCTATTCGGAGCCTTCATCAAAATCAGTTTGAGTTGCTTGACTATGAGCCCAACAAAGTGCGGCGCATTGCATCGAGGCAAACAGCCATCAGTCCCGCTGGAAAGATACCTAGAGCCAAAACGAAAATTGCATTCAAACTCAAAAGTCCGCGAGCAAAGCCAGATCCAGAAAACTCCTCAGCATGCTCTTCTTTTGGCTCATCGAAATACATCACCTTAACTACTCTGAGGTAGTAGAAAGCACCAATCAATGAGGCAATCACAGCAATGATGGCTAAGAATGTGTGTCCACCATCTACCAAGGCTTCAAGTACACCCAACTTAGCAGCAAAACCTACTGTCGGCGGAATACCGGCCAAAGAGAACATCATTACCAGGCCAATAAAGGCAAACCATGGATGGCGTTTATTCAAGCCCTTGAGATCATCAATGGTTTCGCAATCATGGCCCTTGCGCGACAACATCATTAAGAGGCCGAAGCTACCTAATGTAGTTAGTACATAAGTGATCACATAGAACATGGATGCACCAAAAGCATGGTCATCAAATACAGATAACATGCCCAGCAATACAAAACCCATTTGAGCAATAGCCGAATAAGCCAGCATGCGCTTCATATTAGTTTGCGCAATAGCGGTGATGTTACCCACTACCAAGGACAGAACCGCCAACAAGACCAGCATTGGCTGCCAATCACCCATCAAGGGCAATAAAGTATTTACTAAAAGACGGAATAACAGAGCAAATGCAGCGATCTTTGGGGCTGCGGCAATCATCAAGGTCACTGCTGTTGGTGCGCCTTGATACACATCTGGTACCCACATATGGAATGGCACAACACCTAACTTGAAAGCCAAACCAGAAACAATAAATACCAAACCAAAAGCCATCACCAAATGATTAACGCGTGGATCAGCAACTGTTCTGAAGATTTCAATTAAATCAAGTGAGCCGGTTACGCCATAAAGCATAGACATACCGTAGAGCAAGAAACCAGAAGCCAATGCACCCAGAATAAAGTACTTAATGGCAGCCTCTACACTCTTCTCACTACTATGACGCATAGCTACCAAGGCATAAGTAGGCAAAGCCATTAACTCAAGACCTAAATAAAGAGTTAATAGATTGGCGCCAGAGATCAGAATGCACTGCCCCAACAAGGCCAATAAAGCCAAAACAATAAAGTCTGGGCGGAATAGTGCACGATCACTAAGGTATTGCTTTGAATACACCAAACTCACTAACACGGCACCGCATGAGCATGCCTTAAGAAGATTGGAAATGGGGTCTGATTGAAACAAACCATTCATGGCAACAACAGATGGATCAGCCATCCGCGCCAGAAAATCAAAAACCAGATAGACCAGCAAGATAATCGTAAAGAAGTAGACGAAACCAACTCCACGCGGCGTATGGAAAATATCGTGCTCTACGCCGGGTGTAGATGGCTGGCGCTCCGGTACATAAACGCTAGCTACCAATAGTAGGCAGGTAGCTACAAGTAAAACAAGTTCCGGCAGGATGGCGAATAGATCAAATTCTTGCATTAGCTTGTACTCAGAGTTTGCTTACAGCAACGTGCTGCAGCAGATTAATCACAGACGGATGAATGATGTCGGTAAACGGCTTTGGATAAACACCCATTCCGATTACGCAGATGGACAGTACTGTCATCATGAAATACTCACGCGCATTGAGATCTTTTAATTCCTCAACATGCTTATTGGTGATTGCGCCAAAGAAAACGCGCTTCACCATCCACAAGGAATATGCAGCGCCTAGTATCAAAGCGGTTGCAGCCAAGATACCAATTACAAAGTCGTAATCTACGGCAGCCAAAATCACCATGAACTCACCCACGAAACCAGAGGTAGCTGGCAAACCGCAGTTCGCCATTGCCATCAAGACCGCAAATGCAGTGAATGCAGGCATACGGTGAACCACACCACCGTAATCCGCGATTTGGCGGGTATGCATACGGTCATACAACACACCAATTGAGAGGAACATGGCACCAGCAACGAAGCCATGAGAAATCATCTGCACAATACCGCCCTCAATACCCAACGGGCTAAAGAGGAAGAAACCGAGAGTCACAAAGCCCATGTGTGCCACTGATGAGTAGGCCACCAACTTCTTCATGTCTTTTTGAACTAAGGCTACGGCGCCAACATAAATCACAGCCACTAAAGATAAGAAGATCACAAATGGACCAAGATATTGACTTGCATCTGGGGCGATTGGCAATGAGAAACGCAGGAAGCCATAAGCACCCAGCTTCAACATAATTGCCGCCAATACCACCGAACCACCTGTTGGCGCTTCAACGTGAACGTCTGGCAACCAAGTATGCAAAGGCCACATTGGCACCTTCACAGCAAATGCCATGAAGAAGGCAAAGAACAAGAGGATTTGCTCAACGATATCGAGGCGAGCATTGTGCCAAGCCAAGATTTCAAAGGTATTTGTCACGTTGTACAAGTACAGCATGGCAATCAAAGTGAGTAATGAGCCAAGCAAGGTGTACAAGAAGAACTTAAATGCGGCGTAGATGCGGTTATGACCACCCCACACACCAATGATGATGTACATTGGAATTAAGGTTGCCTCAAAGAATACATAGAACAACAAGGCATCTAAAGCAGCGAAGACGCCAATCATTAATCCAGACAAGATTAAGAAAGAAGCCATGTACTGCGAAACCTTCTTGTCAATCACTTCCCATGCAGCAATCACTACAAAAATATTAATGAATGCTGTTAGAACAATGAACCAGACAGAGATACCGTCAATACCGAGGTGATAGTTGATGTCATAGCGAGGGATCCAACTGATCTTTTCTACAAACTGCATGCCAGGATTGGCAATATCAAAATGAATAATCAGCGGGAGGGTAGCAATAAAGCCCAGCACAGCACCAAAGAGAGCCAACCAGCGAACGCCGGCCGTCGGTCTCTCTGAACCGTAGAACAAAATAATGATGCCGAAGAAAATCGGAATCCAGATGGCGTAAGAAAGAATCATGATGGCTACTTAAGTAACAAAGGCCTAGCGAACAAAAGGCAGGTAAGCGTACAAAACCCAAGCTAGCAATACCGCCAAGCCTGCAATCATTGCAAAGGCATAGTGATAGAGATAACCGGATTGCAAATGGCGGATCACTGCAGAAAAGCGCCCTACTGCATGCGCGCTACCGTTAACCAAGAAGCCGTCAATAGCCTGTTGATCGCCACGATGCCATAAGACACCACCGATCCACAGTAAGCCTTTAGAAAACACTGCTTGGTTTAAATCATCGAGATAGTATTTGTTATCCAAGAGCTTCTTGATTGGTGCAAATGCTTGCGCAACCACGCCAGGCAACTTTGGTGCCCAGAGATAACCAATCGCAGCAGTCAGAACGCCAAGAACAACGAGCAGCAAGACTGGTGAAGTCAAAGAATGCATTGCCATCGCGATCGGGCCATGGAACTCTTCAGCCAGTTCTTTCATCGCTGGATGCTTACCGATATCCACAAAGATTGAATCGCCGAAATAAGTGCCAAACAGCAAAGGCGTAATCGTGTAGTAGCCAATAATCACTGAAGGAATCGCCAACAGAATTAAAGGTAGAGTCACAACAAATGGTGACTCATGCGGTTTTTGACCTGGAGCCAAACCATGATGCGCATGATCATCGCCCTGCTCTGCATGATCATGGTGGTGATCATGTGCGTGAGCATCAGCATGTCCCCAATGCGCCTTACCGTGGAATACATAGAAGTATAGACGGAAGGAATACAGAGCTGTTACAAATACGCTAGCCATCACTGCGAAGTAAGCAAAGCCAGAGCCAGGAATGTGGCTGGCAGCTACCGCTTCGATGATGGAATCTTTGGAATAAAAGCCAGAGAAGAATGGCGTACCAATCAACGCCAGGTTACCCAATAACATCATTAGGCAAGTGATTGGCATGTACTTCCAGAGCCCGCCCATCTTGCGCATATCTTGCTCGTGGTGCATACCCAAAATCACGCTTCCCGCTGCAAGGAACAAAAGCGCCTTAAAGAATGCATGCGTCATCAAATGGAAGATGGCGATTGGGTAAGCAGATACACCCAAGGCAACAGTCATGTAACCCAATTGTGAGAGTGTTGAATAGGCAATCACCCGCTTAATATCGGTTTGAACAATGCCCAAGAAGCCCATGAAGAGCGCAGTGATCGACCCGATTACCAAGATGAAGCTCAATGCAGCATCAGATAACTCAAATAGGGGTGACATGCGGGACACCATAAAGATGCCGGCCGTCACCATCGTTGCAGCGTGAATCAATGCTGAAATTGGAGTTGGACCTTCCATTGAATCTGGCAGCCAAACGTGCAATGGGAACTGAGCTGACTTACCCATCGCGCCGATAAATAAGCAGATACAAGCGACAGTCACCAAATTCCAACTAGTACCAGGCAATGTTTGCGCAGCCAATGCATTATTTTGAGCAAAAATAACGTCGTATTGCATAGAGCCAGTGCTTGCCAATAGCAAGCCAATACCCAGGATGAAGCCGAAGTCACCAACACGGTTAACCAGGAAGGCCTTCATATTGGCAAATACAGCAGATTGACGCTCGTAGTAGAAGCCAATCAACAAGTAAGAAACCACACCCACTGCTTCCCAGCTGAAGAAGAGTTGCAAGAGGTTGTTACTCATCACCAACATCAACATAGCGAAGGTAAAGAGTGAGATGTATGAGAAGAAGCGGTTATAGCCCTCCTCACCCTTCATATAACCAATGGTGTAAATGTGAACCATCAAAGAAACAAAGGTCACTACACACATCATGGTCGCTGTCAGCGGGTCAATTAAGAAGCCAATATCAAGATTGAGCTCGCCCAATTGCATCCAGCGGTAGACGGTACCATTGAAATAAAAGCCATCCATTACCTGCACTAAGACAAAGCAAGACAGAACAAAAGCGACCATCACACCGAGAATGGTGACAAACTGGCAAGCGCCGTTTCCGATGCGATTACCGCCTAATTTAGTACCAAAGAATCCTGCAATAGCTGAGCCAAATAATGGCGCCAGTGGAATTGCGCAGAGAACAGGAAGAGTTAAGGTAAATTGCATGACTAGCCTTTTAAGTGGTCAAGGTTATCTGCATCAATGGTGTCTACCTTACGGAAAAGCACAACAAGGATTGCTAAACCAATTGCCGCCTCAGCAGCAGCCACAGTCAAAATAAAGAATACGAATACCTGACCAGCCATGTCACCCAAATAATGGGAGAAGGCTACAAAGTTCATGTTTACCGAGAGAAGCATTAATTCAATTGCCATTAAAAGCACAATGACATTCTTACGGTTCAAGAAGATACCAATGACGCTAGTCGCAAATAAGATTGCGCCAAGCACTAAATAGTGGGCTAAGGTAATAGTCATTTCTTCTCTCCGCGAGCATCCTGCTTGGCGGCCATATCAGAGTCCATCTTCACGATACGCATGCGATCAGCAGAATTCACGTTCACTTGCTCATGAATATTCTGGGACTTGGAATCTTTGCGGTTACGCAGGGTCAGAGCAACAGCGGCAATGATGGCTACCAAGAGAATGACGCCAGCAACTTCGAAAGCATAAACATAATCAACAAAGATCAACATACCCAAAGCTTGGGTATTTCCCATACCCATTTCTTCAAGCATCGGCTGTACTGGAGCGCTTGTACCGATAAAGCTGCGAATCAAGACAATAGACAGCTCTAAGACGATGACCGCACCCATTAAGAAAGCTACGGGTAAGAACTTCTTGAAATCACGACGTAAATGCTCCAGATCAAGATCCATCATCATGACCACAAACAAGAAGAGCACCATCACAGCGCCAACGTAAACAAGAATGAGAGCCAAACTTAAGAACTCTGCTTTCAGAAGCATCCATAGACCAGATGCGCAGAAGAAAGCGAGAACTAAGAACAGAGCCGCATGTACGGGATTGCGTGCAGTAATCACGCGCAATGCTGAAATCACCAAGAGCCCAGCAAAGGCATAAAAGAAGACTGCGAAGAGTGTAGAAGTATCGAATGTCATATGTCGTTGTGCTCTATTCGATTAACGATAAGGCGCATCAGCTGCGCGGTTAGCGGCAATATCTTTTTCATACTTATCGCCTACAGCCAAAAGCATTTCTTTAGTGAAATACAAATCTCCACGCTTATCACCGAAATACTCAAAAATATTTGTTTCAACAATAGCGTCTACTGGGCAAGCTTCTTCGCAAAAGCCACAGAAAATGCACTTAGTTAAATCAATGTCATAACGGCTGGTGCGACGAGTACCATCATCACGCTCAGCAGTTTCAATCGTGATTGCGTATGCAGGACATACTGCCTCACATAATTTGCAACCAATACAACGCTCTTCCCCATTTTCATAACGGCGTAAAGCATGCAAACCGCGGAAGCGCACAGACTGTGGAGTCTTCTCTTCTGGATATTGAACAGTAATTTTTGGCTTAAAGAGATAGCGACCGGTAATCGACATACCAGTCAAAATATCTTTGAGCATCAAGCTATCGAGGAATTGGGAAATTTTCTTAAACATGATTGATCAACTTATTTCCAAATATTCCATGGGGATACAACCCAGGCGCCAACGACAACCACCCAGAATACGCAGATGGGAATAAAGATCTTCCAACCCAAACGCATGATTTGGTCATAGCGATAGCGTGGCAATGTGGCACGCAACCAGATGACGCAGGACAAGAGGAAGAAGGTTTTAGCAAATAACCAGAAGAAGCCTGGGATATCACGCAGAATTGGCAAATCCACAATAGGTAACCAACCGCCCAAGAACATCGTTGCAGACAATGCAGCAATCAAGATCATGTTGGCATATTCAGCCAAGAAGAACATTGCAAAAGCCATACCGGAGTACTCAACCATATGGCCTGCAACAATCTCGGACTCACCCTCAACCACGTCAAATGGATGGCGATTGGTTTCAGCTACACCAGAGATAAAGTAGATCACGAACATTGGGAGCAATGGCAACCAATTCCAAGAGAGGAAGTTCAATCCCATACCGGCAAAGTAGCCCTGCTCTTGAGAGGCAACGATGCTACTCAGATTCAAGGAGCCTGAAGTCAGCAATACTGTGACCAATGCAAAACCCATCGCAATTTCGTAAGAAATCATTTGCGCTGAAGCACGCATTGCACCAAGGAAAGGATATTTAGAGTTAGATGACCAACCCGCCAAGATCACACCATAAACACCAATAGATGAGATTGCCATTACGTACAGCAAGCCTGCATTGACGTCTGCCAAGACCATTTTGGCCTGGAATGGAATTACCGCCCAAGCGGCAAAAGCCGGCATGATCACCATTACTGGTGCAATGAAATACAAAACCTTGCTAGAGCGAGTGGGAGAAATAATCTCCTTCATAAGCAACTTCAAAGCATCAGCAATAGGTTGTAGCAAACCTAATGGGCCAACACGGTTTGGTCCGAGTCGGATATGCATCCAGCCGATTAACTTACGCTCCCAAAGAGTCATATAAGCAACAGCACCAAACATCGGCAGCACGATGATCACGATACGCACCAAAGCCCAAACTAATGGCCATAGTGAGCCAAAGATGGCCTCACCTTGGGTGGTTATGAGGTTCAAGAAATTATCCATCTCGTCCCTTATGCCTTGCTAACAGTTACAGGACCGAACATCGATCCCAATTTAGCGCTAGCCATAGTGCCCGCAGAAATTCTGACAGCACCCTGAGCTAAATTCGCTTCCAATGTGGCCGGCAAATCTACGGACTGACCATCTTGAGTCACTCGCACAGCATCACCCTCTTTCAAGCCCAGCTCATTAAAGAGCGCTTGACCTAATCCAACTTGATTACCGCGCTTAGCATCGCGCGTTAACTGCAATGCTGATGAACGGCGGACGATTTGGTCGCCGGCGTAAATACCAACATCAGATAAACGCTCTAAACCTGCTGCTACAGCAGCGTTTCCGTTAGTCAATCCGCTTGCAGTAGATTGATTTGATAACTTAGTGCAATAGTTTTCACCAAGCGCTTCACCCAATACCTCTTCAGGCATGTTGTACAGGAAGCCATCTAAATTCAATAAACCACCTAAAACGCGCAAAACTTTCCATGCTGGACGAGAATCACCCAACGGTTTTACCGCGGGCTGAATCGTTTGTGCACGACCTTCTGAATTAACAAAAGTAGAAACCGTCTCTGTGAATGTAGAGATCGGCAGAATGACATCGGCTACCTCTAGGAGGTCAGCACTCTTATATGCACTCAAGGCAATCACTGTATTGGCTTTAGCCAAAGCAGCACGCGCTTGTGTAGGATTTGGCAAGTCAGCGTCTGGCTCGATATTCATCAAGATGACAGCACGACGATCACCAGAAAGCACTGATTCAACACCAACACCATTGGCATTGACCAAGCTAGCACCAACAGCATTACCACCAACCGGTAAGAAGCCTAAAGTAGCACCAGTTTGCTCGGCAATGAATTGCGCCAAGACATGTAAGTCAGATGCTTGAGGATGCGCAATTGCAGCAGAACCTAGCAATACTGAAGTAGACGTGCCAGACAGCAAGCTATCCGCAATTTTTTGTGCAGTAGCAGAAACTGTTAAGTTCGGTGTACCCGCTGGAGCAGTAGCAGATTTTGCTTTAGCCACCGCCAAAGCAACTTCAGTCAATGTGTTAACCCATGCGCTTGGAGCAGCAGCAATACCAGTAGCAGGAATCAACCAATCATCGCCACCCGCATCAATACGTGAAACTTGCAGGCCACGCTTGGCTGCAGTACGTAAACGTGCAGCAATCAATGGCTGCTCTTTACGTAAGAAGCTACCGATTACCAAAACACGATCAAGCTCACTGACTTTAGAAATCGGCATGCCTAACCATGGGGCAGAAGCAGCACCTTTCACATCAGTTTGACGTAAACGAGTCTCAACTTGCTTAGAACCCAAACCGCGAACCATTTTTTGGAGCAAGAACAACTCTTCAGTACTGGAGATTGGATGGGCTAAAGCAGCAACTGCTTCAGGACCGCTCTCAGCAGAAATCGTTTTGAGTGAATGGGCAACGTAATCTAGTGCGGATTGCCAGTCAGTCTCTAACCACTGACCGCCCTGCTTCACCATTGGTGTAGTTATGCGATCTGCACTATTGAGACCTTCATAAGCAAAACGATCACGGTCACTAATCCAGCACTCATTAATTGCATCATTCTCCAAAGCAACAACGCGCATCACTTTGTTAGCTTTTGTTTGAATAGTCGTGTTCGCACCAAGACTGTCATGCGGACTTACAGAACGCTTGCGACCCAATTCCCAAGTACGCGCAGCGTAGCGGAAAGGCTTGCTGGTTAATGCACCTACTGGGCACAAATCAATCATGTTTCCAGATAGCTCTGAATCAATGGTTTGACCTGCAAAAGTCGTGATTTCAGAATGCTCGCCACGGTTGACCATACCCAATTCCATGACGCCGGCAACTTCTTGGCCAAAACGTACGCAACGGGTGCAGTGAATACAACGCGTCATCTCTTGCATGGAGATGAGTGGGCCTACATTCTTATGGAATACAACACGCTTGTCTTCTTCGTAGCGTGAATTCGATTTACCGTAACCCACCGCTAAATCTTGTAATTGGCACTCACCACCTTGATCGCAAATTGGGCAATCTAAAGGATGGTTGATGAGCAGGAACTCCATTACAGAACGCTGAGCTTCAACTGCTTTAGCGGAATGGGTAAATACCTTCATGCCCTGCGTTACTGGTGTTGCGCAAGCTGGCAATGGCTTTGGCGCCTTCTCTACTTCTACCAAACACATACGGCAGTTAGCAGCGATAGATAATTTCTTGTGATAGCAGAAGTGAGGAATATAAGTACCGAGCTTGTTCGCGGCGTGCATCACCATCGAACCTTGCGGAACTTCTACTGCCTTACCATCTAATTCGATTTCAACCATGCTCACTTTAAGATGTCCCGTGCTCAATGTCTTATAAAGGTTTTGCAGAATCTAAGCAGCGCTTATGTTCTACGTGATACGCAAATTCATTCATGTAATGCTTCAACATGCCACGAACCGGCATAGCAGCCGCATCACCTAGAGCGCAAATTGTGCGACCCTGAATGTTTGCTGCTACATCGTTTAATAAATCCAAATCTTCTGGACGACCTTCGCCATGCTCAATACGATGAACGATGCGCCATAACCAGCCAGTACCCTCACGACATGGGGTGCACTGACCGCAAGATTCTTCGTGATAGAAATAAGACAGACGCTCTAAGGCGCGAACCATGCAGCGGGTTTCATTCATCACAATCACAGCACCAGATCCCAACATCGAACCTGCTTTGGCAATGCTGTCGTAATCCATCGTGAGAGTCATCATCTCGGCACCAGGAATCACTGGGGAAGAAGATCCACCAGGAATAACTGCCTTCAGTGGAATGCCGTCACGCATACCGCCAGCAAGCTTTAATAAATCAGCAAACGGGGTACCCAATGGAATCTCGTAATTGCCTGGATAAGTAACATCGCCGGAGATAGAGAAAATCTTTGTGCCACCGTTATTTGGCTTACCCAACTCTAAATACGCTTGGCCGCCGATTGCCATGATGAATGGCACAGCAGCAAAAGTTTCAGTGTTATTGATCGTGGTTGGCTTGCCATACAGACCAAAGCTTGCAGGGAATGGTGGTTTAAAGCGAGGCTGACCCTTCTTACCTTCAAGTGACTCTAAAAGCGCAGTCTCTTCACCGCAGATATATGCACCCCAACCTGGGGCAGCATGCAATTGGAAGTTGAAATCGCTACCCATGATCTTGTCGCCAAGATATCCAGCAGCACGGGCTTCTTCAAGCGCCTCTTCGAAACGGGAATAGACTTCCCAAATTTCGCCGTGGATATAGTTGTAACCCACAGTGATGCCCATAGTGTAGGCACCAATAATCATGCCCTCAATCAAGGCATGTGGGTTGTAACGCATGATGTCGCGGTCTTTAAATGTACCTGGCTCACCTTCGTCACTATTACAAACTAAATATTTTTGGCCAGGGAATTGACGGGGCATAAAGCTCCATTTCAACCCTGTTGGGAAGCCTGCGCCTCCACGACCACGTAAGGATGATGCTTTTAATTCTGCAATGATCGCATCCGGTGCGACTTTGTCATTAATAATGCGACGCAGCTGTTGATATCCGCCACGGCTTTCGTAATCTTTTAAACGCCAGTTCTCACCATTCAATCCAGCAAGGATCAAAGGCTTAATGTGTCTATCGTGCAAGCTGGTCATGCTGCTTTCCCTTCTGCACGGAGCTCATTTAATAGAGCGTCAATCTTTTCTTTACTCATGAAGCTACACATACGCTTGTTATTCACCAGCATTACTGGAGAGTCTCCACAAGCCCCCATGCACTCGCCCTCTTTCAAGGTGAATGTGCCACAAGGAGTTGTCTCGTTATAGCCGATGCCTAATGTTTCTTTTAAATACGTTGCAGCAGTTTCACCATGAGTTAACTGGCAAGGTAGATTTGTGCAAATCACTAATTTGTACTTACCAATCGGCTTGGTGTCATACATGTTGTAAAAAGTAGCTACCTCATCCACCGCAATGGTAGGCATTTCTAAAATCTGGGCAACTGTTTCAATTACCTCAGGTGACACCCAACCTACCTCAGTTTGAGCAGCAATTAAGGAAGCCATCACAGCAGATTGCTTTTGCTCTGGAGGGTATTTCGCGACATTGCGTGCAATGTCTGCGAGCGTTTTGTCAGATAGTTGAAGAGTTGTTGTCATGAATTCATCCTTGGCGCGCTGTATTAGCGGTCAATCTCCCCGAATACGATATCTTGGGTACCAATAATGGTTACGGCATCGGCCAACATGTGGCCACGTGACATCTCATCCATTGCGGACAAATGTACGAATCCTGGCGCACGAATTTTCATACGGTATGGTTTATTGGCGCCATCAGAAATCAAATAGATACCAAACTCACCTTTTGGATGCTCAACCGCAGAGTAAGCCTCTCCATCAGGAACGTGCATACCTTCAGTAAAGAGTTTGAAATGGTGAATCAACTCTTCCATATTGGTCTTCATATCTACGCGCTTTGGCGGAGATACTTTATGGTTGTCACTCATGACGGGACCATCATTTGCCTTGAGCCAAGCCACGCACTGCTTAATGATGCGATTAGATTGACGCATTTCTTCCATGCGCACTAAATAGCGGTCATAAGAGTCACCATTTACGCCAACCGGAATATCAAAGTCGAGTTTGTCGTAAGTTTCGTAAGGTTGCTTTTTACGTAAGTCCCACTCAATACCAGAACCACGCAACATCGGACCAGTGAAGCCGAGCTGCAAAGCGCGCTCAGGTGAAACAACGCCAATACCTACTAAACGTTGCTTCCAAATACGGTTATCCGTTAAGAGATTGCAATACTCATCTACGTTGGCATCAAAACCATTTGAGAACTGCTCAATGAAGTCGAGCAAAGTACCGCTACGGTTTTCATTCAAACGCTTAATTGCAGACGCACTACGAATCTTTGACTTAGAGTATTGCGCCATCTGCGTTGGCAGGTCGCGATAAACACCACCTGGACGATAGTAAGCAGCATGCATACGAGCGCCTGAAACGGCTTCGTACATATCAAAAATATCTTCACGATCGCGGAAGGCGTACAAGAACACAGCCATGGCACCAACGTCTAAGCCATGACAGCCAATCCACAAGAGGTGATTGAGCAAACGGGTTAATTCGTCATACATCACGCGAATGTATTGCGCACGCAAAGGCACATCTACTTGCAGCAATTTTTCGATCGCCATCACGTAAGCATGCTCGTTAGACATCATTGATACGTAATCCAGACGATCCATGTAAGGAACGTTCTGAATCCAGGTACGTGTCTCTGCTAATTTTTCTGTAGCGCGATGCAATAAACCAATGTGCGGATCAGCACGCTGAATTACCTCACCATCAAGCTCTAACACTAGACGCAATACGCCGTGTGCCGCAGGATGCTGAGGGCCAAAATTGAGGGTGTAGTTCTTAATTTGTGCCATGACTTAAACCGGACCTCCGTACTGCTCTTCGCGCACGATACGCGGTGTAATTTCACGCGCTTCAATCGTGACAGGCTGATACACCACACGCTTTAACTCTGGGTCATAGCGCATTTCTACGTTTCCAGAGATTGGGAAATCTTTTCTAAATGGATGACCGATGAAACCGTAATCAGTCAAGATACGGCGTAAGTCTTCATGACCATCAAACAAGATACCGTAGAGGTCAAATGCTTCACGTTCAAACCAGTTAGCAGCAGCCCAAACTGGGGTTAATGAAGCAACAATCGGGTAAGCATCTTCCGGAGCAAATACACGGACGCGTAAACGCCAGTTATGGGCAATGGACAAGAGATGTGAGACAACGCCAAAGCGCTGACCGCCCCACTGTCCTTCGCGGTAGTCTTGATAATCTACACCGCATAAATCAATCAATTGCTCAAAAGCCAAGGAAGGGTCGTCGCGCAATAATATGGCGGATTCAAAATAAGTATCTGCATTTACAACAACAGTAACTTCACCCAAAGCGATTTCAATTGACTGAGCGCGCTTACCTAAAACTTTTTCTAGATTGGCGGCGAGTTGAACTAAACGATCTGACATGATTTAAGCCTTCCGCGCAATCGTGCTAGTACGAGCGATCTTGGATTGCAACTGAATGATTCCGTAAATCAACGCTTCTGCAGTTGGAGGGCAACCAGGAACATAAATATCCACTGGCACGATACGGTCACAACCGCGAACTACTGAATACGAGTTATGGTAATAACCACCACCATTGGCACAAGAACCCATGGAGAGTACCCAGCGTGGCTCAGGCATTTGGTCATAGACCTTTCGCAGCGCTGGGGCCATCTTGTTACATAAGGTGCCAGCCACAATCATCAAGTCGGATTGACGTGGAGATGGGCGGAAAACCACACCAAATCGATCTAAGTCGTAACGGGATGCGCCCGCATGCATCATTTCTACAGCGCAGCAAGCAAGACCAAAAGTCATTGGCCATAGAGAGCCGTTACGCGTCCAGTTAATTAACTGGTCTGCAGTAGTGGTAACAAATCCTTCTTTGAGAACGCCTTCTAATGCCATATCGATCACTCCCAGTCGAGAGCGCCCTTTTTCCAGATGTACACAAAGCCCACAATGAATTCCAATAAGAAAATCACCATGGAAGCGTAGCCAAACCAGCCAATGTCACGCAAAGCCACACCCCACGGGAATAGGAAGGCAGTTTCTAAGTCAAATAAGATAAATAGGATGGCGATAAGGTAGTAGCGCACGTCAAATTTCATACGCGCATCTTCGAAGGCCTCAAAACCACACTCATATGGAGACAGTTTTTCAGCGTCTGGCTTCGAAGGAGCCAAAATTTTTCCGAGGAACATGGGGACTAAACCCACCCCAATACCTACGAGGATGAAAAGCAGAACGGGAAAGTAGTTAGCGAGATTCAAAATGGCCCTAAGTCGTTCGTCTGGTAAGTCCTAATTAGCTACAAATTATCAATTATTCCGGTATACAAAACCTTGATTTACAGCATAAACCCCTACAAATTCTACAATTTGGTGCCGACGGCGAGACTCGAACTCGCACAGCCTAAGCCACTACCCCCTCAAGATAGCGTGTCTACCAATTTCACCACGTCGGCATCTTGTAAAACCCATCAATTCTACTGCATTGCACCACTGAGTTACCCCAAAATAGGGGTGCTGAGTGCTTAAAACCTACTTTTTTTACTTTGGAACAGCCGGCTTAGTCGGATCCTGGGCTGGAGCAGCTGGCGCTGGGGCTGGAGCCACAACCGGCGCTACTGTGCCAGACAAAATTCCAGGGCTAACTTCCTTTTTATTGCCAATCCAAGTAATGCCTAAAGTGCAGACAAAAAAGACTGCCGCAAAAATAGCAGTTGTGTGGGATAGGAAATTGGCTGAACCACTGGCGCCAAACAAGCTACCTGAGGATCCAGAACCAAAAGCAGCTCCCATATCAGCGCCCTTACCTTGCTGCAACAACACCAGCAAGATCACAGCCAAAGCTGAAATTACCTGCAAAACGATCAATAAAGTCTTAAACCATTCCATGGCTTATCTCCAAATAAAAAAACTAGGCCTGACAAATGGCCAGAAAATCTTGTGGGTTCAATGAAGCACCCCCAATCAATCCGCCATCAATATCCGGCATTGCAAACAGTTCAACGGCATTATCAGGTTTAACACTGCCGCCATACAAAATTCCCACGTGGGAAGCTACGTCCTCATCGAACTCCGCTAACTGCAAGCGGATTGCGCGATGCATATCTTGGGCCGTCTGAGCGCTTGCCACCTTACCTGTGCCAATAGCCCAAATAGGCTCATAAGCAATCAGGCAGTCAGCCAAACGGTCTTGCAAAATAGCGACTTGCTTTGAGATTTGACCTCGCACTACCTCAACCTCACGACCAGAGTTACGCTCATCAGCAGACTCACCGACACAAATTACTGGGATCATGCCGTTGTCGAGTACCTGAAGGGCTTTCTCAGCAACCTGTTCATCCACCTCGTGGTGATATTGGCGACGCTCAGAGTGGCCAACAATCACATAAGCGCAATTCAACTCTTTCAGCATAGAAGCAGCAACTTCGCCTGTATACGCACCGTCAGCATAAGCCGATACATCCTGAGCACCTAAGCTTAAAAAAGCCAACGAACAATCACGAATTAAATCACCGCACTGCGCTAAGTAAGGAGCAGGAACGCACACCGCATACTTGCGACCTGCCGGCATTCCCTGCTCCATGCTACGGCAAACGGTCTTGACCCAGTCTGCATTGCTTGCAAGACTGCCGTTCATTTTCCAGTTACCGATAACAGTGAGTGGGCGCATTAAATCTAGCTCAATACTTAAACAGTTAAGACAATCTTGCCAACGTGCTCAGAAGACTCCATCAAACGATGGGCGTCAGCAGCTTGATCCAAGGTAAATGTTTTATAAATCACTGGCTTCAACTTGCCTGCATCTAGCAAAGGCCAGATACGTGCATGTAGCTGCTGAGTAATTTGCTTCTTAAATGACACTGGACGTGGGCGCAAAGTAGAACCAGTAATGGTTAAACGACGACGCAAAATTTGTCCGGTATTTACTTCAGCCTTTGATCCGCCCATGATCGCAATAATCACAATGCGGCCATCATCAGCCAAACAATCAATTTCTTTTTGTACGTAGGTACCAGTGACCATGTCGAGCACTACATTGACACCTTTGCCGTCTGTAGCTTTTTTTACTTCTTCTACAAAATCTTGTGTCTTGTAATTGATCGCCAAGTCTGCACCTAAAGCAACGCAAGCAGCGCACTTCTCATCAGTACCGGCAGTCACAAATACTTTATGACCTAAAGCCTTAGCAATCAAAATAGCAGTCACACCAATACCGCTGGAGCCACCTTGCACGAGCAAAGTCTCACCTTCAGATAACTCGCCACGCATGAAGACGTTGCTCCACACAGTGTAAAAAGTTTCAGGCAATGAGGCTGCTTCTTGATCGGTAAATCCTTTTGGATAAGGCAAGCATTGTGCAATGGGAGCGGTACACAATTCTGCGTAACCACCGCCTTGCACAAGCGCACAAACCTTATCACCAACCTTGAGGCCAAACAGATTATCAGCGTGAGCTAAGTCACCGCCGACAATCTCGCCAGCCACTTCAAGACCAGGAATATCTGATGCGCCTGCTGGAACTGGGTAATGACCTTTACGTTGCAAAACGTCCGGGCGATTAATCCCAGCAGCAATTACCTTAATCAAAATCTCACCCGTACCAGCAGCCGGAGCCACTGGATCAGGACGAGTGGCAGCAACCAACATTTCTGGTGCACCAAATTCTTTGATTTCCATTACGCGCATATGAACTCCCGCTCGCTTACTTTACTTAAGCAGTTTCGCCAGATGCAGGAGCCGCTTCAGCAGCAGCCTCGGTTGCGCCAGCTAAAGGAGCAATCGTGCCACCCTCATCTGCCATTGCAGCCTTGAGAGACAAACGCAAACGACCGCGCTCATCAGCAGCCAACAACTTCACGCGAACTACTTGGCCTTCTGCTAAATAGTCTTTAACTTCTTTTACACGCTCATTAGAGATTTCAGAGATGTGCAAGAGGCCGTCTTTACCCGGAAGAATATTTACCAAAGCACCGAACTCGAGCAACTTCACAACTGGGCCTTCGTAGATCTTGCCCACTTCAGCTTCAGCAGTAATGCCTTCGATACGTGCTTTTGCTTCAGCCATACCTTCAGCAGAAGTAGAAGCAATCGTTACAGTACCGTCATCTTTAATGTCGATGCTGCAACCAGTTTCTTTAGTTAAGGCTTGAATTGTTGCGCCGCCCTTACCGATTACTTCACGAATCTTGTCTGGATGAATCTTGAAAGAAACCATACGTGGAGCATGTGCAGACAATTCAGTGCGAACTGAACCCATTGCTTCTTGCATCTTGCTCAAAATGTGCAAACGGCCTTCTTTAGCTTGAGCCAATGCAACTTGCATAATTTCTTTAGTAATACCTTGAACTTTAATGTCCATCTGAAGTGCAGTAATACCGTTTGCAGTACCAGCCACTTTGAAGTCCATATCGCCTAAGTGATCTTCGTCACCCAAGATGTCTGTCAACACAGCGAAACGATTGCCATCCAAAATCAAGCCCATTGCTACACCAGCAACGTGTGCTTTAACTGGAACGCCAGCATCCATCATGGCTAAACAGCCGCCGCAAACGGAAGCCATTGAAGATGAGCCATTGGACTCAGTGATTTCTGAAACCACACGAATGCTATATGCAAAATCTTCTGCGCTTGGCAATACTGGAATCAAAGCACGTTTAGCCAAACGACCGTGACCAATTTCACGACGCTTAGGGCTACCTACACGACCTGTTTCGCCAGTTGCGAACGGAGGCATGTTGTAGTGGAACATGAAGCGATCACGGTACTCGCCTTCGAGCGCGTCAATGATCTGCTCATCACGTGCAGTACCTAAAGTAGCTACTACGAGAGCCTGTGTTTCACCACGGGTAAACAATGCTGAACCGTGTGTGCGTGGCAATACACCATTGCGAATCTCGATCGGACGAACAGTGCGTGTGTCACGACCATCGATACGTGGCTCGCCATTCAAAATCTGGCTACGAACAATCTTCGCTTCAATTTCAAACAGGATGTCGTTAACAGCAACAGCATCAACATCACCCTCTTCGGATAACTTAGCCATTACTTCTTTAGTAATTTCTTTAAGCTTGTCTGAACGAGCACCCTTTTGACGAATCTGATAAGCCTCGCGCAATGGCGCTTCAGCCAATGCAGTGACCTTAGCAATGAATGGCTCATCTTTAGGTGCGGCAGTCCAATCCCACTCTGGCTTGCCAGCTTCGCGCACTAAATCATTAATTGCGTTGATCGCAGTTTGCATTTGGTCATGACCGTATACAACCGCACCTAACATGATCTCTTCTGACAACTGATTGGCTTCTGACTCAACCATCAATACAGCAGCTTGTGTACCAGCAACAATCAAATCCATCTCACTGGTAGCTTGCTCTGTACGAGTTGGGTTCAAGAGGTATTGACCGTTAGCGTAACCAACACGTGCTGCGCCAACTGGGCCAGCAAATGGAATGCCTGAAACTGCCAAAGCTGCAGAAGCAGCGATCAGCGCAGGAATATCAGCAGGCACATCTGGGTTGATAGACAACACATGCACTACTACCTGAACTTCGTTTAAGAAGCCTTCTGGAAACAATGGACGCAATGGACGATCGATCAAGCGGGAGATCAATGTCTCGCCTTCTGATGGACGACCTTCACGGCGGAAGAAGCCACCAGGAATTTTTCCTGCGGCGTAAGTTTTTTCGAGGTAATCAACAGTCAATGGGAAAAATGACTGGCCTGGCTTAGCTGATTTAGAAGCAACTACTGTGCCCATTACTACTGTGTCATCAACGTTAACGATGACAGCACCACCAGATTGGCGAGCGATCTCGCCTGTTTCCATAGTGACTTGATGGTTACCCCATTGAAACGTTTTTACTACTTTTTTAAACATCGTCATTCTGATCTTCTCCAAATTGTTCACGTAAAAGCCACATGGTTTTTACGCTTGTCGTGGGATAAAGCAGTGTCACGACAACACTGGAGCGATTAAAGATCACAAGGGATGCCATTCCAGGGAGGCACTGAATTCTTTAACTCAGAAACTCATTGGAATGACACGATCCCCTACACAAATAATCTTGAAGCGCTCAAAAAACATGCCATCTGCTTAAGACTGATTCCGTTAAGAAACAACCCTAAGATAGATGGCATTGCATACCGATAAGAATTACTTGCGGAGACCTAATTTCTCGATCAATGCGCGATAGCGACCCAAATCCTTGCCCTTGAGGTAATCCAAGAGGCGGCGGCGGCGTGAAACCATCTTCAACAAACCACGACGGCTGTGATGATCTTTAGCGTTAGCTTTGAAATGGGGGGTTAATTCATTGATGCGGGCTGTAAGCAATGAAACTTGAACTTCAGGGCTACCCGTATCGTTTGCGCTGCGCGCGTTTTCTTTGACGATTTCCGCCGTTTTAATATCAGCAACTGCCATTTTCATACTCCTAACTTGCGAACACCTGAGCTTTCACCCAATTTGTGTCGTGCATTTATTAATCAAATAAAACAAAAAAGCTTTAAAAATCAAAGCCCTCGAATTGTAGCAGAGAGAAGCCAAAAAATGAGGGCTCTCCCCCTAATAACTTGCTATTCTCTAGGAATCCTTTGAGTAGAAAATACCTAAATAATCAATAAAATCAATAACTTATGAAAATTAATCGCCTCACTACCCCTATATTTACCCTGGTTTTGAGTGCTTTTTGCCTCAATAACAGTGCTTTTGCCCAATTTTCTAATCCTTTTGCATCTCAAAAGACGGTTTCTCAGCAACGGGAAGACATTCTTAAATCGAGCAATGACACCCTCAAGGCGCTATACCAAGTTCAGCCCAAGGCAAAAGAGGTCATTGAAAAATCAATTGGCTATGCCACCTTTAGCAACTTTGGTATGAAGATCTTGATTGCGGGTGGCGGAACGGGCAGCGGCGTCGTTGTCCAAAAAGATGGGATTAAGCCGATTTATATGAATATGGCCGAAGTGCAAGCAGGCCTGGGCATTGGAATTAAATCCTTCCAGAATATCTTTGTATTCCAGACAGAGGCAGCCTTAAATGACTTCGTAAATTCTGGATGGACCTTTGGTGGTCAAGTGACTGCTGCCGCCAAATACGAGACTAGCGGTAGCGCTTACCAGGGCGCAACAACAGTAGCGCCTAGCGTATTAATGTATCAACTAACAGACTCAGGCCTTGCCGCTGAAATCACCGGCAAGGGCACCAAGTACTACAAGAGCACAGACCTCAATAAATAAGAAGGGTTCATCAATCAGATGCTGCAGATGATGCTTGAAATTCTTAAGGCGTCATCTGTGCATTGAGTTTAGCTTGGCTAGGATCATGCAATTTATTCAGTGCAGATAAGTAGGCTTTCGCTGATGCAGCAATAATGTCGGGATCAGTCCCAACGCCATTGACGATGCGACCGCCCTTAGCCAAACGCACAGTCACTTCACCCTGAGATTGCGTACCCGAAGTGATTGCATTGACTGAGTAAAGCAATTGCTCTGCCCCACTCTTCACAATCTCTTCAATCGCATTCAAGCTAGCATCAACCGGGCCATTACCTTCTGCCTCAGAGCTTGTCTCTTTATCGCCAACCCGGAAGGTGACCTTAGATTTTGGTCGCTCACCTGTTTCAGAATGCTGACTCAAAGAGATAAATTTATAAAACTCACCCTCTTCCGCTGCAGCAGAATCCGACATAATGGCAATAATATCTTCATCAAAAATTTCTGATTTTTGATCAGCCAATGTTTTAAAGCGCACAAATGCTTCATTCAAATCCGCTTCAGCCTCAATCGCAATACCTAACTCTTGTAAGCGCTGTTTGAATGCATTGCGGCCCGACAACTTGCCAAGCACAATCTTGTTAGCAGACCAACCCACATCTTCTGCGCGCATGATTTCATAGGTATCGCGATTCTTCAAGATGCCATCTTGGTGGATGCCGGAAGTATGTGCAAAAGCATTGGCGCCAACAACTGCCTTGTTTGGCTGAACAACAAAACCAGTAATTTGTGATACTAATTTAGAAGCTGGAACGATCTGAGTAGCATCAATGCCGCACACCATATCAAAGTAATCTTTGCGAGTACGCAAAGCCATTACGATCTCTTCCAAGGCCGTATTACCAGCACGCTCGCCCAAGCCATTAATCGTGCACTCAATTTGACGCGCGCCACCAATCTTCACGCCAGCCAATGAATTAGCAACAGCCATACCTAAGTCATTGTGGCAATGTACGGACCAGACCGCTTTATCTGAATTGGGGACACGGGTACGCAGAGTCTTCATGAATTCGCCATATAACTCTGGTGTGGCATAGCCTACGGTATCGGGGATATTGATGGTGGTTGCACCTTCATTAATCACCGCCTCCACCACTCTGCACAAGAAATCCATTTCTGAGCGATAGCCATCTTCGGCTGAGAACTCAATATCTTCAGCCAAGTTTCTGGCGAAGCGAATGGAGCGCTTCGCTTGCTCCAACACTTCCTCTGGAGACATCCGCAATTTCACCGCCATATGCAATGGGCTGGTTGCCAAGAATGCGTGAATGCGTTTTGCATTGGCAGCCTTCAAAGCATCCGCTGCGCGCGTAATGTCTTTGTCGTTAGCACGTGCGAGTGAGCATACGATGGAATCTTTTACTGCAGCAGCCACTGCAGAGATCGCCTGGAAGTCGCCCTCTGAGCTCGCAGCAAACCCAGCCTCGATCACATCAACCTTGAGACGCTCTAACTGGCGAGCAATACGTACCTTTTCGTCCTTCGTCATTGAGGCACCTGGTGATTGCTCACCATCACGTAAGGTGGTATCAAAAATGATTACTTTGTCGCTCATCACTACTCTCCGGTTCAGTATTACTTAATGGTGTTTATTACTTCATTACGAATCTAAAAACAAAAACCCCAGCAATTTGCTGGGGCTGGTATGCGGTGGTTAATGAATTACTTTAATCTCATTAACTCAGGCCTTACCTGCCCCAAGCTGTAAGCTTAGTGCCAGTAGAAGAAGGCTAGATAAAAGTGAGAAATTCATCAACATGGATTAAATATAACCTAAAAATCCGGTTTTAGCTAAAACGGCGACCGCTCACCCGTTCCCATGCCCAAATGACATAACCTGAAATGGAATACACAACAAAAAGGCCGAATAGAGTTAATGGAGGATTCGAGGAGATCAAGACGAAGGTCAAAATCATTAAGACCATCACGCCAAATGGAACCCGGTAACGAACATCCAAGGCTTTGCCGCTATAAAAACGGGCGTTAGACACCATTGTCAAACCGGCATAAACGGCCAAGAAGAAAGTAATCCATGGAATGGCGCTATCGCGGACAGGGATCTTATTGTCATCGGCCAGCCAAATAAAACCCGCCATCAACGCACCAGCAGCTGGACTAGGCAATCCCTGGAAGAATTTCTTATCCACAACACCAGTATTGACGTTAAAACGGGCTAAGCGCAAAGCGGCACCGGCGCAATAGGTAAAAGCAGCCAACCAACCCCACTTACCTAAATCTTTCAGAGCCCACTCATAAGCCACCAATGCTGGGGCCACGCCAAATGACACCATGTCAGCTAGAGAGTCATACTGCTCTCCAAAAGCACTTTGAGTATTCGTCATGCGCGCAACGCGACCATCCATGCCATCCAGAACTAAAGATGCGAAGATGGCAATGGCTGCTATCTCAAAGTGGTGGTTCATCGCATTAACGATGGCAAAGAAACCGCAGAACAAAGCAGCAGTTGTAAATGCATTAGGAAGTAAGTAGATACCTTTGCTGCGTTTACGCGGCTTATCCGCATGCAACGCTTCTACCTCGAAATCAACTTCATCCCCAAGATCCTCTGCCCACTCATCTTGAGTGCGATCGGTGCGGGTACGCGCCAAGCGACTACGGTCAATGCGGCCACGACGACGAAATGTACTCAAAGAATATTCCCAGTTAAAAGGACTTAATTAATCTAAGCCGGGTACGCGCGCTAAAGCGGTGTTAGTAGCAAAAACTTTATCACCCACGCTGACCAAAGGCTCAGCTGTTAAGGGTAAATATACATCGACACGGGAGCCAAAGCGAATAAAGCCGTAACGCTCACCTGCCTTGAGTCTATCGCCAACATGGATGTAACAAAGAATACGACGAGCGATGAGGCCTGCAACCTGAACCAAAGTCACGATTTGACCGTTGGCATCAATCACTACGGCATTGCGCTCATTTTCTGTAGAGGCTTTGTCTAAGTCCGCATTCACAAACTTGCCAGGAAAATACTGAATCTCTTTTACCAAACCGTTAACTGCGCTACGGTTGGAGTGAACGTTAAATACGTTCATAAAAACACTAATCTTCAAAGCTTCACGACCAGCGTAAGGATCGTTCGCTACTTCAACCACAACGATACGACCATCGGCTGGAGATAACACTAAGTCACGACCGATAGCAGCGATACGCTGCGGATCGCGGAAGAACTGCAGAACAAAGATAAAAATGATCCACAAAGGCCATGACCATGCAATACCACCTAAATAGTGGACTAGCAAAGTGACAGCCCCCACTAATGCCAAATACGGCCAACCTTCTTTCGCAATAATGGGGTGCGGATACATCATCTTTGTTCTGAGCCTTTTCAGTTACAGCTATTAGTTTCTAACTACTTATTACTTTGTTCTTGCTTAGTTCTTAGTCTGATCAACTAATTTGTTCTTTGCAATCCAAGGCATCATGGCGCGCAACTTAGCACCAACCACTTCGATGTCATGCTCAGCATTCAAGCGACGACGTGAAATCAAAGTAGTCGCACCTGCTTTGTTTTCCAAGATGAAGCTCTTAGCGTACTCACCAGTCTGAATATCTTTCAAGCACTGACGCATTGCGTTCTTGGTGTCTTCAGTCACTACACGTGGACCAGTCACATACTCACCGTACTCAGCGTTGTTAGAGATAGAGTAGTTCATGTTGGCGATACCACCTTCGTAGATCAAGTCAACAATCAACTTGAGCTCATGTAAGCACTCGAAGTAAGCCATTTCAGGAGCGTAACCAGCTTCAACCAAAGTTTCGAAACCAGCTTTGATCAATTCCACTGCGCCACCGCAAAGAACAGCCTGCTCACCGAACAAGTCAGTTTCAGTTTCTTCACGGAAATTTGTTTCGATGATGCCGGCACGACCGCCACCGTTTGCTGTTGCATATGACAAAGCAACATCACGAGCAGAGCCAGATTTATCTTGGTACACAGCGATCAAATGGGGAACGCCACCACCTTGAGCATAAGTACCACGCACAGTGTGGCCTGGTGCTTTAGGGGCAATCATGATTACGTCTAAGTCAGCACGTGGCTGAACTTGACCGTAGTGAACGTTAAAGCCGTGAGCAAATGCCAATGCAGCGCCCTGCTTAATATTTGGATGCACTTCTTTGTTGTACACCTCAGCAATTTGCTCATCAGGCAAAAGCATCATGACTACATCTGCATCTTTAACAGCTTCAGCAACTTCTTTAACTGTTAAGCCAGCATTCGCAGCCTTACTCCAAGAAGCACCGTCTTTACGTAAACCAACAGTCACGTTACAGCCTGAATCTTTGAGATTCAAAGCATGTGCGTGGCCCTGTGAACCGTAACCAATGATTGTTACTTTTTTGCCTTTAATGAGGGACAAATCAGCGTCTTTATCGTAAAAAACTTTCATGCTCTTTCCTTGTATTGAAAATGTAGTTAATTCAGTAATCAGTTAAAAAAATTAAACCTTGAGGATGCGTTCGCCGCGCCCAATACCAGAACCACCTGAACGGACAGTTTCCAGAATCGATGCACGATCAATCGAATCAATAAAGGCATCCAATTTAGCGCCATCACCAGTCAATTCAATGGTGTAACTCTTATCAGTCACATCAATGATGCGACCACGGAAGATATCCGTTGTACGTTTCAACTCTTCACGCTCTTTACCAACAGCGCGAACTTTGATCATCATGAGCTCGCGCTCAATATGAGGACCTTCAGTCAAATCAAACACCTTCACCACCTCAACTAAGCGATTTAAGTGTTTTGTGATTTGCTCAATGACATCCTCTGAACCAATCGTAACAATCGTCATGCGAGACAGTGAGGGATCCTCAGTAGGTGCAACGCTGAGTGTTTCAATGTTGTAGCCACGGGCTGAGAATAAGCCAACCACACGAGACAATGCCCCTGGTTCGTTCTCTATCAATACAGAAATAATATGTCGCATTAGAGATCCTCGCTACCCAAAAGCATTTCAGTAATACCCTTACCTGCTTGAACCATTGGCCAAACGTTTTCTTCTGGGTCAGTCTGGAAATCCATAAACACAGTGCGATCTTTTAGGCGAATCGCTTCTTTGAGGGCGCCTTCAACATCTGACTTCTTCTCAATGCGCATGCCAACGTGGCCAAAAGCCTCAGCCAACTTCACAAAGTCTGGCAAAGAATCCATATAAGAGCTTGAATAGCGCTTGTTATAAGTCAACTCTTGCCACTGACGAACCATACCGAGGTAACGGTTGTTCAATGACACGATCTTCACAGGCGTGTCGTACTGTTTACAAGTAGACAACTCTTGAATACACATCTGAATCGAACCCTCACCTGTAATGGTGAATACATCTTTATCAGGGAATGCCTTCTTGATGCCCATGGCATACGGCAAGCCAACGCCCATCGTACCCAGACCACCAGAGTTGATCCAGCGACGTGGCTTATCAAACTTATAGAACTGCGCAGCCCACATTTGATGCTGACCTACGTCAGAGCAAATGAATGCATCGCCGCCAGTAAGTTCCCATAACTTCTGAACTACGTACTGAGGCTTAACAATTTGTGAAGCTTCGTCGTATTTCAGGCAATCTTTTTTGCGCCACTCGTTAATCTGCTCCCACCATGCAGCAAGCTTCGCATCATTCTTGCGTGGGCCAGCAGCTTTGAGCTGAGCAGTCATCTCTTGCAATACTTCCTTGAGATTACCAACGATAGGAACATCTACTTTCACCCGCTTCGAAATCACGGATGGGTCGATATCAATATGAATAATCTTGCGTGGATGACTTGCAAAGTGTGCGGTATTACCAATCACGCGGTCATCAAATCGAGCGCCAATCGCAATCAACACATCGCTGTGCTGCATCGCCATATTGGCTTCGTAAGTACCGTGCATACCGAGCATGCCGAGGAATTGCGGACTTGTTCCCGGGAATCCACCAAGACCCATCAAAGTATTAGTTACTGGATAGCCTAGCAAATCAGCAAACTCTTTTAACTCGGGTGCGGCATCAGCCAAGATAACGCCACCACCGGTATAGATGTATGGGCGCTCTGCTTCTTGCAATAAAGAAACTGCCTTACGAATCTGCCCGCTATGCCCTTTAATAACTGGGTTATAGGAGCGCATCTCGAGGGTATCTGGATAAACAAATGGTCCCTTCGCAGCAGAGACATCCTTAGGGATATCAATTAATACTGGGCCTGGACGACCGGTCTGTGCGATGTGAAAAGCCTTCTTAATCACTAAAGGAAGGTCTTTTACATCTTTCACTAAGAAATTGTGTTTTACCACTGGGCGAGTAATACCTACGGTATCTGCTTCCTGGAAAGCATCTTCACCAATCGCGTACGTAGGCACGTTGCCGCTAATGACCACCATCGGAATGGAGTCAGTGTAAGCAGTAGCAATTCCGGTAACCGCATTGGTTACACCAGGGCCTGATGTCACTAGAGCAACGCCAACCTTACCGGTTGCACGTGCGTAGCCATCGGCCGCATGAACTGCTGCTTGCTCATGGCGAACAAGAATATGTTCAAACTTGTCCTGCTTAAAGATTTCGTCGTAGATAAAGAGAACAGAACCGCCCGGGTAACCCCAAACGTATTCAACTCCCTCTTTGTGCAATGCCTTAACCAACATCTCGGCGCCAATCATTTCAGGCGCATTCGCTGTGGAATTTGGGTTTGCTGTGTCTTGGTTAGCTTTAGAAGCTAAAAATTCGGCGCTGCTTGTATTCATTTTCTTTCGTCCTTTGCAATTTTCGGCAAAAAATTGTTTGGTCTGTTCTGTCTCCTGCTTGTGGCCTGAGTTCGAACGGCGCTGCTACCGGAAAAAACCACTTCTTGAATGAGATTCTAGGTAGTAAGCCCTACATTCTATAGCAATCCCCTAAAATAGACCAATTCCCTCTGATTCAGGTCTAATCCACTGAATGGCCTCACCCCAAGAACTTTCTGACTTCCTCAGCAGTGTTGAGCAGCGTGCTTTCAAGCAAGCGGTCTATGCTGTGCGGGATGACGATGCAGCCTTAGACATTGTTCAAGATGCCATGATTAAGTTGGCCGAAAAATATGGTGACCGCCCAGCAGCCGAACTACCCCTGGTTTTCACCAGAATTCTGCAAAACCGCATTCATGACTGGTTTAGACGTCAAAAGGTTCGAAATACTTGGGTAACCTTGTTCTCCAATATGGGTAAGAAATCGGATGAAAACGATGATTTTGACCCCCTGGAGTCACTTTCAGCGCCGGATGATAGTGAAATTCACCAAGATGGTGCCTTTAAGCTAGAACGTAGTCAGCTTTTGGAGTCCCTGGAGTCAGAAATATCAAAATTGCCCGCCCGTCAACGAGAAGCCTTCCTGATGCGTTATTGGGATGAGCTGAGTATTACTGAAACTGCCCTTGCCATGAGTTGTAGCGAGGGAAGCGTCAAAACCCACTGCTCAAGAGCCACCCAGGCTCTAGCTAAAGCATTGAAATTAAAAGGAATTACGCTGTGAACCGCAATCAAGACATCCTAAACCCAACAGAAGCTGACCAATTTGGCCAGTCCGCTGCTGCCCTGCTCCGCCAAGGATCTCAATCCTTGCCAGCCGGCATCAAAGATCGTCTCTATGCAGCACGCTTAAAGGCACTTTCCGTCAAAAAGCCAGAAAAAGTGCGTATCAAGCAATATGCTTTGGCCAGCACCTCTGGGAACTGGTCTTCGGGTTCTCGCTCATTTTGGAATAACGTGGGTTGGGTGATCCCTCTTGTTGTTCTTGTTTTTGGCTTAGTTGGAATTGCTCAATGGCAAGATAACTCCCGGATTAATGACATTGCCGAGTTGGATGCAGCACTGTTGAGCGACGATGTGCCTCCTGATGCCTATGCTGATAGCGGCTTTATGCGCTTCCTCAAGAATGGCCCCTTAGCCGATGCAGAGCAAGATGGCTTGGATACGCCCAAATCACCTTCTTAATATCAAACGAAAACTCAAATAGCGCATGCTAAAAAACTTACGCTCTATTTGTGCAGTCCTCAGCATCAGCTCAGCCCTTACGCTAGCTGTTAGCGCTCTAACCTCGCCCACCGCATTTGCTCAGACAGCAACAAGCAGTCACGGTAAAAGCACTGTTACCCCAGAGAGAAAACCGGATGGGACATGGGAAGGTCTAAAACCTGAACAACAAAAAATTCTGGCCCCTCTCGAGGGTGATTGGGACTACATGTTGCCTGAAAGTCGTAAACGATGGACACAGGTAGCCAACCTCTACCCCAGGATGAAAGCGGCAGACCAACAACGGCTTCAGTCTCGCATGGCCAGCTGGTCAAACCTGTCTCAAAAAGATCGTCGTATTGCACGAGAGAATTACCTAAGCAGCCTCAAGTTTCCACCTGAGAAAAAAGCTGAAGCTTGGAGCGCCTATCAAAAACTGAGTGCTGAGCAAAAAAATAAACTTGCTCAGGCTGAATTAAATCAAAAGAAGAAACCCACTGTCGTGAGTGCGCCAACCTTGCAACAACACCCCATCATTCAGCAGTCGAACCTAGCTCCGACATTACCTGCTGCTGCAGCTCCTCCAGCTCAAGAAGTTGCACCGCAAGGCGCAAGCTCGGATAGCGACTCAAACAATCAATAAGAATTCGTCAGTCGTGATTACCCCAGCGGAATTAAATGCACTCCCCGCCCCGCAATTTTGGCGGCGCGTCTCTTGTACGCTTTATGAGCAATTAGTTTTGCTGGGCGTAATAGCTCTGACATTTTTACTTCCTAATTTAGGCCTAGGTATTCTGTTTGGCATCTCATTGCCAAGTTGGCTCACCTTCCTGTATCTCTATGTCGTCCTTGGGATTTACTTTGTTTGGTATTGGACAAAGTCTGGACAGACGCTGGCGATGCAAACTTGGCGGATACGCATGATTGGTCCAGGGGGCTACAACCTCACTCGCAAGCAAGCAATCTGGCGCTATGTCTATGGATCCCTATGGCTCATACCCTGCGTTCTTCTGCAGTGGCTTTTCGAGTTACAGAGATGGCAAATTATTGAGATGCTATTCGCGGTGGCTTTATTTTTATGGCCCTTAAGCATCTACTTGGATCGCGTTAACCCGCTACTACGCCAAAGCTTGCCAGATCGCTTGGGTAGAACACGCTTAGTAGAGCTGCCAAAGAACTTAGTAACGCTCTCCTAAAATACTATTCTAAGTTAGCGGGTTCGCCCTAAATCTCGCGCAAACAGTCCATTGCAGTCGTTGTCTGAATTTTTCTCTGAAAGCGATATCCAGCCAAGAGACAAGCAGCAACTCCAAAGATCATGCCCATCGCCAAAGAGTGTGCGAATGCGTTGAACTCAATCTCTAATACAAATCGGCCAAGCGCCCATGCAGCTATTCCAGCAGCGAGTCCAGCCAGGACTCCAGAGAGCACTCCAATAATCAGCAGTTCAGCCAGAGCTATTTTTCTCAATAAAGCGCGTGATGCACCTACCGCCTTGAGCAATGCGGCACTCCTAAAGCGCTCATCTTGAGTAGCTGCAATTGCAGCTACTAGCACCAGTATCGCTGCTGCGATCGTAAACGCAAACAATAGACCCAGCACTGAAGACAGTCGATCCAAGACATCTTGTATCTGCTGCAAAGAGGTCGCTACATCGACAATAGTCAGATTGGGGTAGCTCTGTGCAAGCTGGTAATCAAGCCCCTCAATGGCGGGGCTTTGATAGTACGAGGTAATCCACGATTGGGGCATGTCAGCCAGCATGGCGGGTGGCATGATGACGAAGAAATTCACCTTCATGGAACTCCAATCCAACTTACGAAGGGATGTGATTGGTGCAGTCACTTTTTCACCAGCGAGCTCAAAAGTCATTTGATCACCCAGCTTGAGCTTTAAAGTCTTTGCAATACCCGCTTCCAAAGAAACTTGCGGCGCAGCCCCTTCAATCCACTTTCCAGAAGTAATACGATTACCATCCGGCAATTGCTCGGTATAAGAGAGGTTGAATTCTCGATCGACTAAGCGACGCGCATTCTCATCAACGTAATCATTCGGCCCAATGGCTTTGCCATTAACCTCAACTAGGCGTGCACGGACCATTGGACTAAAACTAGGATTGGCTACTCCCGCACCTAGCAAGGACTGAGTAATGCCTGACTTTTGATCTTCCTGAATATTAATCATGAAGCGATTAGGTGCATCCACTGGAATATTTCCTTGCCACGTAACTAATAAATCCTGACGAAGTAAGAGAATCAGCAGCAAAGCCATCAAAGCAATGCCTAGAGCAGTAATTTGCATCACTGCAAATCCTGCGCGGCGTGCTTGTGCAGTCAATGCAAAGCGAAGAGCAAAGCTCTTAGTACTCCACCTCAAAAACCCAAGGTTGAGTAGGCGTAGTGATGACCAAGAAACTATGGCAAAAAGAGCAACGGCCAAAGTAAAGCTAATCGCAACCCAAGAAGCCAACTTTAAATCCTGCGCTGCGATAGCGATTAAAACTAGGCAAGTAATCATGCCAAAGAGTGCAACCCAAAGTGCTTTGATATTGACTGAACCTAACTCCTTGCGAATCAACCGTACCGGTGAAATCATCACCAAGCTAAATAATGGTGGGCCAGCAAAACCAATTAATAGGCAGGATGAGAACAAGATGCTCCAAGTTAATGGCCAAAGGGAAATCACAGGCAAGTTAGCAAAGACTAAATTGCCCAAAATACGAATTAATATTTCTTGAACTCCATAAGCAATAGCAGCGCCCATCAGAGCGGCCGATAAACAGAGAGTGCCCAATACCTTGATTTGATTTACCAGAATTGTCCTTTGACTTGCCCCAAGACATTTCATGACCGCACATACATCAGCCTGCTTTAAAACATAACGCCGCGCAGATAATGCAATCGCTACTGCAGCCACCATTGCGGTTAGCAAGGCAACCAAAGATAAGAATCGCTCTGCACGCTCTAGCGTTTTACGCATCGTCGGTTGCGCGTTTTCCAGGGTCTCAATACGCATTCCTCTGAGACCCTCAGATTCAATCCATTGTGTAGCCCATTTTTCATAATCAGAGATAGCCTGATCATTACCCGCCAGTAATAGACGATAAGTAACACGACTACCCAAACCAATGAGACCCGTTGACTGCAAGTCATCTAATGACATCATCACACGTGGCGCAAAGTTCATAAAGCCAGCACCACGGTCGAGCTCACGTTCCAAGATGCCGCTAATTAAAAACGTCTTATCTCCCAAGAGCATCTGATCGCCCACCTTCGCCTTCAATGCATTGAGCATGGCTGGATCAACCCAGACAGAAGCGGCTGGTGGGGTGAGATTTGTCTGGAAAGGCGAGACCTGCAAAGACCCACGCAATGGATAGGCCTTAGTAACAGCCTTGAGAGAGGCCAGCTTACTCTGCGCCCCAACAGTGGCCATACTCGGGAAGACAACAGTTTGAGCGGCGTTAAGTTGCCGATCTACCGCCTCTCGAATAAATCGCTCGGGTAAAGGTTGGTCAGAAACAAGCAGTAGATCTGCAGCAAGCAGTTGGCGAGCATCAAACTGAAAGGCACGCTGCATCCGATCCGCCAGAAAACTGACGCTGGATAACGCTGCTACAGAGAGAGTGAGAGCGACTAGTAAAGCAATCAGCTCACTAGATCGCAGATCCCGCCGAATATCCCGCAGAAAGCTCGCTAGCACTGCGATTAAATCGCCTGAATCTGGCCACCATCAACACGGATCACTGACCCAGTGATAAAGGAAGCATTCTGACTTGCTAGAAACGCGGCAGTATCACCATATTCCTGGGGATCACCATAACGGCCCGCTGGAATCAGTTTCAAGCTAGCCTGCACAACAGAGTCATAGCTGATGTTCTCGCGTTGTGCACGCGCCTCATCCAATTGACGCAAGCGATCCGTTGCTACACGACCCGGCATGATCACATTGACAGTAACCCCATCGGCAGCAACTTCGGCTGACAAGGTTTTAGACCATGCCAACAGCGCAGCGCGCAAGGTATTAGAAATTGCCAAGTTTTTAATTGGGGCAATCGCACCAGAAGTAGTGCTAGTAATAATGCGCCCCCATTTACGCTGGCGCATACCTGGAAGAACACGATCAGTAATGCTGATAAGTGATAGGACCATGTCATTAAAGCTCTTTTGCCATAAAGCAGGATCTTGACCAGTAGCTAGAGTTGGAGGAGGTCCGCCAGTGTTATTCACCAAGATATCAATCGGGCCAAGCTCTTTTTCTATTTTGCTAACTAGGTTATCAATGACTGAGGGATCCGATAAATCCCAACTCAAAGCTAAAGCAGTTCCACCAGCAGCTTCAATCAACTCAACAGATTTTTTTAGACCCTCGGGATTGCGACCAGTCACTGCGACCTTAACACCTTCACGAGCCAGAGAAACTGCCATTGCCTGGCCTAAACCTCGGCTAGATGCCAGCACCAATGCCACTTTGCCTTTAAGTCCTAAATCCATGTCTTCTCCACTTTTTATATTTATCGTAATTCTAAAATGACTATTGCCCTAAAGGTGGGGGCAGATTTCCGGCGTACTTATAAAGTACTACCTCATACTCTTTCAAAATTTGCGCTAAGGCCTCTTGCTGACCCAAGACCAATGCTTGAGGGGTGTTGTCTGTAAGGGCAACTCTCTTGGTATAGCGATTTTTACCAATGACTGGATTGCGCTTTTGCGGGTCGGTTGCTGTTAGGAAAAACTCTACTGTGACAACTGCCTCAGGACGGACGCGGTAATCACCATAAAACTCTTCCACAGAGACTTGCAGATTGTAATAAGGGAAAAAGCTATTTCCCTGCCCTACTGTCATGGAAAAGATTTGAGCGTTATTCAACCACTGGCGAGTGGCATTGCCCAACATCTCATTTGGCAACGCAGAATAAATATTGTAGAAATCCTTTTCATAACGCTGGTCACCAAGACGATAAACCAAGGACTTCCCATCAAAAGGAGGCGTTGTCGAGACAGAACCCATCTTGAGCCATAAATCGCTACGCGGTTTGTATGGCACCCCTGTGCGCTCGGGTGCAACCATCCAGCTAGCAGTCTCCGACGCTGGTCTTTTAGGCAAAGAGCAGGCGCTTAATGCAGTCACAATGAATGCTAAAGCAGCAAACTTAATTAGGCGTGAGTTTTTCATCGTCTGAATTTTCATTGATGTCATTTCTGGGCTCCATTCATTGGAGGCGTAATACGTGCAGGTGGCTCGCCCCAAATTAAGGTAGACGGTGATTGACTGGCCACGCGCGTAAATTCATTTAACTGCTCACTAGCTTGACGAAGATTCTCTAGAGTTGCGGTGGTATCACCCTGAACGCTGGTCACGGTTTGGCGCAAAGAAACCATAGTGGCAACCAATTCACGCATCAGAATGTTGAGCTGATCTTTGTCCGTCACTTTAGCAATTCGATCCATGAGAACATTGAGATCTTTTACTGAATTGATAAGGCCGGCATTATCTTTTCCATCACCAGCCATTAGCTTATTCAGATTACCTAAGAGCGCATCAAACTTCTTCTGAGTTCCATCAACATCCAATGAATTTAAAGCACCAATCAACTTCTGAATACCGGAAATGATTTCATCGGCCTGATTTGGCATCGATGGCACTACTGGATATTCTGAATGCCATGGATATTTGAGGGTATAGCTCTGATCAGATTTGGGATAAAAATCTAGCTCCACATAATTCACGCCGGTAATACCCATCGATCTAATGCGTGCGCGCAAGTTATCTTTGATAAAAGTTTCGAGATGATCTTTCTCGATGGCATCTCCAAAAATTTGCATTCGAACCACAACATACTCTTGCTTTTGGATCATGGGAATATCTTTTTCATACATGTCACCCGACAATCCGATTGAGGTTACCTGTCCAATTTTGACCCCCCTAAAGCGCACTGCTGCACCAGCATCTAAACCGGTCACTGATTGCTTGACATATGTCTCAACCATGAACGATTTTTTGAAAAGCTGCCCAGAGCCAAAAATTAAGATAATGGCTAGCAATGCACCGATTGCCGCTAGAACAAAAAGGCCTAAGCGGAAATAGTTGGGATTGGAGTTATTACTCATGCTGCGTCCTTGCTCATAATGCGATTAAAGAATTGATGCACCCGAGGATCTTTGCTCGTATCTCTTAATACTTTAGGGTCACCCTCAGCAATAATGCCTTTAGCATCCTTATCTAACATGATGACTTTATCGGCAATGGAATAAATGCTGGCTAATTCGTGAGAAACAATCACAAAGGTAAATCCTAAGTTTTTAGATAAATCCAAAATCGTACTGTCGAGATCGGCTGATGTAATGGGATCGAGACCAGCTGAAGGCTCATCCAAAAATAAGATCTTTGGATCTAGCGCCATCGCCCTTGCAATCGCCGCACGCTTTTGCATTCCACCACTAATCTCGCTAGGCATATAAGTTTCATATGGGAGTAGGCCTACTAAGTCAAGCTTGCAGCGCGCCAATAGATTCATTTGATCTTTAGTCAGCTGGGTGTACTCCTCCATGAAAAGCGTCACGTTATCCAGCAAATTCATGGAGCCGAATAAAGCGCCTTGCTGATACATCACCCCAAAGCTGGTCATAATCTTTTGACGATCTGCGCCTTGGGCAGTGGTGATGTTTTGACCCTCGATCAATACATCCCCAGCGAGCGGTTGATATAGACCGAATAAATTCTTTAAGAGGCTGGATTTGCCACAACCTGATCCACCTAGAATGACAAAAATCTCACCATTAGTAACGGAAAAATTCAGGTTCTGGAGCAGTACTTTAGAGCCGTACCCCACAGTGAGATTTTGAACATCGATTGCGTTATCTGAAGTAGCCATCAGAATCCAGTCCTATAAGAAATATAGGCAAAGATGCCATCCACCAAAACAATCATGACAATACTACTCACCACCGCTCTCGTTGCAGAGATACCTACCGCAGCAGCACCGGTTCCGGTTTGCATGCCGCGCAAACAACCCATCGCAGAAACAACTACGCCAAATAAAGTGGCTTTTACAAGACCTGAGAGCACATCCTCAATATCAACAGCAGCCAACATGCCGTTATAAAAGTTAATAAAGGGGATACCGTAAATTTGCATCGTTAGCATCGATGAAAAAATACTGACGATATCTGCATATAGCGTCAAAATTGGCGCTACCAAGATGCCCGCCAACACTCTTGGCACAACCAAGAATCGAACTGGACTTAAACCGCCAGTGACCAAGGCATCTACTTCACTGTTAACAGTCATTGTTCCAATCTCAGCAGCAAATGCCGCAGACGAGCGCCCAGCCAATAAGATCGCGGTAATCAAAGGGCCCATCTCACGCACAATGCCTAAGGCAGCCAAGGGGCCCACAAAAGAAACAGCTCCAAACTGCTGCATACCAATGGCTGCCTGAAAAGATAGAATGACACCAATCAAAAAGGCAACGAGGCCAACAATCGGTAATGCAGAAATGCCTGCCTCTACGGCCGCATTAACAAAATCCCCCCAACGCACTTGCCTAACATTGCGAATTGACCATGCCAAATCCGCAGAGAGATGGCCAACAAAGATCACCAAACCGCGTACATCATCCAGAAAATATTGTGCTGCCATGCCGACACTAACAACAAAACTAGTTTTTGGTTTTGCTGCAGGAACCGGAAATAATTTATTGATGGGGTCAAATTCATGCAATAGCGGCTGATACTTTGGATCTAGCCCTTGAATCTCGAATTGTCCACCCGCTTTTTGCTGAGCCTCTTGTACGTCAATTAAAAATGCAAATGCAGATCCATCTAAAGAACTCACTTTTGAAGCATCAAAAACCAAGGAGTGACTTTGGGCATTACCCTGGCCTAACCAGAGGTTTTGCTTTTCCCGAATATCAGTCCATACACCAGCCAAGGTGTACACATTGACTGCACCACTCAAACTAACTTGAGCACGCATTGAGTCGGTTTGCGTCCAAATAGCTACTGGAGATGGTGAAATCGCGGAATGAGCGTCTGAAATGGCCATAGGCAAACTATAAGGGATTTGCATTAAAACACTCAGAAATGGCTCAAAAAGAAAAAAGGGCCCAGTTTTTAAACTAGGCCCTGTATAGGTTGGTGCGGCTGGCAGGAATTGAACCCACGACCCCTTGGTTCGTAGCCAAGTACTCTATCCAGCTGAGCTACAGCCGCAACAGCCATAATTATGCCATGGAAGAGAAGAACTACATCACACCCGCCGGTCATGAACGTATCAAAAGCGAGCTTTTACAGCTCCTGAACCTTGATCGGCCTGAGGTTGTCAAGGTTGTTCACTGGGCCGCCTCCAATGGCGACCGCTCTGAAAATGGGGACTACATCTACGGAAAAAAGCGACTTCGGGAGATAGATCGACGGATTCGCTTCCTGAACCAGCGCCTGGAATTTGCTGCAGTAGTCGATAACCAGGCCCGAAAATCAGGGGATGCAGATGCTGAGCAAGTCTTTTTTGGGGCGACTGTGACTTATGCAAGCCTAGAGGGAGATGATGCAGGCAAGGAAACAACCATCACCATTGTGGGGGTTGATGAGGTTGATTTAGAGCTAGGGCACGTCAGTTGGGTCTCCCCGATTGCTAAAGCGCTGATCAAAGCACGCGTGGGTGATTGCGTCAAAATTCAGACCCCCAGCGGCCCTAGCGAAATTGAAATTCTAGAAGTTCAGTACCAGTAGCTGGTAAATACAGGAATTAACTACCCCGTACTCGGGTTACACGCATCACATCATGATTGGTGCGCAGACTACGCATTACCTTGGAGAGATGCAAACGATCTGATACTTGTATTGTGAATCGAATCGTAACGGCATCTTCTTTATATCGGTCATCCATAGATACGTTCATGATGTTGGAATCTGCAGCAGTCACACTGCTTGCCACTCTTGCCAAAACACCCTTCCCTTGGCGCGTATCGATTGCCAGGTCAACTTCAAACTCTCGGTTAACCTCTTTGCCCCACTCGACCTCTACCCACTTATCGCTGTCTTTTGAAAGCATTTTGAGCGCTACTGGGCAATCATTCGTGTGCACCTGCAAGCCTTCACCTTTGCCGAGATAACCAATAATGTTATCGCCTGGAATCGGGTGGCAACAAGTTTGGAAGCTAATTGAATTACCTTCGCGACCATCTACCAAAATAGCCTGACGCTGATGATGGTGTGAGCTAATTTCTTGATGAGGAGCAACCCAATCTGCCGCGCCCAGGCGCATTTGCTCCGAACCACCCTCATCATCAATCAAGATCTTTAATCGAATTGCTAACTCTTGAGCGGATCTGCGACCCAAGGCAATATTGACACAAGCCTCCTCGCGCGTTTTATCACCAGTCCAATGCAATAACTTTTCCCAAATCTCTGGCGATAAAAGTCCAGCATCTACCCCTTGTTGACGTAAAGCATGAGCCAAGAGGCGCTCTCCTAGCTGAAGTGATTCGGCGTAATGCTTGGTCTTCAGTGAATGACGAATAGATGCGCGAGCTTTACCCGTCCTGACAAATGCTAGCCAGCCAGGATTTGGCTGGGAGTTAGCCGATGTCACCACCTCAACAATATCGCTGTTCTTTAACTCGCTACGTAGTGGTAATTGCATGCCATTAATCTTGACAGCAACGCAGGTATTGCCCACATCACTATGAATCGAGTAGGCAAAGTCTAGGGCGGTAGCGCCACGTGGCAAGGCCCTAATCTGACCTTTTGGCGTGAAAACATAAACTGCATCTGGGAACAAATCAATTTTGACGTGCTCTAAGAATTCTTGTGAATCCCCACTACTGTCCTGAATATCTATCAAGGATTGCAGCCATTGATGAGCACGATTTTGCACCTCACTCATATCAGGTCCACCATCTTTATAAGCCCAGTGTGCAGCAACGCCAGCCTCAGCAACCGCATGCATATCACTAGTGCGTATCTGGAACTCAACCGGGACACCCGATGGCCCTAAGAGTGTTGTGTGCAAAGACTGATAGCCGTTGAGCTTAGGAATCGCAATGTAATCCTTAAACTTGCCAGGCATTGGCTTATAGAGAGCATGCAAAATTCCGAGGGCGCGATAGCACTCATCAATCGAATGTACGGTAACTCTAAAAGCGTAGACATCGAGCACTTGAGAAAAACTTAGATGCTTGCTGCGCATTTTGCTGTAAATACTAAAGAGCGTTTTTTCTCGGCCTTGTAGGTCAACTTCGAGATTCACTTTTGCAAAGGCCATGCGAGCGTTCTGCAAAATCTTTTCTACCATCTCCTTGCGATTACCTCGCGCCCGCTTCACTGCATCTTCGATCACCCTAAAACGCATAGGCATCGAGTAACGGAAACTCAAGTCCTGTAGATCGCGGTAAATGATATTGAGGCCTAAGCGATGTGCAATCGGAGCATAGATCTCAATTGTTTCAGCAGCTACCCTGCGACGCTTTTCCATTGGCACAGCATCGAGCGTGCGCATATTGTGCGTGCGATCAGCCAGTTTGACCAAAATAACTCGCACATCACGAGCCATTGCCATAAACATCTTGCGAAAGCTTTCTGCCTGCGCTTCAGCATGACTTTGGAACTCCAACTTATCCAGCTTGGTCAGGCCTTCTACAAGCTCAGCTACTTTGCTACCAAATTTCCCAACTAGATCCGCTTGAGTGCATCCCGTATCTTCAATCACATCATGCAGTAATGCCGCCATGATGGAGGACGCATCTAAATGCCAGGTGGCACACAGTTCAGCAACCGATACAGGATGGGTAATGTAAGGCTCGCCACTATGGCGATACTGCCCAAGGTGGGCTGCATCAGCAAAATGAAATGCTTGCTTAATGAGCGCAACCTCTTCAGGCTTGAGATAGCCTAATTTAGAAATCAGCCCATCAATAGAAACAACCTGATGCTTTAGTGGCAATGCTGGCGCAGATGTAGGGCCAAATAAATGTCGACTCGATTGAGCCAACAAGGTTGCGATGATCGAAGACTTATCGCTATTAGCAGTCTCTTTAGGCGAGACCTGCCCTTTGGATTCCGATGTGTTTGGGTCGCCTAAGGGGAGCTCCACAACGGAACCCCTGAATTACAAAGGTACTTTGGTCAACATGTCACGGTCAGTTACACCAGCAGCAACTTCACGTAACGCAACTACAGTTGCTTTATCTCTGGACTCAACACGTGGGGAGTGACCTTGAACTAATTGACGTGCGCGATAAGTCGCGGCCAATACCAGCTCAAAACGATTTGGGATAGTTTTTAGACAATCTTCTACAGTAATACGGGCCATGCTGAACTCACTTAAATTTAGCTTCAATACCTATAGGATAACTGATTAGACCCCAAGCCGCCTTAAAAGCGCAGGGTTGCGAGCCATAATCGGCCCTGAGCGTAGGCGACTGGCTGCAACAATCTGGCGTAAATCAATTAAAGCCTGCTCAAAATCATCGTTGATGACAATGAAATCTGCCTCATGGGCATGCTGAAGCTCTAAATGCGCTGCAGCTAACCTTCTCTGAATGGTTGCCTCGTCATCCTGCCCTCGCTTGCGCAAGCGCTCCTCTAAAGCCTCAAATGAAGGCGGGAAAATAAAGATCCACTGCACCTCAGGAATAATCTGCCGAATTTGCTGAGCACCCTGCCAGTCGATTTCCAACATGACATCGCGACCGGTTTTCATCTGGGTTTCGATCCAAGCTTTAGAAGTGCCGTAAAAATTACCATGCACTTCCGCATGCTCCAAGAAATTACCCTGGTCGCGTTCAGTTACAAATTCTTCTCGTTTAATAAAGCGATAGTCCTTGCCATCAACCTCACCTGGCCTTGGCGCACGTGTAGTAGTTGAAAGCGAGAGCTTGAGCGCTGCATCTTCTTGCAATAAGGCGTTCACCAAAGAAGATTTTCCAGCGCCCGATGGGGCAACGATCATCAACATGCTGCCTTGGTAAGCAGGAGATAGGTTAGCTTTAGGTTTAGGGCTGGCCATAATAATTTGTTTAAGGGATGGTTACTCTAAATTTTGGACTTGTTCACGCATCTGCTCAATCAAGAGCTTGAGCTCTAAGGCAGCTTGAGTACATTCTTCTGAAACAGATTTGGAACTCAAAGTGTTCGCTTCGCGATTCAACTCTTGCATCAGGAAATCTAAACGCTTTCCTACTGGCCCTTTACCTGCCAACGCAGTATCCACCGCCTGAAGATGAGTCTTGAGTCGAGCAAACTCTTCCGCAACATCGATACGAACCGCGTAAAGCACCACCTCTTGACGAATACGCTCCATCAATTCAGTACCAGAGCCACCGTTACCTTTACCCTGCTCTTGGGCAGCCAATGCCTCAGCAAGGCGCTCTGTGAGCATTTCTTGATACTGGGCAACATAAACCGGAACCTTGGGTTCAATCGTTTTCACGATCTCACGCATCTTGGTAGTGATGTTTGTTAATACCGTCACAAGCGCTTTGCCCTCTGCATGGCGACTATCCATGAGGGCAGCCAAAGCGGCACGACCCGCTTCTACGGTTGCTGCAATCCAACCTTCTTCCTCACCTCTTGGCTCAGAAACAATTCCTGGCCAACGCAAAATATCGGCGATACGTAATGCTTCGGCATTAGGAAAGGCGACGTGAGCATGCTCCTGAAGGGTATACAAAGCATCTAAACGATCTTTGTTTAAGGCGCCCAAGGCATGGGGGTTGGCTTTGGCCGCCCCAGCTGCACCTGAATTAACGCGCCATGCAGCCCGAAACTCGACCTTACCTCGGGATAGGCTTTGAGTCGCCATCTCTCTTAAGGCAGGCTCAGCCCCGCGACACTCGTCCGGAAGACGAAAGCCCAAATCCAGAAAGCGGCTGTTGACAGCCCGACATTCCACCTGCAGATCAGCTACTACGCCAGCTCCTAGGGAGACTTGGCGTGAAGCGCTGCCATAACCAGTCATGCTCGATATCATATGGACATTGTAGATCTTTAGGACCAAACCCCATGACCAAGCCCAACATCACCCGCCCTAGCGGCCGTACCCCCACGCAATTGCGTCCAGTGACTATTAGCCGTGCTTTTACTAAGCATGCAGAAGGTTCAGTTCTGATTGCATTTGGTGACACTAAAGTACTCTGCACGGCCAGCGTTCTCGAAAAGGTACCCCCACATAAAAAAGGCTCTGGCGAAGGTTGGGTGACTGCTGAATACGGCATGCTCCCCCGCTCCACTCATACTCGTAGTGATCGTGAAGCTGCTCGAGGTAAGCAGTCGGGTCGCACACAAGAGATTCAGCGCTTGATCGGTCGCGCAATGCGCAGCGTTTTTGATCTGAAAGTCCTGGGTGAAAGAACTATCCATTTAGATTGCGATGTCTTGCAAGCTGACGGCGGGACTAGAACTGCATCGATTACGGGCGCCTATGTTGCCGCGCGCGATGCGATCAATACCCTCTTGCAAAGTGGTGCACTGAAGGCCGATCCGATTATTGATAGTGTTGCAGCGATCTCCGTGGGCATCTATCAAGGCGTACCTGTGCTTGATTTAGATTACCCAGAAGACTCTTCTTGCGATACCGATATGAATGTCGTCATGACTGGCAAAGGCGGCATGATTGAAGTGCAAGGTACAGCCGAAGGCGCAGCGTTCTCCCGCGCTGAATTAAATGCACTATTAGATTTAGCAGAGCAAGGTATCCAAGATTTAACCCAGCTTCAACATAAAGCGTTTCAATAAAGAGCAAAGGTAGATTGTGCAAAAGCTTGTACTGGCCTCAAATAGCGCTGACAAGGTTCGGGAGTTTCAGGCGCTCTTGGCGCCATTCCATTTTCATGTTGTCCCTCAAGGTGAATTAGGGATTCCATCGACAGAAGAGCCTCACCACACCTTTGTTGAGAATGCTTTGGCTAAAGCACGCCATGCCAGCGCTGCCAGCGGCCTACCCGCACTTGCCGATGATTCCGGAATTTGTGCCCATGCATTAGATGGTGTACCCGGTGTCCACTCAGCTCGTTATGCAGGTCTTGATGGGGATAGCGCTGCCAACAATCAAAAACTCATTGCAGCACTGCAAGGAAAAACTGATCGTGGAGCGCATTATGTCTGCGCGCTGGTGATGGTCAATAGCGCTAATGATCCAGAGCCACTCATTGTGCAAACCCGTTGGTATGGGCAAATCATTGATGAGGCCAAGGGAGGACATGGATTTGGTTATGACCCTCACTTCCTTTTGCCTGAGCTCGGTATCACTGCTGCAGAACTAGAGCCTTCAGAGAAGAATCTCATTAGCCACCGCGGCCAAGCATTGCGCGAACTCATTGCAAAACTTCAAAGCCGTGCTGAATACGCTTAATCCCGTTTTGGCCACTACGCCAAAACTCACCGCCCTACCCCCGCTGTCTTTGTACATTCATTTTCCGTGGTGCGAAAAGAAGTGTCCTTATTGCGACTTCAACTCACATCAAATTAAAGATGCAAATAATGGCGAGAAAGCTTCACAAGGATTTGATGAAGCGCGCTATATCAATGCACTCATTACTGATCTCGAGACAGAGTTGCCTCGCATCTGGGGTCGTCAAGTCCACAGCATCTTTATTGGTGGGGGCACGCCTAGCTTGTTATCTGCTGACGGTATGAATGAATTGCTGTCAGCTATTCGGGCAAGAGTAAATTTAGAGCCCGATTGTGAAATCACGATGGAAGCTAACCCCGGCTCAGTGGAGACTGATAAGTTTGTAGGCTTTGCTAAGGCAGGTATTAATAGAGTCTCTTTGGGGATCCAGAGCTTTCAGGATGAACAGTTGAAAGCCTTGGGACGTATTCATAATGGTGAAGAAGCCAAGCGCGCGATTGCGATTGCCTTGCAGCACTTCAAGTCAGTCAATTTAGATTTGATGTATGGTCTACCAAATCAAACCTTGGCAGCAGCTCAAGCAGATATTGAAACAGCTCTGTCATTTAAGACGCCACATCTATCCTTCTATAACCTGACGCTTGAGCCAAATACCTACTTTGCTAATTTCCCGCCAAAGCTACCCAATGAAGATCAGATTGATGCGATCTTTGAGCAGAATTTAGCCCTTCTTGAAGCAGCAGGCTATAGACGCTACGAAGTCTCTGCCTATGCCAAGAAAGATCAAGAGTGCAAACACAATCTCAATTACTGGCGCTTTGGTGATTACATCGGGATTGGTGCAGGAGCCCATGGCAAGGTTTCCTTCCCTGACAAAATCACCCGACAAGTGCGCGAGCGTCACCCTGAGACCTATATGCAGGCAATGGAAAGCAATGGTAATGCCTTGATTGAAGCTAGGGAGATTCCAAGCAAAGACCTCCCTTTTGAATTCATGCTCAATACATTGCGTCTCACTGATGGTGTGGACACCATCACCTTTAGCGAGCGCACAGGCTTGCCACTCAATGTAGTTGCAAAAGGATTAGATGAGGCTTGTAAAAAAGGTTTGTTAGATTCAAACCCGAACAAGCTTAAAGCTACCGAACAAGGTTTGCGTTACCTGAATAATTTACAAGAGATGTTTTTGTAAGAACTATCTACAGATACAGGAATTGAATTACTTTCCTGTCCACACGGGTGGCTTCCCATCCAAAAATGCAGCAACCCCATTCTTAAAGTCATCACTGCCATAGCACTCCCGAATCAAATCACTGCAATCCGGCAAGTTGTTCTTCATCATTCTTGTTAGAGTTTGCTTGGTGGATTTCTGTGTAATAGGAGCTAATTTCATTAAACGCTCTGCCAACTGATTTGCTTCATACTCAAGTTCTTCAGCAGGATACGTAGCCAATAGATAGCCCTGCTGGAGTAATTCTGGCGCAGTCACCAACTCGGCTAGCAGCAACATGCGCTTGACGATGTTGATACCAAGATGTGCAGCAAGCCAAGCGACATTGCCGGCGGATAAACAATTGCCCAGCGTCTTGGCAATGGGTACTCCAAAGCGCGCATCTGGCGTAGAGATACGAAAGTCACAGCAACTGGCGATAGCAAGCCCACCGCCTACTGCCATCCCATCGATGACTGCAATGGTGGGGATGGGCAACATGGCTAATGGAGCGAGGTAGTCATCAATTCCTTCCTCATAGCGAATACCATCCTCACTAGATGTAAAGCTGGCGAACTGGGCGATATCACTACCGGAGACAAATGATTTACCACCAGCACCACGCAAAATCACCACCCGCACTGCTGAGTTCTTGGCCAAATCTTGGCAAATGGTCTTTAAGCTTTGATACATCTGCGCAGTCATGGCATTGCGCGCAGCTACATGATCAAAGGTAATGAATGCCATACCGTTACGAAGCTCTAAATGAACTTCGGCAAGTGACGGTATTTTGGGAGCTTCGGTATTAGCCATGAAATTGATCAATGAAGCCTATGGGCTAGGCTCACAACAAGGTCTCTCTATTTGATTTATATTGACAGCTATTATTAGCACTTCATTCTAAACATAAAAATAATTGAGACAAAATGAACGCTTCAAATAGTAAGCCCCTGCCACTGGCGGGCGTTAGAGTACTTGATGTGAGTCAAGTCATGGCGGGCCCCTACTGCTGTATGTTGCTTGCCGACCTGGGTGCGGATGTCATCAAAATTGAACCGCCAGGCACAGGTGACCAAACTCGTGGTGCCATGGGATTCAAGATGAAAGGTTCAGATAGCATGGGCTTTCTGAATATGAATCGCAACAAACGCAGCGTCACCCTCAATCTGAAAACCGACGCAGGCAAAAAAGTCTTCTTTGAGTTAGTGAAGACTGCAGACATCTTGGTAGAAAACTATCGACCCGGGGTCATGAAAAAACTCGGTATCGATTACCAAACACTCAAAGATATCAACCCTGGTTTGGTCTACGCCAGTATCTCCGGCTTTGGTCAAACAGGTCCATGGGCAGATCGCCCGGGTTTTGATCTGATGGCACAAGCTATGTCTGGCGTCATGAGTGTGACTGGCTATCCAGATGGGCCTCCCGTCAAAGCAGGTGTTCCAGTAGCCGATATTGGTTGCGCCCTCTTTGCAGTCTATGGAATTCTGTCTGCTTACATTGGTAAAACCAAATCAGGTGAAGGCCAATTTATTGATGCCTCCTTATTTGATTCCGCGCTAGCGTTTTCAATTTGGGATACAGCCCAGTACTGGGGCACCGGCGTTGAGCCCTATAAGCTAGGTACCGCCAATCATATGAGCGCGCCCTATCAAGCCATGAAAGCCTCAGATGGCTACTTTGTCATGGGCGCTACGAATCAAAAGCTTTGGAAACTGCTCTGCGACAAAATTGGGCGACCTGAGTTATTCGAGGATCCGTTATTTAGAACGAATCCCTTACGTCTTGCCAATCGCTTAATACTGGCATCTGAACTTGAAAAGACTTTCGTTACTAAAACCAGTGAAGAATGGGTGGATCTCCTGCTGGCGGCTGGTATCCCAGCTGGGCCAATCAACACCTATCCTCAGGCGTTTGATAGCGAACATGGCAAGCATCGCAAGATGCGCATGGAAATTGATCATCCAATTGAGGGCAAGGTTCCTAATATTGGATTCGCAGTCAAGATGATGGGGACCCCACAGCAGGTATCTAGACATCCCCCACTGCTTGGGGAACACACTAATGAGGTGCTTCAGGAATTGGGTATTGCAGGTAGCGAGCTAAAAGCATTGGAAGATGGTGGCGCATTTGCGGCCTGAGCTAACAATGCATTCAGATAAAAGAAATGGGCTCCAAGGAGCCCATTTTCTATTTCACAATTACCCACCTAAACACAATGGGACTTCATTAAGCGCCATCTGAATTGGCAATTGGAGGGGCCTCAAATGGGTCTTTGCTTGGTTGGGCAGGTGAGGCTTTTTTAGCCTTCGTACCAGGCATCAGCTCAAAGTCTGGAGTAAAGGTTGTCATCGTGCTTCGCAATTGATCAAATGCTTTACGGTCGCCTTCAAACTTCGCTTTTCCTTCGGCTTGGAGTTTTTCAAAAGTAGTTTGACCGCCCATGACTTTTTCTAAGTCACTACGATTCACAGTGATAGTCAGGTTTGGTTTTTTATCCTGATAGCCTTTGATATTCGTTAGCGCGGAATTACTCATCTCGATTACAAACTTTTCACCATTGTCTGGGGTGTCGAGATTAATAGTGAACTTCATGCCGGCAGCTTTTTTGCTATCCATACTGATGGCTAAGGCATTGAGCCATAACTCAGTAGTCATGGCTCTGATCATGTCAGGGCCATTAGTCTTTGGCGATGCTCCAGAAGGCATGCCATGACGAAGTTCATAGGCCGCGCCCAAGAAACTATTGCGCACACTTGGGCTTTCTTTTTGATAACCAATCTGCTCAAAAATGTCCGCCAGCAAATCCTTGGCCGCTGTGTTGTTTGGTTCTGCATAAACCAACTTATTCACAATCTCCATTGCTTCACGGTATTTACCTTGCTTATAGAGTTGCTTACCCTTTGCCATGATCTTGCCGGAACCACCCATCATCTCGACATACAGCGGTGCAGAATCTTTTGGTGACAAGGGAATCAAAGTTGCAGGATTAGCATCCCAGTAACCTAGGTAACGATTGATTACCGCACGACTGTTGTGCTCTTCTGAGCCATGGTAGCTATGTGCTGCCCACTGAGACTTTAAACTCTCTGGCTGCTTGTAAACGTTATGCACTTCATTAATCGTGACGCCATTGTTCGCCAAATGAAGAACTTCATTGTTCAAGTGTGCATAGCTGTCACGCTGTGTGCGCATCACCTCTTGAACGCGATCATTACCCCAGCGTGGCCATGAATGAGAGGCGAACATAACCTGCGCCTCATTGCCATAACGATATAAAGCATTATTAATATTCTTAGACCATGCCAAGGCATCGCGCACTAAAGCGCCACGCAAGGTATAAATGTTGTGAATAGTGCCGGTGATGTTTTCAGCAGCCCAGAATGCTTTCATTTGCGGGAAATAGGTATTCATCTCAGCAGGAGCCTCTGTACCTGGCGTATTTTGGAATTCCATCACCACGCCATCCACTGTCATTTTTTCAAATGGCTCATTAATCAGAATGGTCGGCTCAATTAAACCGAGATTTCCTGCGGCAGTGTTTTTACCAATGGATTGGTCAACGTGACCAAATGGACTACGTGGCAATAAAACGCCATACTGGAAATACAGGCGGCGTGTCATTGCATTACCAGCGTAGACATTCTCTGCTACGGCGTGATCCATAAAGCCAGCTGGAGCAATAATCTTGACCTTACCGCTCTTCACATCAGCTTCTTCCACTACACCGCGCACACCACCAAAGTGATCAGCATGAGAGTGGGAATACACCACCGCAACCACTGGGCGCTTGCCTAGCTTCTCATTAACCAATTCCAAAGCTGCTCTTGCAGTCTCTTTGGAGGTCAATGGATCAAAGACAATCCAACCGGTATTGGTTTTAACAAAACTGATATTGGATAAATCAAAGCCACGAACTTGATAGATCTTTCCTGGCACTACCTCATAAAGGCCATAACCCATATTGAGAATGGCTTGGCGCTGCAATGAGGGATGAACGCTATCGAAATCCTTACCTTGCAATAGGAATTCATAACTGCCCATATCCCAGGCTACGTTACCTGCATCTGCCATGATTGTTTTATAAGCGGGGGCTGCAATAAATCCCCTCTTGGACTCTTCAAAGTCACGCTTATCTTCGAAAGGCAATGTTTTGCGTAAGCCGTTTTGAAGCTCTACCGTAAAAGTTGAAGGAGCTTTACCTTTAGGGTCAAAATGCTTTCCTTGCATTGCGCCTGGATCGGCGACTACTCCACCTCCACCTGCTGCAAAAACAGCATTTCCAGAAATGAGTGCGATAGATGCAGCCAGTAGGGTTAATTGGGTTTTCATGAGAGCCTTAAAGTAATACGAGTATTGGTAAAAAAGGTACTTATCGAATGTAAAGAATCGATGGTCTTTGGGCAATTAGCCCTACAGCTAGTAAGCTACTCCTGGGTGGATGGCAAAAAGACAGTGAATTGCGCGCCACCGCTAGGGGCATCTTCATAGCGAATGCGGCCACCATGACGAGAAACAATGTGCTGGCAAAGCCATAAACCCAAGCCCATACCTGAACGCTTGTTGCTATTGGAGAGCAATTCAAATAAGTGCATCCGGGCATCAATCGGCACGCCGCCGCCATTGTCAGAGATAAGCAATTGAATCCCCCCAGAAACATCTCGACTCTCAATCTGGAGTGTTCGAGAGGATCGAGTGGATTTACTTAGGGCCTGGATTGCATTATTAATGAGATTCAGAAGCACTTGCTCAATCTCGCCACGATTAACATTGATTGCTGAAGTTGAGTTCAGATCTAGAACCACTTGGATATTTTTCGCCTGAATTTCTGGCTTAGCAATTTTGAGAACTGACTCAATCAACGCAGCGATATCAATGTGTTCAACCCCAATCTTTCCGTCTGAAAATATGGATCGCAAAGATTGAATGATGTTGGTGGCCCGCTGGTTATCAGCTAGCAAGGCGGTCAAGATCTCTTGATTTTGCTCGGTAGTTAAATGTCCCTCAGATAACCTCCTCTGTAGAAATTGAATATTGAGCTGCGATGCCCCTAGGGGCTGATTAAGCTCATGAGCAATAGAGGCAGACAAGGCCCCTGTTGCCGCAGTTTTATTGGCTTTAAGTAAATTAGAAATTAAATTCTCACGCTCGATTAATAAGACTTTAATTTCATCATTTTCACTTTTTGATTTTGTATTTGCCAAGGCGACTTTTTCAGCCCAATAACCCCCAAGGGCAATGTAAGAAAGCGTATTAACGACCAACTGACCAACCGTCAGCAATATCAGCAGTTGCGGAAGTTGCTCCATCTTGCTGATAGTAAAACCGGTTGAAGCCAAAACCCCCAGGCGGCCGAAGGAAAAACATAACTCAACTGCAGTTGCATATTGCATATACATTAACTGCTGAGAAGGCTCTAAACTTCTCTTGCGCCTGAGCATCATAATTTGCCAAGAGAAAAATATGATTCCTATTACGCACATAAACGTAGTGCGCATCTCGTAGTTTCCATAAATGCGAAGAAACTCGAAAGTCGGGATAAAAATCACGGCGGATAACGCAAAGCCATATTGCAGGCGCTTACTAATTGGACCAATCAGTGATTTGCAAAATAAGAGCTGAAAAATGGCGGCAATATAAAACAGCGAATTCGCGATGGTGAAATTAAATTCAGGCTTTTCAACACTCTGAATCACCATGATGCCACCACCAAAGGTCACTAGAGCAAGAATATTCAATATTAATGAACCCATCCAATAAGGATTGGGTCTGAGTTCACTTTGGGATCGGTGATAGTGATAGATGCCCAATAACAAACCCAGCTGGATCATGGCCAGAATAAAGAAATACAGGGCTATCAGGAGCTTCATGCTATCTATCGTACAACGAGGTGAATATCCCTGATCTCAATCTTCAGTCGGGGAGACTTTTACTGAGTCAGGCCGGGCAATCTGCCAGTTAAAGTTAGATAGAAGAAGTAGATGGCGCCAAGAAAAATAAGGGCACCGATTAGATATTGCGGATAACGAATTCCCTGCTCTGGCATTCCCTGCTTCTTACCTGTCACCATGGATCTGACGAGATTTTGTCTTTCGATCAAACTCATGCCTACCGCCGCAATAATATGAACGATGACTAGACCCAGAACTAAACCAGAAACTGCCTCATGCACCTCTGAAGCAACATTACCTAAAAACTCTTTAAGGGATAAATAACCACTCAATCCAATGAGCAAGATGAGTAGCATCAGCGCAAACATCACCAGACCACCTGCCGGATTGTGGCCCACATCGTGATGGGGATGACCACGTAACATCGCCATAAAGTGCTCAAGTACCGCCTTTGGACTTTTGAGGAACTGACTGAATCTGGCGTAGCGAGTGCCAATCAGACCCCACACCAAGCGAATGAGGACAAGTAAGCACGCGGTATATCCGAATGCATAGTGAATCATGGCCCATCGCTCACTCTCTGAGCTAAGCCAAGCACCAGCGAAACAAATTACTAAGAGCCAATGAAACACCCTCACCGGCATGTCCCACACCATAATGGCTTCTCTTACCCTGCCAGTGGCTCCAACTGCATCATGAATTGACTCATTCATCTGATGGCTCATTTCGCTGGGATCTTAATATTGTTCTCGCTAAAAATGCCTTTTGCAGCATCAATATGACAAGCTCCACAATTGGCAGGGCTCTTGATGCTTGCCCGCTTCCAAACATCTGCCCTCACCTCATCATGCTTACGAATAAACCATGAAGTTTTAGTAATGCGGTTTTCAGGGGCAGTCTCGCTGTACTTCTGTCTAGTAGCGGCATTTTTTACTAACCAGCTTGTAATTTCAGTCTGGGTCTTTGCGTCCACACTAGCGTCAGTGCCAAAGTGCTTGGATAGGCCAGACATGACATTTTTCCAGCTTTGCTCGCCTAATAATGCTGGCGGATAAGCCATGTGACAACTTGCACACTCAGCCTCATAAGAGGCTGGCGCATCTGCAGGCATTGCCATTTTGGCGGCGAACGTGGCCGAAGATGCCAGGAGCAAGGAGGCAACAATAAATATAGTTTTTTTCATATTGATAAGACTCATTTAACAGTTAGCAACCAAGATAGAACATCCGCTTTTTCTTGTGCAGTGCAGTCTCTACCGAGTACATCATTGCAGTTACGCTTAAACCACTTCTCAGCCTTAGCCTCATCAGTAAAGCGAGCTGGATTTGCGCTAGGGGCTAATGGCTTAATCACCTTCCCAGTAACAATGTGTTTAGTGTCGTGATTTGGGGGATTTTCATGGCAGGACGCACAGCTCCATTCTTTACCGTGCTTAGCATTGAAGAACTGCTCTCCACGAGCCGGCGATGCCTTACTCGATTGAGCCTCATAGGCCTTCAGCAAATCTTGCGGTGTTGCTGCACTGACTGTAATAGCCAGACCGATGAAGACAAATCCCGAAAATAACTTCCAAAACATACCCACTCCTCTATTAGCACTACCCATATCTCCCACCTAGTATGCGCCATTGATATGACAGTTCATTTAGATAAATAAGCAAAATAGTCGGGTATTTAGTGCTTATTGACTAAAACTACCCTCAAAAATGATTCTGATGATTAGCATGAGTAATACAATCTACATAAATGCTAATTAACTGCATTTATCAATTACCGCATTACTGCCTACAGCTAATGCACCTCAATATATTAAGGATTAATACCGTTATGAAAAAACTAGTCATCATTGTTGTACTTGCTGCTATTGCTGCAGGCGCTTACTTCATGCTCAACAAACCGAAAGCTCCGATTGCTGGCGTAGCTGCTCAAGAAACTGCCCTTATCTATGATGGCGAAGTCATCAAGATTGACGCAGCAACTCGTACAGTGACACTTAAAAACAAAGATGGTGAATCCACTATCGTTGCCGGCCCAGAAGTGAAGAACTTTGCTGAAATTAAAGTTGGTGACCGTTTTGACGTTGTCTACGAACTTGCTGTTGCGATTGAATTGGTTAAGGTGAAAAACCCAGGCACAACTAGTGAGCAAGTTACTACTAGCACTACTACCGCCCCACAAGGTGACAAGCCAGGCATGATCACTACTAACACTGTTACTGCAACCGCTAGCGTTGAGGCAATTGATACAGCAAAGAGCACTGTTTCATTAAAAGGCCCTCAAGGAAATATCTTCAAAGTTAAAGTTCAGAATCCTGACTTAATGAAGGACATCGCCGTAAACGATCAAGTTAAAGTGGTTTACACAGAAGCGATTGCTGCAGTAGTTAGCGCACCAGCTGCTAAGAAGTAATGTAATAAATCTTTTCTAGTTACTAGAAAGACAAAACCCCAGCAAGTGATTGCTGGGGTTTTTATTTTCTAGGTTGAAAATTGGGAGGCCAACACTTGGGCCTTCTCTTCCATTCCCGTAAAAATAGAATCGGCTACATCCAGTGGAAATGGCCCTGTAATGCTCGCCCTTACTTGATTGATGACAAACCCAGTCATCTCAATAACTTCCCCAATTAGTTGCCGTGCTACGTTAGCACCAAGACCTGCCTGCTGAGCCTGAGCCAGCCAGTGTCTATAGTGAATTTTATCTAGCAGATAGTGATTAGTCGTTCCACGAACAGCCATTGCTAGCTTTGCTTTTTGAGGTGCGATTTGATTTGCCTCAAATCCCATTACTGGGTGCGCCGATAACACGTCATAAATTGGAGTTGCTTGGTATTTGGCGCCCGGCAGATGTGCAATGCTAAAGTTTTTACCATGCCCATCAGTTGCAGCTAAGATCCAAAAAATAATTTGCGTTTTAAAGAAATGTATTCGGTCTTGTTCAGCGTTCACCGACCCCAGTAATAACTTCATTGCAGATGTGATACTCGGACCTCCATCCGCTTGATATTTGCTCATTGGCGATATGCCCAGTGCCTGACAAAAATCCTCCTGAGGGAGGCGCATAATCCATTGCCCATCAGCAGCCAATCTACGATCAAAGCGCTCTACGATCAATACTTTTTGATCTTCAAAACAGCCAATTTCACAGGAAGCAGTTGGAATACCATATGCAGCCATAATTTTAGAGCAGAGCCACTCATTCTCAACTGATGTTCGCATGTCGGCACGCATATGACCAACCAAACCCAAGGGCAACTTAAAGATATGCGTAGTTGGTGTACTACCTTGAGGAATAAACCACCGCCCATCGTGCTTTAAAAGTGCAGTTTTTTCTTGAGCTCCAGCAATCGATAGCCTTAGATCATTGCTGAGCTCCACTTGCCCGAAAATCAAATCCGACGAGACCCGACGAAGATGGTCTGCAATCTCCCCGTTGCTCAATGCTCGACCTTGAATTTGATAAATTTCTGCTGGCAACTCACCCTCGGGCAAGAGTTGTATGGCTCCAACACAATCGCGGCCAAGCTGAGATAACAAGTCGAAAGCGCCCAAACTTTTTACCTGATAGCGACTCGCTAACCTCCTACGAATCACGTCACTATCAGGCAATAAGTTATCAAAATAATAATCAACAGAATCGCCTTGATACGCTTCATTGCCTGGCAAGAAAGGAAGGGATAGCGATAAGGGCCTCGCTTCTGGCCGCGAAATCCATTCATCGGAATAGGAGAATCTTTCAAGTTGTCTTGTGATTTGCCAAGTGCCCACTTGAATACCATTCATCCAAATGTTTAGCCCTCTTGATTTTGAGCGAACCACCATGACTACCAAATCTCCTTGGACTCAGATTCCATGTTGGTTTTTGCTTCTTTTGAGTTTTTAATGATCTGCTCCAGTGATATGTTTACACCCAGGATCCGCAAGACCAGGAACAATCTTTCAAGAGTGGCTAATTGCGGATTGCCCTCAAAACGCGCGTAAGCTTGCTGACTAATTCCGAGTTTTTCTGCCATATCAGCCTGAGTGACCCCCTTTTGCCTTCGGAAGGCCTTAATAAACATGGGCAAGGACTCTAGGGTTTGAATTAGATAAGTCGATACCATTTTCAGCCTCACTATTAATACAACTTTAAAATTGTAATATGAAATAACAATAAATAAATTGTATATTAGCATTACAACTTAAAAATTGTAAATATTAATAGAAAGGCGGCTGACTCAACTTCCTTTAACTTCCTATACCTCAATGATCAATGAAGGATTGAAACGTGGATTTTCTGCATGATTGGAGCGAACATATCCACGGGGGTTGCACACCACTCTAGTGCCATTCACCTCATAGTCACAAGAATCGTGAGTATGGCCATGAATCCAGACAGACATCTTGCCAAAGAAATGAGATAACTCTGATGCAAAACACGCTGACAACAAATCAGGTTTATAACGCTCTGCAACAGAATGTATTGAGGGAAGATGATGAGTGATAACTACAGTCTCACCATCGAAGGGAATATCCAACTCTCCCCTAAGGAAAAAGAGTGACTGCTCATGCAATTGGATCGACTTTTGTGGCGAGAAGCCAATTCGTCCATCACCGATTCTCCTGAAATCATTTAAATACATTTCGCCATACATGATGCATTGCTCTCTCAACTCATCGCCAAACAATAAGAAATCCGTCCATAAGGTGGCACCTAAAAATCGGACGGGGTTTTTATCATTAGCACTTTGCAACTGAATTGCTCGATCATCTAAAAAATGAACTTCATAAAGCGCGCATTGCTCTTGTAATTTCGAAATAAGCTCAAGTCGCTGAGATCCATAAAACTCATGATTGCCGGCAACATAGATAATTTCTTGATCTGGGAAAGTCTCGCGCGCCCATTTAATACCACTAGAGCGGACATTAATATCTCCGGCTAGAACCACAACATCCGCATCAGTTGGCTCGGGATTGAAAGCGGCAAACTCTAAGTGAAGGTCGCTCAAAATATGAATTTTCATATGCGCAGTTTGATTAGTTTTTTGGAATGAAGAAGATGAATTTCCTCTCGAGGTGAGGATTGTATTAAATCAATTAACCATGCCACCCTACAAGGAATTGAGGATGCAGTTGACTACTACACTGCTGCAACCTAAATTAATTTATTGCCGACCCAATTTAGAAAAATCAAATGGATCAAAAACAGTGTTATTTTTCCTTAGATCTTGAGCTGAATAATGCACAAGACAATACAACAATAAGTCCCAAGATCATTCAGGTAGGAATTGCTATTGGGAGTTATTTAGATTACAAAAATAACAGCATTGCTAAGTACAAATGGTATCTAGATCCACAAGAGCCGATCTTCGAATTCATCACCAAATTAACTGGCATTTCTAATGAAGATATCTTCAGAAATGCCGTGCCCCATGAACAGGTCGCCAAGGAAATCGGAGAGTTGATCGAAGCTCACCAGTGCTTCATCAACCCGATTAGCTGGGGTGGTGGCGATTCAACAGAGTTGAAGCTTGAGTTCAAAAATCGAGGCGTTCATTTTCCCTATTTTGGGCGCAGATGGATTGATGTAAAAACTTGGTATACCTTGCATATACTGGCAATAGGAAAGAAACCAAGTGGCGGACTATCATCTGCGCTTGCTAGCTTTAAGCTTCATTTTGACGGCATACCCCACCGAGCGGATGATGATGCCTTTAATACGCTACGACTTTTCTTTGAGATGATGCAAAGACAGCATCAAATTTATCAGTTGGTTAAAAATGCTAATGTAATAAAAATTTGACCATTGATTCTTAGTGCACTTAATCAATTTTTATAAAGAAACCCATTCAAAATGTAAGCAGCAAAGCTATCACACCCCTACTTAAAAGAATGTCTTGACACCGCCCAGTCAAATTTTTTAGTCATGAAATTGAACTGTCTTATTTATCCACTCTAGAAGAAAGGTTTTATTGCATTTACTTGATTTGAAACGTAGGTTTATTAGATTCAGGGCGGCATCCAAAAAATTGGCTGCCAAATCTTTTATCAATCCTTTATGGAGATTCTAATGAACAATAAACAAAATCAAGTGCCACCCATTACCCTAATGAGAATTCCGCAAATATTAAAAGTCATGCCAATTTCCAAATCAAAGTTTTGGCTGATGGTGCAAAAGGGGGAGTTTCCAAAGCCAATTAAAATTGGTAGATCATCATTTTGGACAATTGAACAGGTTCAATCTTTTATCAAAGAAAAGGTAGATCAGGTTAATTAAGTTTACAAAAAACTTGGGCCCTTCTACTGGGGGCTCAAGTGACATATGCTTTGTAAACTCTTATTGAATTTTAAAGTCAGGCCCAATTCATAAAAAGGCTTGTTTAACCTGACTCAAGACATCCACTAAATTTGATCCCTTCGGATGATTTAACCCGCTTAGATCAACAGATTCATCCTTAGCTTGGTCTAAAAATTGCCCCATATCTCGCCTTATTGATTCTGGCAATTCATACTCAAAATCAGGAGGCAGAATTGATACCAGTCGCAATACATCTCGCAAATGCTTTTTAATGTCATCTGAATCAATCTTTTCACCAGCACGCTTGCGCTCACTCAAATCAAGCCAGGCCTTTGCTTTCAGCGGAATCAGAACGGGGGCATCCACCCAGATAAAACCAGGTTTTCTATCTCTTTTTATCAAACCGTAATAATCATCATCCAACAAAATCGCGGAAAGACTAGAAACATCCTCCGCTAGAGGAATCGCCCGCATATCGCCAATATCCCTCTCTCTAAGAAAGTCTGGTTTCCTTGAAAAGAGTTCAAGCATGAAGGGGTATCCAGCGGTCTTAGGTTTTTTAAAGCGGTAAAACTGCCTAGTGGCATCGCTCTTTTGCTGAATCTCGTACTCGCCCGCCTTCACAAATTCCTAAAATTTCTCAATGAACTCAGGGGTCAGTGCATCAACAATCACAACAATATCCAAGTCTTTAGTAGTGCGGGTAAATTATTGTCCAGCATTCTCCATGGCCAACTGCGTCGCACTACCACCTATGAGCACATACTGATCCTCAAATCCTTTAAATGCTTCCTCAAAGACCTTCAGCCCTACTTGCGTTGCCATTAACCTATCCCTCTCAACAATTCTTTTAACGCCACTTGAACTCGATCATCATCCATGGCCTCAAGACTTAAAAACAAAGAGTATGGATCTACGATGCCGTTATTCGCATCACTCTCTTTGGTATTGAGGGTTTTAATTCTTTGTGGCGCATAACGCCAAACTTCTAACTCCAAACTGCCATCGATCGCCTCTGGGACAATGTGATCGGCATCCAACTCGCGCTCTAATTTACGCCAGTCCAATTCTCCAATTGCTCGCACAATATTTGGCGGCTCTTCAAGCATAGTTTGATCAGCCAAGGCGCTCAATCCTGCAAGAGGCAGGCCCTCAATATGTGGATTTGGATTTCGAATCCACAGGCGTTTACGTACCGGGGTTTGTAAATAAGGCTTAATGGCTTTCCAGAGCTCGCCCCCTTCAACCGTCAGTCGCCAGAGTCGCCCTCCTCTATAAGCATCCATATCTAACCAACCATGCTCCATCAACTCGCTTTTAATACGAGTCATAGTCATAAGGCTATAGCCCAAGTACATGGCAATCTCTTTTGGATTTAATGTGTCAGGTAAATTACCAAGCAGCGTATTAATCAAAAATACTTGGGTTGCCACATGTAGCTTTTCTTTGACATCGACCCTCCTTGCCAATGCGTGCTCTTGAAAATCCACTCCCAACGGGGGTAGGTAGGCCTGTTTAAACGGAATGATAAAAGGCATTCGCCTCGCAACCATCTCTCTGCGCGCATAAGCCTGAAGAGCATCTCCAACCCAAATGACCGGCACCCCAGCCTCTTTCTGAATAAGTGCCCTTTGTTTAAGTAACGCTGGCAATGCTTGAACCCCGTCTTTATTGGCCATCAAAAGAACCTCGATTCCAGCCAGCCTAGCTTTGCCCATATCGTATGTTTGGGCAAGATAGCGTGGTAATTGCGCCCCTTTCTCCCAAGCACCCTCGTGCAGCAAATCCTCTCCTAGGGCTTGCTGCAAGTAAATGCCTGCTTGGTTAAATAGCTCATGTGCATTCCTCATGCATCCATTTTAACACTATTTTTAGCTATTAACATACACTATGTTAATAGAAAGTAAAGTATGTTAATTAATTGATTTTATTAAATTAGTTAACAATTTTTTATTGGGTGAAGGGCTATTAATAATCACCCCCGTTAGCAATTATTTAACCCGAGCCATATCAGCCGATTTATTGACAAGAATAGATCAAATAGGCATTTTTATTGACAATGTTGATCATTTAACCTGGAAATAGGCAATTTTATTGACGCAAAGAGCCCCAAAAACATAGAGCCCCATGGTTAGGGGCTCTGCTGTCGTATATGGCGGAAGAGGTGTCTGCCATATATTTATATATAAAAAGGGTTTAATCTCTATAAAATTTTCTACCCCCCATCCATACCCCCAATACTTCAACACCCCCTCGTTGTCATCAAAACTAACAAATAAAGAAACTCATGGGAGTTTTTAATATCGCGACGTAGTTGTCATGCCCTTTATTGGGGACACTAATTCAAGGAATTTAAGTGACCTGGGCGATCGAGTAAATCGATGACTGGGCTCATAACCCGAAGGTCGTAGGTTCAAATCCTGCCCCCGCAACCAGCATTCATAAGGCTTTCAGGTCAATCGACTTGAAAGCCTTTTTTGATTCTTTGGCTCATGTAACCGCCATGTAACCAAATAATGAGCAGTAACAGTAAAAAACCACACTTAAAATGTTGAAACTTGACGAAACTTGACGAAGCCTCTTAAGGCTTTTATAGTCACAGCATCATGTTGGACACGAAACTCATAAGAAGCACTCTAAAAAAACTTGGCTTATCCCAAGCCAATCTCGCAACAAAGTGCGGCGTCAGTAAAGAGGCTGTCTCTAACTGGCTCTCAGGAGAGTCAATTCCAAGAGCTCGCAAAGCTTTAGCATTAGCAGATGCCCTCAAGCTATCCCTGGATGAAATTTTTTCTATTGAAAATGATGCTTCCAAAGAGCCGGTAATTGCATATAGGACGCGCAATAATCGCGCACCATCACTTGCAGCTCAAACTGCAGGCGAAGAAATTGGCAGACACCTAAAACAACTTCTTCCCTTAACTGGCTCCAATTCTGTTTTCTCACCCAGACACTTGGTTAACCCAAGGCTTGATGATGATTACATTGCAAAAATTGCCAGTGCCACGAGAGAGCAATTGGGCCTTACCGATATTGAGCCAGTTACTCACAACCATCTAATTAACTTATTTCATGAGTTTGGAGCTTTTCTAGTTCCCGTATTTTGGGGTGAGGATAAAGACGGTCACGAAAATGCAATGAGTGTGTACCTTCCAGATAGTAAATCTTCGTGGGTTTTATTTAACCTCGGCTGCAGGTTGGATGATTTTAATTATTGGCTTTCCCATGAATTCGCACACTGCCTAACTCTTCACACCCTTCAAGGGGATGAGGGTGAAAAATTTTCCGAGAAATTTGCTCAGGCCCTACTATTTCCTGAAAAAATTGCTGAAGAAGCCCTCATTGCAGTCAGCAATTCAAAGGCCCCCCTTAAGGTGGCACGGTCAATTGCAGGCGCTCATAATGTATCGGTAGTTACAGTCATAAAGGCCATCAATAGAATCGCTAAACTACGCGGTGAAGTGGCGCCAAAACTTGAGACGCCCGCATTTTATGCAAAATGGAAGTCTGAAAAATCCTCCAAACCTACCGTAGCAAAGGGACTCTTCGGCATAGATAATCTAAACTTGGAGGACGCAATACGAAATAGTGAAAAGCATTTTCATACACCAATTTTTCACGCTATCGCTAAATGGCAGAAAATTCAAGGTGGACGCTCACCTGCTTTTATTTCTTCGGCACTTAACCTAGATTTAAATACCGCGATTGAGATGTCTCACATACTTTGGATGTCAGAAGATTGGCCATCAGGCGGAGATTCATTAAAAAGCCTTACATAATGCTCCTGCCAGTTTCTTGGGAGCAGCTCCCCGTTTTGGCACCAAGAGCGAACAGTTTCAACCCTCTGCCCTTTATCGAGATTGCCACCTAACTCCATCAGACTCAATAAATCCAAGCTATTTAATAATCCTCCATTTTCATGGACTTCAGATAGCTCATTCGCAACCAAAGTTAATGGCCATTCATCGGTTGCTACCGCTGCAGATAAGACTTCAGCAGTTGCGAGCACCTTAGCATCCACCAATGAAATTTGTCTTGGCTCCCTCAACTTTCCATCAGTCAATAATTTTTCAAGTAACACGTTGCCATGCTGCCTAATATATTTAGCTAATTTCTCTATGTTGCCCTTTTTAGGCTCCCTAAGCTTTAAACATGAGGCTGAAACCTCACTTTGCAGCACCTCCTCTGAAAGCCAGGGGTAACGGCTTACAACATTGGAGCCCGATGAAACCTCAATATGTGTTTCAGATATTGTCATCAATTGATAACCAAAAAAAGTAGACCCAAGTATTGGGCGAATAGGGGAAAAATAAAGCCGAACATAGCAATTAGTATCGACAATAACTTTGGTTATGGGCTTAGTCATGCATCATCATATCGCAAGCCTAGAGACGCTAATTATCAGGGTGACCCATAACCTCGACAGCATTAAGATAGTCCAGATACTGCTTTATTTTTTTGCAATATAAATTTTGCGCGTATTGCTTCATATATTCATAATCCGGGCTTCCGTCCAACAAAACCGGAAGATAGACCGTTTCTCTTTTTACCACCCCCAACTGAGCCTGTCTTCCATAGGAATACTTACCGCCCTGACGCTTGATCATGGTGGAAATGAACAATGCATTAAATTTATTAAGGCTAGGACTGCTTAAAACAGAGACGTCATGAGAGCAATAATATTCATTTCCCTGATAAAAAGGGGCCAAGGATATTTTCTCAACAGTAATAGTATTTCTGGGAAATAGAGATCTGTTGCCAATGAATCCGCTGATACCGTTATTACTTGCAGTTGCTGTTATGTACGGCGTATTACCCTCAACAATGTCCTTCTTATTTAAATAAACCCCCTTATCGGCGCCAAAGATTTCCTTAATCTTAAATGGCTTCCAAGTCTTGTCAGCTAAGGGTGGAATTTTTACAAATTTTAGAGCCCGCAACTCCCTGTTAGCGCGCGCTTCATATTCCGACCTTTTTTTATCGATAAGACTTCTAATGAATTGCTCCATATAGGCATGATCAGGCTCCCCATCAACCCCGATAGGAAGCATGACTTTCTCCCTAGAGATTCGCTTATCGTTGATCTCTCTATTAAAGTTATATTTTTCTGAAAGCCTCCCAGTCTGAGTTGCGATAAAAAGATAGACAAGAGGCCCAAAGCTATCATTTTTTAAATGCGTAACATGGTCGCTTGCCACAAATTCGTATGGGTGATAAAAACTAGCTCCCACACTTCCACTATTAGCTATAGTCAGGCAATTTGCAAAAGCTCTGACACCTTCACTATTGCCGATAAAACCGTCAATGCCATTGCTTGAGGCTGTAGATGATACGTAAGCCTTGCTCCCATAAATTTGATTAACTTTAGTTAATCGTTTTCCCCTTTGGGCAACAACGAAGATGTCTTTAAGGAAGAACTCCTTCCACCTCCTGCTTCCGACCGTCATTCTTTTTCCTTTTTTGACTCAGGGAGGTCGAATAAATAGCCACGGTTTTGCATAATCATCGAAAACTCAAAGGATAGGTAGTCTCCAATAGTCCTCTCAAATTCATCGTCAGTTGGTACGTCGTCATTAAAGTAATAAAAACTATGGAGCCATTCATCATCAGGCTCTACAGTTGTGTTGACGCAAAACCTACTATCAGCCTCAATTCGATTAAACCAAACATCAAGTAAATGCTGCTTCCTATCTTTTGCCTGCTCAGTTTCAATTAGGCCAATATGCGGACTTACCTTATATCCATCGCTTCTAAAATCAATAAACTTGCATAATCTATCAACCGGATGACGCTCGCCAGCAGTAAAAATAGCTATACATGGCATTGTTCCAACACCATAAAAAGTATCTTTATTTAAGGTAATGACGCCCTCCAAGGTATGCTTCTTGAGGATATTGGATTTGATTGCTTGCTCTTCGTTAGTCTTACCAGTAACGGATGATTGCGGAATAATTACGATGACTCTACCGCCAGCCGTCATGGAATCAAGCAAATGCTCAGTAAAAGATATTTCATATAAGGAGGGATTAGATTTTGAACCCTGCGAATAAGGTGGATTCATCATCCCAACAGAGGCTTGCTTTAATTGAATCTTGCTTGGATTTTCTTTTAAGAAATCTCCGTTAATCAAATTGCTTTTGCCATCGCCGCGCAAGATCATATTTGTTGTAGCAATCGTAAACATATACTCTTGATCTTCAATTCCGTGCAAACGCTCTTGTCGAATCTTCTTCTTTTCAACCTCGCTTTCAGTTTTTGCAAGCATATGGTGCATAGCTGCAACTAAAAATCCAGCGGTACCGGCGCACGGATCCAAAACCACATCATCAAATTTAATGTCCACTAAATCACAAAATAAGTCGGTGATATGTTTGGGTGTTAAAACAATTCCTAAAGTCTGTCCATCACCCCCGGAATATGACATAAATTCACCATAAAAACGGCCCAAGTAATCCTCCGAAGTACTTGAATATTTAATGCTTTTGTAAATCCTATCATTGAGAAATTCAGCAAAATGTTTCAATGGGGTTTTACCCAAAGTTTTATTTACCTCATTTAACCTAACCGAATCTTTAAAGATCGAAAACTGACTTAATATTTTGTCTTTTTTTACCTCAGGGGCGACCTTTGATCTTGTTAAATTGGACTGAATAGCACCATAAATCTTTTGCCCATCAGTACTTACATCATCGCCAGTTAACTCCTCGATTGAAAAGTTCCTTGATTCGGCCTCTCTTAGCGCAAGCAATATCCCCGAGACAATTAAAGGCTTATCAATATCTTTTAAATTACCGTAATTTCTTAGATCCTCATGAAGTGCAGCCGCATCTTTTAAGATTTCAGAAAGCTCTTTTTGGGTATCAGTTTCCTCCTTAAGGATCTCCCGAACGTAGTACTCCTCTATATTCTTATCTGTAAACGAGATGAACGATTCAACATCTGGTAATTCCCGGTAATACTCTGTTTCATCTATATAAATAGGCGAAATTCTATGCTTTTTCTGATCGCCCGAAATGCCAAATGCAATCACCTTCTTGTATGAGGTATTTTTTGCCAAATGCTTGCCGTAAAACAATGCGCCATTTACCGCATAATTTTTAACGTCCTTGGATTCATTGCTAATAACCCCACTCTCAGTTATCTTCGAGTGCTTTGAAATTTCAGGCTTGTTTTCAATTACAAGCAGAAAATCTTTTATAACGCCAACGTATTCAGGGAAACCAACCTTGCCACTACCGCTTTTTGAGGCAGACTTTAGCGCTTCGTTAATTTCAAAAATAGTGCTCCCTTGCGGCTCCAGATTTACACCAGCCTTTTGCAATAGTCCGTGAACCCAAAGATCTGTAACAGCTTCTTTTTTTGCCATCTACCTTAATTTCCCTTACCAACAATAAGTGCAGCCTACCCAAATGGGTATGGCAACTGCCACGTAGGAATGCGCCATCACTTTTCTTAATTTTTCTACAAAAGTACTAAATATATGAATTAGTGTTTATGTGAATTAGAGTATATCCGTGAATATTTGGGACATGACCCAAGCGCTTGTTCACCACCTAGGAAGCACTATTCGCGATTTGCGAAAAGAGGCTGGCATGAGTCAAATTGTGTTTGGTGAAAAATGTGGGTTTTATCAAACATACTTAAGCCGCATAGAGAATGGAAGCGCCAATCCAACCATCAACGCCATAGAAGTGATAGCCAAGGGGCTTGGCCTATCCTTCTTTGAGCTTCTGGATCTCGTCAAACTTAGAATTGAGCAAGCATCTCTGCGTTGATATTTTCATGGGCTCTTAGCGAAAATCTGATTTAGAACCCATCAATTGAGATTTGATGCCCTAGGAGCCCATTCCATATATTTACAGTTATATTTACATTATTAGTGTTAATATAACTGTATGGAAACTCAAAAACTCACCTTTGATGAACTTTGCGCCTTATCGGGCTTAAGTTCACGCACTCTGCGCTACTACACCCAAATTGGCTTAATTGATAAGCCTATAGGGCAAACAAGGGCAGCTCACTACACCAGCCTTCACCTTGAAAAAGCTCTGCGCATCAAGCAATTATCTGATTCAGGTATATCGCTAGAGCGGATACGTGAGGTTTTATCCGGCGAGACTTTGTCCATACCCGTTCGCATCAAAAAACCGGGTCACATTGAAGTAAAAACCCATCTTTGGATTGCAGATGGTGTTGAGCTCCAGGTCTCCCCAGAATCGGCAAATTTAAGCCCCGAGCAATTGCGTGAGTTTTTACAAAATGTGGTGCAGGCCTACGAAAAGATAGCAAAGGATAGCAAGTGATGACCTTTCAAAATACAACCTCACTGCTTTTTGAGCGCAATCAATTAATGGCGCTGCAATCAGTTAAAGCCACAGGAATAGTCCAAGGTCTCGTGCTGGAGATGACTATTCGCCAGGAGTATCAGAATTGCACGCAAGATAACCTTGAGGCCTCCTATACCTTTCCAATGGGCTGGGGCGCTAGTTTTATGGATCTCCATGTAGAAATTGCAGGCAAGAGACTTCGCGGCTTAGTCATCGAAAAACAGGCGGCAATTACGGGCTATGAAAAAGCGATTGCTGATGGTGACACCCCCATCATGCTCGAGAAAAACTCCGAAGGCATCTATACCGCCAGTCTGGGTAATCTAAAACCCGGTGAAGCGGCAACTATTGAGTATCGCTATGCGCAATTACTGCAAGTTGAAGAAGGGTGTGCCAGAATTTGCCTACCCACTACCATTGCGCCACGGTACGGAAAAGAGCACTTTGGCGGAATTCAAGAGCATCAAAGCACCCAAGCAGATATGTTGGTGCAGTACCCTCTCACTCTTTCATTGCTGCTTAGTGGCGGTACAGAAAAATGCACGATTGAGTCGCCCAGCCATCACATTGACGTAACGCAAAACACCTCCGGAACAATTGTAGAGCTTACTCGTGATGGATTTTTAGATCGCGACTTTATTCTGAATTTGAGCGGACTCAAAAACCAATCTTTTTACATGGTTGCACCCGATAAACATATGGGCTCGCAAGCTTGCACTGTATTAACTAGCTTTAATCCCAATATCGATAACGATAAGTTTGCACAACCAGTTGCCCTCAAGATATTGGTCGATTGCTCAGGGTCGATGAATGGCGATAGCATTGAATCAGCCAAGGAAGCATTGCATCAGGTTTTAATAAGCCTTAATCCCGATGACCAGCTTAGCTACTCCCAGTTTGGGGATACGGTGGAGCATGCCTTTGAGGGACTTCAACCAGCCACCCCATTTAATGTTGCCGCAGCATCAATTTTTGTTAGTAATACGCAGGCTAATATGGGCGGCACACAGATTGAACATGCCCTGCTTTCCACCTTTAGACTCAAAGAGAATGATGCTCAGGCAGATGTTCTACTTATTACCGACGGTGAAGTTTGGGATACCGCCAACATCATTAAAGCTGCTAAGCAATCTGGGCAACGTATCTTCGCCATTGGCGTTGGCAATGCCCCTGCCGAAACACTCCTGCAAGAACTAGCTGAAGCTACTGGAGGCGCTTGTGAACTAGTACCGCCAAATGGTGATATTCAAATGGCAATTACCCGCATGTTTCATCGATTGCGTCAACCCAGAGCGCGTGATATTCAAATCGATTGGGGTCATGAAGAAAAGCCTGAGTGGGTCAGCGGCATCAGTACCGCTATTTTTAATCTCAACACTAGTCATATATTTGCAGGTTTTAAAACTCCACCCCAGCACCCCGCTACCCTATCCTTTCAGCTTGGAAATAATCCTAAAAGATATTCGGTGCAAGCAAGCACTCTAATCCAGTCAGTCTCAAATATCATTTCTCGTTTAGGGGCAGCGCAAAGGCTCAGAAACATGTCCGAAGAGAATCAAACGGCCTTAGCCCTCAGTTACCAACTCGTCACCCAAAATACAAATTACCTACTTACGCACATTCGCCCAGAAGATGAAAAAGTAGGCGAATTACCAGAGCTACAAAAAGTCAGTCAGATGCTAGCTGCAGGCTGGGGTGGCACTGGGATTAGCAAGGGAATAGATAGACCTGTAGTGTTATTTTCTAGAAGCAGGCCATCAACAACTAATTTATTTCAGAGCTCACCTAGAGTCTTTAGAAGCGTAACTAGCTCAAAGATTAGTCTCAAAGATGCTGGTGAGGAATGCGACCTATTGAATGATATTGCGCCGCCAATAAAAGTGGGCCATCAAAAGACTCAAAGACCACTCACGCTTGATGAAATCATCAGCATTGCTAATAAATGGATTCAAAATCCCGCGGATATTGAGAAATTCATCAAGGCGATTCAAGCGCAATTGATAGATGCAAATCTAACGTCTTTACTAAATCAAATTACCCCACTCTTATCTAATAAAGACGCCTGGACTGTCATTCTATCTTGGCTATTGATTAACTCGGGCACCAAAGGAAAGTGGAAACTAAAAACGAGGTTGGTAATTGAAGCTGCGGCCAATGAATTGCCTGTAGGCCAGCTTAAGACCTCGCTCACTATTGTCAATCTTTACCTAGGCACTTTTTTTGAGGCTACCTTACCGATAGAAGCTAAGAGTGCTTGGAGCCCCATCAACTGGTTACGTAAATTGGCAGAATAAGGAACAATCATGAAATTTACTGAATGGCTATTTGTCCTGATATTTGGGCTTATCTCGACCCCAGCTTTTTGCCAAAGCGATATATGTGACTACTATCTTCCCCAGTGCGCCACTAAGTTTGATCAATATAGCAAGGCAGCAAAGCAATTGGATGTTCAGGTAAAAAACAAAGAATTATCCAACCTTGAGGCAGCTCAAAAAGCAGTCGCATTATCAGACTCTCTTTATCCAAGAGATGGCCTGCTTGCCAACATCAATAGGCAAAATCTGGTGATGGCTCAATTTGCCCAGCGTAATCAGTTATCAGATGACCAAATAAGTGAGCTTGATTCCTCCGCTACAGATACCTTTCGTCAAGCGATATTGGAGAGATTTTCAGCAGCGAAAGCAGCCCAAGAAGTAGGTCAGTTTTATAGTCAATATCAGGCGACCCAGCAATATCAACCACCCCAACAAAATCCAGCCAATACTGCTGCTATAGCCACAATGCTTAATGGCATCGGCAAGGCCTTTACCAATTCTTTTGGGCAATCCATCACGCCACCACCTCGTATCTGTAATTACTACGGCAGTACAAGCTACTGCTTCTAAAGGGCCCCACCATGAATCCAGAGATAGAACAAAGAGTATCGCTTTCCTTTTGGAGAAACCTAAAGAATGGAGTTTGCACCTCTTATAGGTCCGACAGTGAAATGATTGAAGATGAGCATTGGTCTGAAATCACGAGTGCGCTTTCAATTAAAGGTCTACTTTTTAAGCCCACGGTTCGGGACTACTATTTACTGAAATGCCGACCTATCATCCATGAATTATTTACAAACCACATCACCAATCTAAGTATTTATGGATCTTCAAATCCATTGGTCGAAATAGAAGATGAAGACGCCAGAATATTTCGTTTTGATCATGCTGGGAAGCAATTTGAGACTAGTATTTTCTGGTCGATAGATGATCCATTGACCCTCAGTAGAATTCTGAGTGACGTTCGTAGCGCTAGCTTTGTCACCGCCACCATTCATCTCGTATGCAGCGACAGTTTTTTTGATTTATCCGATCCAAAGTTTGCCGAAAAAGATGAGTACGGGGAACTCGAGGTTCATCAACATGAAATTAATATCAAGCGAATTGATTTAATTTTTGAATAACTACAGTTGACTCTGTTTTTATTTTAACCAGAAAGAAGTATTCAAGTTTTAAACCAGCCTCCAAAACCTCAGCTTAATCCATCAGTCAGAAAACGACCCATAAGAGACATTCCTGGGGTCATCAAATACATGAAATTAATACTCCTAGCGAGAAAGATGACCTAAAACATTAGAAAAAATCAAAGCAGTAAACAGCAATGCAGAAATAACCTTCCAAAAAGCAATGGGGTCACGCTCAATAAACGGAACCACTCTTTTATCGATCAGCACAGCATTTGGTTTTTCGAGATCAAACAGAAATTCGGAAACCGCTTGATACCTCTCTGCTGGATTGGGGTGAACGGCCTTTCGAATGGCCTCATCAACCCACGCAGGTACTTTCGGGTTGTGCAAAGTGACGGACTCGTATACAAGTTTCTTCTGAGCCTTAGCAGTTCGAGCTCTGGAAACTTTTGAACCATAGGGAAACCGTCCCGATAGCATCTGATAGACGATCACGCCAAGAGAAAATATGTCGGAAGAAGTTGTACCCAGCCCACCTAAAAAATATTCTGGCGCAGCATATTGAGCTGAGCCTAAAAAGTTAATTTCTTCGCTTAGTAGATTCATATCCTCGATACCAGCGACCCTAGTGGCACCAAAATCAATGATCTTTACTACGCCATTCTCATCAATCATGATGTTCTCTGGCTTTAAATCTTGATGAATTGCCTCGAGACGATGGAAGGCCTGCAGACCCTTTCCTACTTGGCCAATCATCTCCCTTACTGAAACAAGATCAGGCGTGGGATTATCAGATAGCCACTGAGTCAAACTTTGGCCCTGAATATATTCAGATGCGATGTATAAGTAATTTTTCTTTCTAGTTTGTGGGCATAAATGAAGAACGTGGGGGTTATTAATTCTTCTGGCGACCCACTCCTCCACAAGAAACCGCTCTAGATAAGAGACATCATCCCTCATGCCAATAGAGGGCACCTTTAAAACAACTTGAGCTCCGGTCTCCTCATCGCTAGCCAAATAAATATAACTGCGACTGCCAATTTTGATATCCCGTAAAATTTTGTAACCATCGATAACCATCTTTTCCTCTAAATTTGGAGCAAATGGCAACTCTGTGATGCGATTACTTATTTCGTTATGGCTAATATCTTGTAACTGCTCAATGCGAATGATCTGTAAAGTGAGATTATCAGAGCTCCCTCGTTGATAAGATTGCTCGGCAATTTTTTGTGCAGCAAGATTTAAATCATCAGAATAAGTCTGAATGGCTGAGCTAATAATTTCAAAATTAGAGTATTCATATAAGCCATCAGTGGCCAGAATAAAGACATCGCCAACCTCAATATCTGTGACAGCATAGTCAACATCTAAGTGTCTATTTACCCCTAAAGCACGGGCTAAATAGCTCTTTTCAGATGACGCATATACACGATGATCCTCTGTCAGCTGCTCCAATGATTTGCGGGCGAGTTTATAGACCCTCGTATCCCCAACATGAAATATATGCGCCTTATTTGATTTAAAGATCAGGGCAGAAAAGGTGCAAACATAACCCCTATCCATATCAAAGTGATATTGACTTTGTTGGGTCTGAGAATGAAGCCAGGAATTTGTAGAGCTTAAAACTCGCTCGGCGGCGGTTTTAACAGACCAGGCTTCTGATGTTGAGTAGTAATCCTCCAAGAAACTAGATACTGCCGATTCACTAGCAATGTGGCTAACACCGCTAGAGCTGATGCCATCTGCAATTGCCGCAACTACCCCCTTACTGCTGAGTAATGGCTCCTTAGGGAAGCAAATCCCATAAAAATCTTGGTTGATTTCTTTACGACCCTTGCTTGAATATTGCCCAAGTGAAATTTTTAGCTCTTGAATCATCAAATTCCTCTCGCAATACCTTCATGATTGAAGGCATTGCGCTTATTCAGTAACTTAAACAAGTTTGCGTTTTGCGCCGGTCTTGATGTGAGTGGCATACAGAGTTAATCCTGTAAAGGCAATGCCGCCAACAAGATTACCCAACACCACTGGAATTTCATTCCAGATGAAATAATCCAAGATTGAGAAGTTACCGCCCATCATTAACCCAGATGGAAAGAGAAACATATTAACTACTGAGTGCTCAAATGTCATTGCAAAGAACAGCATGATCGGCATCCACATAGCGATCACTTTTCCGCTAACATTCGTTGAAATCATCGCACCGACCACTCCAGTAGATACCATCCAGTTACATAGCATTCCTCTGAAGAAGATGGTCATCCAACCCATAAATCCAAACTTGGCATAACCCAAAGTGCGCAATTCACCAATGTGGCCAATCTTCGCGCCAACATCATTCGGCTCCAGGCTAAATCCATAAGTAAAAATGAAGGCCATCATAAATGCAACAGTCAAGGCCCCAGCAAAGTTACCGACAAATACCAGCCCCCAGTTTCTTAAAATACCTTTTAATGTCACCCCAGGCCTTTTATCAATCAAGGCAAGCGGGGTTAATACAAATACACCTGTCAATAGATCAAATCCCAAGAGATAGAGCATACAAAAACCTACAGGGAACAAAATAGCCCCAATGAGTGGAGACCCTGTCTGAACACTTGCAGTAATAGCAAATACAGCAGCTAGGGCAAGAATTGCTCCAGCCATATACGCTCTTATCAAGGTATCGCGAGTAGCCATAAATACTTTTGACTCCCCTGCATCAACCATCTTTGTAACAAATTCAGAGGGCATTAAATATGACATGATGTATTCCTTTAATTTTGATGAATTTAAATATTTCTGTAGTGGTTTAAATGGCTAAAAAAACATTTTGATCTTCGAGCTTGATCTTGATCGAATCACAAGACCCAACATCTGGCGCAATTGCATGCCCATCTTGCAATTGGATATTCCAGGAATGCAAAGGACAGGTCACTGTCTTGCCATGAATGATTCCCTGAGAAAGGGGTCCGCCCTTATGAGGGCATTTATCGTGTAGCGCATAGACCTCGTCATCAGAGGTTCTAAAAATAGCGATATCCCCTCCGCTAGTACGCGTTACTACCCGAGACCCCAATCTAGGAATATCTTCTATTCCGCAAACTAATTTCCATTCATTCATCATTTGCTCCTTTCTGATGCGGTTATGCTTCAACTGCGATTGGGATAAATTGCTTTACTGGCTCTTTGGTCTGCATCACTTCCCACGGGTCTTTTGCATTTTTCAAGGAATCAATTAATCTTTCAAATAGATCTTTTCGGCCTTTTTCATCTTCAAGAATTTTTGATTTGGCGTAACCAAGCCCAACGCGCTCAAGATAGTGAGAGGTCCGCTCGAGATACCAACCCTCTTCGCGGTAGAGTTGCAGGAATGCGCCGGAATATTCCATCACCTCCTGATTTGTAGTCACCTTGCAGAAAAATTGCGCAACCTCAGTTTTGATACCACCATTACCACCCACATAAATCTCAAAACCCGAGTCAACTCCGATAATTCCTACATCCTTAATGCCCGATTCAGCGCAATTACGAGGGCAACCAGATACTGCAAGCTTTACCTTATGAGGCGCGTACATATCGAACAACATTTTTTCCAAGAGAATGCCAGTGTCCATTGAATGCTGGGTACCAAAGCGACAATGCTCTGCCCCCACGCAGGTCTTAACAGTCCGAATAGATTTTCCGTATGCATGACCAGAGACCATTCCGGCCGCATTTAAATCCGCCCAAACAGCCGGGAGATCCTCTTTACGTATGCCCAAAAGGTCAATCCGTTGCCCGCCAGTCACCTTTACTGTTGGTACATGATATTTTTCAGCGGCGTCAGCAATGGCACGCAGTTCTTTTGGGTTTGTTAATCCGCCCCACATTCTTGGGATCACTGAAAAAGTGCCATCCTTTTGAATATTGGCATGCATACGCTCATTAACAAATCGTGATTGTGGGTCGTCTTTAGCTTCATGCGGAAAACTAGAAATCAAGTAATAGTTGATCGCTGGCCTACACTTCTCGCAACCATTCTCATTTTTCCAACCCAAAGATTTAAAGACAGATTCTTTATTAATTAAATGCTCAGCATAGATTGCATCTCTAACAATCTGATGGGTATGCTCTGTACACCCGCACATCGGCTTGCTCTCATTGGTTTTGGGTGTATACGCCCCACCTACCGTTGACGCCAGAATTTGCTCTACTAAGCCAGTACAAGACCCACATGATGAAGAAGCCTTTGTATGCTTACGTACCTCATCAACTGTAAAGAGACCATTTTGTTTAATAGATTTAACAATCGTTCCTTTGCAAACCCCATTACAGCCACAAACCTCAGCGCTATCAGCCATGGTGGCTGCCAGATTTTGCCCTTTATGGCCAGCATCGCCCAAATGAGAGCCTGATGAATTTCCAAAAAGCAGATGGCTGCGAATTTCGTGAACACTTTGACCATCCTTCATTAGCTGGAAATACCAAGCAGCGTCAGACGTGTCGCCGTATAGAACTGATCCCACCACCCGATCCTGCTTCACCACAATGCGCTTATAAATTCCTGCCTGCCTATCATGCAATAAGATGTCTTCGGTTTCATCATCGCCGCTAAAGTTACCCGCACTGAAGACATCGATTCCGGTAACTTTCAGCTTGGTTGAAGTAACAGAGCCCTTGTATTGAGCTATGCCAATATTTGCTAAATGATTTGAGCAAACCTTAGCCTGCTCAAACAGTGGTGCTACCAATCCATAGGCGATTCCGCGATGCACGACGCACTCACCAACTGCATAAATGGAAGGATCAGTAATGGTTTGCAATGTATCGGAGACATGGATACCCCGTACGCGGCCAGATCCACAAAATAAACCGGATGACTCTGCCAGCGTGTAATTTGGACGAATGCCAGCCGCAACCACTACAAGATCAGTGGCAAGTTGCATGCCATCCTTAAACCGGATAGCCCCTACCCTACTCTCGTCTCCCTCTATCAAGGCTTCGGTATTACGCCCCAATAGAAACTTCATCCCTTTTGCCTCGAGAGAAGTCTGCAGCATATCCGCAGCAACCTTATCGAGTTGACGCTCCATAATCCAGTCGGCCAAGTGGACTACTGTGACATTCATCCCGCGTAACAAAAGGCCATTAGCAGCCTCAAGACCCAATAGACCAGCGCCAATAACAACGGCATTCTTGTAGCTTGCTGCAGCCGCAATCATTAACTCCGTATCTGCGATGTCACGATAAGCCAGTACACCAGGTAAATCTATTCCCGGAATAGGTGGCATAAAGGGGGTGGATCCCGTAGCCAATACCAATCGATCGTATTGAACCTCAGTCCCGTCATCTGAATATACTTTTTTAACGGCACGATCGATCTTGGTCACTTTTTTGCCAGAATACAAAGTGATGCCGTTTGATTTGTACCATTCCAAGTCATTTAACATGATGTCGTCTAACTTCATTTCCCCGGCTAATACTGGCGATAGCAAAATTCTGTTGTAGTTACCGTAAGGTTCGGTACCAAAGACGGTAATGTCGTACATCTCAGGATCAAGCTTTAATAATTCTTCAATGGCCTTAATACCAGCCATTCCATTCCCAATAAGAACTAATTTTTGTTTTTTCATGATCAACTTTCTGTCCGAATTTCGTGAATGGATGCTTATGCAGCTTTAATATTTTGGAAGGCAGGTGCCACCGAATCATTGGCAATTTGAGTAAGCGCCTGCAAGACATCACCAATCACGATGATGGATGGGCTGCCCATCTTTGTTTCGTGAATCTTGCTTACCATTTCCCGTAATGTGCATTTCTCAATACGTTGATCGGGCAAAGTTGCCTTTTGAACAATGGCAACAGGTGTATCTGAAGACATGGACTCCAGTAAGCCAGATTGAATTGAGTCAATCCCCGTTATGCCCATATAAATTACTAAAGTAAGCTTAGTATCTTGAGCAACTTTTCCAATTTGCGCCCAGTCCGTCGCATTTCTTCCAGGCTTGTTATGTCCAGTAATCATGAGGACACCAACAGCATAGTCGCGATGGGTTAGAGGCGCTCCTAGTGCTGTCGATGCTGCAAGCCCAGAGGTAATTCCGCTAATAACCTTTACCGGAATCCCCAAGGCTTGAAGGTGCTCTTGCTCTTCGCCACCCCTTCCAAAAATGAATGGGTCCCCACCTTTCAGTCGAACCACCTTCTCGCCTTTGGCTACAGCTGAAATCATTAATTTTTCTATATAGCTCTGCGGGGTTGAAACGCAACCGCCGCGTTTTCCAACTTGAATAATTCGTGCAGATGGGGATGCATATTGCAAGATTTCTGGATTCACAAGATCATCAACAAGCAAAATAGTTGCCTCAAAAATGGCGCGCATACCTTTGATGGTAAGAAGCTCGGGGTCACCAGGCCCCGCGCCAACAAGCGTGACACTTCCGTAACTAGCATTCAATTGAGATGTAAATCGAATGTCTTTTTCTATATTCATCATTGCCCACCCTAAGAAAATACAAATAAAAAAGACGTCCAATTACTTCCAGCGCAATGCTGAACATAATTGGACGTCTTTATCCTTTGGGCAAAACGATCTAAACAGATCGCCGCCTTAGAGTTGACCATCGTTGGCCACCTCTAAGAAGGAGATTACTTAATACCGTTAACTTGAATTTTTTTTAATGCACCGAAATTTTCAGTAATGCACGCTTAGAGTGCATCAATGCTTCAATTTAAGGAATTCAGAGAGAGAAAGAATTGATTTGGCCACATCGATCAACTTTTGATTTTGTGACATCGCCTTATCTCGCATGGCCGAATAAGCCCCTTCTTCAGACAATCCTTGGTGAGCCATAAGCATCCCTTTGGCTCGCTCAATAACCTTGCGCTCCTCAATGGTGGCCCTTACAGCCAAAAGCTCATCACCCATCGCTGATAACTGTTTTGATTGTGATTGCAAAACATCTAATATTTCCATGGATAAGTTTGAGCCGATTTTATCGATCAATACCCCATCACCTTTTCGCCCTGAAGGTAAATTAGATACTAACAGCGAGATTGGTGAGTTTGGCTGCTCATTAGATAATGCGGATAAAAGCGTATTCTGATCATTTAATTGGGTATGGGCCTCTCTAATGAGGGCGTCACATTTAGTAGCCAGACTATTGGTAAGGTATTTCTCCACCATATGCATTGCATCTATCCGACGAGTGCACATCGAAAACCATTCATCTGCATGAATAGACTCATCAACCAGCTTGGGCGACAACAGCTTTCGCCTCATCTTCTCAAACTCAATCATGGGCATAGATTTTGTCATGGCTAACCACTGCTCAACAATATCTGTCGAGGAAAAATCCTCAAATCGTTCGATGCAATGCTCCTGTAATTCAATTAAATTTCCCAGGGCTTGCAATAATTCATCGGACTTTTCAGATGCGCAGATTCTTGCGCCAGTTGCTCGCTCTAGCCCTGAAAATTCCTTGCCCTGCATCAGATGGAAAAGCGCAACTAGTCCCTTACTGACTGATGGATCGACAGCAATATCAGCAGCCTCGAATACCAGCGCTAAAAGTGCGTTTACTACCGAGCTATAAATTCCAGTCGACTCAGCGGCAGAAATTTCCTGATTCAGTATTTTTTGACGAAGTTTAGGCAAGTCATTTATTCCATGAATTGCTAAGGCCAAACGCATTAGAAACCGAGAGCTACTCACCATGCCATCTGAGCGCTTGTTAATGTCAAGCCAACAGTGCAGGCGGCCGCTTGCCCCATCAGTATTAGCGCCAAAGGCAATCCATTTTTCTCGAAAACTCACGCCTTTTGACGCAAGTAACACATTGGATGAGCCGCGCTCGCTTTGCAAACAATGCACTAAGTCGCCAGCTACGTCCATCAGCGCGCATATACGGCATAACTGTTCAAGCTCGTTAATTCGGCATTGCTGAGCTTGTGCTACGTAATTCAGTGCGATTTTCATTACCCTAAACTTCTCAATAAATTTAATTTAGCCACTTGATTTTTCTAGAGCGGCCAGCTTTGCCTTGAGCTCGCGCCTCTCACTCAACTTCAAATTTAGAGCGGCATGGTCCCTCATTGGATCCTTCATCTATACCATCTACTTTTTTGGGGATGAATGCTGCTCTAATTCGTTAGAGAGGACGACTGTTACGCAGGATTAAAGAAATCAAGTGCTGTAACAGTTATCAGCCTTAATGTGCTTTTAAGCATACATCACTTAAAAGTCACTAGAGCATAAAAGCGCACTGTAATGGGGCTATTGTGGCGCATTAAAGGACCGCTTCTGGCCGTTAATTGCCGGTCAAAATTCGTGAAATATCAATTTTAATAAGCTGAAAAGAGAACAAATAACTCACTCGCCAATAACTAGGTACGTCTCAAGTGCTGCAATAACGACAGTTTTATACTCCAGATCAATATCCCATGCTTGGTCGACCTGCTCGGTGATGTAATTTCTCTTGAGTACTGTCTGATAGTCAATCCCACGAACCCCACAAACCTCTTTTAAGGCTGCAAAATGAGCAGCAATCATTCTCTGTCCTTTTGCAATTAACTCGGCACAATCATCCTCATTCTTTAGCTCATCCTGAATATGAGCGTACGCCATCCTCAAAACATCCACGCTATAAACATACTGAAGTCGCCAGTACTCACAACTCCAATGAAGAGTGGCGGTATGGATATTTTCTAAGGCATTATTAAATTCAGCATCCAGCATGGAGTAGGTTTTCCTGGGAACTACTGATTGGATCCGTAGCGACTCCAATTCATTGCCTATATCGGCATACGCTACGGCAGCCAGCTGATGGTTGGTCATGTGCTCATAAGCAGCATTTAATGGTCTTTGATTCATTTTTTGAGTTTCCTAATTTTGTTCACCTGATCGATTACTTCCACCCTACGCTGCAGCTCGCATGTCTCATGGGCTTTGCGCACCATGTCTAAGACATAGGCCAAACGCGTGCCATCTTGCGTATCAATGCGCCCCATCCTCATATCCCTATAGAGCCTTGCCATCTCCATCCGGATCGTTTCGGCATCATTGAGCCTGATTTTGCTCATGCTATTGACGGGGGTAGGGGTCGAGGCTTCGCCATGTCCCAATTGGCTCTGAGGGCGATCTTCAGGCCTGTTTTGATCATCCAAACCGGCATTAAAGGAATTCATAAAACAATACCCCAATCAAAATGATCTGCATCAGCCTTGCAAGTTAAATTCCCACCTGTCTGGCCATAATTCCCAGAATCCCAGTTGTTCAAAGCACGGGAATTATGAGAATTATTGGGAATATTGGAGTTTTTACTATTGATCGATAACATCCAAATACTGCGCCTTGAGCTGGCAAAGCCCTCTACTTTTGCTACTAATTTCAGCGCATCTTTTGCCCTATAAAGAGATGAGTTTCCATATCCGTTCGCCCTAGCAAGATCAGCGATAACCTTTTTCTCTTGGCTACCACCCACATCCTCTAAATATGATTTGAGCCACTGAGCACAATCCCCCAACTCAGAACCATTTTCTCCATCAAAATCAACTGCCTCGGCATTACTAATAATTTGATGGGAACTTCCTTCAATTGGCCCTTTCCAGGTCACAATTGAAGTGTCGATTCCGTTGTACTGAGTCTGCTCAACCGAATATAAAAAGCCTCCATCCCTTGCGCTTAAGTTTGTTTTAAGCCTTACTAACACTCGATCTCCAGTATCTTTATCGATGATGGTGCCCCATACCATCCTAGGCAATGCAGTAAATGCTTGGGAACCTAACACTCGCTCAGCAGGATCCTTTCCTTGTCCACCTTTACTGAAATGGGAGATGCCAATAATGGCGCATCGCTGGTTTTGTGAAAACTCCACCAATGGGTCAAGCCCCTCTCTCACATCATTAGCTTTATCTGAGTTTCCCTTTACCAATCCGATAATCGGGTCAAGCAAGATTAAGACGACACCGCCAATAGAATCAACCACAGTCTTGAGACTATCTAAATCTGTTGCTGCATTAAAAGTGCGATCATCACCATCTTCTCGTACGGATTTGAGAATGTATATTCTCTCCAAATCCGCACCCATAGCCGCCAATCTTGGCATCAAAATATCTTCAGGATCATCTTCACTTGACCAGATCAATACGTTGGATCTACCCAAATATTTTTGGCCACTAGGGAAGGTTCCACCGCTCGTAATAGCAGCTGCAATACCAAGTGCTAACGTGGTCTTCCCAGTACCCCCAGCCCCAGCCAAAAGTGTTAACTTTCCCATTGGTAGCCACTGGTCTATCAACCAAGTGATGGGTCGCATTTCGACATTTGAGCCCTTCATGAGTTGTACCTCTATTTTTGACTTAGCTTTCTGAGTAGGTGCAGTACCCGTCTTTTTACTATTCACTTGACCCTTTCCATACTCAGCAGGATCTCGAGGGTTATACAAGCCATCAGTCATAGAAGGTGGATCAATTAAATCAGGTAATGATTGATCGGAAACAAATTCATCCACTTTTGCCTGCAGTCGCTGAATATTTTTCATGCTTTCGAGGTTATTCATAAATAGAACCCCTCAATCATCTGAATACGACCACAAGCCTCAAGCAAACGCTTTTGATCACTTTGAGTCAGCCGATAATTGTGCCCCATACTAGAGGCAAAACCAGCTACCAGAAGGGATTCATACCCAATTAAAGTCAGCGCATCTCTTGGTGATAATGGGGTCGGTCTAGGAGGCTTAGATGATACTTTCCCATCTTCAATCCAACACCCTAAATCCTTACAAGCGGTTACAAAATCCCAGGCTTTAATTGCACGGTGGTAACTCATTACATCACCCCCTTTTGCACCACAACCCGCCATGCAAGAGAAGGCGCCACTCATTAAATTAATCCGCATCGAATCGCTTCCACCATGAAATACGCAGGATGTAGTGACCCATTTCTTACCTTTTGACAGCTTCAGACCCTGGCTTTCGTAATAACTCTGAGGGTCAGGCAAGCGAGATCTATCAAAGCTCATAGCGCGCCCCTGAGTTTGTCAGCAATTTGGGCTACCGACCAAAGCAGGCGATTGCCAATTTTGGTAGGTCTAATGCCGTAGGCTTCGCCTGTTAAAGAGTAGTTTTTTCGAACCGTTTGGCTTGCCACATTAAATACCTGGGCCACTTCAGGCGCAGGAATAAAATCGCGTTTACCTGCAATGTCCAGCAATCGATGCAAAAAGTTAGCATATAAGCCAATTAGGATGTCGCTCATTTAACACATCTCCTATCGGCCTCTAACATGGCAACCAACTCTTTAATTTCGGATTCTGATTTGCCGGCAATCCGCGCGAGCAATACCGCCTCTAATTCTGACTTTAGCCAACCGGCGGTTCTTGGCGATGCAAAAATTGGCTTAGGAAGCGTCCCCGCCTTAATTTGACGGTAAATCGTAGCCGTACTCTGCCCCGTTTGTTCCCTCACCTTGGGTAACCGTAACAACTTAATATCCATTTGATTCTCCATTTTTCGATAACGCACGATGCGTTATGCGATTAAGAGAGATCGTAATAATCAATTACCCTCTTATGCGGGGGCAAAGTAGGGTTTTGCGATGGGTGCTTTGCCCCCCTTTTTTTATTCACACCCTATTGCGGGGCGCTTTAGCGGAGAGCTAATTACGTTGTCCCAATACTCTGCATAGTTGAAATCCCGATACTCCCGATCACCAAGGAGTACCGCAACCATGGTACAAAAATCTTTGCGGGGAACCCTTCCAAATTCAGATTTAAGAGCGCTGTACAGGGGAGAAATCAAATTAACCTTCATCGACGCCGAAATAGGTCTGGTCACTTTTTGGGTAACCTGATTCCTTGCACTATAGGCACCAGCTTTGGCTTGGAATGCTAGCTTATCCAAGAGATCCCTTAATCCAATTTTTGATTGCTCATTTGCATACCAGGCCAGTTTTTGCTCCTGGGTAAGTTTGCCCCACGGTATACGCTTTGAATCTTCCGCTATCTGCGCACTCAAACGATTCACATTCGTAATGCATTCTGAATAAGAGGGCTCATTCAAACCTACCTCTATGTACCCTGTGTGATTCTCATGAATCTCCAGATCAGATCGATCAGAAAATTCCCATTCTAAGATTTGCTGATGTATGCGACTCACCATCCACCTGGCTTGTTCGCTACCATTAATTAAGGCAAGTAATTCTGCAATTTTTGCAACCAGCTGATTCATCTTTTGTAAATGAATCTTGGGGGAGTGATGATCTGGATCAGCACCCATGGTTCTAAAAATAACTGCGTGCGAAACAGCAGCTTCTATTTTTTTAATAAATGTTCGTGGGCTGGATGTACATTTTGGCAACAATCGACCCCAGACCTCCTTCATGCGCTCATCCGTACCAAGTCGACTGAAAATATTAATAATGTCATTCGTGAGGTTCTTATACCTTCCGTGATCATCTATTTCGCCAATACTGTTAATAAGCTCTGGCGGCGCCCATTTTGGAAATATTTTCTGAGTGGCCATCGTTAAGCTGACGCTAAATCAATCGATTGCCAAAGCGGAATAACATCATCAGTCTTCTCATGGATTGCATCACAATAATCAGCCCAATCTTTCATAAGTCGCATGTGCTTTTCTATTAAGTCATCGCGCTGATAGGCTCTAACCGTCTTGTCTCTTTCACAATGGGCTAGCGCCTTCTCCATAGCCTCAAAACTATGACTGGTCTTAGCGGCAGCCCATGAACGAAAGGTGGACCTAAAACCATGGACGGTAATTTTTCTCTCGCCATCATCTTTGTCTAAATAGTCAAAGTGGTACTTATTCATCGTGCCATCGCTAATGGTTTTACCCCTGCGTCCTGCAAATAAATATTCATTGCTACGAATCCCCTTTAACTCAGAGATCAACTCCATCGCCTGTCGAGACAAGGGGACGGTATGATAATCCCCGTTCTTCATACGATCACCTCTAATAGTCCATACGCCAATCTTCAAATCAAACTCATCCCAAGTAGCGCCAATGATTTGACTAGCGCGCCCACCCGTCAAAATTGCTAACTCAAGGGCTTTAGCCCCAATAGCACCCTCCTTGCGAAGCTTGACCATGAATTCACCAATCCTGTAATAATCCAAAGAGGCAAAGGGCTTTGGTTTTTGTACCTTACTTGGGGCTGGAAGCAATTGGCTTAAGTTTCCCTTCCATGCAGCAGGATTTTCACCCGAGCGCATATTCTGAACTTTAGCCCAATCAAGGATTTGCTCTAATCGACCACGCAATCTAACAGCCGTTTCATTCTTAGTAAGCCAAATTGGCTCAAGAATATTCATAATGTGAATGTTGGTAATTTCTGATGGATATAAATTACCGATTACGGGATTGGCATATGTTTTGATCGTATTACGCCATTGACTGACATGCTTTGAGTTGCGCCACTCCACTTCATGGGACTCAATATATTTAATCGCGCATTTTTCAAAAGTAAGTCGAGATTGGGCATTTTTAAGTGCCATGCGGTTTTCTCGCTTCTCAGCAACAGGATCAACACCACTCTCAATCTTCTCTATAACAGCTCTAGCCTTATCCCTAGCCTGCGCTAGGGTAACGGCCGGGTAAGCTCCTAAACCTATTTCAGGACGCTTGTTACCGACCTTTTTACGAAGAATCCATGACCTTGCGCCCGTCTTGGTGATTTGCAAGCCAAGCCCAGCGATAACTCCGACAGCATGAAAACCTACAGTATTTAGGCGGGAAACCTCCAGCGCACCTAGTTCTTTGGCAATTTTTGGCATTTGGCATTCCTATCTCAGGGAATGAAGCTACCCTTCATCCTACCCACCATAGATTATGCAATTTTATGAGAACTTATGCAAACTTGTGATGATTGACTTTGGGGTTAAGCCCTTATATACATTGGCTTTTCGGGTCTTTTTGAGAACCTGTGAGACTAGCCATTGGCGGAAGAGGTGAGATTCGAACTCACGGAGGACTTTCATCCTCGCCAGTTTTCAAGACTGGTGCATTCAACCGCTCTGCCACTCTTCCTTTGCGATTTGAGTCCTAGATTATAGAGAACTTTTGATTTGCGCCTCCAAATGCTGGGCAATAGCCAAGCAAGAGGTCAGGCCTGGGGACTCAAAGCCATAAAGGTTAAATAGGCCGTGAAGCTGATGCTGCTGGGGTCCTTCAAAGTAGAAATCTCCTGCCGGGGCGTTTGGCGGAACGATTTTGGCCCTGACACCAGAGTAATCAGCCTGCAAAGAGCCATCTTTTAGACCGGGCCAGTATTGCCTTACGGCAGCATAAAAGCCCTCTCCCCGCTTGGGATCAACCGTGTAGTTAATTTGGCTTTCTTGATCAATATCCAGCCATTCCACATCGGGACCAAACTTCGCCTGACCACCCATATCCAAGGTCAAGTGAACGCCTAATCCACCCGGCTCGGGGATTGGATAAATCAAATGACTGAATGGCGATTTTCCAGATAAAGAGAAGTAGTTGCCTTTTGCGAAGTAGGCTTTAGGTATCAAATCTTTCGAGAGACCTTCTATTTTTTGAGCTAGTGCTGGTGCACTCAGTCCAGCGCAATTAATCAACAACTTTGTTTGAATAGTCATGCCATCTGCACCGCCAATGGTGAGCTCAAAGCCCCCTTCAGCATTAGCACCGATCGGCTTTGCGCTTAACAATGGGGATTGATATGCAACCATGCCACCCGCATCTTCAAAACCGCCAAGTAATGAGAGCATGAGGCCATGGCTATCTACTACACCTGTGGAACCTGAGAGTACTGCTGCCTCACATTGCAGTTGTGGCTCAAGTACTTTAGCTTGATCCCCTGAAATCATCTTGATATCAGGCACTTGGTTGTTTTGGGCTTTATACAAAATAGCCTGAAGGTCATCTAGCTGGCTAGCATTGGCTGCCACGATGAGTTTGCCGTAGGCTTGTGTACTCACCTGATGACTGCGACAGTATTCATATAAAAGGCGATTACCCTCTACACATAGCTTGGCCTTGAGAGAATCCTTTGGGTAATAGATTCCAGCGTGAATGACTTCACTATTGCGTGCACTACTGATAGTTCCGAACGAATCCTCGCGCTCGAGCAAGATAGTTTCTCGACCCTGTAGTGCCATTTCTCGGGCAACCGCTAATCCAACCACTCCAGCGCCCACTACGACGCAATCAACCTGCTCCATTCGGCTATTCCTGACCTGATTTCAGATATGTCTCAATTTTGTAATGACTTTTACCTAAGCTAAAGCCTTGTTATTCATGAAATCGTAACATTTTCAGCGTTTTAAGGGGATTTTGACGCCCTTATTGATAAAATCTAGAAATGTCTGTGCAAGCCCAATTAGCTACCAAAAGTATTCACTCTGCCCTTGATGTGGTCCTCGATACCGCCTATCAAGGCATTGATGCCAGTAACTGGGTAAAACTATTTGCAAATGCACGTAAAGCCGGATTGGAACAGTTCATTGCAGATCTGTTCGCTGGCAAGCACATCAACAATAGCGAAGATCGCCCTGCCTTACATTCCGCACTTCGCAATCTCAGCAAAACTCCTGTATTGATCGACGGTAAAGATGTCATGCCAGCAGTTTCTGAAGTGTGGCATCGCATTGAAGCGTTGTGCAATAAGTGGGTTGGCGTAACTGATGTCATCCATATTGGCATTGGTGGATCCGACTTTGGTCCTCGCCTCGCTATTGAAGCTTTAGCCCATGTCCCCGGCATTGAGAGCCGCGGCATGCGCATGCATTTCTTGGCCAATATTGATACTGCCGAGTTAGCCCGCATTTTGGCGCGCGCTCAGCCTCATAGCACTCGCGTGATTGTGGTCTCAAAGTCATTTACGACTCTCGAGACTTCCATGAATGCCAAAGCCGTTGTGGCTTGGCTTAAAGATAGTGGCTGTACTCACAGTCAAATTGCACATGCTTTATATGCTGTCACTGCCAATATTCCTGCCGCCAAAGAATTTGGTGTAAGCGAAGAAAACATCTTTCCTTTTTGGGATTGGGTCGGCGGTCGTTATTCAGTTTGGTCAGCAGTTGGTCTGCCGATTGCTCTGCAATATGGCTTTGAAAATTTTAAGCAATTCTTAGCTGGCGCTGAAGCCATGGACCTGCATTTTAAGAATGCACCGTTAGAGGAAAATCTACCCGTCATCATGGCACTCTCTTTGCTATATCAGCAAGAGAAACATGACATCAAGGCTTATGCCGCTATTCCTTATGCTGATGCTTTAGATTGGTTTCCGAAGTGGTTGCAACAGCTGGACATGGAAAGTAATGGCAAGAGCGTTGATCGCAACGGCAAGCCTGTTAAGCATTCCTCGCCGGTGGTATTTGGCAGTGCTGGTAGTAATGCCCAGCACTCCTACTTCCAACTCTTTCACCAAGGTACTGAAATCATCCCAATTGACTTCATTGCTGTACGTGAACCCATGAGTGATCGGCCTGAGGCGATTGCACATCACCGTATTTTGCTATCGAACTGTTTAGCGCAAGCTCAAGCGCTAGCTAATGGCAAGACTGACAGCAATCCAAATAATGTTTACCCCGGCAAACGTCCTAGCAATCTCCTACTACTGCCTAAGCTCAATGCGTTTTATCTCGGCGCCCTACTTGCTCTATACGAAAACCGTGCAGCTACTCTAGGAGCACTCTGGAATATCAATAGCTTCGATCAGCCTGGTGTTGAGTACGGCAAAGTCCTTGCTAAGCCGATTGAGAAAGCCCTCGCAAGCCATCAACATGATATTGCGGCAAGTGCTGATATTGATGCTGTCACCGCCACTCGTATTAATTTATTAAATCCTTAAGATCTAATTCACATTCGTTGGGATTTCTAGTTATGGCAAGTAAAGTCAATAAGGTGGCACAGTCTGACAATAATGACTCGAGCAATTTGAGATCGAATTCACTCTCGCTAAGTCAAAAACTAGAACGCTTCGATATTCACCTACATGGTGGCGAGCTGATGGCCGCCCCATTGACTGGTATCGAAATTTTCAACGCAGAATAACTATTCAATACTGGATTAACCGTGCAACTATCCCCCTCAATTTTTAAAGCATATGACATCCGCGGCATTATTGATGAGACCTTAGATCCCTCTATCGCCAAACTAATTGGTCAAGCATTTGGCACTGAAATGTGTGAGCTTGGTGAAACCGATATCGTTATCGGTCGCGATGGCCGCCTATCTGGCCCTAGCCTGATTGAAGCGCTAACTGAAGGCCTGCTCTCTATTGGCATCAATGTGATTGATTTGGGCATGGTTGCTACGCCAATGGTGTACTTTGCTGCTAACCACACCATTGGTGGCAAGACGCCGAAGTCCGGCATCATGATTACTGGCAGCCATAATCCCCCGAACTACAACGGCTTCAAAATGGTTTTGGGAACAGCGGCGATTTACGGGGAAAAAATTCAGGATTTGCGTAAGCGCATTGAATCAAAGAAGTTTGCTACTGGCCAAGGCGCCCGAAGCACCTTTGATATTTTCCCGATGTATATCAATTACATCGTAGGAGATATCAAGCTCGCTCGCCCCATGAAGATTGCGGTAGATTGCGGTAATGGTGTTGGTGGCGCCTTCGCAGGAAAACTTTTCCGCGCCCTGGGTTGCGAAGTACAAGAATTATTCTGTGAAGTCGATGGTCATTTCCCCAATCACCATCCTGATCCTGCTCATATTGAAAACTTACAAGATCTCATCAAGAATTTGCAGACTACCGATAATGAATTAGGTCTCGCCTTTGATGGCGATGCCGATCGTTTGGGCGTTGTCACTAAAGATGGTCAGGTGATCTTCCCAGATCGTCAGATGATGTTGTTTGCTAAGGATGTCCTTTCCCGCAATCCAGGCGGTCAAATTATTTACGATGTGAAGTGCACCCGCAACCTGGCAACTTACGTAAAAGGACATGGTGGCGAACCTATCATGTGGAAAACTGGCCATTCCCTAGTTAAAGCGAAGTTAAAGGAAACTGGCGCCCCACTCGCTGGCGAGATGAGCGGCCATATCTTCTTTAAAGACCGTTGGTTTGGCTTTGATGATGGCCTTTATACGGGTGCACGCTTGTTGGAAATCCTCAGCAAGGAAAAGAATCCGAGCGACACCCTCAATAACTTACCGAATGCGATCTGCACCCCGGAGTTACAGCTGGCTTGTGCTGAAGGTGAACCTTTTGCCTTGCTAGAAACTATTAAAGCCAATGCCAAGTTCCCAACATCAGAATCAATTAATACGATTGATGGCGTGCGCGTGGAATACGCCGATGGCTTTGGTCTGGCTAGGCCCTCTAATACCACCCCGGTGGTAGTAATGCGCTTTGAGGCAGATAGTGAAGAAGCAATTAAACGTATTCAGGCGGAGTTTAAGACTGTTTTATTGGCCGCAAAGCCTGAAGCGAAGTTGCCTTTCTAGAACCCCCATAGCAATACCCACACAATTTATGCGCATATTGACTGCGTATAAATTATGCGTACAATTGAGTCATGATCATCCATGACTCCACCCGCATTCAAGATAAGGCCCTAAAAAAGGCGACTAACCTCACCTTAAATACCGAGGTGTTAGCCGAAGCAAAAAAATTGGGCATCAATATATCAAAGGCATGCGATGCCTTTTTGGAGTCGCTTGTAAAACAAGAAAAAGAGCGTCGTTGGAAACTAGAAAACGCAGAATTTATTGCTAGCTATAACAAGACCATTGAAGATGAAGGCCTCCCCTTGGACAGCTGGAGAACTTTCTAATGGCCAGATTTAGCATTTATGAAAATACTGGTGAGCACGCCAAAAATACGCCATTCTTGGTAGATGTACAAACAGATCTACTAAGTGGCTTGGATACCAGGATGGTGATTCCACTAAGAAAAGCCAGTCTCTATAAAAAGATAAAGCTTCCACAAGATTTAATACCCATCTTCTCAATCAAAGGCGATGAATTTGCTTTAGAGACACCAAAGATGGCTGCAGTTCCAAGAAAAATTCTGAAAAAGGAAATTGGCAGCCTAAAGAGTCAGCAGCATCAAATCATCACAGCAATCGATAGACTCTTTCACGGGTTCTAAACCTAATGCACAGAGGGCTTCTTAGTCTCTTGCGCGGCAATCTCAACTCCGGTATCAGACTTCACCACCAAAGGAACATCACCCCACTTGGCATGCTCGCGCAACTGATTCAATAAGGCACACAGAGCCTGCAATGTGGGACCCGCCATCTTGACGTTGAGATTGGCGCCGCCAGGTAAAACGAGATCTAGCGATACTCCGTCCTCGAGACCCTGCTTCTCAGGAGTGCATTTAGCATCCATTACAAGCAAAGGATCAGCCCCTAAGGGGTAGTTTGAGGCAGGTTGAAAGGCCTCAGATTTTGAAACGCCCTGCGACTCTGGATTACCCTGCATGACTTCTTTGTCAAAATCGGCAATGGCCTTTGCTACATCAGGAGTGTGCATTTTTTCTAAATTATTGACCGTGAGATGTTGGGTCGCCGCCAAGATAAACAACGTGATTCGACGAGTGAACCCAGTCTAGTGAGTATGAGTATTTCTGGGTTGGGCTTCGCATATACGAGAAGTAGATCGGGCTTGATGCGACAATCTCAAAAATCTTTCCACCGCCCTATTAAGGCATGATCAAAATAACGCGCTGGCAATTCAAGACCATCTATTAAGAGGTTAAGCACCTCAATCAATTCCGATGCCAACTGAGATCTGTATCTCCCTTGTATTTCTCGCTTGTAGTCTTTTTTAAATTGAGTGGTGCGCTCAATCCTCCTCATTCAAATCTTTTAATAATCCCTTTACCGATCCGAATGACATTAGTTGTCGCTCCCTCGCCTCTCTCATGGCCGCTATAGTCTTTTCATTTGGGACCAAGGGCTCAAACGGGAGTGACTTTTCAATCGCTACCCTTGTCAACATCATCCTCAGAGCATCAGACACTGTTAATCCCATCGCCTCCAGCACAAGGCTCGCCTCATTCTTAATACCCTGATCTATCCGAGCGCGCACCACCGCATTAGCAGCCATATTTATTCCTCAGGTATCTTTCAATTATATGTAGCTACATTGTAGCTACATATAATTGAATATTCAAGCCGATTAAATCCATGCCCAAGGAGGCTAAAATTGCATATGACCTCTACAGTTAGCGCCCCTATTGCCTTTGATTACCCCCAGCAAAATGCTGCTGGTGTGACCTGTACCGCCCAAGCCTGGGCTAAAACACCCCCTCCATTGCATGGAGAACATAAATCTGCAGTGATTGCACGTATTAAGCAGTTACTGATTGAGAAAGATGCTGCATTGGTAGCGCACTACTATGTCGATGGTGATATTCAAGATTTGGCTTTAGCAACAGGTGGTTTTGTTTCTGACTCTTTGGAGATGGCTCGCTTTGGCAAGAATCATTCAGCCAAGAATTTGATTGTGGCTGGTGTGCGCTTCATGGGTGAGTCTGCCAAGATTCTCAGCCCTGAGAAGCGCGTCTTTATGCCGGATTTAGAGGCTACCTGCTCTCTCGATTTAGGCTGTGATGCAAATCACTTTGCTGCATTTAGAGCTTTGCATTCTGACCGTACAGTGGTGGTCTACGCAAATACCAGTGCCGCCGTTAAAGCACAGGCTGATTGGATGGTGACCAGTTCATGCGCCTTGGCAATCGTTCATCAATTACATCTTGAAGGCAAGAAAATTCTTTGGGCACCTGATCGTCATTTAGGTCGCTACATTCAAGAGCAAACTGGTGCCGATATGTTGCTTTGGAATGGCGCTTGTATTGTTCATGATGAATTTAAAGCCGTTGAATTAGAAATGTTGATGGCGGCACATCCTAATGCCATGGTTCTAGTTCACCCTGAATCTCCCCAAGCTGTAGTCGACCTTGCAGACGTTGTAGGCTCTACCTCCGCCATGATTAAGGCTGTAGTGGAAGGCAGTGCTAGCGAATATATTGTGGCCACGGACAATGGCATCTTGCATCGTATGCGTCAGCTGGCTCCAAATAAGATTTTGATTGAGGCCCCCACTGCTGGCGATAGCGCCACCTGTAAGAGCTGTGCGCACTGCCCTTGGATGGCCATGAATGGTTTGCAGGGAATTTTGGATTGTTTAGAGAATGCTTCTGGTGAAATCTTCGTCGAAGAAGGTGTTCGAGTGAAAGCATTAGATTGCATTGAGCGCATGCTGGAATTCACACAAAAATATCCTGATCTTCTAGCTAAAGCACAGCATGGCTTTGTGAAAAACATTGGTGTTGCTTAGTTGTTATCTTTTGATATTTTCTTAATGTAGATCGATTTATTCATGTTTGAGTACAACGAATCCTTAGAGCAGGCCCGTCATCGCAATATTCAGGATGCCTTGATGGAAGACATCGGCACAGGTGACTGGACAGCCATGCTCGTTCCCAGCAAGCCTGTTCATGCACAGCTCATTGTTCGTCAAGAAGCTGTTCTCTGTGGAGTAGATTGGTTTGATGGCACTCTCAAGAAACTAGATCCCAATGCAAAAGTCACCTGGCATTACTCAGAGGGTGATTTAATGAAGCCCGATAGCAAAGTCTGTGACATTGAAGCTGACTCACGTGCCCTCCTTTCTGCCGAACGTCCCTGCATCAACTTCCTACAAACCCTCTCTTGGACTGCCAGTATTGCGCGTCAGCATGTGGAGGCAATTGCGGGTGTAAGCCCCAATCCTAATGGCTGCGCGGTGCTAGATACCCGCAAAACAATTCCTGGGCTACGTCGTGCTCAAAAGTATGCAGTGCTAGTAGGTGGCGGTCAAAATCAACGCCTGGCTTTATGGCATGGCATTCTGATTAAAGAGAATCACATTGCTGCGGCAGGCGGTGTCGCTGCTGCCATTCAAGCGGCGCAAGCTCTTAACTCGGGAGTGGATATTCAGGTAGAGGTCGAGAATTTTGCTGAGCTTGAAGAAGCCTTAAATGCGGGTGCAAAAAGCATCTTGATTGATAACTTCACCACTGAACAGATGAAGGAAGCCGTTGCCTTTACCAAAGGACGCGCACTACTGGAAGCATCTGGTGGTATCAACTTAGATCAGATGCGCGCCATTGCTGCTACCGGCGTTGATCGTATCTCCTTAGGAAAACTCACAAAGGATATTCAGGCAGTGGATTTCTCGATGAGAATTTTATAAGTCAATCCCCCCATTCCCGGATCAACATCAAGACTATTCTTTGACTTAGTGTATCCTATTGGATACACTAAGGTATGATCGAAATTAGAAAAACAGAGGAATTTATAGTCTGGCTTGATAACCTATTTGATTTAACAGCAAGAGCAAAGATACAAGCAAGAATCAAAAGGTTATCCGAAGGAAATCCGGGCGATACTAAATCAGTAGGTGAAAAAGTATTTGAGATGAGGATTGACTTTGGCCCCGGGTACCGGGTGTACTACACCAAACAGGGCCAGAAAATTACCATTCTATTATTGGGTGGCGATAAAAAATCACAAAATCAAGATATCAAACTAGCCCAACGTTTAGCGAGAAATCTATAAAAGACTATTATGAAAAAAACAATCACAACACCATATGATGTAGCTGAACATCTACGCACACCAAAAGAAATGGCCGCCTACCTAGAGGCCTGTATAGAAGAGGCAAATGGAGATGCTGCATTTATTGCCAAGGCACTAGGGGATATTGCAAGAGCCAAAGGAATGACTCAGGTTGCTAGAGATTCAGGGCTAACTAGAGAGAGCCTATATAAATCCCTCTCAGGCGAAAGAAGCCCAGGTTTTGATACCATCCTTAAAGTCATTGCTGCATTAGGCTTAAGCCTTCATGCTGCACCCGCTATCAAAAAATAAATTAAGTCTCCGGATTTTCTGAAGTGCCTTCAGCCTGAGGCGTCAGTATGGTTGGATAGGAAACTGCCCAAGTGCCTGGGTAATCACGGCTGTAATGCAATCCCCTACTCTCTCTGCGCATCAGGGCTGATCTCACAATCAGCTCTGCACATTCCAGTAGGTTGCGCAACTCGATCAAGTCGCGCGTGACTTTAAAGTTGGCGTAATACTCTTGAACTTCGTATCTGAGGAGTTTGATACGATGTAATGCACGCTCTAGCCTTCGATTGGTTCTCACGATACCAACGTAGTTCCACATCAACGAACGCAGCTCATCCCAGTTATGGGAAATAACGACTTGCTCATCAGCATCTTCTACCTGACTCTCATCCCACAGTGGAAGTTTTGGCATTAGGGGTGTTTTGAGTTGTGAGATATCTTCAGCAGCAGCTTTACCAATCACCACACACTCTAGCAATGAATTGCTGGCCAATCGATTAGCGCCATGAAGCCCCGTATAGGTCGCCTCACCGACAGCATATAAGCCTGGCAAGTCCGTTCTTCCTTTGAGATCTGTCACCACACCGCCGCAGGTGTAGTGCGCTGCAGGCACCACAGGTATGGGTTCTTTGGTGATATCCAGACCCAGAGTCATACAACGGGCATAGATCATTGGGAAATGCTCTTTAATAAATTCTTCACCCAAATGGGTGGCATCCAAATGCACGTAATCTAAGCCGTGCTTCTTCATCTCAAAGTCAATGGCTCGGGCAACAATGTCACGAGGAGCCAACTCATTGCGCTCATCATGCTCAGGCATAAAGCGCGTGCCATTTGGCAGCTTGAGTAAGCCACCCTCTCCCCGCATTGCTTCGGTGATCAGGAAGGTGCGATCACTCGGGTGATACAAGCATGTCGGATGAAATTGAATAAATTCCATATTACCGACACGGCAACCTGCACGCCAAGCCATAGCAATGCCATCGCCAGTAGCAGTATCAGGATTGCTCGTGTAGCGATAGACCTTACCCACACCACCAGTGGCTAATACCACTGACTTGGCTTCAATTGTTTCTACGCGATTGTTTTGAATATCTAAGGCATACACACCGTAGCAACGATTGGGCTTAGTGCGCTGCGTCTTTACATCTAGATGGCGATTGGTAATCAGATCTAAAGCAATCCAGTGCTCCAAGATCTGAATATTTTTATGTGCTTTTGCTTTATCCAGCAACACTTCATGAATTGCTTTACCCGTAGCATCTGCAGCATGCGCAATACGACGGTGGCTATGGCCGCCCTCGCGAGTTAAATGCAAACCCATTGGTCCTGACTCATCGGTAGTAAACGGTACACCCTGCTCTACCAACCAACGAATTGCTTCGGCACTTTCTTCAGCGATATAACGTGCGGTTGATTCGACTACGAGACCTGCGCCTGCATCTAAGGTGTCAGCCACATGAGAATCAATACTGTCATGCTCTTTATCCACCACCCCCACAATGCCACCTTGTGCCCAAGCCGTTGCCGCTTCGCCAAGGCCACGCTTGGCCATGAGAATCACCGGCTGGGACTCGGCCAAGTGTAGGGCAACAGTGAGACCAGCTAAGCCTGCACCAATAATGAGAACAGGAAGCTCTGCTTTGCTATCAGCTTGGGGGATTGAGGGTTTTGAACTGGCCATGGAGGGTTAATTCTAAAGGGCAATCATGATTTGGGTATTTTTATCCCGTTAATCAGTCGCGCGAGGGATAAAAGGTATAAATCCCTTACTTTTCGCCTCACTAAGAGACGTCAAACACTCAGCCACAAAGGTGGTTGGCAATTCTGGATTTTCTATACATGCCTTACCTAGCCTTACCCAAAAATTAACTTGCTGATCAATAGCATGAATATTGCTTTCCTTGCGAAGCAGTGCCAGCATATGCCCACTTAAATTCAAATGAACTAATTGCGACATATTTACACTATTGAAAGAAGTGCCTTAGCCTTACTTCGCACCTCAGCAAGGGCAAAAGTACTGACTGCACCCTTATATTTCGCTTTTCGAGTTTTCCAATCCAAGGACTTAACTTGATCAGAAAGAATCGCGGATTGAATGCCATCAATTTCCACCAAAACTTCAAATGGATAGCCCTTAATTTTCGTAGTCAAGGGGCAACAAATCATCAAATTTGTTTTCTTGTTATACGCTTCTGGCGTTAAAACCACTGCGGGACGTCGCCCGGCTTGTTCGTGTCCAGATTGAGGATCAAACTCTAACCAAACAATATCTCCCGCATTTGGAGTATAAGTCTTAGCCATCAGAGTAATTCTTCACCTACGGGCCCACCAAAATCATTTTCATGATGAAGATTTTTCGCAGTTATCCCAGCTAGCAATTCATCAAGCTGGTATTCCTTCTGAACAATCGGCTCAATAACGATTCGACCTCTCTGAACCTTAACCGAGACAAGCTGATCAATATTCAAGTGGGCAGACTTCATGACAGCAGTATTTAGACGCAACGCGGGACTATTGCCCCACTTTTTAATAATGGTTTGCATGGATGCACCCTTCTTTAAAATGTATCTACATTGTATCTACACTTCTACAGATGGTCAAACCTAAAAATAAAAACCCCCACCTTAAAGATGGGGTTTGGTTGAAGCGCTATCTTTTACGAAACCGATGTAGCCTTTTGCCTCTTAGGATCATTCGTGCCGTATCCCATAAACACTGAAGCTTGACCACCTTTAGCAAGTTTGACTGCGCAGTACTTAAACTCCGGAATCTTGCCAAATGGATCCAATGCAGGATTGGTAATCAGATTGGCAGCTGCCTCAAAGTAAGCAAATGGAATAAAGATCACACCACGAGGTGTGCCGTCATCCCTACGCACATGAATACCTACCTCACCACGGCGCGACTGAACGGTAATGACATCACCAGCAGAAACGCCTAGCTGAGTCATATCTTCGCCATTCATGGACACGGTAGCCATAGGCTCAATCGCATCTAGTACGGTTGCACGGCGCGTCATACTGCCGGTATGCCAATGCTCTAACTGACGACCAGTAATCAGCACAAATGGATACTCCGCATCTGGGCGCTCATTTGCAGGAATGATATCGGCTGGCACTAACTTCACTCTGCCATCTTTGGTATCAAACTTGTCATTAAACACAATCGGACGACCTGGATCTTCAGCAGATAAGCATGGGTAAGTTACGCTAGATTCTTTTTCCAGGCGTTCCCAAGTAATACCGTTAATTGCTGCATGCATTGCTTGACGCATCTCATCATAGACTTCTGCAACACCATCATCTGGGCCCTGGTAATTCCAATTGAGACCCATGCGTTTAGCAATCTCTTGAATGATCCATAAATCAGGCTTCGCATCACCAGGTGGATTAATTGCCTTCTTACCCATTTGCACCATACGGTCGGTATTGCTTGCAGTGCCAACCTTCTCTGGCCATGCGCTTGCAGGCAATACTACGTCTGCTAGCAATGCTGTCTCAGTCATGAAGATGTCCTGTACAACTAAGAGATCTAATGAAGCTAAAGCATGGCGAGCATGATTCAAATCAGGATCACTCATTGCAGGGTTCTCACCCTCAACATACATCCCGCGAATCTTATCGGGGTCACTATCTGGAGCAGTGATCTTATGCATGATCTCTACAACGGTGTAACCCGGCTTCTTATCTAATGGCGTATCCCAGAACTTCTCAAACCAAGCATGCGCTTCTGGGTTATCTACGCGCTGGTAGTTCGGGAACATCATCGGAATCAAGCCGGCATCACTGGCGCCCTGAACATTGTTCTGACCACGCAATGGATGTAAACCAGAACCTGGCTTACCAATTTGACCAGTGATACTAACCAAGGCAATTAAGCAACGGGCATTATCAGTTCCATGAACGTGTTGACTTACACCCATGCCCCACAAAATCATTGCTGACTTCGTAGTAGCAAACTCGCGTGCTACTTCACGCAAGGTCTCTGCCGGAATACCGCAGATTGGTGCCATTGCTTCTGGACTATAGCCCTTGATATTTTCTTTAAGAGCTTCAAAGTTATTCGCACGATTGGCAATAAATTCTTTATCAGCAAGGCCTTCTTCAATGACCGTATATATCATGGCATTGAGCATGGCAACGTCAGTATCTGGCTTGAATTGCATTGTGCGCCAAGCATGCTTAGCAATATCCGTCTTACGCGGATCGCACAACACAATCTTCGCACCACGCTTAGCGGCGTTCTTGAACCAAGTAGCAGCTACCGGGTGATTTGCGGTTGGATTTGATCCAATCAACAAGATCAAGCTAGAGTGCTCTACATCGTTCACTTGATTACTTACCGCACCAGAACCAACACCTTCTAATAGCGCAGCCACAGAAGATGCATGGCACAGACGCGTGCAATGGTCTACGTTATTACTACCAAAGCCAGTACGCACCAGCTTCTGGAACAAATACGCTTCTTCATTGCTGCCTTTAGCAGAGCCAAAGCCAGCTAATACCTTATTGCCGTATTGATCTTTAAGTTTCTTGAGGCCGCCACCGGCAACTTCCAAGGCCTCTTCCCAAGTTGCTTCACGGAAGATGTTGGACCAATCCTGATTGCCTTCGAGTAAGGCTTCGTCTTTAGCAACCCCAGCCTTACGAATCAGCGGCTTAGTTAAGCGCTGTGGGTTATGGATATAGTCCATACCAAAGCGACCTTTAACGCAAAGACGATTGTGGTTAGCTGGGCCATCACGACCTTCAACGCTCACAATTTTTTCATCTTTAACGTTATAGGTAATTTGACAGCCAACGCCGCAGAAAGGACATACTGAATCCACTTTACGATCTACTGTTTGCGAACCAATCAAACCCTTAGGCATTAATGCGCCTGTTGGACAAGCCTGCACACACTCTCCACAAGCAACGCAAGTACTATCGCCCATTGGATCATTCAGATCAAATACGATCTCACTATGCGCGCCACGCATTGCGTAGCCGATCACATCATTCACCTGCTCTTCACGGCAAGCGCGCACACATCGGTTACATTGAATACACGCATCTAAGTTCACCGCCATTGCTGGGTGAGATACGTCATTGCTGACTTTTTCACGGCGCAATGCCTTGAGCTCAGGGCGTACCGTAACATCCATACGAGCAGCCCAAGTACTGAGCTCACCGTGTTGGTTTTTTTGCTCCTCTTCCTTACTATCGCCAACCCACTTAAATCCTTCATCTGGCATATCGGATAAGAGCATCTCCAACACGAGCTTTTGACTCTTCAATGCACGCTCGCTATTAGCTTTGACATCCATTCCTGGAGTGGCGCTTCGGCAGCAACTTGGCGCTAAGGTACGCTCACCATTAATCTCCACAACACAGGCGCGGCAGTTACCGTCAGGACGATAGCCATCTTTGAAGCACAGATGCGGAATATCAATACCATGGCGTTTAGCCGCCTTGAGAATGGTCTCACCTTCGTAAGAAATGATGGTTTGACCATCTAGCTTGAACTCTACGGTTTGCAACTCAAGCTCTTTAGGATTTACTGGTGCGTTCATATTTGTCTCGTTTTTCCCTTGGTGATTTGTCGCTGATTAAGCAACTTCTTGCGGGAAATATTTAGCAATACAGCGAATTGGATTGGGTGCAGCTTGGCCTAGACCGCAGATGGAGGCATCAACCATCACAGCTACTAAGTCTTCTAAAGTTTCTTTATCCCAAGACTTGGACTGCATGAGCTTGGCAGCCTTACTCGTACCCACACGACATGGCGTGCACTGACCACAACTCTCATGCTCAAAGAAGTGCATGACGTTGAGCGCCATATCACGTGCTTTGTCTTTATCCCCAAAGACCATGACTGCAGCTGAACCAATAAAGCATCCGTAGGGCTGCAAGGTATCAAAGTCAAGCGGGATGTCGTTCATGGTTGCTGGCAAGATGCCACCAGAAGCGCCGCCTGGCAAGTAACCGTAGAACTGATGACCATCCTGCATGCCACCACAGTACTCATCAATCAATTCCTGAATCGTGATGCCAGCAGGAGCAAGCTTCACGCCAGGGTTCTTGACTCGGCCGCTGACGCTATAGCTACGCAAGCCTTTGCGATCATGGCGACCAAAAGAGCTAAACCACTCTGGGCCACGCTGAACAATGTCACGCACCCAGTAGAGAGTTTCAAAGTTGTGCTCCAGTGTTGGACGACCAAATAGTCCCACTTGAGCAATGTATGGAGGACGCATACGAGGTTCGCCACGCTTACCTTCGATGCTTTCAATCATGGCGGATTCTTCACCGCAAATGTAAGCACCGGCACCACGACGCAACTCGATCAATGGCAACTTAAATGGGGGGTTAGCCTTGAGCTTAGACAACTCGGCTTCGAGTAATTCACGGCAACCGTGATACTCATCACGCAAATAAATATAGCAAGCATCAATACCCACTACATTGGCTGCAATCAGTAAACCTTCCAAGAAACGATGTGGGTCACGCTCTAAATAAGTACGGTCTTTAAATGTACCTGGCTCACCTTCATCAATATTTACCGCCATCAACTTAGGCGCAGCTTGATCCTTCACAATCCGCCACTTACGCCCCGCCGGGAAACCTGCACCACCAAGACCACGAAGACCAGAATTTTCCATGGCCTTAATGATGCTCTCAGCATCTTTTTTGCCATCAATAATTTCTTTGGCTAAAGCATATCCACCTTGTGCGCGATAAGACTCATAACCAACATAGTCTGGAGAGACTGCCTGATTTTCACCTTGAGGAGATACACCTTTTTCGGCCAAAGCTGCTGGATCAAAATTGGCACTGTCCTTGGCCATTGGTTGGGTCGTCAGATTATTTTTGACGGCAGCACTCACTTTGTCGGCGGTAGCAAACAATACTGGGTACTGGTGCACTACCGCTACAGGCGCTTGCTCACAACGGCCTACGCATGGGGCTGCAACTACTTTGACTTTAGGATTACCTAAAATTGTTGGTAACTTTGCCAATAGGTTTTGTGCACCAGCTAATTCACATGCAATGCCATCACACACACGCACCGTGATGTCGGCAACAGGATCATTGCCACGTACCACTTCAAAGTGATGATAGAAAGTGGCAACTTCGTAAACTTCAGCCATCGGCAAATTCATTTCTTTTGCGAGGGCAACTAAATGACGGTCATGCAAAGCACGGTATTCATCATTGAGCTTATGTAAATTTTCTATTAATAAATCACGGCGATGAGGCGCATCACCAATCAACTGGCGAACCTCGGCTAAAGAGGTGTCATCTGCTTGACGGCCTTTGAGCTTGCTCTTGCGACGAATGGTTTCCCTTAAGTCATCCGCAGTTGCGACAGCAACAGCCTGGATCTCTCCAGAGGGTTTTGGGTGATTCATAGTTTTAGTCTCTAATTTCTTATCGCAATAATGATGCTGTTTTATGTGCACAAAGCCTGGCTTGAGAACGCCTGAAATAACGAACAATGATTTGCCGCGCTATATATAGGAAATCCCCAAAATCACGAATGATTTTGGGTTATTTCTACACTCAAGTCCTTGACGGAGCTCAAGTGAATATATTCAGGGTAAACCCTAGGTTAAATAACTGATGGGGACGGCTGGTCGCCAGGTGGGAGTGAGTAGTCCAACTTGCGCTCATAAACGCGCGCCTTAAAGCACTCGTTGTATCCCTTGCTACCAATTTGCCAGCCAATCGAAGTGCAGTCATCTTGGGCTGCTGACTCAATGGAGCCACATCCAGCCAGGGTAATGGCAGCAAAAGAGGCAAGAATGACTAAGGGGCGCAATGTAGGTAAATTCATACCTCAAGTCTACTTGATTCTGACTTCAACTTCGAGGGGAACGCCCTCCTTGGCCGCGCTAACGGTTTTGACCTCACCCAAACTAATCCGATCATTTAGCCCTGGGTTACTTTTCACCATCAAGCTTTGTGCTAACTTGGCCCGATTTTTAGCTAGACTCTTCAAATCTTCCTCTGTCACAGGAATGCTGGCAATCAGCTCTGCGTGTAATTGTTCATTGCGTTCCGATCCATCCGGCAGGGTAATTAAACGTTGGCCCAATTTGATTCGGCCAACGGATTGAGCGTAGGCTGACTTCAAGCCAGCCTGGACCTTGGTATCCGAGAAATCAGGCGTGGGAATGGGATCATTCGGAGAGATATTGATTCCAGCCGCGTTCAGAATAGCCAAATCTGCGGTGGCCCGTGCTAAAGCAGATTTGTCTGCATTGGGGTCATAGGTGCCTACGAGCTCTAATGTGGCATGGGGCTTCTTCACCAAAAAGTCGCCAAATTTTTGTAAGCGATCCTGATCTGGCGGCAAGTACACAGCCTCGCCCAAGACCGCATTCACACCATCGCTAGCACCCATTCCTAGGAGCGCACCCAAAGCTCTAAATGGTGCAGTGGCGACGTTAGTCAACACATTGCTGATTGCCTGCCACACTAGACCGCTTGCACTGAACTCAGGTGAGTCTACATTGCCAGCAATATTGATAGTGACATCAATCGTATCGTCAGAATCTTCTAACAATGCAATTGCTAAACCCAGCGGCAATTTTTTACCCTGAAAATCAGCCACCTCTTCGCCAAGCTCAATCTTCTTAATGATGATTTGATTGCTTCCCTTTAGATCTCCATCCTTGGCGCTGTAATGCAAATTCAAATTGATCCGACCGCTTGCAATTTGGTATCCAGCAAAGGTCATAACTGCTGGATTAAAGGCGTTGAGTGGAACATTTTTGAAGTTCAGCGTCACATCGTTATTACGGCGTGGATCATCAAATGAAATTTGACCCTTACCCCGAATCGATCCAGATTCAGCCAACATGCCGTCTAAGGTCATAGTTGATGAATGGCCCGGGAGATTATTGACATTTGCAAACCTAGCATTAAATTTTCTAAGATTGACCTTGAAATTGGGCCTCATAGCCAAGTCAGAAAACTGTACCTCGCCATCACGCAAGCGCAATGATTTGATTTCCAAGGCAAATGACTGTTTTTCTTTTGCCTCCACAACGGGTGGATCAAGTTTCAGATCACTCTCCTGCTTCGAAAATAAACGCCTGAAATTAGAGAAGCCCTTTTCATCAATTTCAAACTGGAGCGCTGGTTGAGAAACCGATAATTCCTCAATACTCAGACTTGCACCAGAGCCCTTTGTACTCTGATAAACAAATCGACTCACATCGCCAGATTTCCATTTCATGAGTGATTGCTTTTGTCCTTGCTCAAGCAAATCCAAGCCCAGCAAATGCAAATCTCCTGAGATAGCAAGCGCATCATCTTTCAGACTGACATCCATAACAGACTGAATAGCCCCGCCCTGAGTCAATAGCTCTTTATTGACCGGAAGTAATGTAACAAAAGGCGCAATTGAAACATTGTTGATTTGAACTCGGCCCGCAATCGACTTATCTACTTTGAAATTCCAATGAGAGCCGATGCGTCCATCATCAATCTCGAGGTCAATCTGAGCACCCAGCTCATCAGGCGCTGGATTATCTAACGAACCCTTTATAGCCACATGTTTAAGGGCAATCTTTTTATTCAAACCTGGCAAAGTAAAACTCAGTGCACCTAGATTGAGACCATACTGGCCACGCACACCATTGACATCGCCCTGCTGATCGTAGTTCGCAATATCACGCAGCTCGATAGAAAGCGACTTAAATCGCTCTTGCAAATTGGTATGAGGATCAAATACCTCAAAAGAACCATTTGAGACCTTGAATTCATCAACTGAAATTTTGATGTCCTTCTTAGGCGCAGTTGAATCCACGGGAGGTAAATTGCGCGTAATTGCAGCTATCAACTCCTGCCAATTCCATGACCCCACACCTTTAGAGGCCGTCTTTTCGAGCTTAATGCTGGGCCCATCCAACAGAATCTCATCGAATCCCAATTCCCCAATAATGAGGTGAGACCACTTCAGCATTACTACCGATTTCTTTAAGTCAAGCAATTGCCCTTGTTGCTTATTCACTAATTGCAAGCCATCAATTTCGATGCGTAGTCGCAAAGGAGAAATGCTGAGATCTTGATAGCCAATTTCATAACCAATCTTTTTGCCATAACCCTGCACAGCATTCTTAATGGCACTCGGCACCCAAAGATGACACGCGCCCCAGAATAAAAAGGTGAGTACAAAAAAGCCCCCAATTATTCGGAGTAAATAGGTTCGTAGAGTGAAGAGTTTGGAGGCTGTCATGCTTAAAGTCATTTGAATCTTAAATAGAAATACAAAACTGGATTTACATTGCCGGTGAAAATTCTACTTATTACAACCGCCCATTATTAAATGCATGGCCAGCCAACTACCCACCGTAGCTTTATCACCTTCAGATTTTTAGCCTACATACGCAATTCAGCGGTACTAGGCCTCAATCACCAGTCTAGACTATCTAGAAATGATTCAATTAAGGGCTATTATCTTAAAGGGGTATATATCTCGGTCGAAATAACCCCTTGGGCTAACTCAAATCTATTAAAATAGAGACTTGCCTCAATAGATTTGAATTAGCCGCCATATGCAGATTATCTGGATCTCCGGATCAACCTCACAAATTAAACGAATTAACATCACCGGTCTTGGTCTATTCAAGATTGCGGCAGCTTCATGTATCGCATTTATTTTGATTGGCGCAGGCATTCATTTTTTTGGATTCAGAATTGCAGTGCAATTTAAGCCAGATCTTGCGCGGGAAATGGGTGGCGTGATCACCCTGCAAGAAAAAGAGGAAATAGAATCGGCCTATCGGGAACGATTAGAGACCTTACAAAGTCAGCTCATTAAAGTAGCCGATCAAATTGGTAAATTGCAAACTCTCAAAGAGCGCTTTACTGAGCTTGCAACCCCCGTGCCTATCCGATCCAGAATTCATGATGAGGGTGGAAAAGGTGGCCCTCATCTTCCCATTCAGTTCAACCCAAAATCTAAAGATTCACTAATTAAAGATCTAGACACTTCGGTGGATAGCGGGAAAAACTTGCTGAAAGCAGTTGAAAAGCTAGAGCAAAATTGGAATCGCCAATATCGCTGGCTCAGCCAACTGCCAATAGGGGCTCCAATCGCCACTATTACTGGCTTATCAAGCAACTACGGGCCTCGCATCGACCCAATTACTAAGCGTATTGCACAACACCCCGGCATTGATTTTTCAGCACCCCCAGGTACGCCGATCTTAGCTGCTGGAAATGGGATCGTCATCCGCACTGGAAATGATTATGCTTATGGCCTCTTTATAGAGATTAGGCACATTGATGGATTTGTTACTAAGTACGCGCATGCCAGAAAGATTCATGTGCAGCAAGGTCAGCCAGTCACACGCGGCCAAACAATTGCTGAGGTTGGTAGTACTGGCCGTACTACCGGCCCACATTTGCACTATGAAGTCAGACACAACAATTCGCTTATCAACCCCATTCAAGCGCTAGCTGGTCGCTACCAATCAGTAGGCCCTCAGTAAAAAACTACTTGCTTTTAGGGGCTGAAAATTCACTGCGTACCAGCATGCTAGAGTCATAATTACCAACAGGAGCTTCACCAGTTTTTGAGATCATGAGGCCACTAATCGTTGCTCCTGACTCGATTCCAAGCTGCCCATAGGTCACATCACCATTAACCCTGGCCCCGGAATGGAGCTCAACCCGCTCAGAGGCATAAATATTGCCTTCAACATTGCCAGCAATCAGTACACGATGGGCATGGATATCGCCTTCGACCTTCCCGGTCTTACCTAGAGCCACAGAGATTTTGCCGTCAGCTTGCGCCTCAATATCGCCAATGACTGTGCCATCAATACGCAAACCTGTATTTGTCACAATCCGGCCATGAATCACAGTAGTGGCACCAACTATTGTGTCGAAATCCTCAATAGTCGGATGTAGCAATTCATCTACATACTTTTTTTTAAAAAACATTTGATTTAAGAACGAAATCAGTTCTTATTGAATTTACCGGCTACCTTGCCGCCACGTTGAATGTGGATATTTTGATATGCAATAGTGCCATCTACGAATGCCCTAGGGCCTACATTTAAATCTTGGCACTTCACATCACCAGTCACTTTACCTTTAACCATCAATAGGTCGGCATTGAGCTCACCCTCTACTAGGCCTTCCACATCCACCAAAACAGATTTAGCTGTAATCTTGCCTTTAACAACGCCAGCAATATTCAATGTACCTTCGGAGGTAATTGTGCCTACAAATTCAAAGCCCTCGCTGATGATGGAAGGCTTACTAGGAACCCGTGGTGCACTAACGGCCGATTGCTCAGAGTTGATGTCAGCGTCACTCTCACCCTGCTCTGGAATCTCAGCTGATTCATCCAAAGTAATTTCGTCTACAGGCGCTACTGGTGGTTTTTTAGAAAACATAAGCTTCTTTGAGATTAGCTACGGGAAGATCCAGCGATATGCAGATCACCATAAATATGACCGCCTTTTTCAATCTCAATTTCTGAGTAATGAATTGCGCCACTCACCTTGCCGGTCGAGCGAATAATCAAAGACTGAGTGGAGGCAAGGTATTCAACAACCTCACCACGAATATCAACCATTTCACCGGTGACTTTTCCGCGGATGGTGCCAGTAGACTCAACAATCACTTGCTTAGCAGTGAGCTCGCCTTCGATCGTTCCAGAAATAGATGCAATGTCAGGAACTTCAAAGTTACCCTTTAGCACAACCCCTTCGCCTACAAATAGGCAACCTTGCTGATTACTTTCGGCCACTGAAGACCCTCTCAATGATTTGGTGGGAAAAAATGTGACCCGTTTCTTACAAGATTACGAATCAATTTTGCAATTTTATCATATTGAACACATTCTTAAATTGAGTCAATTGGCGGTCAAACCATGTCCAGCGGGTCTGGGAGGCCGAAAAAGAAAAAACCGCCCGAAGGCGGTTTCTCACATGAAGCAGTTAAAACGAATTAAGCAGCTTTACGGCTTTTTGCAGCTGGCTTAGCTACTGCGTATTGACCTTGAATGTTAGCCAATGCAGCGTCAACACTTTTCTCAAAGTTTGCGAAAGCGTCAGTTGCTGAAGCGCGAACTTGGTCAAACTGTTGGAGTGAAGTTTCGAATGCAGTTTTAAATGCAGATACAAATGCCTCAGAACCAGCAGGGGCTGTCTTAGTAGCTTCTTTAACAAACTTAACCATGTCAGCACGTGCGTCATCAATAGAAGCCTCAACTACTTGAGCAACTTCTTTGTTACCGTTACGTACAACTTTGTTTACCTTAGCTTGGTAAGCAGCAGCGTACTTAGCAGCTTCTTGAGCAGTTTCTGGCTGAGCCAATTTTGCCAATTGTTGAGCATCTTTAATTGCCAATAATTGTGCGCTTGCATCCTGAGCAACAACTAAAGCATCTTTAGCAGCAGCTTGATTGATTTCCGCTAATTCTTTTGCACTTTCAACAGCTACTTGAGCCAAGTACTTTGCGTTTTCAACAGCTTTAGCTTGAGCTTGTGAGATTTGGTCATTTAATTGATTTTGGAACATGATGTTTTCCTATTCTTTTATATTGATAAAATTTATTGCGATGCACCATTGTAAAAAGTTTTTTGATGCACTGCAAGAATTATTTGCGGCAATGCAACAAAAAGACCAAAAACCCCATTTTTTGATTAAAAACAGCGGGTTGTGGGGCTAAATAACATGCATCCTGAGGCCGATTTAGAAAAAAAATCAGGCAAAAACAATGAAAAAACCACCCGAAGGTGGTTTCAAACTACTGGCGGAAGAGGCGGGATTCGAACCCGCGGTAGGCTATTAACCTACGCACGCTTTCCAGGCGTGTGACTTAAACCGCTCATCCACCCTTCCGTACAGCCATTGATTATACGATTGCCGGAAGGGTTTGCCTCTAAAAACCTAGACCGCTTAAACAGACTCTTTGAGCTGTTCTAAGATTGCTGGATTTTCAAGGGTTGAAGTATCTTGAGTCACTTCTTCACCTTTAGCAATCACACGCAACAAGCGACGCATAATTTTGCCGGAACGGGTCTTAGGCAAGTTATCACCAAAACGAACGTCCTTAGGTTTAGCAATTGGACCAATCTCTTTACCCACCCAGTTACGCAACTCTGTAGCGATCTTCTTAGCATCATCGCCAGTTGGGCGACCACCTTTAAGAACCACGAATACACAGATAGCTTCACCAGTCATTTCATCTGGACGACCCACTACCGCTGCTTCAGCAACCAATGGATTGGCAACTAAGCAAGACTCAATTTCCATCGTGCCCATGCGGTGACCAGAAACGTTTAGTACGTCATCGATACGACCTGTAATGGTGAAGTAACCAGTTTCTTTATTGCGAATTGCGCCGTCACCAGCAAGATATAAAGTGCCACCCAATTCTTCTGGGAAATAAGACTTCACGAAGCGATCTGGATCACCCCAAATCGTACGAATCATGGAAGGCCATGGGCGCTTCACAACCAAGATACCGCCTTGGCCATTTGGAACATCAACGCCAGCCTCATCCACAATGGCTGCCTGAATACCTGGTAATGGCAATGTGCATGAACCTGGAACCATTGGTGTTGCGCCTGGCAATGGTGAAATCATGTGGCCACCAGTTTCGGTTTGCCAGAAGGTATCTGCGATTGGGCAGCGTGAGCCACCAACATTCTCGTAGTACCACATCCAAGCTTCTGGATTAATCGGCTCGCCGACTGAACCCAAGAGGCGTAATGAAGAGAGGTCATAGCTCTTTGGATGCACTGCTGAATCATTGCTAGATGCTTTGATCAGTGAACGAATTGCTGTTGGAGCTGTGTAGAAAATAGTCGCTTTGTGTTTTTGGATCATTTCCCAGAAACGGCCAGCATTTGGATAGGTTGGAACACCCTCAAACACGATCTCAGTAGCGCCTACAGCTAAAGGGCCGTAAGTAATATAGGAGTGGCCTGTTACCCAACCAATATCCGCAGTACACCAGAACACATCATTTGGCTTAATGTCAAAGGTCCACTTCATTGTGAGGATTGCCCACAAGAGGTAACCACCGGTTGAATGTTGTACGCCTTTTGGCTTACCTGTTGATCCAGATGTGTACAAAATAAATAGTGGGTGCTCAGCACTAACCCACTCTGGCTCGCATGTAGCAGATTCGTTAGCAACGATTTCTTGCATCCATACATCACGACCTGCAGTCATCGTGACTTCAGAGCCTGTGCGCTTGTTTACGATGACATGCTTAACCTTGCCGCACTCACCGGTAGAAAGGGCTTCATCGCAAATTGCCTTCAATGGCAATGATTTACCGCCACGGAATTGGCCATCAGCAGTAATCACTGCAACGGCACCTACGTCAATGATTCGGTCACGTAAAGCTTGTGCAGAGAAACCGCCAAACACAACAGAGTGAATTGCGCCAATACGGGCACAGGCTTGCATAGCAACGATGCCTTCAATAGTCATCGCCATATAAATAATGACGCTATCACCAGACTTGATGCCCATCTTGCGAAGTGCATTTGCCATTTTGCAAACGCGCTCGAGCAAGTCTTGATAAGTTACGTTTGTAACGGAACCATCATCAGCTTCAAAAATCAATGCAGTCTTATTGCCGAGACCGTTTTCAACTTGTCGATCTAAGCAGTTGTATGAAGCATTCGTTGTGCCATCTTCGAACCACTTATAGAAAGGCGCCTTAGACTCATCCAAAACTTTGGTGAATGGTTTTTTCCAGTAAATGTTTTCTTTAGCAAGACGACCCCAAAAACCGTCATAATCTTTTTCAGCCTCAGCACAAAGCTTGTTGTAAGCTTCCATTCCAGGAATGGCCGCAGCTTTAACAAAGTCTGCAGGTGGGTTAAATACGCGGTTTTCTTGCATCAATGGTTCCATGCTTCACAGCCCTTCTATTTAATAATCAGTCATCTTTTCCGCAAAAAATAGCGCAGAGTTGGGGGAATACACCCCCAAGAGCTAATAAGATAAGTGAAAACACGCTAGATTTGCTCTATGGCAAACCCTTAAAATAGACGAAACCTTACAAATTAAGCCTAAAACATGACAAATATCAAACAAAACGACCTTATTCAAAGCGTTGCAGACGCATTTCAGTTCATCTCTTACTACCACCCAAAAGACTTCATCTCCGCCATGGGCAAGGCTTACGAGTTGGAACAGGGTGCTGCGGCTAAAGATGCGATTGCTCAGATTTTGACCAATAGCCGTATGTGTGCCGAAGGCCATCGCCCGATGTGCCAGGACACCGGTATTGCAGTCGTTTTCCTTAAGATTGGTATGAATGTCCAATGGGGCGATGCCACGATGAGTGTTACTGAGATGGTCAATGAGGGTGTGCGTCGCGCTTACATGAACCCAGGTAACCCTCTACGTGCCTCAGTTCTGACAGATCCCGCTGGTAAACGTAAAAATACGGGCGATAACACCCCCGCTGTTGTCCATTACGAAATCGTTCCAGGTGACGATGTTGAAGTCATCTGCGCTGCCAAAGGTGGTGGCTCTGAAAACAAAGCCAAGATGGTCATGCTCAATCCATCTGACTCGATCGTAGACTGGGTACTCAAGACTGTTCCAACCATGGGTGCGGGCTGGTGCCCTCCCGGTATCTTGGGCATTGGTATTGGCGGAACCCCAGAAAAAGCCATGTTGATGGCAAAAGAGTCATTAATGGGTCCAGTTGATATTCAAGAACTGATCGCACGCGGTGCGAAGACTCGCGCTGAAGAATTGCGCTTAGAGCTATATGAAAAAGTTAATCAACTCGGTATTGGTGCACAAGGCCTTGGTGGTTTAGCTACCGTTCTTGATATCAAGATAATGGAATACCCAACGCATGCGGCTTCATTGCCAGTAGCCATGATTCCGAACTGTGCCGCGACTCGTCACGTACATTTCCACTTACATGGCGATGGTCCAGCAGTATTAGAAAAGCCTTCCTTAGCTGACTGGCCAGATGTCACCTGGACTCCGGATACCAAGAAATCCAAGCGTGTGAACTTGGATACTTTGACAGCTGAGGAAGTAGCTGGCTGGAAAGAAGGCGAAACACTCCTTCTCAACGGCAAAATTTTGACCGGTCGTGATGCGGCACATAAGCGCATTCAGGACATGCTAGCTAAGGGTGAAGAATTGCCAGTGAGCTTCAAGAACCGTGTGATCTATTACGTTGGTCCAGTTGATCCTGTAGGTGATGAAGCAGTTGGTCCAGCAGGCCCAACCACATCAACACGTATGGATAAGTTCACTGAGATGATGTTGGCTAAGACTGGCTTGATCTCCATGATTGGTAAAGCAGAGCGCGGTCCTACTGCAATTGAGGCAATCAAGAAACATAAGTCTGCTTATCTGATGGCCGTTGGCGGTGCTGCTTACTTGGTCTCCAAAGCAATTCAGACGGCAAAGGTAGTTGGCTTTGCTGACCTGGGCATGGAAGCGATTTATGAGTTTGATGTCAAAGATATGCCAGTGACAGTAGCTGTCAGCTCCGCCGGAATCTCGATGCATGAGACAGGTCCAAAAGAGTGGCAAGCAAAGATTGGTGGCATTCCAGTCAAGATTGCTTAAGTTATTCATTCAAGTGACTACCGTTAGTTAAGCGACCTTTACTTGGCACTCATCGGGGTATTTGATTCTGGCGTTGGAGGCTTATCCATTTTGGATGAGGCTTTGCGCCAGCTTCCCGAGCATGACTATATTTATCTAGCAGACTCCATCAATGCACCTTATGGAGAAAAGTCTAGCGAGTGGATAGCTTCACGCAGTATGGAATTGTGCCAATACCTAGCAGCACGTGGATGTGATGCGATTATGGTTGCATGCAACACTGCTACTGCCGAAGCTATTGCACATATTCGCAATGAGCTTAGCAATATTCCGATCATCGGCGTTGAGCCTGGCATCAAGCCTGCAGCAATGCAGTCAGCCAATGGCATCGTTGGCGTACTCGCAACTGAAGCTACGCTCAAGAGCGATAAATTTAGCGCTTTGCTGGCAACACTTCCGAACTGCAAATTTGTAAAACAAGCTGGCGCTGGTTTAGTCCCTCTAATAGAAGCAGGCCAAGCCAATGGTGAAGAAACTTTGGAGTTACTCGCCGAGCATCTAGAGCCCATTCAAGATGCGGGAGCAGATACCCTAGTGTTGGGATGCACGCACTACCCTTTTCTACGCAAAGCTATTCGCAAACTGCTGGGAGACTCAATCAACTTAATTGATACCAGTGATGCTGTAGTACGTCAGCTTAAAAGAAAATTAGAGGCACAAGGCAAGCAATTGAATGATGGCGATCAGGGCTCCATTCAATTCATTAGCAGCAAAGATGCCGAGCTTTTGCATCAAATGGCGCATGAGCTGATGCAATCGGATCTCACTGAGCGCAGCACTCAATCTCAGTTAGTGAGCACCTTTAGATGAGCACTTTCTTCAGCAGAGTGAATGCACGCCTGCCATTCAATACAAGCGAACGCATCATTATTGGCATCGTTCTTGGTTTGCATTTCCTCTTTTTGATTGGCTTTCAAAGCGGCATGAAACCTGACAACGATAACAATCTAGATGACACGCGGGTTATGGCCAACCTCGTGAGCCCTGAGGCTGCTAAGCAACCTCAAGCGGCTCCAGCTGCGCCCCCACCAAAACCCAAGCAAGAGCAGAAGAAGAAAACCGTGGATGAGAAATCCACCCAGGCACCTACACCGCCGCAAACTCAGCAACAAACGGCTACCCCACCAACACCACAGCAATCTAGTAGCGACTCACAGACCCCAAATGCTACGGTTGCACCTGCCACCACCTCTGGTTCAAGCGGTACACCGATCCAGACCGACATTGGTAAACTGGTTGTGGTCTATCAGCCTGATGCAGATGCCTACTATCCTTCCTTCTCTAAACGATCTGGCGAGCAAGGTGAAGTAGTGGTTCGATTAATCATTGATGAATCTGGCAGTGTTGAGGATGTGGCTTTATTACGCTCCAGCTCTTTTCCAAGGTTGGATCGTGCAGCAACAGAGATTGGTCGTCGTTATCGCTTTAAGCCATTCCTGGTAAATGGTTCACCGCAAAGAATTTCTACCAACCTTTTAATTAAATTTAATTTAAAGAATTAATATTATGAATACACCATTTGGCTTAGCAAATCTCTGGCTTGAAGGCGATGCTGTTACCCGCTTTGTAGCAATCATCCTACTCACTTGCTCTGTTGTGACCTGGGTCATTCTCCTGTCACGCTTTTGGGATTTGCGTACTCTGAACAAATTGAAGGTAGAGGTTGATCAATTTTGGCGTGCCACCTCATATGATCAAGGTCTGAACGCATTTACTAGCCATGCAAGCAACCCTTACTATCAGATTGCGAAGGCAGCAAGCGGCGCTTCGATCCACCATCAGAGTCAATCCACTAATCATCGCGAGCTTCTGCAAACGCTGAACTACTCTGAGTGGATGGCGAGAAGCCTCAAGAACAGCATTGACGGCGTAGCAGCGCAATTCCAAAAAGGGCTCACCTTCTTGGGTTCTACTGGTGCAATATCACCGTTTGTGGGTCTATTTGGAACCGTATGGGGCATCTACCATGCCTTAATCGCGATCAGTAGCTCAGGCAGCGCGCAGATTGATCAGGTTGCCGGCCCTATTGGTGAAGCACTTATCATGACCGCCTTAGGCCTAGCAGTGGCAATTCCTGCGGTGCTCGGATTCAATGCCATTAATCGCGCCAATAAATTATTGGTCGCCGATCTCAATCGCTTTGGCAATGATCTACTCGCCTATTTTGTAACTGGCGCCCGCGTGAAGTCCGGAGAATAAGTATGTCTTTTAATCTTCAGAGCGATTCCGAGGACAGCGGCATCATGTCCGAAATCAACATGACTCCAATGGTGGATGTCATGTTGGTACTGTTAATTATTTTCATCATCACCCTGCCGGTCATTCAGCAAGCAGTCAAAGTGGAATTGCCAAAAGCGAATAGCGTCAGAAATGAAGTGAAGCCAGAGTCAGTGCAGCTCTCGATTGATGCTCAGGGTCACATATTTTGGAATAGCACCCAAATTGATTTAAAGACGTTTGATGGCTATGCAGAAAAAGCTGCTCAGAAAGAACCGCAACCGGAAATTAATTTGCGCGCCGATAAGTCTGTGAAGTATGAGTATGTTGCTCAAGTGCTAGCCGCATCGCGCAGAGCTGGTTTAACTAAGCTTGGATTTGTAACCGAACCTAACTAAGGTTTTTTAGCGGCTGTGCACTGCTCTTGGTAAGTCTTTGTACCCTCACCGAGGGTTGCTGACAGAATTCCACCTTTTATGGTCTCCGCTTTTCTCAACTGACCAGTGGCACGATTAATCGTTATCGCTGTGATGACTGAACCCGCCCCGTACTGAACACCGTCAAAACTCTCTGGAGGAAAGTGAGCCTCCATCGAAATCAGTACTGTGGATTCGGTGATAAGCACGTTCTTCACTATTTGCCGACCAAACTCATCTGACTGATCTAAATCTCGATCATCAACAAAGACTTTTGCCTTCTGATTTTTTGAGGCGGGAATAAGCTTGAGATCGTAGGTTTCGGTGTAATTCTTTTCTGTGCGCTCACAAGTAAAAACCAGAGGCTCTACCGCCAAACAGGGAGTGACAAATAGAAATAGTAGAAGAATAGGAAGGTATTTCAAAGATGCCTGAAATCAATCGATTGGTGCCCGAGGCCGGAATCGAACCGGCACGACTTTTTTGAGTCGGCAGATTTTAAATCTGCTGTGTCTACCGATTTCACCACTCGGGCTCGCACGAGCAATAAAGCCGTACTAAATAAATCAAGACAAGCAAAATTTTAGCATGCGAGGCTCATTTGGGGCGGGAAGCCACCAATCATCTGGGCTGGTCTGGCAGCCAAGGCAAACCCACTAAACTATTCCCATGAAAATATCCGCTCCAAGCCCAGGTCTCAAGGCTCTATTCAAAGCCGTCTTTTGGCTTGGTTCTGCAGGCCTAATATTGCTCATTACAGCTGGAATAATCTACCTTGTTTCAGCTCAAACCAACCCCTCCGGTAAGCGGGTCATTAAAACCCTTGGGGATTCCGTTGCGATTAGCTTTGATGAGAGCGACATTCCGCATATTCAGGCAAAAAGCTCAAGCGACGCACTCTTTGCCTTGGGCTATTTACATGCTAGCGAACGTTCCTGGCAAATGGAAATTAACCGCCGCCTATCCAGCGGTCGACTCTCTGAAATCCTCGGTAAAGAAACTCTAGCGATTGATCGCTTTATTCGTACCTTAGGCATTAAACATGCCGCTGAAAAACAGTTTGATCGCTACCCTATTGCCGCCAAGCGATTGCTGCAATCCTATGCGGATGGAGTCAATGCTGGCAATGCTCACTTGGGTTGGGCCCTGCCGGTTGAATATTTTTTAACTGGATCTAAACCAGGTCATTGGTCCCCTACGGACAGCGTGGCATGGATGTTGATGATGGCACTAGATCTGGGTGGTAACTGGCATAAAGAATTGCAGCGACTTGAGCTCTCGCAATTTTTGACTACGAAGCAAGTATGGGAAGTGATGCCAGCATATACGCCAGGCGACCCTGTGAGCAATGTTGACTTTGCCAAAATGTATCGGGACATCAATGTATTTAATCCGAATCCGCTCACACGCGATCAAAAGTCGAAAAAGCTACCTGCCACTGAATTGGCCATCAATGAAGTGCCAGGCGGCAAGGATGGCCTTGGGTCTAATAACTGGGCGCTGAGCGGGAAGCTCACAGCTTCTGGCAAACCGTTACTTGCTAATGACCCACATCTCGGCTTATCAGCGCCAGCCATTTGGTATATGGCTCATATGGAGGCACCAAGCCTTAATGTCATTGGCGCTACCCTGCCTGGTATTCCGGCGGTGGTATTGGGTAGAACTGATAAGTTCGCTTGGAGCTTTACGAATACCGGCCCAGATGTTCAGGATTTATATATTGAGCAATTAGACCCAAAAAATCCTGGTGTCTATCGAGGCCCAGAAGGATCGCTTCCATTTAAAGTGCGACAAGAAATCATCGACATCAAAGGTCAGCCCCCGCTTCGCTTTTTGGTTAAAGAGACTCGACATGGCCCCGTGATTTCAGAATCATATGCACGAGCCAAACGAGCTATTGATACCGATCGTTTTGCCCTCAGCTTACGCTGGACTGCCCTGGATATTGAAAATCAATCTGTTGCTGGTTTGCTCGATATGAATCACGCAAAAGATATCAATGCGTTTAAGCAAGCGTTGCGCAAAAACTATGCACCCATGCAAAACGTAGTGATGGCAGATGTCGATGGAAATATTTCACTTCAGGCGGCTGGTGTTGCCCCTAAGCGCACCTTGCACCAAGGGCTATATGGAGTAGCACCTGCACTGGGCTGGGAGAAGCAATATGACTGGGCTGGATACGTTCCATTTGATCAACTACCCAGTAGCAATAACCCAGACGCAAACTGGATAGCCACAGCCAACCAAAGAATATTGTCTAGCAACGATCCCAACCCGCTCACTGGCGACTGGGATTTGCCAACCCGCTACGACAGAATCGTAGATCTCATCAAAGGCAAATCTGTGCATGATCTTGCCTCCATGAAATCAATGCAAGCAGATACCCTCTCTTTGGGCGCTACACCATTATTAGAATTATTTAAGTCCGCTCAATCAAAACATCCTTTAGCTCAACAAGCCATTGAGCCGAGCAGAAACTTTGATGGCGATATGAAAATAGATAGTGCTGGTGCACTCATATTCAACGCTTGGGCTGATCAGCTATCAAGAAAACTTTTTTCTCGTTTGGGATATTTGTTCACAGAAAATTACGGGGCACGCAACTTTAGACAGCCTTTGATTTTGCAATTGCAAAATCCAGATAGCCCTTGGTGCAATGATCCCAATACTGAACAAATTGAAAGTTGTGCGGACGCTTCCAATGCGGCACTTGATAAAGCACTAGAGCAGCTGAGCGCCCAATTTGGCAATAACCCCAAAAATTGGACTTGGGGCAATGCACATATTGCCGTCTCAGAGCATCGACCATTAAGCAAGGTCCCTCTCTTGGGAAGCCTCTTCAATTTGACGCAGCCTTTTCCCGGGGATAGCTTTAGCATCAATGTGGGGCGCCTGGAACTTCTGAGAGCCGACAATCCTTTTGAAACCAAGCAGGCCCCAAGCCTTCGGACGCTCTTTGATTTGTCTGATTTAGAGCAATCTCTCTTTATTTATCAAACTGGTCAATCTGGCTGGGTGCAAAGTAAGCTCTATCGGAATATGAGTGGACTTTGGGCTCAAAATGAATATCTCCCACAGCAAATGAAACCCAAAAAAATTAGCAGGCAGCTGGATCTGAATATTAAGGAAAAATAAGCCGGGGAGTTTAGAATAGGGGCTAGAGGCCCGATTGGGGTTTAACTGATTGATTGGCAACGCTATTGAATATGAAAAAATTACACACACTCACTATTTTTACCGCCCTCTCCCTACTTCCATTCTCCAGCAGTTTCGCTGAGTGGAAAGAATTGGGATCAAATGAGTTAATGGTGGTTTATGTAGATCTAGATACCGTTAGCGCTTCTGGTGAAAAAGCACAGATTATGTCGATGTTAGATTTTAAAAAACCTGGCGTAAATCCCAAAACAAAGCAGCCTGTTAGCTCAATCATTGGGATCAATGAATACAACTGTCCAGCTATTAGCTATCGCCCAATCGAATACAAAGAGTTTGCTGGCAATAAAGGTAGCGGCGCAGTAGTTTCAGATAACAAGACTCCAGATAGTGAATTTGAACCTGTTGTAAATGAATCATGGGCAGCAGGAGTATTTAACGTTGTCTGCCAGCGCAAATAATTACATTTCTTTGAATGCCTGCCTAAGCAGACCAAACCCATCGGGCTGGTCTGCTTTTTGCTTTTATCTAACCGCCATCCTTGGAGGCGCTGCCCTTTGCCTCGGTATGATGGGTTGCGCAGCCCCTCTTTTAGCCCTAGGTAGTTCAGCAACTGGTGTAGCTAGCTCTGCTGGGACTGCTGCCGTCTCAGTAGCAGTAGCAAATCCTTCAACTGCGGTGAGCGCCATCTCTACGGCCACCACCGGAAAATCCCCCTTAGAACACGCCGCTTCTGCAGCCACCAAGCAAGATTGCAATTTCCTCAATGCTTTGGGACCTAAACCCATTTGCAGCGATATTCCCGTCCCCACCATCAAAGATATGAGCGAGCCTTATCCAGGCCCTGCAGATAGCCTGACCACTTCTAAATAAGCAGTCTAAAATTAGGCCTTATAAGCAATCCCATTTACTAAAGCCATGACTACAGAAAATTACTACCTCACACTTACCTGCCCTAATCGTCCAGGCATTGTTGCCGCAGTTTCAACCTACATCTATGAATTGGGTGGTGATATTGAAGAAGCTCAACAGTTTGATGACAAAGCTTCTAAACGTTTCTTTATGCGCGTGAGTTTTAGCTGTAGTGCTGATAGCAACACTTTGAGAACTGGCTTTGTAGAAATCGCTGACCGTTTTGATCTCACTTGGGACTTGCGTGCCGTCAAAGATTTAAAGCGCGTATTGATCATGGCATCTAAGCTAGATCATTGCCTGGTAGACTTACTCTATCGCTGGCGTATTGGTGAATTACCAATGATTATTTGCGGAATCGTTTCCAATCATCCGCGCGAGGTTTACTCCAGCATTGATTTTGCCGATATTCCGTTTTATCACCTTCCCGTCACACCAGAAACCAAACCAGCACAAGAAGCCAAACTCTTGGAAATTGTTGCTGAGTCCAAAGTGGATATGGTTATTTTGGCGCGCTATATGCAAATTCTGTCAGATGACTTGTCCACCAAATTATCTGGACGCTGCATTAACGTTCATCACTCATTCTTGCCTAGCTTCAAAGGTGCCAAGCCTTACCACCAGGCTCATGCGCGAGGCATTAAGCTGATTGGCGCTACAGCACACTTTGTTACTAGCGATTTGGATGAAGGTCCGATCATTGAACAAGACGTGACTCGCGTCACCCATGGCGATACACCTGAAGACTTGGTTCGCAAAGGTCGAGATTTAGAGCGCACCGTGCTTTCACGCGCTCTTCGTTATTACTTGCATGACCGCGTCTTGATTAATGGAGCCACTTCGGTTGTCTTCTCCGATTAAGTTGAATCTCTGAGGCCTTATCTATGATCTCCGGCCTTGTTCAAATACTGTTATTCCAGAGTCTAGGCGAGCTCGTATCCAAGTTCGCCTTGCCGACTCTTCCGGGTCCTGTGATTGGCTTGGTACTACTGATTATTTGGCTGGTACTACGCAAAGGGATTAACAACGATCTCGCCATGGTCGCAGACGGCTTTAGCCAATACCTTGGACTCTTATTCGTACCGGCAGCAGTAGGTGTGGTTCTATTTTTACCTCAACTCAAAGCCAATGCACTGGCTATTGTGAGCGCCTTAGTGGGTAGCGTTATTCTCACAATCGCCACAACGGCAATTGTTGTCCGCTTTTTGAGTGCAAAACACCAAAGCACAGAATCATGAGTGAAAAGCACTCCATCGTAGAGATTTGGGTTTACCTCTCGGCTAGCCCCTTATTTGCCCTCTTTATTACTTTGGCAGCCTATCAAATTGGCCTCTTGATCTATAGAGCGACTAAACAAAATCCCCTGGCGAACCCAGTAGCTATTGCCATCATCTTGGTGGCCAGCATGATTCAATTGATTGAGATGCCCTATTCCACCTATTTTGAAGGTGCTCAATTTATTCATTTCTTATTAGGCTCGGCCACTGTGTCGTTGGCAATACCAATATATAGAGGACTCAGCAGTCTTAAGGGTCGATCTTTTCCCTTGCTAGCGTCTTTAGTTGTAGGTGGCTTGGTATCCATCATCAGCGCCGTCAATATCGCCAAGTTATTCGGCGCAGATTCCAGCATCACTGGTGCCATGTATCCCAAGTCGGTAACCGCACCAATTGCCATGGGTATCGCCGAGCGTATTAGCGTATCCCCAACCCTCACCGCTATCTTTGCCGTCACCACCGGAATTCTGGGGGCTATTTTGGCGCCATTTATTCTGAATGCACTGGGCATGAAGGCATGGTGGCAACGTGGCTTTGCCATTGGCATTGGCGCTCACGGTATCGGCACCTCGCGAGCATTTAGTATTCATCCTGAGGCAGGCACGTATGCCAGTCTCGCTATGGGCATGAACGGCGTGATTAGTGCGGTAGCTATTCCGATTTTGTATCACATCTTTAACTAAGAAAATTGCAATTATGTTGATTTCTCCTCCCTATAGTGGCGCCCGCGCCCCAGTGTTAGCTAAAAATGCTGTTGCTAGCTCACAGCCTTTAGCAACCCAAGCTGGCATTGAAGTTCTTCAACATGGAGGAAATGCGGTTGATGCGGCTTTAGCGACAGCAATCACACTCACCGTAGTTGAGCCCACTATGAATGGTCTCGGTGGGGATGGCTTCGCATTGATTTGGGATGGCAAAAAACTGCATGGCATGAACGCCTCTGGTCGGGCACCCAGTGCATGGACGCCAGACTATTTTTCAGGCAAAGCTGCAATGGATTTGATTGGCTGGAATACCGTAACCGTGCCAGGCATGGTGTCTGGATGGATTGAGTTATCTCGTAAATTTGGCAAGCTACCTTTTGCGCAACTCTTTAAGCGCGCAATTGATTATGCCGAGAATGGTTTTCCAGTTTCGCCGGTGATTGCTCGCCAATGGCGCGAAGCAGTTCCGATCCTAAAGAATCAACCTGGCTTTAGTGATTCTTTTTTGATCGACGGGAAGGCTCCTGTTGCCGGCCAAATATGGCGCTACCCGGCTCAAGCAAAAACACTTCGTGAAATTGCTGAGACTGAAGGTGAATCTTTTTATACCGGTAAGTTAGCGCAAAGCATGGTTGACTTTGCACAGAGTACTGGTGGTTGCTTCACCATGACTGACTTTGCGAATAATCAAACTGAATGGGTTGAGCCTTTGGCATTTGATTATGGTGAATACACTCTCCATGAAATACCACCCAATGGCTCGGGCATCGCTGCACAAATGGCGCTGGGTATTTTGCAGGCAGCCAATGTAAAACAATATCCCGCCAATTCTGCACAACGTATTCATCTTCAAGTAGAAGCAATGCGCATTGCTTTTGCAGATGCTTATGCCTACGTATCTGATGCCAGCTCGATGAAGGTGGCAGCAAGTGCTTTATTAGATAGGGATTATCTGGCTAGCCGTGCTGCACTCATTAATCACAATCAAGCGGGAACATATGGCGCTGGAGATCCACATGCTGGTGGCACCGTTTACCTTTGTGCTGCAGATGAATCCGGCATGATGATTTCTTACATTCAGTCGAACTTTAAGGGCTTTGGCTCCGGAGTGGTTGCTCCCGGCGGCATTGCACTCCATAACCGCGGCATGAGCTTTAGCCTGACTGATGGTCATCCCAATCAAGTAGGGCCAGGTAAGCGCCCTTTTCACTCCATCATTCCTGCATTTTTAACAAAGGGTAATCAACCTACTATGGCGTTTGGTGTGATGGGTGGCAATATGCAGCCACAAGGACACATTCAGTTTGTCATGCGATTTGTTGATGAGTATCTCAATCCGCAAGCTTGCTCTGATGCACCCCGCTGGAGAATTGATGATCTTGGCAAACTCACAGTAGAAGCCTCTATGCCCACAGCGGTGGTTGAAGGCTTAAAGGCGATGGGGCATGAAGTCACTGTGATGCCAGCAAATAGCTTGGATTTTGGTAGCGCCCAAGCAATTGCGCTGCTCGGCGAAGAAACTAAAGATGCCTATATTGCTGGTAGCGATCATCGCCGCGATGGATTGGCGGCGGGATTCTAGATTTCCAACTACGGCGTAAAAGTTGCCTGCAATATATCGAGACTAGCTCCCAATGTTTTATTGCTGACTGCGCCTAATCTTTTGACTAGGCGGGCCTTATCTATTGTGCGAATCTGATCCAAGAGAACTAAACCTTTTTTACCATCGTGTGTAATCGGCACGCGATAGGATGCTGATCTTCCTTTTGTGGTCATTGGCGCAATAATCACGGTTCGCAAAAAGTCATGCATCTCTTGCGGAGATACAACAACACATGGTCGAGTCTTTTTAATCTCACTTCCCATAGTTGGATCTAGATTAATTAACCAAATATCTCCGCGTGAAACGATACTTTTTACCAAACCCAATCCTCATCAGCTTCATTCATAAAGTCGCCCAACACTAATTCGTCTTCACCAGCCTCGGCAATGGCTCTTGAATCCTCAGCCCAACCTTCACGGGGCTTTTTTTTGGGTTTACTTAATACGAGCCTGTCACCCTCAATCACCAAGTCAGCCTGATCATCAAACCCTACCTGCTCAAGGATAGCCTTAGGAATAACCACTCCACGAGAGTTACCTATTTGACGGATTTGAAGATGCAACTGTTTTTTCATAGTAATAACAATGTTATAACTATTTTATTGCAAAGTCAAGGCTTGATACAGATTAACCAGGCAAACAGTTGAGATAGAAACGCTTCACCTCTTGGTCGCAGCTCACATCTTTGGGCTGTATGGGTCGCTCTAGGGTGATCCCTTCAATTGAGGTGCAGCGACTCAGGGCTACATAGACCTGCCCAGATGCAAATGCTCCCGATGAGAGATCTACTTTGATCTTATCGAGGGTCTTGCCCTGGCTCTTATGAATGGTGACAGCCCAAGCTAGCATTAATGGGATCTGCACAAAGGTGCCAATAATGTTTGGTGAAATCTTTCCGGACATCATGTCATGGTCATAGCGATAAGATTCCCACTGATGCCCTTTTACTTCAACCGTATTGGAGTAAGGGCCGTTCTGCACCATGACTTTCACGCTATTGGGTAACAATTCACGCACTACTCCAATTGTGCCGTTGACCCAACGCTTAGGAAAGTTGCTATCAGTCGCGGTAAACATGACCTTGGCACCCACTTTTAGCGTGAGGTGATTTGGCGATGGCAAATTACGATCATCTACATTGAACTTACCGGTGCTATTGCCGGTATAGACCTTGGCATCGGTTGTTAATGCACGCAGGCCTGCATTATTAATTTGATCAGCACGCGCATTGGTTGTAGTCAGCGTAATTGTTTGATCATCTACTTCTGGTGCATTTTCAAAACACTGCTCATTCAGAATATTGAGCGCCTCACCAATATCTTGATTAATCCGGATCTGATTGAGAAGTCCTGCAAAGTGAGCATCCTTCTGACGGAAGATCTTAGACAACTCTACCATCGTCACATCCTTACGATGCAAGGCCATCGCACAGAAGAAGTAAGGACCTTCATAGCCTCGCTCAGCTAGCACCAGCATGTCCGCCTGGGATACTACTGGAGGCAATTGAAATAAGTCCCCCACAAACATCACTTGAATTCCGCCAAAGGGTTGGCTCTTATGGGGGCCATTGGCACGCAGAAACAAATCCATTGCATCAATCACGTCTGCTCTCACCATGGAGATCTCATCAATGATGAGCAGACGGATATCTTTATAGAGACGCTTATCTTTTAAAGGCTTGATATCCTCCTCTGGAAAGATCAAGCGTGGCGGCAAGCGAAAGAAGGAGTGAATCGTGACACCCTTCACTTGTAATGCAGCTACACCGGTTGGTGCCACCACCACGACATTACCTGGGATGTTCTCACGCAGATAGCCAATTAAGGTGGTCTTGCCGGTACCCGCTTTACCACTCACAAAAATATAAGGGTCGTGACGCTCGATAGCGTCGATTACCTCCTGGTATTCAGGAGTAATTTCAATGGCAGATGGGTCTACTACGGGATTGGTCATCCCCTATTGTTTCATGGGATCAACTAACGCAGCGAAAGCCGATATACACCACACCGATATCTGCTGGCTTGGACTCCACATCAGACTCTTTTTGTCTCTCTGGGCCATACCACCACGAAGCACCTCGGGTAATGAAACCACCATGACGCTCAGTTGCAGTCCACTCCCAAACATTGCCACCCATATCCAATAAGCCATTGACTCCAGGCTTAGTGGTGCCAGCAGGTACATGACCAGTGCCGCGATTTAACGCACCCGCTGGTGCTACGCCCTTGTAATCACCACAACCATTCAAGCAATGGGAGACAACCGGAGTTGCTCCACCTGGAAAGGGATATCGTTGACCTTTGGTGTAGCCAGCTGGAGGGACTTCTCTTTGCTCCACAAATGCTGCAGAGGTCCATTCCGCATCCGTTGGTAAACGCTTCCCATAGAAGCGACAAACAGAAGCAGCTTCAGATTGATTGAGATGTACTGCAGGCTCGCTGGATTTGGGAGTAACGCCATAAGGGGTTTTCCAAGTCCAGCCAGGTTTTTTGACGAAGCCATATTCATATGAAAGTCCACCACCATTCTTCTCGGCTTGACTTACAAAACCAGTGGCATCAGCAAAAGTTTTGACATCGGCAATAGTCATCTCAGTTTGATCCCAAGATACAGTGCCCACTTTAAGCACAGGAATAGTCGATGCAGGTGCGCTATTAGCGGGCGTAGATCGCAACATAAAGTACGCAGCAATAACCGATAGTACTAAGCCAAACAGAATTGGGAGAATATCGAATTTTTTCATCAGAATGATCTCAAAAATAAAAGGCTCCACGAAGGGAGCCTTAGGATAATGCAATATTCGGTGGGGCGAACGACGGGGCTCGAACCCGCGACAACCAGAATCACAATCTGGGACTCTACCAACTGAGCTACGTCCGCCACTGAAGACTTAGATTATAGCTTTTGAGCCAAAACCCTGTCAAAAATGGCCTAGATTACTGATTTAGGCACCTTCAAACTCAAAGGCAGCCCAATCCCCAAGGCATAAGCTCGCATCGATAAAGAAATCCAAAATAGCAGCCTTGCTTTGAACTTTAGCCAGGGCATGGTGATCAGAAAGGCGCTGACGCCAGTAGCGGGAACCTGCCCTGCCATGAGCTAGCCCCAAAATATGGCGGGTGAATGCGCCAATATAAAAAGGCTTTCCTTTGGCTTGGCACTCATCAAACCAAGCCTGCACTTGCTTAACCAATGCAATCTGAATGCGATGCCATTCAGTTTCACTAAAGAGATAGCCAGCCGCATCGCCATTGGTATGAATCATGTCATCCCAACCCAACAGCAATGCCGGGAAATGATAGGCCGCCCTTCCAACCATAAAGCCATCAAAGTCATCCCAATGACCGGCGATTTGATCATTGGTTTCCAGGCCACCGTTAAGCAAGACTTTGAGATTAGGAAATTGCTTTTGGGCATCCAAGCGAAGCTTTGCAGCCACTTCATAACGTAATGGTGGTTTGCTGCGATTCTCTTTGGGAGATAAACCCTTCAGCACCGCATTGCGTGCATGGATGGTTACCTGACTTGCGCCTGCATCAGCTACAGCAAGAATAAAGTTCAATGCAAATTGATAGTCCACTTCAGAGTTAGCAGCATCCATGGAATCTAAACCAAGACGATGCTTCACCGTGATGGGAGTATCAACAGCAGCCTTCATTGCTTTCACACAATCGGCAACGAGTTGTGGCTCTGCCATGAGGCAAGCACCGAAGGCGCCACGTTGTACGCGCTCTGAAGGGCAACCGCAATTAAGATCAATTTCGTTGTAGCCCCACTGCTGTGCTAACTCTGCAGCTTTAGCCAAATCAGAGGGTTCAGAGCCGCCCAATTGAAGAACAACAGGATGCTGATCTTGCGAATAATCTAAATGACGTGGCACATCCCCATGAATAAGAGCGCCGGTAGTCACCATCTCGGCATAGAGAACCGCTTCTTTGGTGAGCGTACGATGGAAAGAACGGCAGTGACGATCCGTCCACTCCATCATCGGGGCAACCGCTAAGCGTTTGGGTGTTTTTACAGTCATACCAATATCAAGCTAATACTCTCTGGGTCACAAAAGATCTCTCTTGCCCCGTTACCGGGTCGCTGAAATAAATCTCTTTTGCTAAAAGTTGGAGGGGTTTGGAAAAGTCCAAATCATACTCTTGGTAAGGGGTAAGCACAGGGTAGATCTGGTCATGCTGAATAGGGATGCCTAGGCTATTGAGATGACAACGCAGTTGATGCTTCTTGCCGCTACCAGGAGTCAAACGATATCTGGCCCAAGGATTATTTACCTCAAGTAATTCTATCAAGGTATCAGTATTGGGTTCGCCCTCCACTTCCTCCATCTGCAGAAAGTGTTCAGACTCCTCCAATCTACTTTGATAAGTCATTGGTAATTGCTTAATCAGATCTTCTGAATAGGTTGCGATTGCTTCATAGACCTTCTTGACTGCGCGATCTCTAAATAAATTTTGGTATTGGGCCCGCTCTTGCCGATTCACTGAAAAAATGACTAGGCCCGCCGTATCGCGATCAATCCGATGAATCGGACTCAAGTCCTGAATCCCAGTTTTTTTCTTCAGACGATTAAGCAAAGTTTGATGCAAATAAAGACCGCTTGGTGTTACCGGTAAAAAATGGGGTTTATCTGCAACCAGAATATGTTCGTCCTGAAAAAGAATGGCTTCCTCAAAAGGAATTTCTGGCTCTCGAGCTAAGCGCCTGAAATACAGTAAATGTGTATTAGGAAGATAGGCATCGCCCGCAGCAAGCGCCTCACCCTCTTGGTTAAACACCAGGCCTTCCTCAAAACGAGCTTCCCACTCACCTCTATCAATATGCGGGAAATTGGCAATAAAGAAATCCAACAGACAGGCGTAATCCTGTCCGGCAGGCAAATACACCTTGGATGAGGAGACTCCTTCAGAATTGACTTTCATTTGGACTAGATTATCCACTTCACCCAGAGGAATAAAAGAATCTCAATACGACTATCCAGAAACCCCTCTAAAATGAGCCAGCAACACCCATAAGAACTAGAAAATAATAGACAACATGCTTGAACTCTCCGCATTTGACCTTGGCTTATTGCTAGCGTGTGCTTTATTTGCAGGCTTGGTCGACTCCATTATTGGTGGCGGAGGAATGATTCAGGTGCCAGCCCTTTTTGCTGCTTTACCGGGCTTTCCGCCAGCCACCCTGCTATCAGTTAATAAGTTTGGTTCGATTGTCGGGACTATTGGTTCAGCTATTCAGTACAGTCGGGCCAATAAAAGCCCTTGGGGCCTAGTCATTGTTTCTTCATCATTTGCATTTTTTGCCTCAGTTGCAGGCGCTTACCTCGTCACTCAATTACCAACCGAATGGCTCAGAGGCGCTCTACCTTTTTTATTGCTTGCACTGCTGATCTTTAATATCAAATCCAGTGCTGGTCTAGTGCATGCACCTAAGCATGAGCATCACAAACAAAAAGCAATCGCCTCTACCGGTGCAGGCATCATTGGTTTTTATGATGGCTTTCTGGGGCCTGGAGCTGGTGCGTTTTATAAACTCTTCTACACCCGAGTATTGGGATTTGATTTTTTACGATCTGCAGCGCCTGCGAAGTACCTCAATATTGCCTCCAATTTAGGGGCACTCTGCGTCTTTTTCTATCTCGGTTTTTTTGACTGGCAGCTTGGTTTGTTGATGGCTAGCGCCAATCTCGTAGGCGGCCAAATTGGTACTAAAATTGCCATCAAACATGGCAATACCTTTATCCGTAAAGGCTTCTTTATTCTGGTCACCATACTGATTATCAAAACCTTCTACGATGCGTTCCTAAAGTAAATCAAGCTCCAGACAACAGCCCTAGTGAATATGGGATTTTTTCGTAGATTTATGGTGATTTTCATAGTAAATTAGTCATATGCAGTTGCAGTTTATTCACTACAAAAATAGAGGGACAAATGAAAATTTTATTACCAGTTGACGGCTCCAAATCTTCGCTCAATGCGGCTAAGTACGTTGCGAAGTTGTCTAAAGATTTGCGCAGCAAATGCGCAGTCACATTGATCAGCGTTCATGACGATATTGGACTTGGCCATGTAAAGCAATTTGTCGCTAATAGCGTAATCGATGATTACCTTCGTGAAGTCAGCGAGAAAGACCTCAAAGGAGCTCAAAAGACTCTTGATACTGCTGGTGTAAAGCACAGCATGGTGATTAAGCGCGGTCACATTGCCAGCGAAATCATTGCTTTGGCCAATAAAGAAAAATTTGACCTCATTGTGATGGGATCAAAGGGTCGCAGCGGTATCGTAGATGCAATCATGGGTTCAGTAGCTCAAAAGGTTAGCAACAACGCTAAGCAACCAGTTTTATTAATTAAATAAGCGCAAGGGTTAATCAACAGATTAACTTCAATAGGCCGTCTATGTGACGGCCTTTTTTATGGATTTGTAAATGAGTATTTTGCTTCTATTATTTGCACCAGGCTTATTTGCCCTGGTTTGGCTCATCCGCCTACAGATCTGCCTATCCAGGGTCCGCTATCTAGTAGATACCTATGGGATGGATCGCAAAAAATTGCGTAAGTTGTCATGCAAAGAGCTCAAGAAACTGCGTACATCGATTGATGAACTTCGGCAAACTAATGATGCTTTTGCCTTAGAGAATCTGGTTAGGCCATTTAGGACATAACAAACAATAACCTAAAATTAATTGGCATCAGACTAGGTGTAATTCGACCCTCTTACCCAAGGCAGCAGCATACTTTCGCAGTGTACTTAAACTTGGGGAGTGCTTTCCAGTTGCCAAAGAGCTTTCGAGTCTGGCTATTGCAGGAGCTTGTGTACCCATTCTGCGAGCCACTTCAGCCTGAGATAAACCTGCGGCTTTACGAGCCTGCAGTATTTCATCAAGAATCGCAAACTCCTCTTTATTTAAGCGCTCAACCTCAGCCTTGACTGCTGGGTTTTTTAACATCTTGCCAACTGCTTGTTTGTGGGTCAATGTCTTTGTCTTCATAATTTCACTTCCCTCATTCTCAACTTGGCTAGCCTTAGTTCTTTATCGGGAGTTTTCTGAGATTTCTTAACAAAGCTATGCAACATCACAATCTCTCGCTCCACCACGGTACAAAAGAAAACTCTTGCAATGCCCTCAACACCCTTTAGCCTAAGCTCAAATAAACCGCCGCCAAACGAATCGGTATGCGGCAAACCTAAATGCGGCCCATATTCAATCATGCGCTGTGTCAAAGCAATGTAGCGCGCCTGCAAAGAAATAGGTAAATCAAAAATTTGCTCCAATACATCGGGGCTGTAATAGCGAATGGTATGAGTCATTCAATGATGCTAACAAATATGTTAGCATCAAACAACCATGTTGCGCAAGGGCCATCCAACAGTGAGGGTATATTGACCTCACAAATAAACCCGGCATTGAAGTTAGAGTTGATAGCAAATCTTCAGGGGTTAAATTGCCCTTTGATTTACCCTCTTAGATAGCTCCTGGGCAGACTCTTTTCTCTCGCTGTAGCGATCCGTCAAGTATTCGCTTACTCCACGAGTCAGTAATGTGAACTTATAGAGCTCTTCCATGACATCGACAACGCGATCATAAAAGGAGGATGGCTTCATACGCCCATCTTCCTCAAATTCTGTAAAAGCCTTGGCAACCGAGGATTGATTGGGGATAGTAATCATCCTCATCCATCGACCCAAGATGCGCATTTGATTCACCGCATTAAAGGATTGAGATCCCCCACAAACCTGCATTACAGCCAAGGTCTTGCCTTGAGTTGGTCTAACAGCACCCTCAGATAACGGAATCCAATCAATCTGTGTTTTTAGCAAGCCGGTCATGGCACCATGTCGTTCCGGTGAGGTCCAAACCATCCCCTCTGCCCACAAGGCTAATTGACGCAACTCTTGAACCTTTGGATGGGTATCGGGTGCGCCATCAACTAGAGGTAGGCCAGTAGGGTCAAAAATTTTGACTTCGCCACCCATAGCGGTTAATAGCCTCGCCGCCTCGAAAGTAAGGAGCCTGCTATAGGATCGCTCACGCAGTGAACCATATAGCATCAGAAACCGAGGCGCATGATCGCCAGCCTGGATGCTCAATTTTTCTAATTCAGGGATCTGAAACAGATCCTCTACTAAGGCAGGCAATTGAAGTGGAGACTCAAACACTTAAGATACATCCTTTTGAAAATACTTTTCCTTAAACCATAAGGCTACAGTGACTAAGCCAATCATGATGGGCACTTCTACTAATGGGCCTATGACTGCCGCAAAGGCTGCACCAGAATTAATTCCAAATACCGCAATTGCAACGGCAATAGCCAGCTCAAAGTTATTACTGGAAGCGGTAAAGGAAAGCGTACAGCATCGTTTGTAATCGATTCCCATCTTGCCAGTCACCAAGAAAGTCAGTAAGAACATGATGAGAAAGAAAACCAACAGTGGCACAGCAATAGTCACGACATCCATTGGCAGCGTTAAGATGACGCCCCCTTTGAGGCTAAACATCACGATGATGGTGAATAGCAAAGCAATTAGAGTGATCTTGCCAATACGAGGTACAAAATGCTCGTGGTAATGCTCTTTAGTCACGAACCTGAGCATGACTACCCTAGTCAATATTCCGGCAATACAGGGAATGCCTAAGTAGATAAATACACTCTCTGCAATCTGCCCCATACCGACGCTGACGCTGGAGCCCGCCAAGCCAAAGTAAGGCGGCAATACAGTCAAAAAGAAATAGGCATAGACACTAAAGAACAGTACTTGAAAAATAGCATTAAATGCTACTAGGCCAGCAGCGTATTCAGTAGAGCCCTTGGCTAAATCATTCCAAATAATGACCATCGCAACACATGGTGCAATACCAATCAATATCAGGCCAGCCATGTATTCTGGTTGGTCGGGAACAAAAGTAATCGCCAAAAAGAACATTAAAGTCGGTGCAATAATCCAGTTCATCAAAATGGATATACCGAAGATGCGCTTATCTTTAAATACGTCAGGCAAGTCTTCATAGCGCACCTTAGCAAACGGTGGGTACATCATCAAGATCAAGCCAATAGCAATTGGAAGATTCGTTGTGCCGACCTGGAAGGAATTAATAAACCCTTCAATACCCGGAATAAAGTGGCCTAAGGCAATGCCAACTGCCATTGCTACAAAGATCCAGACCGTTAAATAGCGGTCCAGAAAAGAGAGTTTTTTGGTGATCGAGCTCATGCTTTAGTATGAATTTCTTTAAGGCTCATCGAGTCGAGTTTTTCCAATGGCATTGCAGCCAAGATATCTAAGCGTTTCTTAAGACCATTCTTGACCTCATGAAATGCTGCTCTCTTTTCTAAATCAGTACCCTGCACTTGCGATGGGTCAGGAAATCCCCAATGCGCAGTAGCTGGTTTACCAGGCCAAAATGGGCAAACCTCACCAGCAGCGTTATCACATACTGTAATAATGAAATCCATTTGGGGGGCATTAGGACCACCAAATACATCCCAGCTTTTTGACTTTAGGAGTGTGCGGTCCATACCCAGCTCCTCTGCGATATCAGCAGCAATTGGATTAACGCTTGTACCTGGTGTTGAGCCCGCTGAATAACCTACAAACTTGCCACTTGGGTGCGTTGATGCTAAAGCCTCACCCAACACTGATCGAGCAGAATTGTGGGTACATAAAAAAAGAATGTTGTACTGTTTCATTGAGCATTTACCTTTTTTAGAGATTTTGGTGTTTTACAAGATTTACCGCCGCAGCAGTTAGCTAGCAAGAACTCACTGAGCTCTTCAACCATGCCAGGGTTAGGCCTGTAGATGAGGTTGCGACTTTGGCGTTCGACAGTAATGAGATTGGCCTGATAGAGCTCTTTTAGATGGAAGCTGAGGGTCGCATTGGGAATGCCCAACATCTCATGAATTTGCGACGGCATTAAACCTGTATCGCCCTTTTGCACAATGAGGCGGTAAACGTTTAAGCGCGACTCCTGCCCTAGGGCAACGAATGCTTGTATTGCTTCGGTATTTTTCATAATTCGATAATAATAGAAATATATTACAAATTGATGACTACGGCGCAACAAAACCATAGCGCCTCATCACTTGCTTCGATTTTGGCTCTTGTAGGTAGAGGTAAAAATCTTTAGCGCTTGGTGCAGTGTTTTTGATCAAAGCCATCTTTTGCTTCAGCGGTTTATGAAGACCATCTGGTATCAGCACAGATGATGATTGAGTTTGAATCTGTGGGGAAGAAGCTAGAGATAAAGCGGAGATCGCAAAATCAGCCGACCCCGTTAGAGCAAACATCGTTGCTTGAGAAATATTTTCTCCAAATACAAGCTTGGGCTGGGCCAGATCCCAGACCCCCATACTAATAAGATATTCTTTTGCTGCCCTGCCATAGGGAGCATGATCTGGATTGGCGATAGCGATTTTCTTAGATGTTTGTATTGCCTTCGTGAGGCCGTCTTTGTCAGCGTTGAGCTGAATTGCGGATCCCTTTTTCTGCAAAAGAACAATTCTGCCGATTGCATACAGGGTTCCCTCGTCCACAGTTAAGCCATTATTAGATAAGTCATCTACATAAGCCTCATCAGCAGACATCAGCAAGCTAAATGGTGCGCCATTTTTGGTTTGCTGCCACAGCACACCAGATGAGCCAAACACCAGTTTGACGTCTTGCCCTTTATCAGCCTTATAGTTAGCGGCAATTTCTTCGACAGCAAACTTGAGATCTGAGGCAGCAGCCACTGTTGGCGCAGTTTGAGCAATAGAGGTCGAGATAAAGAGAGACAAGAATCCCAAAATAATACTTTTAACCATGGTCATTCAATCTCTCCAATGCTCGCTATTCATGTAGTGTAACGATTTCTTACTAACACTTCATAACCTCTACTAACCGCCACTCTTGAGCTTACGTAAAGCATCTGCCATTGCATTATTCATTGGGGGCACAGATCTTCTATCTTCCTGCGGCCTTCTAATATCTGGGGTTCTTGGAGTTCCTGGCCTATTTGTTCTTTGCTCAGACTTTGCACCTGGCGATGCTTTAGGGGCCTCATCAGATAGTCGCATCGTCAAAGCAATACGCTTACGCTTTTCATCCACCTCAAGCACTTTGACCTTCACAACCTGACCTGCTTTAACTACACTATGTGGGTCTTTAACAAAGGTATTGGCTAATGCAGAGATATGCACCAGGCCATCTTGATGAACGCCAATATCCACAAATGCACCAAAGGCGGCAACGTTCGTCACAACACCTTCCAAAATCATGTCCGCTTTGAGGTCGCTGATTTTTTCTACGCCATCCTTAAAGGTTGCGGTTGTGAATTCAGGACGTGGGTCACGACCAGGCTTCTCCAATTCTTTAATGATGTCGGTAACTGTTGGCAATCCAAAATTCTCATCAGCATACTTTTCTGGGCTTAGACCTTTCAGGATCGTTGCGTCACCAATCACTTCCTTGACGCCCTTCTTGATATCTTTCAGAATTTTCTCTACCAAGGGATAGGATTCCGGGTGGACTGCCGATGCATCTAATGGATCTTTGCCATTCATAATGCGCAAGAAACCGGCCGCCTGCTCAAAGGTCTTGTCACCTAAGCGTGGCACGCTCCGCAAATCCGCCCGAGTCTGAAAGGCGCCATTGCTATCCCGATAAGAAACAATACCCTCAGCAACCGTACTACTTAGCCCTGAAACCCTTGCCAGTAAAGGCGCTGAAGCGGTATTGACATCTACGCCAACCGCATTCACACAATCCTCTACGACTGCTACTAATGACTTGGCTAATTGAGTCTGCATTACATCGTGCTGATACTGACCCACACCAATGGACTTTGGATCAATCTTGACCAGCTCTGCCAGTGGATCTTGCAACCTTCTCGCAATCGATACTGCCCCTCTGAGCGACACATCCATGCCAGGCAATTCTTTTGAGGCGTACTCAGAGGCAGAGTAAACCGATGCCCCTGCTTCTGATACAACAATCTTTGTGAGTTTGAGCTCAGGTTTAGCTTTGATTAAATCCTGTGCCAACTTATCTGTTTCACGTGATGCGGTTCCGTTACCGATCGAGATTAAGTTTGCCTTATGCTTCTCGGCTAATTTCGCAAGGGTATGTAATGAACCATCCCAATCATTCTTAGGCTGATGTGGGTAAATCACATCCGTATCCACTACCTTGCCAGTTGCATCGACTACCGCAACCTTCACGCCCGTTCTCATCCCAGGATCTAAACCAATAGTGACCTTTGGTCCTGCGGGTGCAGCAAGCAACAAGTCCTTGAGGTTGCGCGCGAACACATTGATCGCTTCAGCTTCAGAGCGTTCACGCAAAGCACTCATCAGCTCGGACTCCAAATGCATCGAACACTTAATACGCCAAGTCCAACGTACGGTTTCTGCTAGCCACTGATCCGCTGGACGACCTTCATTTTTAATCTTGAACTGATTAGCAATACGGGACTCGCAAGGATTATGAGGTGCATCCCATTTGGGTTTTTCTTCCTCAGTATCCAGGCGCAAATTGACCATCAACATCTGCTCACGACGACCTCTAAATAATGCCAAGGCACGATGTGACGGAATTGCAACAATAGGTTCAGAGTAATCAAAATAATCAGCGAATTTCTCACCCTCTTGCTCCTTACCGGCGATCACCTTGGACTCCACTACACCATGTTCTTGTAGGTAGGTCCTGAGTGACTGCACTAAGCCAGCATCTTCCGCAAAGCGCTCCATCAAAATCTGGCGGGCACCTTCAAGAGCCGCTTTCACGTCAGGAACTCCAGGGTTATTCGTGCCATCTACGTCAAATGCTTCTTTAATATATTTGGTGGCCTCTATTTCAGGATCTAAATTGGGATTAGCGAGCAAATCATTCGCTAGCGGCTCTAATCCTGCTTCTAGGGCGATTTGGGCTTTGGTTCTACGCTTTGGCTTATATGGAAGATAGAGATCCTCCAGGCGAGTCTTATCCTCGGCAAGCATGATGGCCTTGAGCAACTCCGGGGTCATCTTGCCCTGCTCCTCAATTGATGCCACGATTGCCTTGCGACGATCCTCTAGCTCACGCAAATAACTCAAACGCTCTTCTAGCAAGCGTAACTGCGCATCATCTAAACCGCCAGTGGCCTCCTTACGATAACGGGCAATAAAAGGAACGGTAGCGCCCTCATCCATCAAAGCAATAGCAGCAGCTACTTGAGCGGGTTTAGCGGATAACTCTTGGGCAAGGCGTTGTTCAATGGAAGGCAGCATGGGGATCTATTTTTACTATTATTTTTCGAATATGGATTTCAATGAAGAACAAAAGCCACCCGGAGGTGACTTTTGTTGTGTAGCTTGAAGCAGCTTAGTCGCGTGATGCTTTCTTACGCTCATGCTCCTTGAGGTAGCGCTTACGAATACGAATACTCTTCGGCGTTACTTCTACCAATTCATCATCATCGATAAACTCAACAGCGTACTCGAGGTTCATGGCGATTGGTGTAACCAAACGAACTGCTTCGTCAGTACCAGAAGCGCGAACGTTGGTTAATTGCTTACCTTTAATTGGGTTAACAACCAAGTCATTGTCACGGCTATGAATACCGATGACCATACCTTCATACAAAGGATCGCCAGGACTCACAAACATACGGCCACGGTCTTGTAATTTCCACAAAGCGTAAGCAACTGCCTCGCCATCATCTTGACTGATCAATACGCCGTTATGACGCTCACCCAAGATGCCGTCTTTTGCAGGCGCATAAGAATCAAATGTGTGGCTCATCAAACCGTTACCACGAGTCATGGTCATGAAATCGCCTTGGAAACCGATCAAACCACGCGCAGGAATACGGTACTCAAGACGTGTGCGACCTTTACCGTCGCTCACCATGTCAAGCAACTCGCCCTTACGCTTACCCAAGTCTTCCATGACGGCGCCTTGAGTTGTATCTTCTACGTCAACCGTTAAGTTCTCGTACGGCTCCATCTTCACGCCATCTACTTCATGGAATACCACGCGTGGGCGGGAAACTGCCAGCTCGTAACCTTCACGACGCATGGTTTCTACCAAGATGGTGAGGTGCAATTCGCCGCGGCCTGACACTTCAAATACGGTGTCGTCATCCGTTTCTTTTACACGCAAAGCCATGTTGGACTTCAATTCACGATCTAAACGCTCACGAATCTGACGGCTAGTAACAAACTTACCTTCACGACCAGCTAATGGGCTCGTGTTCACCATGAAGTTCATGGTCAAAGTAGGTTCGTCAATTTTGAGCATTGGCAATGCTTCTGGGGTATCAGGGGAACAGATTGTTGTTCCAATGGCCAAATCTTCAATACCGTTTACCAATACGATGTCGCCTGCTTGCGCCTCATCAACAATCTCGCGCTCTAAGCCACGGAATTTCAATACTTGGTTGATACGGCCTTTGCGTTGAACACCATCAGGACCGTCCATGAAAACCACATCCATCAAAGGCTTCACAGTTCCACGGTTTATGCGGCCTACACCAATCTTACCTACGTAAGTGCTGTATTCAATAGAGGTAATTTGCAACTGCAAAGGACCTTCTGGATTGTCATCACGTACTGGAACATGCTTTAGCACAGTGTCAAACAATGGGCGCATATCACCTTCGCGTACATCATCAGTCAAACCAGCATAGCCATTCAGACCAGATGCATAAACCACTGGGAAGTCTAACTGCTCTTCGGTTGCGCCCAACTTATCAAACAACTCAAAAGTTGCATTGATCACATAGTCTGTACGAGCACCGGGACGGTCAACCTTATTAATCACCACGATCGGCTTCAAGCCGAGAGCCAAGGCTTTCTTAGTTACGAAGCGAGTTTGTGGCATAGGACCTTCAACCGCGTCAACCAAGAGCAAAACACCATCAACCATAGAGAGCACACGCTCTACTTCACCACCGAAGTCAGCATGTCCCGGTGTATCTACGATATTGATGTGTGTGCCGTCATACTCAACCGCACAGTTCTTGGACAAAATAGTAATGCCACGCTCTTTTTCCAAGTCGTTTGAGTCCATGACGCGTTCGGTCATTTTTTCATTGGAACGGAATGTGCCTGATTGGCGCAAGAGTTGGTCAACCAAAGTAGTTTTACCGTGGTCAACGTGGGCGATGATGGCGATATTACGAAGTGCGCGTTTAGTCATGTGAAGCTTCTGAAGTTAAGAATAGGGTTAATGAATAAAGGGGTTAAATATGTTTAATGTGCCGAAGAAATCAAGCGCTTGGGATGCAAAACCCCAGAACGCCAATCACCAGTACCAATAAAGTTATGTGGAGCTGCTGTTGCACGATAGATACGCACCAGCGCCTCTATCGAAGGTAAATTCAGTGGGACGCGTTGACCCATCTCCAAACGTTTTGCTTGCTGCTCATCCACAGTTAAGTGGGGCAAAGTTTGCAAGAGCGCATCGACTGGCAAGATATAACTTGAGCTATCTTGCAAGCCTTTTTGAATCGACTCGATTGTGAAAGACTGTTCTAAAGTGAGGTGACCAACTTCAGTGCGACGCAGGCCAACTAAATGAGCGCCACAACCCAATGCCTTACCAATATCTTCTGCCAATACGCGAATGTAAGTACCTTTGCTGCAGCTCACTTCTAAAGTCGCTTCTGGCCAATTGACATTAGTCCAACGAATTGCATGAATCGTAATATCTCGTGGAGCGCGTTCCAACTCAACACCGGCACGAGCGTATTCATATAGAGGTTTGCCATCGCGCTTGAGCGCGGAATACATTGGAGGCACCTGGCTAATCGGACCAGTGAATGCCGGCAATAGAGCATCTAATGCAATTTTGATAGCCACTTCATCCGCAAATACAGGTAAAGGTAATTCTTCAATGACTAAACCTTCAGCATCACCAGTATCAGTACGCTGACCAAATTTCACTTGAGCGATATAGGTTTTATCGGCCTCTAATAAATCCTGGGAGTACTTCGTTGCTTCACCCAAACAAATCGGGAGTAAGCCTGTAGCCATGGGATCTAGAGTGCCAGTATGCCCCGCTTTTTCTGCATTGAAGGTGCGCTTCACGGCAGTGACTGCGCCTTGTGAGCTCATGCCAGCAGGTTTATCAAGCAAGACTACGCCATCGATACGTACAGACATAGCTATTTACGCGTTCTCGTCTTTGCGATCACTGTCCACCGCTTGATCAATTAAGCGCGACATTTCAATACCGTGCTCAACAGAACTGTCGTAGTGGAAATGCAGAGTTGGCACAGTATGGATATGCAAACGCTTAAACAGTAGGGAATGTAAGTAGCCCGCCTTATCCTGCAAAGCCTTCAATGCCACTTCAGGCTCAGCGCCTAAGACGGTAAAGAAGACTTTTGCATGGGCCAAATCTGGCGTGAGCTCAATACTTTGTAAAGTAATCAAGCCCAAGCTCGGACTACGCAATTCACGGGGAATTAGCTCGGCCAGGTCCCGCTGAATTTGATCGGCGAGACGCTGGTTACGATGAGGACTAGTTTTATGCATTAACTCGATTACTCTTAAAGTGTTCTAGCTACTTCAGTAACTTCAAATGCTTCGAGTTGATCGCCCTCTTTAATGTCGTTGTAGCCTTTTAATGACAGACCACACTCAACACCAGCGCGAACTTCTTTTGCATCATCTTTAAAGCGCTTGAGAGAATCTAATTCGCCAGTCCAGATCACTACGTTGTCACGCAAGAGGCGGACACTAGAGGTGCGCTTAATAACACCATCGAGCACCAAACAACCCGCAATCGCACCAACTTTAGATACCAAGAAGACTTGACGAATCTCCACCATACCGGTGATTTCTTCTTTCTTATCTGGTGTCAACATGCCGCTTAAGGCTGCTTTCACTTCATCAACTGCGTCATAAATAATGTTGTGATAACGAATATCGACACCATTGTTTTCGGCTAACTTACGTGCCGCACCATCCGCACGAGAGTTAAAGCCAATAATGACCGCCTTAGAAGCAACAGCTAGGTTAACGTCAGTCTCAGTAATGCCACCCACCGCTGCGTGAACGATTTGCACCTTCACCTCTGCAGTAGATAATTTTTGCAATGACTGTGACAGCGCCTCTTGAGAGCCTTGTACGTCCGCCTTAATGATCAATGGCAACAACTTCGCCTCAATCGCACCCTCTTCCATGTTTTCCATCATGGTTTCGAGTTTGAATGCTTGCTGTTTAGCCAACTTCACATCACGGAACTTGCCTTGACGGAAGAGTGCGATCTCACGTGCTTTACGCTCGTCAGGGACTACTTGAACCGCCTCACCCGCAGCAGGAACCTCGGATAAACCTTGGATCTCTACAGGGATAGATGGGCCAGCTTCGTTACATGGCTTGCCGTTTTCATCCAACATCGCACGAACGCGACCGTAGGTTGAACCCGCCAACAACATATCGCCACGCTTGAGCGTGCCAGACTGAACCAAAATAGTGGCAACAGGACCGCGACCCTTATCCAAGCGCGCCTCGATAACGAGACCTTGCGCAGGAGCATCTTTCGCTGCCTTGAGTTCCAAAATTTCTGCTTGCAAGAGTACGTTCTCAAGCAAGGCATCAATGCCGTCACCCGTTTTTGCGGAGACACCAATGAATGGCACATCACCACCGTATTCTTCTGGAACGACTTGCTCAGCAACTAACTCAGTCTTAACGCGCTCTAAGTTCGCTTCTGGCTTATCAATCTTATTGATAGCTACAACAATCGGAACGCCACCAGCTACCGCGTGGGCAATCGCTTCTTTCGTTTGTGGCATCACGCCGTCATCGGCTGCAACAACCAAGATCACGATATCCGTAGCCTTAGCACCACGAGCACGCATTGCCGTAAAGGCTTCGTGACCCGGAGTATCAAGGAAAGTAATCATGCCGCGCGGAGTTTCAACGTGATAAGCGCCAATGTGCTGAGTAATACCACCAGCCTCGCCAGTAGCAACCTTAGCCGCACGAATCTTATCGAGCAAGGATGTTTTACCGTGGTCAACGTGACCCATCACCGTCACAACTGGTGGACGCGGCAATAACTCTGCATCGTGACCAGTAATGCCGAGATCTAAATCTGGATCATCTAACTTAGCAGCATGGGCTGTATGACCCATTTCTTCTACGATGATCATGGCAGTATCTTGATCTAAGATCTGGTTAATCGTTACCATCTGACCCATGCCCATCAAGAGCTTAATCACTTCAGCACTCTTCACGGCCATTGCATGAGCTAACTCAGCAACAGTAATGGTTTCAGGAACATGAACATCACGTACAACAGGTTCTGTTGGAACTTGGAAGTTGGTATCGACGTTGGCTTCTGCAATTTGACGTTGCTTTCTTCTGCCACCACCCGAACGCCAACCGCCTACACCACCAGAGCTGTCGCCACGAGTCTTGAGGCCACCAGGTTTCTTGGCACCTTCTTCTTGCCAAGTAGATGAAGTCTCTGCAGACTTAATTGTCTTACCACCAACCTTAGCAACTGCTTTTTTCTTATCGTCCGCACCTTCAGCTTTAGCGGGCTTATGTAGCGTGCCTTTTTTAGCTTCTTCGGCAGCAATTTCACTTGGCGCTTTGAGAACACGTGCTGGCGTGCTCATCATGTCGCGAATCGCTAAAGCTTCAGCTTCAGCAGCGGCACGACGTTTTGTAATATCAGCTAACTGTGCTTTATTGGCATCAGCGACATCTTTGGCAACTTTATCCGCTTGCGCTTTCTTGTCAGCAGCTTTTGCAGCCGCAGCAGAACCATCGTCATCGGACTTGATTGCTTTCTCAACAACAGGCTCAGCTGCACTTGCGGCAGCTACAGCATCAGCCTCTTTTTGACGAGCATCTTCTGCCGCCTTCATTTCCGCTTCTTGACGTGCTAATAATTCCGCTTGACGAGTTGCCTCAGCCGCACGCTTTTCTAACTCTTCAGCAGAGAGGATGGGTTTAGCAGGTGCCGCAGGAGCAACTTCTTTAGCAGCTGGAGCCGGTGTCTCTTCAGGAGCTTTATCTCCCGCTTTAACTAGTACGCGTTTTTTACGAACCTCAACCTGAACGGTGCGAGTACGCCCAGCAGAATCTGCCTGACGAATCTCGGAGTTTTCGCGCTTGATTAAGGTAATCTTTTTACGGCTACCTGTATCCGCACTGCCATGCTCTTTTTGCAAATGCTCGAGAAGGACAGTCTTGTCCTTTTCGGTAATGCTGTCGTCCTCAGAACCTTTTTCGATACCGGCCGCCTTCAATTGCTCTAGAAGGTCAGGCGCGGTACGTTTTAATTCTTTAGCGAGTACTTTTACTGTTGTTGCCATGTACTACTTCCTCTCATGAAGTAAACCAATGTTCGCGCGCTTTCATGATGAGCGTTTTCGCGGTTTCTTCGTCAATTTGTGTCGCCTCAACTAGCTCATCAACAGCCAGTTCAGCTAAGTCGTCACGTGTGTGAACTTGATTGTCAGCAAGCTTCGCAATCAATTCAGTAGTCATTCCCTCGAGGGAGCGTAAATCTTGTGAGACTTCGCCAACGCGCTCTTCTTTGGCTAATTCCATAGTCAAGAGAGAGTCACGTGCACGAGTACGCAACTCGTTTACGGTGTCTTCGTCGAAAGAATCGATTTCTAACATTTCAGAAAGTGGTACATAAGCAACCTCTTCCAAAGTATTGAAACCTTCTTCAATCAAGATGTCAGCAACTTCTTGGTCAACGTCCAATTTGTCCATGAACAATTGACGTACAGAAGCCGCTTCTTTTTCTGTTTTCTCAGCAGACTCTTCTGGAGTCATGATGTTGATCTGCCAACCAGTCAATTCACTAGCTAAACGAACGTTCTGTCCGCTACGGCCAATCGCAATTGCCAAGTTCTCTTCATCAACCACCACATCCATGGCGTGACGCTCTTCGTCAACAACGATGGAAGACACTTGAGCTGGAGCCAAAGCGCCAATCACAAACTGTGCTGGATCTTCTGACCACAATACGATGTCCACTGCTTCGCCAGCTACTTCGTTACGAACTGCAGTAACACGCGTGCCACGAACACCAACGCAAGTACCGATTGGATCGATACGCTTGTCATAAGTAATCACGGCAATTTTTGCGCGGATACCAGGGTCACGAGCTGCGCCCTTAATCTCTAACAAACCCTGCTCCATCTCTGGAACTTCGTTCTCAAACAACTTGATCAAGAAATCAGGGCAAGTACGTGAGAGTTCAATCTGGGGGCCACGGGCTTCACGATCTACTTTAAGGATGTAGGCGCGGACGCGGTCACCAGAACGGAGGTTCTCTTTAGGGATCATTTGATCGCGACGGAGCAACGCTTCAACACGGCCAGATTCAATGATCAAACCATTCTTATCAGCACGCTTGACGGTACCGGTCATGACTTTTTCGCCACGCTCAAGGTAGTCATTCAAAATCTGCTCACGCTCAGCATCACGAATACGCTGCAAGATCACTTGCTTAGCAGCCTGTGCGCCGATACGGCCAAAGGCCAAAGATTCGATTTGCTCTTCAATGTATTCGCCAACTTCCATGTCAGGGAATTGCTCAAGCGCTTCAAAATGAAGGATTTCTTTATCTGGCTCTTGGAGACCAGCTTCATCAGGAACAACCAACCAACGACGGAAGGTTTCGTATTCACCAGACTCACGATCAATCGATACGCGAATATCCACATCTTCTGTCGGATAACGCTTCTTAGTGGCTGATGCCAACGCCATTTCTAGCGCCTCAAACACAATCGCTTGATCTACGTTCTTTTCACGCGCTAAGGCGTCTGCCAACATGAGAACTTCTCGGCTCATGACTTTCTTCCTTTGAAATCAATAACAGGGACCAACCGAGTCTTATCGACCTCGGCTAAAGAAAACTCCAATTGAGATTCAGTGCCATCAGCACCTTCAAACAACAAACCAAATTTCGCATCAGGCGAATCTAATTCACCACTCAGCAAACCTTGCAACACACCACGAAACTTCTTGCGATCGCCAACGGCAACTCGCAACTTCAAATCCACTTCCATTCCAGAGAAGCGCTCGTAATCAGCCGCTGACTTCACAGGGCGATCCAGACCAGGAGAGGAAATCTCTAGACGCTCAAAGGGAATGTTTTCCACTGGCAAGGTGTAGCTCAGTTGGTGACTTACCTTTTCGCAATCCTGGACATTAATCAAGCGCTCGTAATCCGGGTTTTCAATCGTGACGCGCAGCAAACCTCCGGCTTCACGCTCGATATCGACTAGCGTGTACCCTAGGTTTTCTACTTCTGCAGAAATAATCCGCTGATCTTTCACGAATACCCTTCAATCCAAAACGGCAAAAAAAAATGGGCTTCAAAGCCCATATTCTCGAAATTCAGAACAGGCCGACTTACGTTGATCGCAACATCAGTCGGTAACAACTCAAAACAGCAGCGAACTGCTGTAAGACCAAAATTATAGCCGATTTAGAGGAAAACTGATAGAAATCAGAAGCTTTCGCTTGGATTTCGAGGTTTTCTAGGGCCTTTATTGAAAGGTTTGCGCCCTTTTGGTGCTCCCCGTTTAGGGCCATTTCCAGGACTTTGGGGGCTTGCAGTCACAAAAGCAGACTGTCCATGATGGACTTTTTTGCCTTTATTACGGTTTTGACCTTGGCCACCCTGACCGCCACCCTGACCACCAGCGCCTGGACGACCACCCTGGGTGCGACCCCGGAAAGGACCACGACCTTCGCCAGAACCACTGCCACCAGGCTTTCCACCTCTGCTTTGATGGGTTAAGGCACCATGGCCACTGGCCTGGGTGAGCGCATCCCGTGAACCCCAGTAAGAAACTGAGGTTTGCATTGGATCGGGCTGAAAGTCCTCACCAGCAGGAGAGCGGCGATCGCGACCCTGAGGATTTGGATTGCGGCCTTTATCTTGTGGCTGAGGCATTTTTAAACCTGCAAACTTCATCAGGTTATAGATACCGCCAGCCTCAATCTCCTCCCATTTACCCCTTCTCAAGCGTGGGGGTAACAAGAAAATGCCGTAACGAGTTCGAATTAAGCGCGATACCGTATGGCCAACCGCCTCAAACATGCGGCGAACCTCGCGGTTGCGACCCTCAGTCAAAGCAACGTGATACCAACGGTTTGCACCTTCCCCACCACCCATGGAAAGACGTAAAAATTTAGCCTGGCCATCATCTAAGGTAATGCCGCTCTTTAATTGAGCCATATTCTCTTGGCTCAGATCACCCAAAATACGGACAGCGTACTCACGCTCAACACCGTAACGAGGATGCATCAAGCGATTGGCTAACTCACCAGACGTGGTGAATAACAAAAGACCTTCGGTATTAAAGTCCAAGCGGCCTACTGCAATCCAGCGCCCTTGACGCGGTTTTGGTAAACGATCAAATACGGTTGGACGGCCTTCTGGGTCAGATTGACTTACGATCTCGCCGGCAGGCTTGTGATACATGATGACGCGCGGCGGCTTAGTCTGTATCTTGCGATGCACTGGCTTACCGTTAATACGCACTTGATCGGTAGGTCCGATACGTTGGCCAATATGTGCCGGTAAACCATTTACAGATACGCGCCCTTGAATGATTAGGTCTTCCATATCGCGACGTGAACCCATGCCGACATCAGCCAGCACTTTGTGCAACTTCACGGTATCTTCGTCGTCAGCGTCGTCGTCTAAACCATCTAGGTCGGACCAAACTTCATCACGCAAACTCAGCGGCAAATCATCGATGTTTGCAAATTGCAAACTGCTCATCTCATCATCGCTAGGCATATCAGCATCATCATCATGACGCACACGTTGCGCGCGGCGCTCTGCACCAGTCTGATGAGAAATCTCATTCTCGTTAAGGCCATCAGGATTTTTAACTTCAACAACCTCTGGTGCATCTAATGCAGCATCGAATTCTCCAGAAACCACTGATGCAAATAAGGCTTCGCTCTCTGCTGGATTTGGTGCGAGCTTAGCGGATGCATTATTGCCTCCCTCGCGCTGGCCACCAGACTCACCGCCCTCACGACGAGGCCGATCTTTATTGAATGGGCGTTTCTTATTAAATGGATGCTTGCTAGCGCCCGCACCTTGGCGGCGTGGACGACGCTGGCCGCCTTCACGCCCTTCGCGGCCTTCACCCCTCGCACCTTCTGCGGGATTAGGTGCGGCTTCAGAGCTAGGGGAATTGTCCGATGTCGGTTTAATCGGAGATGAATCGTTTTCGTTATGACTTGTCATTAATAATTATTTTTGTTCGTCTGATTTGTCTTCAGACTCTGGGGTAACTTCTTCTACTTCTTCACTTGTCTCTTCGCTGATTTCATCATCAGCAATCTCAACTTCTTCGTTGTTGGATTCTTCGTTGTTGGATTCTTCATGCGCTAATTCTTCGCTTGCTGACTGAATAATCGGTTGACCGTTTTCATCCAACTCGATGACTGTTTCCACCGTAGCGCTCGGATCAAACTCCATCACCGCTTGACCCAATTGTTCTGCTGCAGCCATCGGCGCAGCGTCTTCTAACATTGGCAAACTTTGTAAATTCGTGAGACTCAAGTCATCTAAAAATTGTTTGGTAGTCGCGTATAAACCTGGGCGGCCGATAGTCTCTTTATGCCCAATGACTTCGACCCAACCACGATCTTCCAACTGTTTCATCACATTACTACTCACCGCAACCCCACGAATCTCTTCGATTTCACCACGGGTTACTGGTTGACGGTAAGCAATAATCGCTAATGTTTCCATCACCGCACGGGAATACTTTGGCGGCTTTTCAGGAGTCAGACGATCGAGATATTCGCGCATTGCTAAGCGGCTCTGAAAACGCCAGCCAGTAGCAATATGCACCAACTCCATGCCTTTATCTTCCCAGGCCTTTTGCAGCTCCAATAGAGCATCATCAATTTCGCCAGCAGCAATATCTTCAGCAAATAAGCGCGTCAGATCGGCAACTGTGAGTGGTTCTTGCGCGCACAAGAGGGCTGTTTCAATTACGCGTTTATTGTGATCATCCATAAAATTCGGGCTATCAGGGAGGGCCTGATGAGACTATAAAAATGTATTTCAGTAATGGGTTGGTGGTTTTCTGGTGGCTCTATTTAGCTACTACGGGCAATTCATCTCCGAAATTCCTTATGGGAGAGCTGCCCGCGCTGAAACGAAGTCTTTTTCGCTCACCGTTTGGCCATTATAAGGGAGGCTCAATACAATAGCCACATGCATGAAATTACAGTCCCACCCCAAGCCTCATCCCTCGAGACTGATACAAGGCGCCGTTTTCTAGGTTTAAGCCTAGGTTTAGGCGCCCTCATTGGGGGCTCAGGCCTAACTGGGTGTAGCTTAATGAGCAACCGCAAGCCTGTAGTCGGCCTAGCTCTTGGCGCTGGAGCAGCCCGAGGCTTTGCCCATGTAGGGGTCATTAAGGCTCTAGAAGCTCAAGGTATTCGGCCCGATATTGTGGTCGGGAGCAGCGCTGGCAGCGTCATTGCTGCATTACTTGCCTCTGGCGCTACCGGCAATGACCTAAACCGACTTGCTTTAAATCTGGATGAAGCCACTATTGCCGACTGGGGACTTCCTTTTGTCGGAAGATTTGGTGGCCTCATCAAAGGGGATGCCCTTCAAAACATGGTCAATCGTGAAGTGCAAAATAAATCGATCGAGCAAATGCGCATCCCATTAGGAATTGTGGCGACTGACCTGCAGTCGGGCAAAGGCATTTTGTTTCGCTCTGGCAACACAGGTCTAGCAGTGCGCGCCTCATGTAGTGTTCCAGGCGTATTCCAGCCAGCAGTCATTAGCGGCAAAGAATATGTCGATGGCGGCTTAGTCGCTCCAGTTCCTGCAAGCTATGCAAGACAGATGGGTGCAACTCTAGTCATTGCAGTCAATATCTCTTCGGAACCAGTTCATCAAGATGCCAGTGGAACCATTGGCATCATGCAGCAGACGATCTCCATCATGCAGCGAAGTATTAATCAGTACGAACTTAAAAGTGCTGATATTGTGATCACTCCTCACCTCAAGCAAATGAATAGCAGTGATTTCAAATCCAGAAATGCAGCCATCCTCGCAGGAGAGGAAGCCGCTCAAGAGCAGATGGCAGCTCTAAAAGAAAAACTTCGATCCTAGCCCCAGGGCTAACTTCCCAAGATGGGGTGATTGATTTAGGATTCGGTGCAATTGTTTATGAAATCTATCCCCACCCTTCTACAAGTTTTGATCGCGCTGGCACTGAGTACGCAAGTGCATCTCGTTTATGCGCAGAGCGGCCAATTCACAACGGCAGCCAATAACTACCTTAAGAAACGTACTGATGCCTTCATGACCATCACGGGCTACTCACTCACCCCAGATGTCACCACCGGATCACTCTCGATTACCGATAAAGGCGGAGAAAATCAAAATTTACAAATGATTTCTCTTGGGGGTGGAGACCGTATTAGCGCCAACTTCCCACTCTATCTTGAGGGCACGATTGCATTTAATCGCTACGATCCAACATTTACTGACGGCATAGGTAACACGAGTGTTACGGTGCCCGTCAAATGGACTGGCATTACCGGAACCGGCGGTGTCGGCTGGGACTTCCCGCTAACAGATACTCTACGCATTCGCCCAATTGCCAACGTCATGCTGGGCCACGTCGAGAGCGACCTCTCGATTGCAGGTCGCATCATAGAAAATAAAACAGGAGTAGACCTACAGTTCTTAAATGGAGGTCGAATGAATGCTTATGGTCTTGGTGGCTCATTAATGCTTGACTATGAGGACTACAAACCCGAACGTGAATACGATGCAGAGTTGCGCTACACCAATATCGCCATCAACACCTTTGATAGCTCCACCGCCGTTCAAGGATCTGCAGACTCTCAAAGTTTAGGATTGTGGGCCAGAGCCAGATACCCCACACCTCTAACCGTATTAGAGAGGCCATTACGAGCTGTCTTTGAGGTGGCGCATACCGAGTTTCTTGGCCAGCTCCGCGGGGCTCTTGGGTTCGATTCACTCTCCTCTGTAGGCACCGGAATAGAAATTGATCGTAGTGCCTCAGACCCCATGTTTAGTAGGGTGCGACTAGTTTTTCGGTATCAATTTGGACAGAACGTCCGAGGAACTTCTATAGGCTTAGCAGCAAGCTTCTAAAGTAAAAATTAGAGGCTGCGAGATTTGCGTTTGAGTTTATTCACTTCATTCAACAACTCTTGACGCTCTGCATCACCCAAGTTGTCACTACCATCTAAACGGCGCGCACCATCAAAACGCTTATCCCAGTAGAGACTACTAAGATCGTCTACACGCACACTAGTGCCCTTGGATGGAGAGTGGATAAATTTATTGTCGCCAACGTAAATGCCAACGTGAGAGAAAGTTAAACGCATGGTGTTAAAGAACACCAAATCACCAGGCTGCAATTCTTCGCGGGTGATGGGCTTACCTACGCGACTCATCTGAGTGGATTTGCGTGGCAATAAAAAACCCAATTTATCTTTAAAAACATAGCCCACAAAACTACTGCCGTCCAAACCGGATTGTGGCAACTCTGCATCCCAACGATAACGCACACCAATCACTTCCATGGCGCGATTAATCAACTCATCTGATTTACCGGTAACTGAATCTGCCAAACGATCTGATGCACGAATAAAGTAAGACTTACCTGTTTGGAACATGCTTTGCTTAGGAGCTTCAGTAGACGCCTCAACTGGAGCTTCTTTTGAATCATCCAATGCAGTATCTGCTGCCAACGCAGGATGCGTAGCAAACGCGAATGCAATCAGCGTAGCCGTTGACATTTGCTTAAGCAGCGCTGGCAAGAGGTCTTTTTTAAGTGACATCAATCCATTCTAACAAAGAAGAGCTATTTCAACAAACGCTAGCTCTGAGGCTAATGCCTTGTTTTAAAACAAGTATTTTCTATTACGGTGCATAAATGCGCCAAAATGGCACCTTATTGGGGCGCCTACTTAAAGCTTAAGTTAGCTCAGCAGCCGTGAATAGCTCTTTGGTATAGGTTTGGCGAGGGTGCTGAATCATAGTCTCAGTATCACCAAACTCCACCACCCTACCCGCTTTGAGCACCATGACCTCATGGGACATTGCTCGAATAACTGCCAAATCATGACTAATCATCAGGTAGGCCAAGTTGTATTTTTTCTGGAGCTCAGTCAATAGGGCAAGCACTTGTTTTTGAATTGATACATCCAATGCTGAGGTGGGCTCATCTAAGACCAAGATCTGTGGTTTGAGGATCAGAGCGCGGGCAATTGCAATACGTTGCCTTTGGCCACCCGAAAATTCATGGGGATAACGCGTGAGTGCAGAACGATCAATGCCGACTTCTCGAAGAATATCTAAGACGCGCGACTCACGTTCTGGCGCAGACAAATCTGGAAAGTGCACATCCAGACCTTCTGAAACTATTTGCATCACATTCATGCGTGGAGAAAGTGAACCAAAAGGATCTTGAAAAATTACCTGCAAACTGGAACGCATAGCGCGGCGCTCTGCTGGCTTTAACTTTTGCCAATCATTTCCCAGCACATCTACATCGCCCGTAATTTCTGCGGCAGTGTCACCCAATAATCCTAAGACTGCCATGCCTAAAGTAGTCTTACCTGAGCCTGACTCACCAATGACACCAATGGTTTGTCCTTGCTTGAGTTCAAAACTTACCTTACGCAAGACCTGATGACCTGGAGGCTTTTTAAACCAAGCAGCAGCTTCAGTCCCTGGGTAAGAGACAGATAAATGCTCCGTCTTGAGCAGGACGGGTGCCAATGGCATTACTGGCGCCAGATCACGCACAGGCGCGCTATTTACCAAGGCTTTTGTATAAGGATTATCTGGGTGTTCGAACACTTGCTTAGTTGACCCAACTTCCATCAAGTTTCCCTGATTCAATACGGCAACACGATGAGCAAAATGCTTTACTAAATTGAGATCATGCGTAATCAAGAGAATGGCCATGCCACCATGATCCCTAGACTCTTCTTGCAACTCTTTGAGTAAATCCAAAATCTGCAAACGCAGACTAACGTCTAAAGCGGTGGTCGGCTCATCCGCAATGAGCAATCTCGGCTTGCACGCTAAGGCCATGGCAATCATGGCCCGTTGACGCTGCCCACCAGACAATTGATGTGGGTAGGAGTGGAAGCGCTTCTCTGGCTCCGGGATACCCGTCTTCTTAAGCAACTCAATTGCTGCAGACATCGAGTCTGCTTTAGAAATTAAAGGTTGATATACCTGCACAGCTTCAACAATTTGATTGCCAATGGTGAATAAAGGGTTAAGTGCAGTCATGGGCTCCTGAAAGACCATGGCAATCTCACGACCCCGAATCTCACGAATATCTTGAATCGGTAAATCCAGCAAATTGACTGCTTGATTGCCAGCATTTGTATGCTGACCGTTCCACAAAATGCGGCCCGATGTTTTTGCACCCTCGGGCTCAAGACGCAGTGGCGCTAAGGCAGTCAGAGTTTTGCCTGAGCCAGACTCACCAACCAAGGCAACGCGCTCACCCACCCCAATCTCGAGATCAAGATGGCTAACGGCAAATTTTTCACGCCGACCAGTACCGAAGGAAATTGAAAAATCCTCGTAGCGAAGTAATGGCGAAGTTTCTGAATTCAGTTTTGCTGTGGAACTCATGAACGCCCTCCACGCATAGCACCAGACTTGCGAGAATCAAAAGCATCGCGCAAGGCCTCACCCATAAAGGTAAGCAAGAGCAAAGTGGCTACCAAGACCACAAAGGTCGATAGTGAAATCCACCAAGCATCTAAATTACTTTTTCCTTGAGAAAGTAACTCCCCAAGACTGGGAGTGCCAGGCGGCACACCAAGACCTAAAAAATCCAAACTCGTGAGAGACAAAATCGCCGCACTCATTCTGAAGGGCAGAAAGGTAATGACTGGTGTCAAGCTGTTGGGCAGGATATGACGACGCATGATTTGTAAGTTCGTTAAGCCCAACGCTCTGGCAGCTCGCACATATTCCAATGCACGATTACGGAAAAACTCAGCACGCACATAATCAGAAAGACCCATCCAACCAAATGCTGCTAGCAAAATAATCAAGAGCCAAATGCTCGGGTTAAAGATGGAAGCAAAGATGATCAGCAGATATAACTCTGGCATCGCAGACCAAATTTCAATCAAGCGCTGAGAAACCAGATCAAACTTACCGCCAAAGAATCCCATTAAAGAGCCGGTGATGATACCTACGCTCACACCAACAATAGTGAGTGCTAAACCAAACAGAATTGAGAGACGGAAACCATAAATCAAGCGCGCGAGAACATCGCGCCCCCGATCGTCAGTACCCAACCAGTTGTCAAAAGATGGTGGCGCAGGATTGGGTACTTTTGAAAAGTAGTTCAGTGTTTCGTAGCTATAAGGTATCGGGGGATAAATCGCCCAATTACCATTGCTCGTAATATTGCGACGAATATCGGGATCTAAAAAATCTGTTGGTGTAGCGAAGTCGCCTCCAAACACTCTCTCGGGTTGTGATTTCACAATCGGGAAATAAAACTTACCTTCGTAGCGGACTATCAAGGGCTTGTCATTGGCAATAAACTCAGCGCATAGAGATAGGCCAAACAAGGTCATAAAGATCCAAAGACTGGCATAACCCATACGGCTGTTTTTAAATCGATGCCAGCGGCTCATGAGCCACCTCCAGCACCAAACTGAATGCGCGGATCAATATAGACATAACAAAGATCCGAGATCAATTTAGTGAACAAGCCAATCAAGGTGAAAAGATAGAGCGTTCCGAAAACCACCGGATAGTCACGTCTCATAACAGACTCATAAGACAGTAAACCCAGGCCATCCAAAGAAAACAGAGTTTCAATCAGCAACGATCCAGTAAAGAAGGCACCAATGAATGCTGCTGGGAAGCCTGTCACCAAAGGCAAGAGCGCATTACGGAAGACATGCTTCCAAAGCACTTGCTTCTCGGTGAGGCCTTTGGCTCTCGCAGTTAACACATACTGTTTACGAATCTCTTCCAGGAAGGAGTTCTTCGTCAACATCGTGATCACTGCAAAACTTCCTAAAACTGAAGCGGTAATCGGCAAAACCAAATGCCACAAATAATCCATGACCTTCCCAATCATGCTCAACTCACTCCAGTTATCTGAAGTGAGTCCGCGCAGCGGGAAAATCTGCAAGAAACTACCACCGCCAAAGATGACGAGCAAGAGAACACCCAATACAAATCCTGGGATGGCATAGCCTACCAAAATCATCGTGCTCGTCACCGCATCAAAGCGAGAGCCATCCCTGACCGCCTTGGCAATACCCAAGGGTATCGACACCAAGTAAGTGAGAAAGAAAGTCCATAAACCTATGCTGATAGATACTGGCAATTTAGAAACCACTAACTGCCAGACACTTTGATGTTGGTAGTAACTCTGACCGAGATCAAATTTCGCAAAACGCTTGAGCATCATGAAATAACGCTCTACTGGCGGCTTATCAAAACCATATAAAGCCTTAACCTCAGCCAAGCGCTCGGCATCTACACCTTGGCGGCCACGATAGTTGCTTCCGCCACCTGAAGATTCAGCACCACTGACTGCGGCATCACCCTTGCCTTTTAACTCCAGCATCAACTGTTCTACTGGACCGCCCGGCACAAACTGCACTACAGCAAAGGTAAGAGTTAAAACACCTAATAAGGTGGGAATCATCAAGAGCACGCGCTTGAAAATATAAGACCACATTTGCCCTTGCATTAGCGCGCCCCTTCTTTCCACCAATTGAGCAAAATCCAAGATTCGGCGGTGTAATACAAAGGAGGTTCTGGGTAGCGCATCTCTTTACGATACGCGATTCGGTGTGTCGGGTTGTACCACTGCGGAATCACGTAATAACTATTCCACAGCACACGATCTAAAGCTCTAGTAGCTGCACGCAACTCTTCACGGGTCTGGGCTTTAACAACCGCGTCCACTAAGGCATCGACCACTGGAGATTGAACCCCGATCACATTGTCAGAGCCTTTTTCTTTTGCAGCCTGACTTCCAAAGCGATCCCACAATTCATTACCGGGGCTTTGTGAGTCCGGGAAACGAATGGTAGTCATATCAAAGTCGTATTCATCCATGCGCTTCTGATGCAAAGCAAAATCACTTGTCCGAATATCCACCTGAATACCCAGCTTCTCTAAATTACGCACATAGGAAGAAATCACTCTTAAAAAGAATGGGCCATCTTCGACCATCTCAAAACGGAAAGGCTCGCCTTGCATATTGCGTAAGGCACCATCTCGATATTGCCAGCCAGCCTGAGCCAATAAATCTCTTGCTTTGCGCAGGTTCTGACGCAAGCTGTCAGGGGCAGCAGTTGAAGGTGCAGGAGGCATTGGACCAAAGACTGCATCCGGCACCCACTTAGGATATTGCGCCTTCAGAGGTTTAAGTAATTTCAATTCCGCTTCAGTGGGTTTGCGAGGACCATCAAAATTAGCACTCAGATCACTATTGGTAAAGTAGCTATTAATACGGCTGTATTGCTCGAAGAAAAGCTGGCGATTTAACCACTCAAAGTCGAGCGCATAACCCAAGGCTTGTCGCACACGCGGGTCCTGAAAAATCGGACGGCGTACATTCATGGCAAAACCTTGCATGCCTGCGCCGTTGTGATTTAAAAAAGCTTTCTTCTCTAGAGTGCCGTCATTAAATCTGGGGCCAACATAACTCTTTGCCCAATTCTTAGCGCGGTACTCAACCAGAGCATCGAACTCTCCAGCTTTAAAGGCTTCTAGGCGAACGGCATCATCGCTATAGAGCTTGTAGTTCACGCGATCAAAGTTATAAAAACCGACACGGACATTAAGCGTCTTACCGCCCTGATCAGCCCAGTAATTTGGGTTGCGCTTAAAGATCATGGTCTTACCAGCTTTGTAAGACTCAATGACATAGGGACCGCTCGCTATCGGTAGCTCAAAGGTTAACTTATCAAATGGCGTAATCGTGCCATCAGGCTTCTTGCCCCAATTACGAGAGAAGATTGGCAAGGTACCCACCATCACCGGTAATTCAGGATTGCGATTCTTAAAATCAAAACGGATTACCCGATCAGAAACCACTACCGCTTGCTTCACATCGGCATAGACCGTTTTAAATTGCGGATTAGCAAGTGAACTCATCAAAGTGTCAAAGCTGTGTTTGACATCACTAGCTAAGATCGCACTGCCATCCGAAAACTTCGCCTCTGGACGAATCCGAAACACCACAGACATCTTGTCGGGTGCGACCGCAATATCTTCTGCGATCAGACCATAGGCACTGGAGACCTCATCCGCACTGCCTACCGCCAAGGATTCAAACATCAGCTGAGCTATGCCAGGGGCAGCCACGCCACGTAAGGTAAATGGATTGAACTTATCAAAACTTGTCCGGCGGTCCGGGTTGGGCAAAGTGAGCGTGCCACCCCTAGGAGCATTCGGGTTCACATAGTCAAAATGGCTAAATCCATCCGCGTACTTGGGTTTGCCGTACTGAGCAATTCCCTGGGCACCCTGAGCCGAATTGACTGCTACCCCAGCCAGAAGGGCTAAGAGCAGCAAAGTGGGGATTTGGCGGATGGCAGGGTGCATGGGCATATATGCAACAATTGTAGATAGCAAACCACATTTGAAGCAAAGGACACGATATGGGCTTTCTCGCTGGCAAAAAAATTCTGATTACCGGCCTTCTTTCTAACCGCTCAATTGCCTATGGCATTGCCAAGGCATGCCACCGCGAAGGGGCTGAATTAGCCTTTACCTACGTTGGTGAGCGCTTTAAAGACCGCATTGTTGATTTCGCTAAAGAATTCAATACCGAGCTGATTTTTGACTGCGACGTTGGTAGCGATGAACAGATTTCAGCCCTCTTTAAGGATTTAGCGAAGACTTGGCCGCAGTTTGATGGCTTTGTTCACGCAATTGGCTTTGCGCCACGCGAGGCTATTGCAGGCGACTTTTTAGAAGGTCTGTCGCGCGAAGGCTTCAAAATTGCTCATGATATTTCTGCTTACAGCTTCCCAGCGATGGCAAAAGAAGCTTTGCCAATGTTGCGTGACAAGTCATCCTTATTGACTCTCACTTACTTAGGTTCAATGAAGAATGTACCTAACTACAACACCATGGGTTTAGCCAAGGCATCCCTTGAAGCCTCTGTTCGTTACCTCGCCGGCTCCGTTGGCCCTAAAGGTATTCGTGCTAACGGCATCTCTGCTGGCCCAATTAAAACTTTGGCTGCCTCAGGCATTAAAGGATTTGGAAAGATCCTAGAGGCCGTTGAACAAACTGCACCACTGCGTCGTAACGTCACCATTGATGATGTTGGCAATACCGCCGCCTTCTTGCTATCTGATTTAGCAAACGGAATCACCGCTGAAATTATTTATGTTGATAATGGCTTTAGCCAAGTTGTTGGTGGAATGGACGAAGTTTGAGCGTTCCACTTCGCAAAGCCCTGAAATTTTGGGCCAAGCTAGGCTTTATTAGCTTTGGTGGGCCCGCGGGGCAAATTGCTGTCCTCCACCAAGAGCTTGTTGAAAAGCGTCGCTGGATTTCTGAGCGGCGCTTTTTACATGCGCTGAACTATTGCATGCTGTTACCGGGGCCAGAGGCTCAGCAATTAGTCACCTATATTGGCTGGCTCATGCATCGCACTTGGGGTGGGGTTCTAGCCGGCACCCTCTTTGTTTTGCCTTCTCTCTTTATTTTGATTGGCCTATCTTGGGTCTACCTAACTTTTGGCCAAGTACCCTGGATTGCCGCTATTTTCTTTGGCATCAAACCTGCCGTTACCGCCATCATTCTGCATGCTGCAGTCCGTATTGGTAAGCGTACAATTCACAATCACGCACTACGTTGGATTGCACTGGGATCTTTTCTGGCGATCTTTATATTTAACCTGGCTTTCCCGATCATTGTTATCTTTGCGGCCTTGATTGGCATTTGGGGTGGTAAGCGTTTCCCAGAATATTTTCAACAAACTACTCCTCACAATAAAGTGGGTGAGACGCATGCCCCTGCCATCATTGACGATCACACGCCAACTCCAGAGCATGCCAAGTTTTCCAGAGAGCGGTTTGTAATACATAGCTCAGTAGTTACAGCGCTCTGGCTTATTCCATTTATTGCATTGGCCCTGATTTTTGGATGGAAAACACTTTATCCGCAAATTGCTTGGTTTTTCACTAAGGCCGCCTTTCTCACCTTTGGTGGTGCTTATGCAGTTCTGCCCTATGTTTATCAGGGCGCTGTCGATCAATTTCATTGGCTCAGCGCCGGTCAAATGATGGATGGGTTAGCGCTTGGAGAAACTACCCCTGGACCGCTCATCATGGTGGTGGCTTTTGTTGGCTACCTAGCTGGCCACATTCAACATCTCATCGGCAATAGCAATCCATTTTGGTTTGGCGTACTTGGTGCCTGCGTTGCCACCTGGTTTACTTTCCTTCCCTCTTTTTTCTTGGTCTTGGTCGGCGGACCGCTCATTGAATCCACACATGGCAAGTTAAGTTTTACTGCTCCACTCACAGCAATCTCTGCCGCTGTAGTTGGCGTCATTGCCAATCTTGGGCTGTTCTTTGCCTATCACGTCTTTTTTCCACATGGTCTAGGCGGCTCCATCTCTTGGATTTCGATTGCAATTACCTTGCTTGCAGGCTTAGCGCTGTTTAAGTTTCAAAAAGGTGTGATTAGCGTGTTAACTGGCTCAGCCTTAGCCGGCTTACTCAGTTATTTATTAGCGAGTTTATTGATCTAGACCCATCGCATTTAGAGCTGAAATTGGCATAATGGAAGTTATGCGAATCGAACCTCAAACCATCACCCATCTTCAAGAGTGGCTCGGCAAAACCGAGACTCTTCAAGACATTGTTACTGCAGCTCCAGTCAAAGCCTTATCGGCAACGCTCGATCGACCAGACCCTGCACCGAATGACGGCACTTTTCTTCCGGAGTTATGGCATTGGCTCTATTTTTTGCCTTGCGCCCTTCAATCTGAAATCGGACCTGATGGCCACCCTAAGCGTGGCGGATTTTTACCACCCGTACCGCTACCACGTCGGATGTGGGCCGGCAGCCGAGTTCAATGGCTAGCTCCGCTCGAAGTAGGTGATGAGATCGAGCGCGTCTCCAGAATTGAATCTGTGACACACAAAGCAGGTCGCACTGGTGATCTCATTTTCGTATTGGTAAAGCATGCAATCTCCAATCAAAATGGCTTAGCCTTAATTGAAGAGCATGACATCGTGTATCGCGATGCACCTGGCCCAGACGATAAGCCCGTTGCACCCACACCAGCACCCACAGATGCACAGTGGACAAAGACTATTACACCTGATGATGTTTTATTGTTTCGCTACTCAGCACTAACGTTTAACGGCCATCGCATTCATTACGATCGCAAATACGTCACTGAAGTAGAGGGCTATCCTGGCCTTATTGTTCATGGTCCTTTAATTGCAACCTTATTGGTAGATCTGGTGCGCCAAAGCATTCCAGGCTGCAGGTTGAAGAGCTTTGAGTTCCGCGCCATTCGCCCTACTTTTGATATCAATCCTTTTAAAGTCAGCGCAAAACCCGATCTCGAGAGAGATCCATCTGGAAAAACCATCTCTATTTGGGCTGAAGATCACGAAGGCTGGCTCACTATGCAAGCCACTGCAGTTTTAGCCTAGGGAATGATTTTGTTATGACTACTCCGCATTTATCCAAGGCCTTAGCTACATTTGCTTCTGAGTTAAAAATTGGCGATATCCCCGAAGAGGTCATTGCCCGCACCGAAGATTTACTAGTGGACTGGTTTGGCTCTGCGATTGCTGGCAAAGGTTCGCGCCCGGTAGAGGCAATTACAAAGTTTGCACAAAGTATGGGTGGCTTCAATGACACCAACCCTGGCTCTGCTGAAATCCTCATTCACCGCACAACATCAAGCCCTTTCTTAGCGACATTAGCAAATGCAGCTGCATCGCATGTGGCTGAACAAGATGACGTGCACAATGGCTCTGTATTTCATCCAGGAACTATCGTATTTCCTGCCGCTCTCGCAACGGCTCAAGCCATAGATGCCTCAGGAAAAGATCTGCTCGTAGCCGCAGTTGCAGGATATGAGGTCGGCATTCGGGTTGGCGAGTTTTTAGGCCGCTCACACTACAAAACATTTCACACTACAGGCACTGCCGGCACCTTAGCTGCTGCAGCTGCTGTAGGTCATCTTCTTAAACTCAACCCAAGCCAAATGCTGCATGCTTTTGGTTCGGCTGGTACACAATCTGCCGGTCTTTGGGAATTTCTGCGCGATGCTGCCGACTCTAAGCAACTACATACAGCACATGCCGCCTCAACCGGCTTGATGTCAGCCTACTTAGCGCAATCCGGCTTCACTGGTGCTGAGCATATCTTAGAAGGTAAACAAGGTTTGGCTGCCGGCATGTCGAGTGATGCTGATCCAAGCAAATTAATTAATCGACTGGGAACGCGTTGGACCATTGCAGAAACTAGCTTCAAATATCACGCCTCTTGTCGTCATACCCACCCTGCTGCCGATGCCTTATTGCAAATCATGTTGAAACACCATCTCAAGCCTAGCGATATCGCCAAGGTAGAAACCTTGGTTCACCAAGGAGCAATTGATGTCTTGGGTCCAGTAATAGATCCTGCCACCGTGCATCAATCTAAGTTCTCTATGGGAACTGTATTAGCGCTAGTTGCCCACTATCAATTTGCCGGCTTACAAGAATTTGATCAACATTTTCATGATCAAGAAATTTGCTTATTCCGCGATCGCGTCACCATGATCTTAGATTCTGAGGTAGATAGTGCCTACCCCCAAAGCTGGATCGGCAAAGTCAAAGTCTATTTAAATAATGGTGAAGCATTAGAAGGTCGTGTTGATGAGCCCAAGGGAGACCCTGGCAACACCTTAAGCCGTGCTGAGATTACAGATAAGGCGATGCGTCTTGCTGCATTTAGTGGTGGCGCAAGCCCAAGCGAGATGAGTGCTGCTATCGAGCGCTTGTGGAATATCCGCAATCAGTCCAAGATAGGCCAATTACTCCCTTAACTTCAGAATCGTTTATTTTTTCTCTTTTGTTTCATTTTTAATAAAGCCTCATTGATGAACCCACTTGATACACCCCTTGGCTTTAGCAGCACCTTCTTATTTGTTCCGGGCACACGCCCAGAGCGTTTCACTAAAGCCTTAGATAGTGGCGCCGATGGCGTCATCATCGACCTAGAGGATGCAGTTGCTGAGGAAGACAAAGAGTCTGCACGCGCAGCCATTCGCTCTGCTTGGCCTACGTTTAGTGCAGAACAAAAAAAGCGTCTGATTATTCGCTCGAATTCTCCTGGCAGCCATTTTTATTCAGCAGATCTAATCTTGGCTCAAGAATTAGATGCAGCTTGTCTATTAATTCCTAAGAGTGAATCTCTCGACCAAATTAATGGCGCAGCACAAATCCTGCCAAACACTGCAATCATTCCGATGATTGAAACTGCTATTGGCCTTGATCGCCTTAATGAGATTGCAAACTCTGAGCAGGTATTACGTTTGGCTTTGGGCAATATTGATTTGCAGGCAGACTTGGGAATGGTGTGCGACCCCCAAGAATCCGAACTACATACGGCACGCTTTCAGATTGTGTTGGCCTCACGCTTGGCACAGATTGCCCCTCCAATTGATGGGGTTAGTCCCTCTACTGACAACATTGAGCGCATCACTGATGATGCGGAGCGAGCGAAAAGAATGGGCTTTGGTGGCAAGCTATGCATCCACCCAAAACAGGTTTCCCTAGTGAAGACCTCCTTTATGCCCACTGCCGCAGAAGTCTCTTGGGCGCATCGCGTGATTGAAGCGGATAAAGCATCTAAGGGTGGCGCAGTGAAATTAGATGGCCGCATGATTGACCGCCCAGTAGTCTTATTGGCGCAAAGAACACTAGCAATTACTGGTAAACCCTAAAGGCGATAGTAATTAAAAGTGGCAAAATTACTTCGCATTACACATTAACGGAGACTTAAATGAAATTAAAGAAAACTTTGCTAGCTAGCGTAGGAACGCTTTTTCTTGCCAGCGGCCTTTTATCGACACAAGCCTTAGCAGCGGATGAGCCATTTCCAACGAAGCCCATATCCTTGGTGGTTCCATTCTCAGCCGGTGGGCCTACAGATACTGTTGCCCGTTTGATTGCCGTACCAATGGGCAAATCACTTGGACAAACTGTCGTAGTTGAAAACGTTACTGGTGCAGGAGGCACAATTGCCGCTACTAAAGTAGCGCGCGCAAAACCAGATGGCTACATACTGTTTATTTATCACATCGGTATGGCAACTGCGCCAGCCCTGTATGACAAGCTCCCATACGATCCATTAGAGAGCTTTGAATACATCGGTCAAGTTGTTGATGTGCCAATGGTGCTCTTAGGTAAAAAAGATTTGCCAGCCAATAACTTTAAAGAACTCGAGGCCTACATCAAAGCCAATGGTTCTAAAGTAACTATGGCTAATGCTGGCCCAGGCGCAGTTTCTCAACTTTGCGGCTTACTGTTCCAAAGTCGTTTAGGCGTGAAGCTAACTAACATCCCTTACAAAGGTACAGGTCCTGCCCTTACTGATTTGTTAGGCGGTCAGGTTGATCTGCTCTGCGATCAAACTACTCAGACTGTTGGATACATCAAAGCAGACAAAGTGAAAACTTTTGGTGTAACAACACCAAAGCGCTTGCCAAGCTTGCCTAATATTCCTACTTTAGATGAGCAAGGCTTAAAAGGCTTTGACGTTAAAGTTTGGCATGGTATCTATGCACCTAAAGGCACTCCTCCAGCTGTAGTTGCCAAAATTAATGCTGCCCTGAAAGCTGCATTGAAAGATCCAGATATTAAGAAGCGTCTTGATGAGTCCAGTATTGATATTGTTTCAATGGATAAAGTCACATCACAATCTCTTAAGGCTCAAGTTGATTCAGAGCTCAATAAGTGGGGTCCATTGATTCGTAAATCAAAGATTTCTGATTAATCCTTAACCGGATCGCAAATGTTGTCAAAAGGCCAGCTTCTAGCTGGCCTTTTTTATTGCACCAATATCATCGGCAGGATCATTGCCTACTTTATAGTCAATTAACCCGCCCTAAAAAGATATCCTGACTGCGCCTTCTCACGACGCTTCTGATGGATTGCGCTGGGGATAGCAAGCAGAGCCCAAATGGCCAAGAAAGGATCCAAGAGATAGTCCCAGAGATTTGCTGACTCATGCCAATGGGCTGCCCAAGCAATGATTGCAACCGAAATAAGCCAAACACCCTTAGTCCATCCAGCTAGACCGCAGACAATGGCAAATAGAATAACGGCGCCCAAGAATCCAATGGAGCCATAGCCCCATACATAGGGATCGAACATTCCAAAGCCTAGCGCTAGGGGATAAAACACAATTGCAATGATTGCTAAAGGGGCTTTGAATCCCAGCGGCGTCTTTTGTGCAGCAGGCAATATGGAGCTCCACAACAAAAGCATTGTCACGATACTAAGCTCCCCAGTGACTCCACGGACATAGGCAGACAAAGGTAACTCAAGCGACATTCCCAGCGGCCAGAAAAATAGGTTGGCTAGTAATAAAACCATCAGCAGTCGAATTAAAAATGGGATCTCTAATGAGGATAGTTTTTGAAGAAGAATCATCAACACTACCGCACAAGTAATTGACATTTCAAGTAATGCAATGATTTGTAAATAAGGAGCCATCATTGCGCATCCTTTTCTTTAAAACTGCTTACGGCATAGTTAAACCAAGCAGCCGGAAAGTGCACATGCTTAATCTTTTGTCTATTCCAGGTATAGGCAAGATGGGCATCCTCACCATTCGCAGATACTAAATATGGGTATGAGAATTCTCGATGCAAGTTATTGAGCAAAGTCTCATCATCTTCAAGTACCTGAATCACTCGCCATTGAGTAGAGTTTGGCTCACACATCACCATTACCAATCGATAACGCGCTGCTTCAATATTATTGAGCACCATTAATTTTGTGCCATTAGCTAAAGTAAGTGCAGCAAGGGCTGAGTTTGGATTGGGAATTTCAAGATCTTTCGTTACAACCCATGACTGTCCAGCATCCTTGGTGTCACTGACGGGGATTTGCTTTGGCTGCGAGCTTGACCGTGTTTGACGGAAAAAAGCGCTTGCCTCTTGAGGCCCATCAGTAAAAACTGCAGGCTGAATCGCACTTCTACCAGAGCTCATACGTCGTTTATCAATAACCTGACTTGCCTCGATTCTGAGGAACTCCCCAAAGCGACCAATCCATTCGTGATAAGCGGGCAAACCCAAGCGGCCATCGGCAAATGGGATAGCCGGTGACTTTACCAAGGTGCTGAGATTAATTAAGGGTGAGCTAATCAAGCGCTGAGGCCGATCCCAAGTTAAACCCTCATCATCCGAGATCACTGAAGAGATTGAACTGCCTGCCCAACCTCCAATCGATACGGTGACAAAAAATAACTGCATGCGACCATCAGCCATTCTTACTGGAACAGGATTACCTAATTTAGCAATGTAACGGGACAGACCCTTTTCTGCACTAACTCGATCCATTACAACAGTTGGAGCACTCCACCTGGCTGCCTGTGGATCAAAAACAGATGTATTGATCACCACATCTGGTGCACCTTCGCGACTCCCTGCAAACCAGAAGGCTCGAATCACACCATCTTTCAGCGCAATTAAGGAGGCGGCATGCACTGAAGGAGCGCCAGTATCTGGCAACCAATCTATCCTGAGACTTGGCTGTGCGATCTTTGTTGGCGCAATATGTTTAAGATTCTTTGCTGGCTTTACATCCTCGATTGACTGAGGAACATCATCCGCTTGCTGCACACTGTGGACTGGATATTCACCTGCAAATGGAGCCCATATTGGGCGACTATCAATATGTAGATAGCCCAGCACAGAAGCAAGTAATAAAAAACAAAAAGCAACTACGCGGTTCATCGACAAGCGTCCTTACCTACCAATGGCAAGGTCATCGTTGCGGGTGTAGAAATTAAATACTCATTCACAAATAAATGCTCTCCAATATGGCCTTTAAGTATCGCCTGAATCTCAGCATCAGAATGCCGGGCCCGCATCTCCATACGCTTACCTACGATCTGGCAAGATTCACAAAGTGCTGGCTCTACACCTATTGACGACTGAACAGCCACTAATGGATAAGTATTGCTGAGCAAATCAATCTGGGTCGCATCCTTTGCCAAATAGCCATGCAATATTGCACCTGGTAACAAGAGTCGATACTCCTCATCTTTAGCGCGATAGTCACAAGGCACCCAAACATCTTTTCCTGCAACATCCTGAATAGTGGATTCAGAATATCGACCTAAAGCACCTTCAAGGGGTGACAGACTAGTGGTGAGTGCGCAATAGCAAAGAAAGCAACCCGCCAAAGCAATTACCTTGCTACGGTCTCGATGCAATATACCTAGCAATACCAAGGCAATTGAAGCCGCCATGAATACCCAATGCCATGGGGAGTAATTCCAAATGCCAGACTGGCCCAAGAAATCCGATAACTGTAAGTTTCCGCCAACCCAAGAAAGCGCAGAAAGCAAGATCAGCTGCAAAAGCAATGCAATCCAAAACCCCCATAAAGGCAATCGATCCCAGTAAATTGCAATAAGAGCAGCGAATACCGGCATCACTGGCAGCAGATATCGACCAGATCGCTGGCTTGGCAAACTAAACACAATAAAAAATGCCAAAGCCAAGAGGAGTAGCAAGCCCTCTTCAAGAGATATAAATCGACGCTCTCTCCAGCATTGAATCAAAGCAGAAATCAAAACGAAAGTGAAAAGACCAGCATTTGCTAGAGTCGTTAAGGCCAGCATCCAAATGCTATCCCCTCCACGCACTAGATCAAGCAGGTAATGCGAGCTCCGTGCCTCAAACTTGCCAGCGTTCTCACCCAGAACAAACTCTTTCCAAACTGCCTCTGGAAAAGGATCCAGCACAAACCAGAGCGCGAATATACCCAGAGCAAGTAGAGTAATCAAAATAACTTTATATAAGTCTCTCAATAAGACTTTTGGAATACTCCACTCTCGCCAGCGCCAGTAAAAAAGGCCTAAGGCAAACGCAGCAGGAACAATGTAAGCAAAGGACTTTGACAATAAGGCCATACCAAATGAGGCGCCCGCCAACAGCGGAAATAAGAGCTTAGATTCAAAAGCAGCTTTACCCCAATAGAGAAGCGCAAAGAATGGCAAGCTCAACCAAAATACTTCGGGAGGATCAGTGAGGAATGGGCGGCCATAACGATAGCTTGCAAAAAAAGAAAGCCACACTAAAGCTGCCAGCAGTCCGGTCTGCTTTTTTCCACTAAACCGAGCAACAGCCAAAAATAAGAAAAATGCTGTTAAGCCTGTATATAAAACACTAGGCCAGCGTAGCGCGAAAAGGCTCCAATCACTGCCCCAAGCAGTACTAGCGATACCCTCCCAAAACACCAGGGGAGGCTTAGTATTTTTAATACCATCCATCTCGGATTGAAGGGGTAGCCAAGCCCCAACATCCGCAGTCATCCGAACGATGTGCATGTAGGGATATTCATCCCCATTTTTTGGGGCGAAGCGACTATCTAAACCATAAAAGTAGGTGAATACACCTAGAAGAAGGATAAAAAGTGCATTTCGGTAAGTAAAAGAGCCACGCATATCGCTAGTTTATAGGTCTTGGGCTTAAAAGCTAAAAACTATCGGCATCAATACCCTCACTTTTTACTCTAAGCATATTGAAAATTCATCTAAGTAAAACCACCAATCTAATCACTATCTGATTAAGATACTATTTGTAAGCATCATTCTTAAAACTGCTGTGTGTATGACGGAGACTATCCCTATGCGAGTGAAGTACCTAAAACCTATTTTGGTGGCTGGCACCTTGATTGGCTTGAGCCAGTGGAGCGGCCTCAGCTTTGCACAGAGTGCTGAACAACTATACAACCGTAGCCTTGCTGCAACCTGCGCTAATTGTCACGGTACAGATGGCAAAGGTGTAGTTGACGGTGGGATGCCACTTATCAACAACTTGACCAGCCAAGAGATGCTGGCAAAACTCAAAGCCTACAAGTCTGGCGCCTTAGAGGGGACCATCATGCCCCAGCTAGCAAAAGGCTATACCGATGAACAACTCACCACTATTGCCAATCAACTTGGCAAGAAACAATAAGGAGGCGCCATGGATCGTCGACATTTTATAGGTCAGAGCGCTGCAGCAGTAGGTCTACTTGCAGGGTTGTCTACCCAAACAAAAGCAGCCAATTTACAAAAAGCAGAAATTCTCGTTATCGGTGGCGGATATGGTGGCGCTACTGCCGCTAAGTATTTGCGACTATTCTCAAACAACACAGCGCGAGTGACTCTCATAGAGCCAAATACCTCTTTTATCTCGTGCCCACTGTCCAATTTGGTTGTTGGCGGCTCACGAACTCTAGCTGAAATCACATCACCTTATGACACACTGAGCAAGCGTCATGGCATCAAGATTATTCAAGACAGCGTCAGCAGCATTGATCCGGATAAGAAAACAGTCACCCTTGCCTCCGGCAAAACTTTGCGTTACGACAAGGCTGTCGTGTCTCCCGGCATATCACTGAATTTCAAGAGCATTGAGGGCCTAGCACAAGCTAACAAAGATGGCGTAACCCTGCAAGCCTGGAAAGCGGGTCCTGAAACTGTTGCCCTACATAAACAAATCGCGGCTATGCGCGAAGGTGGTACTTTTGCAATTAGCATTCCAGAGGCGCCTTATCGCTGCCCTCCTGGACCTTATGAGCGTGCTTGCCAGGTTGCAAATTACCTCAAGCAACATAATCCTAAGGGTAAGGTATTAATTCTGGATGCTAACCAGGATGTCACCTCCAAAGGAGGTTTGTTTAAGAAGGTATGGGCCGAGCAGTACGCTGGCATTATTGAGTATCGACCTAAACATAATGTGGTTGGTGTAGACGCTAAAACCAAAACACTCAAACTGGAAGTTGCTGATGATGTGAAGGCTGACGTGTTGAATGTCTTGCCGCAAATGTCTGCCGGTGAAATTGCCATGAAGACAGGTTTAGCCAACTCCAATGGACGCTGGGTGAATGTGAACTTCCTCAACTTTGAATCAACAGCGCGTAAAGATATTCACGTCTTGGGTGACTCGATTCAGATTGCTCCAACGATGCCAAAGTCAGGGCATATGGCTAATCAGCATGCCAAGGTTGCTGCAGCAGCTATTGTTGCTGAACTCAGCGGCTGGGAAGTCAATCCAGCGCCAGTAGTCACCAATACTTGCTATAGCTTTGTTAATACCAGGGATGTGGTTCACGTGGCTAGCGTGCATCAATATGATGCTGAGAAAAAAACCTTCTTGCCTGTTAAAGGAGCTGGTGGCCTCTCACCGGCCCCAACCACTCTCGAGGGTGTTTATGCTTGGGGCTGGGCACACAATATCTGGGCAGACAGCTTGGGTTAATAAAGTATCTACGCTCATTAAAAAAGAGGCCTCGGCCTCTTTTTTAATGTCTAGAGCGATTTGCCCATCTCTACAATTCGCTTGCGTCGCCGCTTACTAATCAACAAGAAGATGATCGCGACCACTGGGGCTGCAATTGCGGCAACAATCTCTGGATGAATAGCAAGACCAGCCTCTTTGCCGCCTTTAGCGACATAGGCCAATAAACTCACTGCATAGTAAGTCAATACCAGAACTGACAAGCTCTCTACTGTCTCTTGCAGACGTAATTGCAAACGTGCCCGCTGATCCATGCTAGCAAGCAATTTCTGCGTCTGCTCCTCATTTACAAATTCAATACGAGTCCTCAAGGTTTGAGTAGTTCTCGAGATACGGTCAGACAGCTCTTTTAATCTACGCTGAGTCCAAATACAGGTACCCATCGCAGGCTGAAAACGCCGATCCATAAACTCCGATAAGGACTGCACACCTGGAATCGGAGACTCTGCTAACTCATATAAGTTCTTACTAAGCAATTGGCTGTATGCCTCTGAGGCAGTAAAGCGCAATCCATAGCCAGAAATCCACTGCTCGGCTCTTGAGGCTAAATGAGAAAGCTCACCTAAAAACTGTCCATCCTTTTCAGTATGGATACCAGGCTCGGTTTGGAGCTGAGAAATATTCTTAGAAAGATCTGCCAATTCCGACTCCGCACTTCTGAGTGGCATAGAGAGACTCTTCGCCACTGGGAATGCGATCATGGCTGCCATACGATAGGTTTCCGCTTCAGCAAGAGCTCGTGCTATACGACCAGCCTGTCGTGAGCCCAAAATATCGTGCGGAATAAAGTAAGAGATGAAGCCATCTTCATCCAAACTTAAATCCGTCCACAGTTGAGCTTTCTTACTCAACAAAATGTAACTTCCGAGTACGGTATTTCCACTAAAAATAGCGGAAACCTCTTGAGCTTCAGAAAATAGAGGACGATGCTCAAATGCGATATCTAATGCTGAAATTCTGTCGCCACCTGCCTCAACAATCGTTGGGCAGCCTAGGTCCTGAAATAATTTATCCAAGCTCTTTTCCAGAGCAAGGCGAGAGTCTAGCAGCGGCCCAGTAATTTTGACTGGGTTATGCACAATGGCCGCGATAGTTGCAAACTCACCATGCAACTCCCATTTGATCAGCACTCTCTGGGGCTCAGGAGTCAGGGTCAATATTTTGAAAGAGTGGTCCTGCTCATCATTGGGCACGCCCAATGCAGCGCTTAACTTTTGAATCCACGCAATCTGAGTTTGACGAGAATTTGCATCGAGCAGAAAAGATTGGGATAGCACTCTTTCGTTTGGCCACAGCGCAATTGGGGGGCGCGCATGGACCTCATCGTGCAGCTGTCTTCTGGCCGGGTGGTCGTAAGGTCTCATAAGGCGAATCTTTATTTAAGCAATATGTCGTATCAAATATCAACATTACCATCTTGGAGTTGATATGGTCTAGTATCTCGATTTAAGCAGTTCCGCACATAATCAATATTAGTCCTCAGAGTGTAGTAGTCGCCAGCCATGCTCTTGGGAACTTTTAGCTGGAGCGCTTCGTATTCCAAAAGATCCAGCTTTTTAAGATATTCATCACCAGAGACTGATGAGAAACCCTCAATCATCTCCTGCTCATAGGCTTTGAGAGTCCCATACAGGGAGTTAATCTTGCGTCGCATTCGCTTATTTCGATAACCAGGAAGACTAATGAGGGCTGGATAAGCGATCATGCAGAATGGTAAGAACACAAACAGTAAACGGTTGACGAGCTCTGCTAGCCAAAATGGGAAATAGGTCATTAACCAAGGCGAACCATTTTTTTCATAATGCAAAGCGACTGGGCTCTCCGGGAAATGAGAATCTCCAAAGAAAGGGAATTCTCCGCGCCGTGCAAAAAAATTAGCTTTACCGTTAATCTCGTGCGCCGCTTCTAAAAAAAGAAATTGAAGCGCAGGATGCATGCGATCATCAATCAATAGATTGGTCGTTGTTGATAACAACTGTATGTCAGTATCGGGATTATTTCTAGGCAAACTAAATCCACCAATAGGCACTTTTAAGGTATGCAAGTAAGGTAAGAGATGGGTATATGCCTGGGCTCGCTCAAATCCAGCGAGATGAATTTGTGGATCGCTCAGTAATGCTTGAACATTTTCTGATTGATAGCCATCAACCAAAAAAGCACCATCAATCTCACCCTTCTTTAGAGCATTTACTGCCTCATGATTAGGTAAATATAAGAAATGGGCTTCTTTCTGAAGTCCAGATGCCTCTATCAAGCGCGTAGCTTGAGAGTGGGTGCCACTACCAACAGCACCGATAGAAACTTTCCCTTTAAGGAAATATTTCATTTGACCATTCGCTTCTCTAAAATTAGACGCCTTAATTTCTGGCCCGCGATAAAAAAACCATATAGGCTCATAATCGACCGCACCTAGTGAATCAATACCACCAATTCCGTCGGGATTAAATGTCCCAGCCTGAACAAATGCTGCTTGCAAGGGATCTTTGCGATCAGCAAGGCGTTTTAAGTTTTCTTGAGCGCCCTTGGTTTTCACCAGCTCAAGCTTGATACCTTTTTTCTCAAAAAAAGCTGCATATTTTTTGGCCATCACCTCATATGAACCACCCTCAGTTCCCGTAGCCATTAAGACCTGTCTCGGAGGTGGTGGGTCGGCATATAACCATATGCCGACCAGTAGAATGAAGAGCAAAGCAAGAATTGGCCAGGCCTCTTGGAGAAACTGGACCAAATCCCTCCATTTTTCTTGGGCGGCCTCAGCAAAACCAAGGGCAGATTCTTTAATGTCTTGTTTGATACTTCCCATGGATGACCAATCAGCAAATATGTCAAAAGCTAATGATAATAGGCTTATTCGCTTTCCGAAAAGGAGCCAAGATGTTAGTCCTCAGAAAATGCCAAGAACGTGGCTATGCAGACCACGGATGGCTTAAAAGCTTTCATTCCTTCTCTTTTGCCGGCTACCACGACCCTCAATTTATGGGCTGGGGCAATCTAAGGGTCATTAATGAGGATCGAGTAGCGGCAGGCATGGGTTTTGGTAAACATAGCCACCGCAATATGGAAATCATCAGCTATGTTTTATCTGGTGAATTAGCTCACGAAGATAGCATGGGGAACGTGAAGGGCATTCCACCCGGGGATGTTCAACGCATGAGCGCCGGAACGGGGGTCACCCATAGTGAATTCAATCACGCTAAAGATCAGACCACCCACTTCCTGCAAATTTGGATTCAACCAAATGTTATGGAAGTTCAACCCAGTTACGAGCAAAAATCCATTCCACTCTTGGACAAGCAAGGTAAGCTTTGCTTAATTGCATCCCCTGATGGCGAGGGTAACGCGGTCAAAATTCATGCCGATGCCAAAATATATGCAGGTTTATTTGATGGGTCCGAATCCCAGAAATTAGAACTCAATCCAGAGCGTAAAGCCTACGTTCATCTTGTGAAAGGCTCTTTACAGGTCAACGGCATACTCCTGTCCACTGGTGATGCGCTATTGATAGAAAACGAGAGCAATCTACTAATCGCTAATGGTAAAGATGCTGAAGTCATTATCTTTGACCTGAGTCATTAAAAATTTAGTGTTTGAGTCTTACGATCAGTATGTAAATAACAACCCGAAATAAGCATAGAAACTCAATGATTGAAATCTCAGAGAAGCGCCTAATTGGCCCCATTATTCGACTCCACCCCAACGACAATATTGTGGTTGCACGGGTAGATGTGGCAATTGGCGAAGTGGTGCCGAGCGAGAATTTCACGAGCCGCAGTCAAGTGCCAGCAGGCTACAAAATTGCAGCTCAGAAAATTCTCAAGGGTGAGCCGATTCTGAAATACAACGTGACCGTAGGATTCGCCAATACCGATATTGAGCCTGGCACGATGGTTCATAGTCATAACACGGAGTTTCGTGAATTCGATCGCGACTATGCCTATGCTAGCGAATATAAACCCACTACCCTTTTACCAGAATCTGAACGTGCGACTTTTCAAGGTTACGTGCGCGCTAATGGCAAAGTAGGTACACGCAATTTCATTGGCATTCTATCTACTGTAAATTGCTCCGCAACTGTAGTGAACAAAATTGCAGCGTGGTTTACCCCTGAACGTTTGAAAGATTTTCCTAATATCGACGGGGTGGTTGCATTTAGTCATGGTATTGGTTGCGGAATGGAAATGAGTGGCGAGCCAATGCAGCTGCTGCGCCGAACTATGGCTGGATACGCACAGCACCCCAACCTGGCTGCCGCCCTGATCATTGGCTTGGGTTGTGAGCGTAATCAACTCAAAGGATTGATGGATCAAGAAGCTTTGCAAGAAAATTCCACTTTGCATACTTTCATCATGCAAGAGACTGGTGGCACACGCAAAACAATTGAAGCAGGAATTGAGGCTGTAAAAGCACTCCTCCCAGAAGCTAATAAAGCAAAAAGGCAAACCGTCTCTGCAAGCCACCTCTGCGTTGGTTTGCAATGCGGTGGATCGGATGGCTTCTCTTCGATTACCGCTAACCCAGCCTTGGGTGCAGCAATTGATATTTTGTCGCGCCATGGTGGCACTGGCATTCTCTCTGAAACGCCAGAGATTTATGGTGTTGAACACACGCTTACTCGCCGAGCAGCAAGCAAGGCCATTGGTGAAAAATTAATCCAACGTATTCGCTGGTGGAAAGATGAATATTCTGTTGGCCGCGATGTTCAGATCAATGGACAAGTCAGCCCCGGAAATCAAATCGGTGGCCTAGCTAATATTTTTGAAAAGTCCCTTGGCTCATCCATGAAAGGTGGAACGGGACCGCTAATGGAAGTGTATCGATATGCAGAGCCAGTTACAGCTAAAGGCTTTGTATTTATGGATACGCCTGGTTTTGATCCAGTCTCAGCGACAGGTCAAATTGCTGGCGGTGCTAACTTAATTGCGTTTACCACAGGGCGTGGCTCCATGTTTGGATCAAAGCCAGCGCCTTGCATCAAACTTGCCACCAATACACCGATGTATGAGCGACTTACCGAAGACATGGACATTAATTGCGGTGAGATCTTAGATGGCACGGTTTCAGTTCAGGAAATGGGGCAACGGATTTTTGAGCTCTTCCTGAGAACAGCCTCAGGAGAGGCCTCTAAAAGTGAACAACTGGGTCTTGGAGATTATGAATTCGTACCATGGCAAGTTGGGGTCATGAGTTAAGTTCAGCCTCAGGAGAATGGTAGTTCTAGGCGGGCTTAATGCCCGCTTTTTCTTTGCCCAAAAAGAAGCTGAGGGATTGTAGAATGAAGCTTATTGATTTAATCAGGACTTCATTAGGATTATGAAATTCAGGGACTACTACGAAACACTCGGTGTAGCACGTGGTGCAACCGAAGCAGAAATTAAAGCGGCTTACCGCAAGCTAGCCCGTAAATATCACCCAGATGTGAATAAAGAAGCTGGCGCAGAAGAGCAATTTAAAGCTGTTGGCGAAGCCTACTCCGTACTGAAGGACACCGAGAAGCGTGCGGAATACGATCGCATGGGTTCCAATTGGCAAAATGGTCAAGATTTCACTCCACCTCCAAACTGGAATGAAGGCTTTGAATATTCCGATGGTAACTATGGTGGCGGCCATGGTGGATTTGGTGGCGGCTACGAGGGTGACCAAAGCGAATTCTTTGAATCTCTTTTTGGCAGAGGCCGCCATACTCAAGGCGGACGAGGTGGCAACCCACGTCAAGGCATGAACTTTAAAGGCCAAGATCATCATGCCAAAATCTTGATTGATCTTGCTGATGCCTATAACGGCGCAAAACGCACTATTTCCCTGCATATGCCTACGCAAGATGCCAATGGTCATGTCAGTACACAGGAACGCAAACTTGATGTCAGCATTCCCAAGGGCATCAAGGCTGGGCAGAATCTACGCTTAGCTGGGCAAGGCGGTCCAGGTATGGGTACAGGTGGTGCAGGTGATCTGTACCTTGAGATTGATTTTCATGCAAACCCCACTTACCGCGTCGACGGAAAAGATGTTTATCTGGATTTGCCGTTAGCCCCATGGGAAGCTGCACTAGGTACAACCGTTAACATCCCCACCCCTGCGGGCTCCACTCTGGAATTAAAGATTCCAGCTGGCACAGCAACCGGTCGCAAGATGAGGCTCAAAGGAAAAGGTATCCCCAGCAAAGAAGCTGGTGACTTATACGTTGTACCAAATATTGTTTTGCCTAGCGCCGACACCGATGCCCAGAAAGAAGCTTATCAATCTCTAGAGAAAGCTTTTGATTTCAACCCCAGAACCCACCTGAAGGGATGATGAATATGACACAAACAAAAATCACCTGGATTGAAGGTAGTCTTGTTGAGGAAGAAGTGCACATGAGCATCGTGGAAATTTCACAGGCCACGCGTGCACCAGAGGATCTCATCATGTCATGGGTAACAGAGGGCGTCTTGAGTCCCACCGGCTCCTCACCTGAAGACTGGCGTTTTAGTGGGGACTCTCTCAAGCGTGCAAAAACTGCCGCTCACCTGACACATGACCTCGAACTCAATACCCCTGGGGTTGCCTTAGCGCTTGATCTCCTAGATGAAATCACTCGCCTACGCAGCCAACTGCTTCGTAGCAATTTAGGTTAATTGCGATTGAATTCAGGCTTACTCAAACGGAATCCTAAGCAAGCCAAGGACATTAGTCTTTTTTCTGCGACCGCACTCGGTATCGGCGGGATGATGGGTGCAGGTCTTTACTCCCTCTTAGGTTTAGCGAGCTCACATGCTGGCACTCACGTGCCACTAGCCTTTCTGATTGGGGCCATCGCAGCCTCCTTCTCGGTGTACTCTTACGCAAAACTTGGCGCCACTTTTCCGAGCAGTGGTGGTGCAGCGACCTTCACAGTCATGAGTTATGGCCCTGGAATTATTTCTGGCGGCATTAATCTATTTCAATACATTGCCTACCTCATTGCTGCCGCTTTATACGCAGCAGGTTTCGTTGAATACACCAATACCATCTTTGGGGGGCGACCTCTCCCCCATACTGCTGAAATGCATTACCGCAGCAATCATCTTGATTTGTACTTTCTTAAATCTTTTGGGGCCAAGTTTGGTTGGCAAGGCTGAGACATTTGCAATTGGTCTGGTTGTGATTAGCCTTCTTGTATTCTCAGCCATGGGATTTCATCAGGCAGATTTCAAAAGCTATCACATGGCTGGCGGTTCGATTGAAGGCATTGCAGTGGCTGCAGGCATTCTCTACATTAATTTTCAAGGCTTCGGGGTAGTGACTAATTCTTCATCAGCCATGAAGAGTCCACAAAAAGAATTATCTCTTGCCATGTTTTCAGCGCTGATCTTGGTGACGATTGCGTATCTAGCAGTGAGTACGGCAGTTGTATTGCTCATGCCCTTAAACGTTATGCAAGTGGATAATGGCCACGTGCTTGCTGATGCTGCAAAAATCGTGGCAGGTAAACTTGGCTTTATTGTTATTAGCATTTCCGCCTTACTGGCCTGCGCTGCAGCAGTCAATGCCACTATTTTTGCAGCCTCCAATATCGCAGCAGACCTTACAGAGAAACATGAAGTCTCTAGCGCCCTAGGAAACTCCGTGCTGAAGAGCAAGCTACGTGCACTTACCGTCTCCTCCGTTGGCGTAATTATTCTGGCCTTACTATTCCCGCTAAGTGAAGTAGGTCAGATGGCTAGTCTGGCGTTTCTATTGGTTTATGCCGTTGTGAGCTACGGACATATTCGCGTACATAAGCAGACAGGGGCTAGCCCTAAAATTTTGTGGTGCGCAATTGCAATTAATCTGAGTTTATTCACTGCCCTACTAATTAATACAATCAAGACCGCACCATCGAGTGCCATTGCCCTGCTAATTGCTCTTGTAGCATCTTTTGGGCTTGAGGCATTTTCACTGCTCAAATCCAAGCAGCATAAATTAGATTAAGACTCTGAACGACTTAAGAGTAATTCCCAGCGCTGTAACTTAATATCGAGATCGGCAGTAATTTCAGATAAGCGTGCTTGCATGCTGGCCGCTAATTCAGGCTCGTTCTTATAAAGGTCTGGATTACTCATCGCAATACCAATATCCGCCTGCTCCGTCTCTAGCGTCTCGATTTGCAAAGGCAATACCTCAAGCTCCTGACGCTCCTTGCCATTGAGCTTTTGCACGCTGCTTTTTATAGCCACAGGCTTAGCTTCAACTTTTGGTTCGACCTTTAGCTCTTGTTTCGGCTCAGACTTAAGGCCACCACTGGCGGCACGAATCTTATCTGAGCGCGCTTTCTGGATCTTCCAATCCTCGTAACCACCTTCATACTCACGCCAGAATCCATCACCCTCATTAGCAATGATGCTGGTGACTACGTTATCCAAGAAGTAACGATCATGACTCACTAAAAACACAGTGCCTTTGTAGTCCTGCAATAACTGCTCAAGCAAATCGAGAGTATCGATATCCAAGTCATTGGTTGGCTCATCTAAAACCAAGACGTTTGCAGGACGAGCAAATAAGCGTGCCAACAATAGGCGGTTGCGCTCTCCACCAGACAATGTGCTGACTGGTGAATTGGTGCGCTCAGGTGCGAATAAGAAATCACTTAGATAGCTCTTAACATGCTTCTTATTGCCATTAATTTCAATCCACTCACTACCAGGGCTAATGTAGTCCTCTAGCGAAGCATTGAGATCTAAGCCTTCGCGCATCTGGTCAAAGTAGGCTACCTCAATGCGTGTGCCCATGGTTGCCGTTCCAGAATCTGGCGCAATTGTCCCAAGTATTAATTTAAGAAGCGTAGTCTTGCCAGCACCGTTAGGGCCAAGCAGACCAACCTTATCGCCACGCAAAATGGTTGCCGTGAAATCCTTCACAATCGGACGATCGTAAGATTTAGAAACATTCTGCAGATCAGCAACAATCTTGCCGCTTCTATCTCCAGCAGACACTGCTAGCTTGACCTGCCCAACCGCATCACGTCTTTGTGATCGAGTGGTACGCAGTGCTTCGAGGCGCGCTATACGGGCAACGCTGCGAGTACGTCTTGCCTCAACCCCTTTACGAATCCAAACCTCTTCTTGAGCGAGCAATTTATCCGCACGCGCATTGGCCAAAGACTCAGAATTCATTTCCTGATCTTTTAATACCTCATAGGCCGAGAAATTACCTGGATAGGTGCGCAAGATGCCGCGATCGAGTTCAACAATTTGCGTACAGACGTTATCCAAGAAGGCGCGATCATGGGTAATCAAAATCACCGAGCCTTTGTATTCCTTGAGCAAATCTTCCAACCAAGAAATCGAATCCAAATCCAAATGGTTAGTAGGTTCATCTAATAGCAAGACATCTGGCATTTCTACTAGAGCACGCGCTAAAGCAACACGCTTCTTAGTGCCGCCCGATAGTGTATTGATCTTGACCTCAGCCTCTAAATGCAAACGATCCAAAGTCTCATGAACGCGCTGCTCCCAATTCCAGCCACTTAAGGCCTCTAATTGGGATTGCACTTCATCAAGACGATGGTGGGCGGCATCGTCCCACTCTCCTATGCTCAGAGCTTCATATTCTTCGCGCAGAGCCTTGGCTTGGGCCACACCCTTAGATACCGCATCAAATACAGTCTCCTCAGCCTCAAAAATAGGCTCCTGAGGAACATAGGCAATACGGAGGCCTTGCTGATATTGCAGCAAGCCATCATCCATTTTTTCTATGCCGGCTAGAATCTTCAGTAAGGAAGATTTACCAGTGCCATTTCGGCCAATTAAGCCAACCCGCTCCCCAGATTCCAATGAGAAAGCAGTATTTGCGAGGAGGTCAACGTGGCCAAAAGCCAGTTTTGCATCAGTGAGTACGATTAAAGCCATGGCGACATTATCGTCACTTCACTCAAAGTGGTGATATTTCCAATAAACATGGGATTGAGAAGTAGAATTTACCCAGGCAATACACCCAAATAAAGAGATAAATGACCTGTAAGCTCAGTCCTAGCGCACCACGACTTATCCTCTTTGCCGGACATGCTGGCACTGGTAAAACCACTTTAGCAAAAAAGGCACTTCCCCTCATTGTGGAAAAGACGGGCGAGAGCTTTTTCTTTTTAGATAAAGATACGGTCTATGGCGCTTATAGCGCTCATGTCATGGAGCTCACTACCAATAACCCCAATGATCGTGATAGCCCCTTCTATCTTCAAAACCTCAGGGATTGGGAATACGCAGGCCTCATCGCCATCGCCAAAGAAAACCTCCAGCTGGGTGTCAACGTCATCCTGGTAGGTCCATTCTCAAGTGAAATCCAAAGTGGCCGAATGTTCAATCCCGAAGAACTAGGAGTCCCCAGCGTATCCAGCATCAAAATTGCCTGGATAGATCTCGATGAAAGCGAAGCAAAGCATCGTATGGAAAAGCGCGCAGACCCTCGAGATGAATACAAACTCAAACACTGGGATCAATACACTAAACGCAGATTGAATCCTCCAGAGCATATTGCAATACAGCGCTTCGATAATCTACATTTTGATGAAGCCAGATTTGAGAAGCTAATTGATCACTTGATTCAGTAAAGAGTAGACAAAAAAATAGAGCCCCTAAGGGGCCCTATCTCAAGAACTAAGAACTGAATTCTTAGAACTTGTAAGTCACACCAACGGCTGGCATCCAAGGATTTAAAGTCAACTTACCGACATTTGCCCCATTAGATGTATCCGTTACGTTTGTAGACATTGTTGCGTATTTAAGGTCAACGTTTAAACCCCAATTTTTATCAAACATGTAATCCATACCAATTTGACCTACAGCGCCAAAACTAGAGTTATCTACAGAAAATGCACCATTACCCAAGTTGTTGCGACTGCTGAAGATTGTATAGTTCACACCAGCACCGACATATGGCTTAAATGCACCAAAATCTGTGAAGTGATACTGCAACAGTAGTGATGGTGGCAATGCTTTAATCGTACCCAACTTATTGCCACCCACGTCAATTTGAACGGTTTGTGGATAAGTCAATACCAACTCAGCAGCGATATTTTTAGTGAAGAAATATGAAATATCGAGCTCAGGAATAATTTGATCTTTTGCTTTTACATTGGCGCCTTGAACAACGCTACCTGACTGACCATTAGTCCAAAGTAAATCAACAGCACGGACACGAACCATCCATGGGTTCTCGTTTGAAGATTGAGCTTGAGCGGCGATTGGAGCTAATGAAGCTACTGCTGCCATAGCGGCTACTAGAGTTTTAATGCGCATGTTGTACCCCTTTTCTGTTATCAATTCGATGAATCTATTTTCAAATTGAAGATGGTGCTGTAATTTGATGCAAATCAAATACAGAGGCTGCAGAAATTTATTCTTGGTTTTAAACCAACACTATTTTGATGAGTTTTTGATCTAGATCAAATCGATCAATTTTTGATGCTTATTTGATCAAAGCACTTTGGAATAAGTGCCCTTAGCTTGAAATTCCCTCAGATGACGATCGAAGGTCATTGCCACACGTCGAGCCAAGAGTCGGCCTTTGATAGGCACAACCATCTCGGCACCCTGCCACTCAAGAAGGCCAGCCTCTTCCAGATGCTTTAACTCTTCAATCTCTGTCTTGAAGTAACTTGGGAAGTCAATGTGATGAGACTTGGCAAATAAATCCGTATCCAGTGCAAATTGGCACATTAACTCACCGATTAATTCACGGCGCAGTAAATCATCCTTGTCTAATTGCAGACCTCGGAGTGTGGGCAGATGGCCATCATCGATTGCTGAGTAATACTCGTCTAGTGTGCGGACATTTTGTGAGTAGCTATCATCAACCTTACCAATCGACGAAATCCCAAAAGCCAAGAGATCGCACTCAGCTTGTGTGGAATAGCCTTGGAAATTTCGATGAAGCTTGCCTTCTGTTTGCGCAATCGCCAATTCGTCATCTGGCTTGGCAAAGTGATCCATGCCAATAAAGACATAGCCAGCTTCGCCTAACCTCTCGATCGTGTTTGACAAGATATCCAACCTGTCCGCAGCTCCAGGCAAGTCTACCTCAGCAATTCTGCGTTGGGGTTTAAAGATGTGGGGTAAATGTGCATAGTTGTAAACCGAGAGGCGGTCAGGACTCATCTTCAGAACAGCATCAACAGTCTCCTTAAAAGTCTCTGGAGTCTGTTTCGGCAAGCCATAAATCAGATCAACGCTTCTGGATTTAAACCCATACTTCCTAGACCAATCCATTACTGCCTGAGTTTCTTCAATGGTCTGCACGCGATGCACTGCTTGCTGTACCTCGAGATTAAAGTCTTGAACACCAAGACTGATGCGGTTAAAGCCTAACTCAGCCAATAAGGCAATATTGGCCTCAGTGACTCGTCGTGGATCAATCTCTATCGAGTATTCGCCGCCAGGAAGTAGGTCAAAATGCTCGCGAGTGTGATGCATCAACTCAATCATCTCTTCGTGAGATAAAAATGTCGGTGTACCCCCACCCCAATGCAACTGGGTTACTGGTATTTTTTTCTGGGCACCCATGGCAGCACAAACCATTGCCATCTCTTTAGCCAAATACTTAATGTATTTAGCACTGCGACCATGATCTTTAGTAATGATTTTGTTGCAACCACAGTAGTAACAAATATTGGGGCAGAACGGTAAATGGAAATACAGGGATAGCGGCTCATCGACCTTAGCTACGCGTTGTAATGCCCCCAAATAATCAGACTCACAAAACTCATTGTGAAAGCGATCAGCACTAGGGTATGAGGTATAGCGCGGGCCATTGATATCAAACTTCTGCAATAACTCCGGATGAAAAAGTACTTCTTTTTCATTTTGCTTGGATTCAGAAATTACAGAGCTCATCGAAAATCAGCTTATGGAATCATTGAGAAAGATAGTCAAGTGCGACCGCTTCTGCCACTTTAATCCCATCAACCCCTGCCGACAAGATACCGCCCGCATAGCCAGCACCTTCACCCGCAGGATAAAGACCTTTGACATTTAGGCTCTGGAGATTTGGGCCTCGAGTAATTCGCAAAGGAGATGAAGTACGCGTTTCAATGCCGGTTAATACCGCATCTTTCATTGAAAACCCCTTAATCTGCTTTTCAAATGCAGGGATCGCCTCACGAATTGCCTCAATTGCATAAGGAGGTAAGGCATCAGCAAGGTCCGTCAGGTGAACGCCGGGCTTATAAGAGGGTATTACGGAACCAAAGTCTGTAGAGGCCTTACCAGCGAGGAAGTCACCCACCAATTGGCCTGGGGCCTCGTAAGTGGACCCGCCCAACTCATACGCTTTAGACTCCAAAGCCCTCTGAAATTCAATGCCCGCTAGTGGACCACCGGGATAGTCTTCCGGAGTAATGCCAACAACAATTCCTGCATTGGCATTACGTTCATTACGGGAGTACTGACTCATGCCATTTGTCACAACACGATTTGGTTCAGAAGTGGCAGCAACTACCGTTCCACCGGGGCACATACAAAAGCTATAGACTGCACGACCATTCTTGGCATGGTGAACTAACTTGTAATCCGCAGCTCCAATAAGCTCATTACCAGCGTGAGGACCTAAGCGTGCTTTGTCAATCAAGGATTGTGGGTGCTCAATTCGGAAGCCTACTGAAAAAGGCTTTGCCTCCATATACACGCCTGCTGCATGCAATGCCTCAAAGGTATCGCGAGCACTGTGCCCAAGGGCTAGCACTACGTGATTAGCAGGCAAATCTGGATGCCCCTCAATTTTGACTCCAGTAATCCGATCATTCTGAATATCAAAACCAATGACTTTCTGAGAAAAGCGAATCTCTCCACCTAATTCAATAATTTCTTGGCGCATTCTTTCAACAACGCCAACTAGACGGAAAGTGCCAATATGCGGCTTTGCTACATACCGAATTTCTTCTGGGGCACCTGCTTTAATAAATTCGGCAATGACCTTACGTCCATAAAACTTGGGGTCTTTAATTTGGCTATAGAGCTTGCCATCAGAAAATGTACCTGCCCCACCCTCACCGAACTGCACATTAGATTCTGGATTAAGGACATTCTTACGCCATAGAGCCCAAGTATCTTGGGTTCGCTCGCGCACAGGTTTGCCACGCTCCAATACGATGGGCTTAAAGCCCATCTGCGCTAACACTAAGGCAGAAAAAATTCCGCAAGGGCCAAATCCAATGACAACAGGACGTTCAAAGTTTTGAGTCTTAACTTGGGAGGCATTGGCTACAAAGTGATAACTGGTATCTGGCGATGGCCTAACGTGCACGTCGTTCGCAAACTGCTTCAGCAATTTTTCTTCATTCTTTACCGATAAATCAACGGTATAGATAAAGGCAAGAGCCACATTTTTTCTGGCATCGTAGCTACGCTTAAAAACGTCAACCTGAATCAAGTCTTGAGCCTGAATATTCAAGCGCTTCAAGATTGCCTCCTCCAATGCTTCAGGGGCATGGCTAATAGGCAAGCGAAGTTCGGTAATACGGATCATGGGACTCTACGATACACAGTAAATCAGGGTAATTTTCTAAATAATACTGGGAGATCTGGTCTACCCCCTTTAAAAGGCGATAATGCGCCATGGCTCTACGCGCAACTATCCACAAAGCCGACCTCCACGTCGCAGACTCTGACCGCCACTATTACAGCAGTCATTCCCTCACTATTGCCAAGCATCCCTCCGAAACCGAGGAGCGCATGATGGTCCGCATCATTGCTTTTGCCCTTCAAGCTCAGGAAGATCTGGTCTTCACTAAAGGCTTAAGTGATACCGATGAGCCTGACCTCTGGGTTAAAGATCTGACGGATGCCATCAAGCTTTGGATTGAAGTCGGTCAACCTGATGAACGACGTATCCTCAAAGCCTGCAGTCGATCAGATCAAGTTATCGTCTATTGCTATGGCGGACACACTAGCAAAATCTGGTGGGATGGAATTGTGAATAAATTCACTCGTGCCCGTAACCTTCAGGTGATCTCGATTCCTGCGGAGCAGGCCAATGAACTTAACAAGCTAGTCGAGCGCAGCATGGTTCTGCATGTCAATGTTCAAGATGGGGAGGCTTACGTTTCTTCAGATATGGGGCAAGTTACTATCACCCCAGAAATCTGGCGCAATCAACAGCAATGAAGCCAGTAGTTTTAGACACCAACATCTTGTTAGATGTTTTTGTCTTTGATGACGAAAGGGCCGCCAATCTCAAACAGGCGATTATGAATGGGGGCACTCCAGTTATCGCGAGTCAAAAGACATTGTTGGAGTTTGCTGATGTCATCTCTCGCCCGCTCTTTAAACTTGACAGCGCAGCTCAAGCAAGCATTTTGACTCAATGGCAATCTATCGCACAGCTATACGATGATTCCAATCTAGCTAGCGCGCCTTGGAAATGCGAAGACCCCGATGATCAAATCTTCTTAGATCTAGCTTATCAATTAAGACCATCGATACTCATTAGCAAAGACAATGCAGTACTGCGCATTGCCAGTCGAGCCGCTCAAGAAAATATTTTGATTACCAGCGACTACAACGCCTTTAGGCCTGAGAGCTAAAGCGCAATTCCTTGGCCGCTTCAGCGGCAATCTCAAATGATCTCAAGCGGGCTTGATGATCGAATATTTGCCCAGTGATAATCACTTCGTTAGCACCCGTTTGATCGAGCCAATACTGCATCTCTTTTCTGATTGTCTGCATAGATCCAACTGCGGAGCAGCGCAATGCATGAGCGGCAGTAGCTTTTTCGTGAGCCTCACAAAAGTCATCTAAATTTTTAATCGGTGGCGGCAATTGTCCGCGAGTATTGCGGCGCATACGAATCACGTTTTGCTGCAAGGTCGTGAAAAGGTAAGCAGCCTCTTCATCTGTATCGGCAGCTACTACATTCATCACAAATGCACTGTTCGGCTTAGCCAGCTTATCGGAGGGTTTAAATAATTCACGATAGGTGGACATTGCATCAACAAGCTGCTCAGGGGCAAAGTGTGAAGCAAAGGCATAAGGCAGGCCAAAGTGAGCTGCCAATTGAGCACCATACAAACTGGAGCCCAATATCCAAATTGGTACTTCGGTATCTGCCCCGGGAATAGCCTTTACAGACTGCCCCTCCTGAATAGGGCCAAAGTAATGTTGCAACTCTCGTACATCCTGCGGAAAGCGATCATCACTTCCCAATAAATCTCGACGTAAAGCTCTGGCCGTCATTTGATCGGTTCCAGGCGCACGCCCTAAGCCCAATTCAATCCTTCCTGGGTAAAGTGACGCTAGTGTGCCAAATTGCTCTGCAATAACCAATGGAGCATGGTTTGGCAACATCACCCCACCAGAGCCAACCCGAATGGTTTTTGTACCACCAGCAATATAGCCAACCAAGACAGCGGTAGCAGAGCTAGCATTGCCGGCCATGTTGTGATGCTCAGCCACCCAATAGCGGGTATATCCCAAAGCCTCGGCATGCTGGGCAACATCCAAGGAATTGCGCAAGGCATCTGCAGCAGTAAATCCCTGAGGAATGGGAGATATATCTAGAATGGAGTACGGGACAGAATTTGTCATTCGTAAATCATACCGAGAAAGTACATACTTGACATGAGTAAACCAAAAATGGCAGACGCTGATGACGGCCTCTTTAAGCCAGGTAGCAAACTAAGGCATATTAAGACAGGCGGATTTTATAAAGTAGTGCTGCTTGCTAACGTAGAAGCCAATCTTGAGCCAGCCTACGTCTATGAATCTCTCCAGTCGCATGACTTTTGGATCAGACCAAAAGCGGAGATGGAAGATGGTCGATTTGAATTGATCGATGCCTAAGCTAAAGATAGAGGAAATGAAATGACTGAAGATCGCATAACCAACCTTGAAATTAAACTTAGCTTTACTGAAGATTTGATTGATCAACTAAATCAAACTATTTACAAGCAACAGCAGCAGATTGAGTTTTTATATCGTGAACTAAAGTCGATTAAAGAGCAGGCCAGCGGTGGAGATGGTGCAAGCAATACCAGCCCTAAAGATGAAGTTCCTCCACACTATTAAAGCCCTGATAATATTTAAGGTAAATATTACAGTTCATTTAAAAAAGGATGTTTGTTATGGGCAACTTAGTGCCGTTTTTAGTTCAGTGGGGTTTAACATCCCTATCCCTCTGGGTCGCCAGCTACCTTTTTAGTGGATTACGCTTCGCAGATGGCGGTTCACTACTCATCGCCGCCCTGCTGCTTGGCTTTGCCAATGCCATAGTGAAGCCTTTATTAATTCTCTTCACGCTACCTCTCACCGTCCTTACCATGGGGCTCTTTTTGTTAGTAGTGAATGCCTTAGTGTTGATGCTGGTCTCTGCTGTTGTGAGTGGCTTTACGATCTCCAGCTTCTGGACCGCATTCTTTGCTAGCATTTTTATTTCTCTATTCAGCCTGTTTATCAGCGGCTTACTGTTTTAAGAATTACTCCGCCCCAGGGTAAATATCAGACCAGGGGTGGAGCGCATCTCGGCAGGGGTGAGATTTTGAAGTCATTGATTTAGCATTCTCCGCCAAAATACTGACACCACCCGTTAAGAATCCAAGCCCAATTGAAACGGCGCTATTGACGACCCCGGCCTGGTTAATACCCGCTTTAGGATTGGTTAGTGTGCCACCCATCTTTACCAAGCCTGCTAAATCAAGACCGCTAGTGAGACCTGATTTTTCTCGTGGATCAATTGTGAGATTAACCGCTTCAGTTTTCAGATTGATCGAGCCAGCCAAGACTGCATCTAGCCTATCCGTTTCAAGCCCAACCGTATTGGCTATATTGATCAGACCATTATTAATTGGTAGGTAGGCAACCGCACACTCCAACACCGTATCGCTCGTTTTTTTACGCAGGGGATTCATAGAGTCTAATAGTGTGACTACGAAATCACCGGCATCATTTAAAAAATTGGTTCCCATGCGAGCTTGATTGATACTCAACTGAATCTTGCCACTTGAATTAGCCGCGAACTGATGAAAACTGTTTCCTGAAGTTTTGACATCAAATGCCAACTTCATGCCACCACCACTCACTTTGGAGCTTGGATCAAGCCTGGCCAATAAATCCTCTAGCGTGAAATCTTTTGTCACACCTTTTGCTGCTAATGTAGGATTTGCAGTGTTGGTCTTTGAGAGATTCACCTGCAAATCAGCGCTACCCTTCCCTATCTGAAATCTGAGATTTGGGATATCAATTGCACTGCCATCCAACTGCAAAGTAGCCTGGAGATTTTCGATTGGTTTGCGCTTTGGTAAACCCAACTCAGTAATATCTATGACAATTTTCCCCTTGGCCTGCGGTATTGCCTCAAAAGGAATGATCTCATCACTAAATACATATCTGGACTGTGGCTTTTGGGCTTGGCGCACTGCTGGCGCTGGCTGAGCGCCACCCACAGCCTGAGGAGCGGAATTAGTCGGCGCATCGAGAGTTGGCCAGCCAAATGACTTTGAGCTTAAGGCCAAATTAATCGAGGGCATGGCTTTTGGAGGCTTGACGATCTCGCCCTTAATCAATAAAGATTTGCCATTCATATTGAGAGCTAGTTCCAGCGGGAACTTGGTTAATGCAATATCCCATTGTTTGAATAACCCAGAAAGTGGGCCTGTTTTACCACTTAGCCCAATAGCCTGCCCTTGAGTCTGCATGTCCAGGGAGATGACTGTTTTATCGCCACTCTCTGCCAGCGACATCCGTTTAATTTGGTAGCTTGAGATTGGCTTAGCAGCATCTTGATACTGAATTAGAGCGTCCACAACAGAAATACTATTCATGTAGATCAAATTATTACCAAGCGAAGAAGTATCCGTAGCGTCATTACCAGAAGCAGAAGCAGAAGCGGGAGCAGCGCTAGACATTTCTGCATTCATATCCCAATTTTCTTGACCAGATGGACTTCTTTGGAGAAACAGTTCTAAGCCGGCAAGTTTCACACTGCCAATCTCAATACGCTTACTGAGTAGCGGTAGAGTTTTAACATCCAACTCGATCCGCTTGAGAGTGAGCATTTCTGGCTTGGATGCCCAAGAGGCATTACTCAAACTTAAGCGCTCCGCTGTAACAGAAATTCCCGGAAAAAAACTCAAGGTCACAGGACCGCTGATTTTTAAATCTCGTCCAGTAGCTGCCTTCACTGAACTGGAGAGCAACTTCGTTAGTTGAACTGGATCTACTGTGGAGCTTGCATACCAAGCCCCCAATATCAACAGGAGGATGATCCCGCCCAAAGCGCTGATGATGATCTTGATTGATTTACTCATTGTCAGTCGATTCTAAATTACCCTGCTCGCTGTCGACTAGAATAGATGAATCTATTTTTAACTAAGATCCCCATGAATACCACTGCCAACCTTCCAAAATGTCCAGCCTGCCAGGAGGATATGACCTATCCTGACGGTGAGAATTTTGTTTGCGCTCAATGTGGTCATGAGTGGCCCATGGCAGCTAGCGTTGAAGAGGATGAAGGCACCCTCATCGTAAAGGATGCTAATGGCAACTTACTAGCTGATGGCGACACCGTAACCCTGATTAAGGATCTCAAAGTAAAGGGGTCATCAACCACCCTCAAGGTTGGAACAAAGATTAAGGGTATTCGCCTGGTTTCTGGCGATCACGAGGTTGACTGCAAGACAGAGGCTGGCAATATGTTGCTCAAAGCCTGCTTCTTAAAGAAGGCGTAGTTCTAAACAAAAGACCATCAGACTCAATACGAGCTCCGATGGTCTAAAGCTATTAAGAAGTAGCGCTAGCCTTTTTCAGGACTGTATACAGCTGATCCTTGAGTAAAAGCTTTTCCTTTTTCAGGGTCTCAATTTCTTCGGGGGTACTGGGTTCGGTATGTGCCTCCATTCTCTGAATCTTTTGATCCAGATGGTTATGCTTATCAAATAAATGAGAAAAGTGACGATCTGATGTTTTCAGCTTAGTAATTAACTCGCGATATTCAGGGAACATAGATTCTCTTTAGGTTGAGGTTATTCATAACTGCCACTCCAGTGTAGCAAGTTAGCAGTCAAATTCAAGTTCCCCACCCCTCTTCAATACAACTAAAAAACAATTAGGTCTTGACCCTTGATATTGCAAGGTAAATCCCCATATAGGTATCAGCAAAAGTGGGTAGAACTGAAGTAATATCCACTTGTGCACCAAGCACATTAACTACCAATAGGAAGGGTAATAGACCATGGCTACAAAGAAGTCTCCAGCAAAAAAGAAAGTAGCTACTAAGGTGGTAAAAAAAGCCCCTGCAAAGAAAGCCGTTAAAAAAGTTGTCGCTAAAAAAGCGGTAGCCAAAAAGGCCGTAAAGAAGGTAGTGAAAAAACCAGCAACTAAAAAGCCTGTCGCTAAAAAGACGACTGCTAAAAAGCCAGTAGCTAAGAAAGTGGTTAAAAAAGTAGCGGCAAAGAAGCCGGCAGCTAAAAAGCCTGCCCCAAAGAAAGCTGCCAAGAAATCACCTAAGGCGGCTGCGCCAAAGAAACTGAAAGTCGATCAATACGGACTTGAAGAAGATGATGAGTTCTATGGCTTGTACTTTGCCAAATCAACCAATAAGGGTTTAGTTGAAGTTAAACCTTGCACCTTCTCGCTGATGTACTGGTGGAAAGGCCTGCTTGGCTACCCTGACATGATCGATATCTCCAAAGATAGCAATACAGCGATGTTGCAATTTGAGTCTACCTTTGGTGGTGGCGATTCCGGTGAAACTGAATTGACAGAAAAAGATGTGTTTGATGTGGACCACATTATTGAAGTGGATGAACAAGAGCAACTAGTTTCACTCTACTCTTACGTGCCTATTCCTGTACCAGAAAAGTTAATTGGTGCATTAGGTCTCTCTACTCTGAATATCAATCCAGAAACCCGTTATGGCAGCCTCGAGATCTGCTCCACAGATAACGAAGAAGGTGAGAATGAACACTTCCTACGCTATCGTGCTGCAACGTATTTGCGTGGCGTGAAATCAGGCAAGGTTGAGGCCATTGAAAGCATGGTTACCAACGGTTCAGAGTTCTTCGGACTCGCCTTAGATGCAATGTGTGTGAATAAGTCGATTAAGAAATGGTTGCTTAGCTAAGCTGCCGCACCTTAATAGTTAGTACACACAAAAATGTAGGTCATAGGAAAGCGGTCGTTCACCGTTTTACGAGATTCGACAATAGTGGCGCCTCGCTTTCCTAGTTTTTTACACTCTTCCACTGCGGCTGCCTGAGCCTCAGTCTCCTTAGCGGATTTAGGAGCATGCACCCCAACCGCTCCATCCGACTGTCGATAAACCCCAAACTCGCTTGGCGGTGTTGAGCAAGCCAATAGAAATAGACTAAGGCTAGACACCAAAATCTTTAGGGGAAGTTTCATGGGCTTACATCCTATATCAAATAAATATTGAATCATTCTAACGAGCTTTCATAAATGAATGCCTTAAGCAGGCTAAGTGAATTTCAATTAGGATTGAACTTATTCCAACATCAATCTACCGAAAGATCGCTATGCAAGTATTTGCCATCAATCCCCTCACAAAAGAAATCCATGCTGTGGAAATCGCCGATACAAAAGAGGCGCTTCAAGAACTCATTGGTTTTAGCACGATCGATTCAGATGAAATTGATAACGGTGATCGACTCTTCTTTGATGAAGAATGCTTCATCAGGCAACAGGGCAATGTGGGCCGCTTTAAAGTCGATAGTCTTGCGCCGGTTGCCGGAATTGGCGTGATCGTTAACAGTCAAGATGGCAAGACCTTTCAGTCTGCCATCATCAACGCCGAAGAATTACTAAAGCGGGTAACTTATTTGTAACCCACCCTATCGAGCAATCTTTGGGCGGCAATTTGGTTTTTACCAATAGCCGCAACAGAAATGTTTTCAGCCTTAAAAGGTCCTAACATTTTTAGCCCTTCATTTTCAATCTTCACTGACTTCACTACAGGCCACTCGTTATTGCCATTGGCAAAATATTCTTGCGCTGAATCGCTCGCTAGATATTCTAGGAACTGGATAGCGGCTTGTGAATGAGGTGCATTCTTGGCCACGCCACCACCTGCAATATTGATGTGCGTACCAGTAGTTTTCTGATTTGGCCAAACAAAACCAATCTTAGCAACGATGGCTTGATCTTCTGGCTTAGTGGAACGCAGGAGCCTCACTAAGTAATAAGAATTGGTTAAGGCTACGCCACACTCGCCAGATGCAACTGCTTTGATTTGATCGGTATCGCCACCCCTTGGAGGGCGCGCCATATTAGCCACCATACCTTTGGCCCACTCTTCTGTAGCAGCCTCCCCACGACGCTCAATCATGGCTCCGATCAGTGACAGCATGTAAGGATGAGCACCTGAACGTGTACAGACCTTACCTTTATTCATCGGCTCAGCTAATTTCTCATAGGTGTCCACATCTTGCGGGTTTACCTTAGCTTTGTTGTAGACAACGAGACGAGCTCTAGTTGAAAAACCAAACCAGGTTGATCCGTCAGCGTCAGGCTTAGATCGCAAATTAGCCGGGATACGACCCTCTAAATACTTCGAATGTATTGGCTTAAAAAAGCCATCAATTTGTGCGCGCCAGAGTCGAGCTGCATCTACCATCAAAATAACATCTGCCGGACTATTGGCGCCTTCACTTTTGAGCCTCTCAGCTAGGGCATTGTCATCAGCCTCAATACGATTAATCTTGATCCCCGTCTTTTTAGTGAAGTCACTGTAAAGCGCTTCATCGGTTTGGTAGTGACGAGCCGAATAGAGATTTAATTCTTTAGCATCCTGGGCATGCACTGGCAAAGCCATAAAAAAGCTCAGAACCAATGTGGTTCTGACTAGGAATTGGGATATTGATTGACTTGCCATTGTTGTATTTACGATCAGAATTAGAATAAATCTAATGTATCACAAATACGAATGATTATCAATTAAGATTTAGAAATCACCCTGGAAAGCAATAAAACCGGGAAAAGCCCTACTAAAACAATCGTTAAGGAGGGTAAAGCCAGCTCAGCAAGGCGCTCATCGGCCGCCAATTGATAGGTGGCCACAGCCAAAGTATCAAAGTTAAAGGGGCGTAATAGTAGGGTTGCTGGCAACTCCTTCATCACATCCACGAAGACAAAGAGGCCTGCTGTAATGAGGCTCCGCTTTAGCAAGGGTACGTGTACCCGCCTCAAAATCCGTCCTTTAGACAAGCCTAATAGAGCCGCCGAAGCATCCATAGATGGAGTAATGCGGGCAAGCCCCGCCTCCACACTTTGCAAGCTGGAGGATAGAAAGCGCACCAAATAAGCGTAGACCAGAACCAGCATGCTCGCAGACATCCACCAAGCAAGCTGAAAAATTTCTAGAAAAGAAAGGATGCCGATAGCCAGTACTGCGCCTGGGAGTGCATAACCAAAGCCAAGTAATCGATTGACCCAGCTTAAGCGAGCATTCATCCTCACCGAGTAAGCAAAAAATACTGCAAGTACAACTGAAATAACTGCAGTCAACACCGAAACAGATAAAGAATTACTCAACCAATCTAGATATCGAATATCAATTGTCAGGCCTTGCTTAAAGAGTAATTGCACAAGTGCAAATGCTGGCAGCAAGAAGCCGCACAAGAGCGTAGCACCACAAAATGCAAATGCAAAAAAGGCTCTCTTACCGCGCAAAGACTTAGCCAATGTCTTACCTCTTGATGAAGAGGCATAACGCAATTTAGAACGGCTACTTTGCTCAATAAAGAAGATGAGCAAGACAAAACTCAATAGGCCCAAGGCTAGCTGTACCGCAGCTATACGGTCACCAAAAGAAAGCCAAGCCTTAAAGATGCCCGTTGCAAAGGTCTGTACACCAAAGTAAGAAACCGCTCCAAAATCAGCCAAGACCTCCATGAGTGCCAAGGCCATGCCGGCGAAGATGGCTGGTCTTGCCATAGGTAGCACTAACTTCATAAACCCTTGCAAAGGACTGTAGCCAAGCGTTTCTGAAACCTCAATCAATCGACCGCTACGCTCTAGAAATGCAGTACGAGTAATGAGGTAGACATAGGGAAAGAGGCAGAATGAAAACGACCAAATAGCCCCACTCAATGAACGCGGATCCGGAAAGAACCATAGCGACTCCATTCCCAGCATGCTACGAAGACCACTTTGTATCGGCCCAGAAAACTGCAGCAGATCTACAAATAAATAAGCCATGACGTAAGTAGGGACAGCCAAGGGGAGAATTAAAGCCCACTCAAATATTTTTTTACCCGGAAAATCATAGCTAGCGATGATCCAGGCATTACCTACACCCAGGATAAATACCCCTACCCCAACACCGAGTATGAGTACTAAGGTGGAGGCAATATATCCACCCAACACAAAGTTCCACAAATGACTCAGGGTGCCGCTGGCTAATAAATCACTTCCCGGAAATAGGAATGGCGCTGCCAAGCCAAATAGGGGCAAAAATAACAACAGGGCAAGCGGCACCACAATACGATTCATTCGACCCACAATCCGTTTAGACTCTAGCTATGTATTAAACCACTAGCATTAATGAGAAAATTATAGGGATGAACTCGACTCACACACTGCTTTCTATCAAACAGCTGGAAATTGACTATCCCAGCCTGGATGGTCAAGGGCGCGTCACGGCTGTCAAAGGCCTCAATCTAGATCTTGCCCAAGGTGAAATTGGCTGCCTACTGGGCTCCTCAGGCTGTGGGAAATCAACCGTTCTTCGAGCTATTTGTGGATTTGAGCCAGTAAAAGCAGGTGAGATCCTGTTGCGAGACCAGATTGTGAGCTCTGCCTCCATTCATACTCCACCGAATCAAAGAAAAGTAGGCATGGTCTTTCAAGACTTCGCCCTCTTCCCTCATCTGAGTGTTTTAGAAAATATTGCCTTTGGCCTTCAGCACCTCCCCAGCCAGCAAAGATCCAGCGTTGCCAAGGAATGGCTTGAAAGAGTCTCGCTCTCGAACAAGGCTGATGCCTACCCTCACGAACTGAGCGGCGGACAACAGCAACGAGTGGCACTGGCAAGGGCGATGGCCCCGGAGCCTGACTTAATTTTGCTAGATGAACCTTTCTCAAGTCTCGATATTGAACTGAGGGAGCGCCTTGCAGGTGAGACCCGAGAAATTCTCAAGGCAAATAATATTACCGCCCTACTCGTGACACATGATCAATTTGAGGCATTTGCAATTGCCGATAAAACAGGTGTCATGGCTGACGGCAAAGTCATTCAGTGGGATATTCCATATGAGCTCTATCACCAACCAGTCAATCGATATGTTGCAGACTTTATTGGTCGCGGCGTCTTTGTAAAAGGACTGGTTCAGCCTAACAATAAAGTCAGAATCGAATTAGGTGAATTAGATTTAGAGCCTGGACACAACGGAAAAGTAGGTGATCAGATTGATGTTCTCTTGCGTGCAGATGATATCTCCCATGATGATCACAGCCCTATGCAAGCAGAAGTAGTACGCAAGATTTTCCGTGGCGCTGATTTTTTATACACACTTAAACTCAACTCTGGAGTAGAGATTTTTGCTTTTGTTCCAAGCCACCACGATCATGCCATTGGAGAAAAAATTGGTATCCATTTGGTGGCTGATCACGTTGTGACCTTTAACGATTAAACCCTTTTACTGATTAGAGATGTTATGCGTAAGAAAATAGATAAAAACGTTATTACCTCCAGCACAATTGCTATTGCTGCCGCCTTCATTTTTGAATATCTCGTCAGAAAATCACTGCCAGCAGATTCTCCTTATTTATGGCTCAGCTGGCTTGCTCTGCCCCTAGCATTTGTAGTGCAAAGAACACTTCTAAAAGAACTCAATAAACGCTGAGCACTCCTAGTAGTAAGTCAGTGCACTAGCCTTACCCTTAAAGATGCGATAAGAAAACAGGGTGTAGCCCAAGATGGTGGGCAACACGACTATCGCACCCCAAAAAATCACCCACAAAGATTCGGTGGCAGCGGCAGCCTGCCATAAGGTCATCTCTCCGATAATGACGTAAGGAAAGATGCTGTAAGCAATCCCAAAGAATGACAGCCAAAAGATGGCAACTACACAGGCAAATGGCAACCATTCACGGGTGCTGGTTTTCTTTTCAACAGCATTAATAAAATGATGCGTTAGTAAAAACAAAATTGCGGTTGCAACAGGCACCGGAGATAGCCAAAGAATCTGCGGCCATGCAAACCATTTATGCATGATCTCAGGGCTAAAGTAAGGCGTTGCCAAAGAAACTAATGCGACTCCAAAGGCCGTTAACCAGAGACTGGTTTTGGCCCATATAAAAGCACGCTTCTGCAGATTCCCTTCTGTTTTTAAAATAAGCCAAGTTGATCCAAGCAAGATGTAACCTGCTGGCAAACAAATAGCGACCAAGATAGAAAATAACCATCCTAAGAGGCCCGATTCAAAACCCACAATCAGACGCCCAATCATGATGCCCTGGGAAATCGCCGCTAACAGGCTACCCACATAAAACAAAAAGTTCCATAAAGGCTTTTGTTCAATATTGACCTTGACCCTGAAGTCAAAAGAAACACCCCTCAAAATGAGGCCTAGCAACATTACTGCGACCGGTAAATAGAGCTCGGTCAAGATCAAGCCGTGCGCCAATGGAAATGCCACCAATAGCAAACCAACTCCCAATACAATCCAAGTCTCATTAGCATCCCAAAAGGGGCCAATGGATGCAATCATCATGTCTTTGTCATGATCAGAGGCACGGTTCAATAACATCCCAATGCCTAAGTCATAACCATCGAGCACAACATACGACAACATCGCAATACCCATAGCCACAAAGAAAAATAGTGGCAACCATACCGATGCTTGGGTGAGATCCATGGAGTTCATGATTAGGTACCTAGTGGAGTTTTAACGGGTGCCGCCTTCGCAGTGTAGACTTCAGAGGCGCCCTTCTCATCTGCTTGACGCGCCAAATAGAACACTGCCCACATATAAGCGGTTAGTAATCCAATATAGACCGTGATATACATCAGCAAGGTCGATAGGACCATATTCGATGGCAATGTGGTTACCGCTTGAGCAGTCGTTAGCACCCCAGTCACCAGATAAGGTTGGCGACCAATTTCTGTTACATACCAACCTGACAAAACAGCTACCCAGCCAGAGAAAGTCATTAGAACTAGAACTTTAGCTGTCCACTCAGGCAAGACTCGAGTACCCCGCAGTTGCCAGCGTGCAAACCACGAAACTAAGAGCATGAGAACACCTACACCCACCATAATTCGAAACGCAAAAAATACTGGGACCACTGGTGGAATCTTGTCTCCAAAAGCATCTAAACCTTTTACCTCTCCATTCCAACTATGCGTTAAATACAGCGAAGCTAATTTGGGGATGCTCACCTCATAATCATTAGAGCGAGTTTCCTGGTTAGGAACTGCGAAGATGACTGCAGGCACTCCAGAGCCACTTTCCCAAATACCCTCCATCGCTGCGAGCTTGGCTGGCTGGTGCTCTAGGGTATTAAGACCATGCATATCGCCCAGCATAATTTGCACAGGGATTAAAACCATCGCTACTGTAAGCGCAAATTTCATCACCATGGCATTCGCTATTGATCGACTATTACGTAAATAACGATAAGCAGAGATACCAGCTATAAAGAATGAGACTGTTAAGAATGAAGCGAGCAACATATGGCCCAAGCGATAAGGCATGGATGGATTAAAAATGATGGTCATCCAATCAACCGCATGAGCTTTGCCATCAATCATGATGAAACCTTGCGGGGTCTGCATCCAAGAATTCAAGGCAATAATCCAAAAGGCAGACAAGCTGGTTCCAAAAGCAACCAAGAAAGTGGCTATGGTGTGCATTCTGGCGGAGACGCGCTTTGCACCAAAAAGCATGACGCCTAAAAAAGTGGCCTCTAGAAAAAAGGCTGTTAATACTTCATAGGCTAGTAATGGCCCAGCAATGTTGCCGACAGTTTCCATATAGCCAGGCCAATTAGTCCCAAACTGAAAACTCATGGTGATGCCGCTCACTACACCCAAAGCAAATGTCAAAGCAAAAATCTTGACCCAGAACTGATAAGCCTCTTGCCAGTACTCCAATCCCGTGCGATTAAATTGGATCTTGAAAAACAATAGAAACCAACCTAAAGCAATCGATATTGTCGGGAACAGAATGTGAAAAGAAATATTAGCGCCAAACTGAATACGACTGAATAAAAGTGAATCGAGCACGGCAGCTCCTAATAATTGAATTTTCTATATTTGATTGTTGCACCAATTGAATAATGCTGCTGAACCCTTGCCGTTTAAACACCCTACAATATGCTTATGTTGATACAAATTGCCAATCTCATTCTTCAGGTACTCGTTAGCATTGTTGCGGGAGCCTGCCTTTTACGCTGCTATTTACAGTGGCTTGCCTTCAATTTAGGCGCAGGACAAAGTAAGTCTATTGGCACCTATATTCTGCCTTTAAGTAACTGGATTGTTCTTCCGCTCAGACGCTTCGTACCCAGTATTGGTCGCTTTGATCTAGCGAGTTGTGTCGCAGCCTATCTTTTAATTTTGGCCAAAATTTCGATCCTGCTATTTATCTCTGGCACTACTTCGATTGATATCTCTTGGTTAGCGCTGGCATTAGTTGATATGCTGAATCTGACTCTTTCGGGTCTTGTTGGTCTGGTCTTTGTCAGCATCATTCTTTCCTGGGTTGGCACAGGAACTCAAATTCAGTTTCTAGTGTCACTGTTAGTGAACCCCCTACTCGCTCCGATTAGAAAGGTAATACCCAACTTTGGTGCCTTAGATTTATCCCCACTCGCTCTACTACTTATCCTTCAGATACTTCAGATTATTCTTGGGAATTTAAAAATTTAGTAGCCTGTTGTTAACTGTGGCAATATTGATTTGAGATCAACTCGTTTGATTAATCATTTCAAATTAAGGAACAATATGGGTGCCAAACCAGCTAACTTCACGATTGATATCGGCATCGGTGAAAAGGACCGCAAAGCAATTGCCAAGGGCCTCTCCGCCCTTCTGGCGGATAGCTACTCTTTGTACTTGATGACTCATAATTTTCATTGGAACGTAAAAGGTCCAATGTTCAACACACTTCACACTATGTTTATGGCTCAATATACGGAGCAATGGGCCGCCCTAGATTTGATTGCAGAACGAATCCGGGCTTTAGGCGAGCCCGCTCCAGGTACCTATAAAGAATTTTCCAAATTAACCTCCATCGAGGAGGTGTCAGGCACTCCCAAGGCGATGGATATGGTAAGACTATTAGTTAAGGCGCAGGAAGCCACAGCAAAAACAGCGCGCAAACTTTTTCCATTGGTAGAGAAAGCCTGCGATCAACCAACCGCTGATCTACTCACTCAAAGGCAGGATGTCCATGAGAAAACTGCCTGGATGTTAAGAAGCTTGCTGGAAGAGTAATCCAAAAAAATCCCCATCTTATGGATGGGGATTTAATCTAAGTCAGATTTGCAAGCATTACAGTTTTTTAGTGCTGTAGTACCAATCTACCGTGTTGTAGCCTTCACTAGCACGCTTATCGGCAGCCTCTGAAGTTTTTGGCGGCGGCACGATCACATCGCAACCTGGAGTCCAACCTTCTGGGGTCGCTACTGAATTCTTATCGCTAGTTTGCATTGCCTGCAATAAGCGAACAAATTCATTAATTGAGCGGCCATTGCTCATTGGGTAATAAACCATGGCACGTAGGATGCCTTTAGGGTCGATAAAGAAGGTAGCGCGTACTGCTTGTGTATCGGCTGCACCTGGATGAACCATACCGTAGGCAGAGGCAACTTCCATCTTAATATCCTCAATGATTGGGAAAGTAATCTTTTGACCAAACTTCTCCTCAATGTTTCTGACCCAAGCTAAGTGAGAGAAGAGACTGTCGATTGACAAGCCCAATAACTCACAATTCATGGATTTGAAGGTCTCTGCAGCTTTAGCAAAGCCAATAAATTCAGTTGTACATACCGGAGTAAAGTCTGCCGGGTGTGAGAATAGGATCAACCACTTACCTTCATAGTCAGATAGCTTCTTCTCTCCAAAAGTCGTCTTAGCCCTAAATTCTGGAGCTCTCTCGTTTAATCTTGGGAATTGCACTGTCATTTCACTCATGATGGTTTCCTTTAGTTCATTAGCGTCGTTATTGTCACAACTTCATAGTACACTAATATATAAAAATATATAATGTATTTTTATATTACGTACATTGAGTAAGGCTATTAAGGCCTTGCAAAGCAAAGAGGAAAGAAATGAAAGATATTCAAAGAAGCTTCGCGGGCTTAGCGCTGGCACTCACAGTCATGTGCTCGACAATATGGGCGCAAGTACCACTACTCCAGGTAGGTGACCCCACCCCTAAAATGGCCATCAATGATCAGCATGAGAAGCCATGGTTAATTCCTGCCGATACAAAACTCATACTTTTTAGCGGCAGTCGAAATGCCAACACTATCGTGCAAAGCATTTTGAGCCAAAAAGGCGCAGACTATTTAAGCAGCAAGAAAACCGTCTATTTTTCTGACTTGAGCAAAATGCCAGGATTTATTACCAAAACTTTTGCCCTACCATCAATGCGCGATCTACCCTACTCAGTTGGCATCATTCTGAATAGTGAAGACAGTAAAGGATGGCCAAAAGAGGAAGATGCCGTAACAGCCATCTTTCTAACTCAAGGAAAAATCGCCAAAATTGAATACATCAAGAATGCTGAATCTCTTCAGCAAACTCTTGACCAACAATAAACGGAACCCAACTTTTGTTTAGCGCGCCTTGGGAGAGCTGAGTGGCCAAATCAAGGCCGCTGCGACGGCGCCATACATCGCCGCAATTCCTAATAAGGCAACATAGTCAAACCAGTAGCCTAATTCGCTTAAGGATGACTTAGTGATTCCTGGAACTACTAAAAAGGCAATGATGGTGGCGATGATGCCACCAATAATTGCACCTTTAATGCCTTTGGACCAGTGGGCCTTCTTCTGGAATGCATAAACCATTAGTCCAGCCCAAACCACAAAGAGCACAAACAACAATGGCAAATACATCAAAGCCAATTCGTAGAAAATATTGATACCTAACCAAATCTCGTACATAGATAACTCCTAAATTAAACGCGCCCTTTGGCGACAGAGATATAAGCAGGCTTTAAGAATCGATATTTCATCAACCATGCGAAATAGCTATCCTGCAAAGGCTCAATAAATGGGATAGTGGGGGTTAATTTGCCAGCGTAATCAAATTCAATCAACATCGCTGAGCCCTCTCTGAGAAGCAGTGGACAGGATGTGTAGCCGTCAAAACGATCGCCTGATAGCGCTTTTCCTTGTATAGCATCAATCATATTTTGAGCAACAATCGGAGCGCTCTTTTTCACAGTAGCCGCCGTCTTACCCCGCGGCGTTCCGTTGATATCGCCAATTCCAAATACATTCGGAAAGCGTGTGTGCTGCAAACTAAATTTATCTACCTCAAGCCATCCACCAGCAGCCATTGGTCCATCCTGATATGACAGTAGACTATTTTTTACTGCATCAGGGGCACGCATTGGGGGCACCACATGAATGAAGTCATAAGGCACCTCTGTTTTCTCTTTACTAGCAGGATCCATAAAGGTGGCCTTTCTCGCGCCAATATCAATGGCCGATAACTGACTCTTATATTGGGTTTCAATACCAAGCTTTTCCCAACGGGAGAGCACATTGTCATTAACGGAAGGAACTCCAAAAATATTGCTTCCAGCACTATGGAAAGCAATCTTGCTATTTTCCCGTTTGCCGCTTTGACGTAAACGACCATCAAGCATAAATGTCATTTTTAAAGGTGCGCCAGCACACTTCATTGGTGTACCAGGCAGAGTCATCACAGCATCGCCGCCTTTTTGTCTAAAGGCGTCCATCGCCTGCCATGTGGCAGAAGCCGCTTGGGGGCTTGGATAGACGCTAGCCAATCCATTGCTACCGATATGCTTGATATCCATACCTTCAATTTTGTCGAAATCCAAATGCAACCCGGTAGCTACCAATAAAAAATCATAGGGAATTTTCCTACCGGAGTCCGTTGTGATGGAGTTGCCTTCTGGATCAAATTCAGTAGCCATCTCTTGCACCCAATCGATTCCACTTGGCTGCAAATCACTATTACGATCTGCCACTTTATCTACTGGCCAGATGCCTGTTGCCACCAAGGTATAGCCTGGCTGGTAATTGTGAATTTCTTTGCGATCCACAATCGTGACTTTAACGCCGTCCAGATCACGCATCAGTCGGTTAGCAACAGCAATACCGCCAAGTCCACTGCCAACAATCACCACTCTAGCGTTAGTTTTAATGGCGGCATTTGCTACTGCAGGGATTGCTAATTCAATACCCCCAGAAGCCAAGGATAAAGTAGTGGCGCCCTTTAAAAAATGGCGACGACTTGGCTCCATTACCATGTCACTTTTTGATTTTTTGCTCATACAAATCTTTCGCTTGGTTTATCAGTATTTCGGCTTTTAAACAAAAGCTGAAATCAATACAGTTTGGGCGCAATAACAATATATATTTTAATATTATATAGTTAAATTAAATAATACATCTAGGGAAAAACCCCTCCCCTCCTTTAAGCCAGGTTTTTGCGGGGTTAAACGCGTATTGCCATTCCAAAATGACAACTGCCCGCATGTTGAGATGCGGGCAGTGCACTTACTAAATCAAACTACCGATTACTTCTTGGCTGGCTTCGGATCAAAAGGCTGTGGGCTAGGTGTGCCTGGAGCCGATGGAGGAAGTTGAGGTAACTTGAAGCTTGGTTGATCGCCTGTCAGTGAGTACAAGAACGCTACGATATCGCCATTCTCTTCCTTGGTGAACTTACGACCCAACTGAATCTGACCCATAATCTCAACCGCTTCAGCAAGTGTTTTTGCTTCGCCGTCATGGAAGTAGGGGTAGGTTAATTCAATATTACGCAATGTAGGCACTTTGAAGTTAAAGCGGTCTACATCCTTCTTGGTCACGCCAGCACGACCTTCAAGAGAGTTATCGCCTTTGTATGGCTCAACAACACCCATCTTCTGGAAGGAATTTCCGCCAACTGCTGGACCATTATGACAACCAATACAACCACTGTTCTTAAACAGCTCATAACCCTTCACTTGCTGTGCAGTTAAGGCATTCTTATCGCCTTTGAGCCATTTATCAAATGGTGAGTTTGGAGTAACTAAGGTTTCTTCAAATGCTGCAATTGCTTTAGTTACTTCATTAATAGTGATCTTGTCTGTGCCAAAGATTTGCTTGAACTCAGCAACATAACCAGGAATGGTTTCTAGGGTCTTCACGGCTAACTCATGTGTAAAGCCCATCTCACCTGGATTAGCAATAGGGCCACCTGCTTGCTCCTTCAAATCGGCTGCACGGCCATCCCAGAACTGGGCAAGGTTTAGGCTGGAATTGAGTACTGTTGGAGCATTGATAGGGCCTTGATTCCACTTATGACCAATAGAAGTTTTTAAGTTATCAGTACCACCCATAGAGAGGTTATGACATGAATTACAAGAAATGAAGCCTGACTTTGAAAGACGTGGATCAAAGTAGAGTTGTTTACCAAGTTCAACTAGCGCTGGATTCGCTACATTGAGAGCATTGATTGGCTTGATCGGCTCATCCATCACAGTGCCGCCGGCATCCGCAGGCTTGCTGGCAGTGGTAGCAGCTTTATCACCACAACCCACTAGGGCAGCCATCATTGCTGCTAATAACAAAGAGGTCAGTTTCAGTTTCATAAGGTCATTCCTTTTACATGTTTCTCCCCTCCTTTTTAAAGGAATTAAAAAAACAGGATTTGACGCATATCAAACAGATTTATCAATATTAACTATTAAGACCATAGAAAATATTTATAGTTATTTCAACTTATTTCACAAGACTTAATAACCCCATCCCCAGCCGCCATAACCAAAAGGTGCAGCATTCATCTCAATAGAATTGGCTACATTATTAATAGCCTGCGCTTGACGTCTGCGTGCTAAAACATCCTCTCGTCGATTGGCTGCATCAAGATCCTTTTGCAAATCTGGCGCATCAACTGGCCTGCGAATGTAGATCTGGTAATTTCCATCTAGACCTTTGCATAGCGGAGTTACCTCAGAAGAGGCAACGGCTCCACTTGCCCAATGGGCAGTAAAGACTGGCGCACCATAACAACCATCTGCAGCCTTTGGAAGGGTTTTACTGATATCAGGATTTAACTCGATAACATACGGAGAAATACCCAGCGCTCTTTTATCAGCGCTAATGAGAGCACCTTCCGGCGTTGAATACACTGTAATAGATCCTGCACAAGCGCTTAACAGACATAAAGCCGAAATGCCCAAGGGAAGAATTTTGATCATATACAGCCTTATTTAATTGAAATTTGTAGATCTAAATTCTACACATCAGCCCACATCCGCATGAGGTTGTGATAAACCCCAGTTAAGCGAATAATTTCTGGGGTGCCATCTTTTACTTGGCGCAACTGATAAATAGCATTATCCAAATCATAGAGCGCCCTTCTTTGCTCATCTAGACGAATCATGCTCTCAGTCCAAAAGAAGCAAGCGATACGAGCTCCCTTACTTACTGGCTCCACCCGATGAACAGATGAGCCTGGATACATCACCATATCACCAGCATTAAATTTAATGCGTTGCTCACCAAATGTATCCTCAATGACCAGTTCGCCACCCTCATACTCCGATGGGTCTGTTAAAAATAGAGTGCAAGAAATATCGGTTCGGACGTGCTTACCGCTAGCAGCATGGGTCCTTACCGCATTATCAATATGATTTCCAAATTTATTGTTGGCACCTTCATACTTATTAAATAATGGAGGATATATTTTCTTTGGAAGCGCGCCAGTAAGGTACTCCGCATTCGCAGCCAATGCCTCGAGAACAATAGTCCTTGCCTTTTGTGACTCAAGTCCATCCTCCGGCAATTGAAAATTTTTCTTCGCTTTAGCAGATTGAGTCCCAGCAGTAATAGACCCGTCTGCCCAAGCGGCAGAATCTATAATTTTGCGCACCTCATGTACTTGGGCTTTAGAAAGAACACTGGGAACTCTTAACAACATACTTACTCCATTAAAGATTAGAAACGTACTACTGCCTGTAACTGATATGACCTTAAGGTTCCAGGGATCGCAAAGCCGCCATTGACATATACAGACTCATAGTTTGTAGTGTTCAAAAGATTCATCACGTTCAACTTCAGGGAGTACTCTTTGATGTCATATTGCAACATGGCATCAACACGGGCATAAGCTGGAACTTGATTGGCTGTAATCGGCGCAGTTCCAGTATTTAAACCATAGACCTGTCTCTGACCTACCCCGAATACACCACCACCAACTTTCCAATTTTGTGCCACTTTATAAGTAGTCCAAATATTGTAGGTATAAGCAGGAGCATTTCGAGCACGCATGCCAACTAAATTGGGATTTTGGCGATTCGTTCCACTGTAGCCTTGATCATCAATAATCGAGCTCATTAATGCTGCACCACTGAAGATATCCCACTTATCGGTAATATTACCCGTGAGTTCCAACTCAAATCCATTGGTATGTCTTTTTACTGAATCGATTGAACTGGTGCTATTAAGGTCAGTATTACGCTCCCACTTCTTTACCGCCTGATACAGGGCAGCCCTTAATGCCAATCCATCATCGGTTATATTCCACTTTGCACCAAGCTCAGTGACTGCACTTCGCTCTGCAGGGTATCCATTACCCGCAGATAATTGATAAAGATCGGCTGTTGGGTTGAAAGAGTCGCTCCAAGTGAGGTAATAAGCAGCATTCAGATTGGGTTGATGGAGTAAACCAGCTCTATAACTTTGCTCTCCAAAATTTAGCGAAGCTTGGCGAGAGGGGCCAAAAGTAGTTGCGCTTCCAGGGGCCTGGTAATTCGCCCGCAAAGAGTCGTAGCGAATGCCGCCCAAGACTTTCCAACCTGTATACACCTCAACCATATCCTGAGCATAAATAGAAGCAGTATTGCCTGTGTAATTCACTTGACTAGATGGCGTTTTCACTTGATTGCCATAACCGTATTTACAAGTATCGCGAACAATGCTGTTATTGCTGATAGATGTACTAATAGAAGGTCGGTTATTTGTATTACAACCCTCCGTATTAAATGAATAGCGCTCTGCATTCTCTTTATATAGCTCAACTCCAGCTAATAATTCATGCCCTATAGAGCCTGTAGAGAACCTCTTGTTGAAATCAGACTGGAAAGCAAAAGTAGACTCCTCCCCTCCCCGGGGATTTGCTAGCGCAAGTGTGGTGACCGGAAGAACTGATCGCCCCTTATTTGACCAAAGTGAGCGGTCGTAGTGAGAGTAACGAATCTTCGTATTGAGGGAGGTGTCCTTATCAAAAGTGTATTGCTGGGATAGGGTCGTTAACTGTGTTGTGTTCTTCTCATAATCTTGATTGGTGCCACTGAAACCTGTAGCGGTATTTAAGGGCTTCCCATTAACAAATCCAACACCAAAATCTGGGGTATTGTTGGTATCGAGATAGTAGTAACTAAGAGAAACCTGATTATCAGTGCCAATACCGTACGTAACTGTTGGCGCAAAACCGAGTGTTTTGTTCTGAACTACATCCCGCGAACTCTTGGCATCTTGTGCAACTGCATTTAATCGAAACGCAGTACTACTTTCTTGATTCAATACAACGTTCATATCGGCGGTGCCACGATAGTAATCGTAACTACCAGCCGTCACCGCAGCATTACTCTTATTCATCAGAAATGGTGTTTTACTAACTTCATTAATTACACCGCCAGCCTGACCTCTACCAAATAACATAGAGGCAGCACCACGAAGCACATCTACCTGGGTAACGTTAAATAAATCCCGGTTGTACTGTGCCGTATCCCGAATGCCATCCACATAAAGATCGCCAAAGCTATAAAAGCCGCGGATATTCATATTGTCGCCAATACGACCACCCTCGCCCGCATTAAAGGTTAGGCCAGGTACGTTTCGCAGACCCTCTTTTAAGGTTGTGGCGTTCTGATCCTCAAGCAAACCTTCGGGTATGACTGTAATTGCCTGGGGAATATCTGATATCTCCTGGGTAATTTTTCCGATATTGCTGTAGTTACGGTTATAACGATTCGATTCGTCATCGTATTTGGCTTTTACTTCAACCTGGCCCATGGATTTGGTCTGGGTATCACTAGCCTGAGCAAATGCGGTCTGACTAGTGCCCACCATAATCATCGCCACAGCTGCCCCTAAAGTTGTTTTAGAGACTGTGAGACCCTGATCTCTTCTTTTATGTTTGATACTTTCTTTTTTCACAGCAAGTCCAATCTAATAAAAATTAGTTAATTTCAATTGGCTTGCTGCATCGCGTGGGTTTATGTTTACTAACCCATGTACGGCTGGCTACTATTTTCTTTATGTCACAACAAAAACTAACGTGTCACTCCGGGCACATTTCTCAATAACTCCGCTGGAGTAACTGCATTTTGCTCATACATTAACTTCTGGTTTAAAACAGTGCCACTACCTACAACTTCACCTTCATCTTGAGATGCACTCTTGACAGCTAATGGAGCTCCACTGCTACAGGCAATCAAATTCACCATCAATACAAATAAGGAAGTCCTCTTAAACATGCCTTACCCTTACTTGGTAATCAATAACTTGCCAAATTTGGTAGCACGCAAACAGTAAACAGTGCCTTCGTGCTCAATCAAAATACTTTGACTGCCATCAGTAAATAACTCTTTTGAGCTAATGGTTCGCCCACCTGCATTTTCAACATTGACTGCCTGGCGGATGATTTGTGGAGCTAGGCTCGAAGCAATCCCCAATCTTTTCTTTTGCTCGATCACCATCATTTACCTGGATTGGTCACAAACCCAACCTTTTCAATCCCTGCGCTATTAGCCATACTCATCGCTTTTGCAACATAGTCATACTCCACCTTTTTATCGCCATAAATATGCAAAATGGGTTGCGTACTTGATTTAGCTGCTTCTTGTAAAAATTCCCGCAAAGCCTTCTCATCAATCTTTTTTTGATTCAAGGTATATCCACCTGATTGATCGATATTCAGATTCAAAATCTCTGGCTTATTTACCTGTGGCTTGCTTGAGGCTTGAGGCAAATTGACATCTACCGCATGCTTTAGAACGGGAACAGTAATCATAAAAATAATGAGCAATACCAGCATGACATCCACAAAGGGGGTCATATTAATCTCATTAATAAACTGCTCTTCTTTGCCTTCAAAACTTCCAAAACTCATTTCAAATCTCCAGGAAGTTATTCAGCAAACGCTTTGTCATTGCCAGATCTATTGAATCGACCGCCCATGACGTAAAAAGCGCGTAAATCGTAAGCAAAACGATTCAGCTTGCTGATGATGAATTGATTGCCACGTAGCAAGGCGTTGTAACCAAGTACTGCAGGAATAGCCACCGCTAAGCCAAAAGCAGTCATTACCAAGGCCTCACCAACCGGACCTGCAACTTTATCAATACTGGTCATGCCACTATCACTAATAGTGATCAAAGCCTGATAAATCCCCCACACAGTACCAAATAAGCCTACAAACGGAGCTGTTGAGCCAATAGAAGCAAGAACAATCAGACCAGATCCAAATTTTTCCTTCGCATCATCAATGGCATTTCTTAAGCTACTTGTAATCCAATCATTTAAATCCAAAGAATCATGAAGATGCTTCTCTGTATTGCGATGGTGACGCATAGCGTTCTGACCTTCGAGGGCAAGCTCCTTAAAAGGATTTATCTTTTGATCGCTAGACTCGAGAGTCTCTAAAGCATTATTGAGATCTGGGCTATGCCAAAAATCATGTAATTGCTTGGCTTGCTGCTTGGACTTGTAAATCATGCCGCCTTTGACGATCATGACCGTCCAAGATGCAATAGACATGCCCAGCAAAATGATGGCTGTTAGCTGGATAACAAAACCGCCCTCTATCCATAGGTGGAAAAGATTCATGCTTGAATTCATATGACTACTCCAAAGTAAATTTAATTGGTAATTCGTAACACATTGGAATTGGTGTACTACCCTTTTTTGCCGGGATAAATTTCCACTGCTTTACGGTTTGTAATGCGACTTGATCTAACCTTGGATAGCCCGACCCTTGGCGAATTTCAAGACTATCTAATGTTCCGCCAGTACTAATACATGCCTTGAGGAGCACTAACCCCTGCTCACGTAATTTGCGACTAATGGCCGGATATGGTGGCTTTGGATTATTTAGCTCAGATGCCTCTGAATTAGGCATTGAGACTGGTGCTGATGCCAAAGCACCATCTTGCTTACTTTCTGGTGACCGCTCTTTAGCAAGCTCACTATCCTTAACGACCTTATCCTTCTCGACCTGCTTATCCTTGACTGGTCGCACATGAACTGATGGTGTAATTGCCACGGACTCACGATCAATAATTTGAGCCATCATCATGACGGGCTCGGCCTTTCGCGGAAAATTCAACGCTAGCAATATCAAGCCCAAAGGTAGAGCGACATGCATCGCCGCCACCCAAAGCCCGGCCTTCCTATAAGTAATTTGGTCTAACGATAAAAACATGTCAATTTTTACTTGTATCCAACCTGATCCAAGAGTTTCTGCGCAGGGATTTGATTCTTACCAATCGCAGAAACTGATACTTTTTCAGACTGGAAGTTACCCAATGATTTAAGTGCGGAATTTTCTACTTTGACCGTAGGGACCGCTGGCCACTCATTGTTACCATTTGAGAAATATTCTTGAGCCGAATCGCTGGCTAAGTATTCCAAAAATTGCAGCGCTTCTTTAGGATGGGGCGCATTGCGACCCATCCCACCACCAGAGATATTGATATGCACTCCACCTGCATTTTGGTTGGGCCAAACAAAGCCAACTTTTGATATCGCCGTCATGTCATCAGGCTTATCGGATTGCATCATGCGAGCAAAATAATAGGAGTTAGTCAATGCAACTCCGCACTCACCTGAAGCTACAGCTTTAATTTGATCTGTATCACCACCCCTTGGGCTTCTGGCCATATTGGCTACCATGCCCTTAGCCCACACCTCAGTTGCGGCCAAACCATCACGCTCAATTAACGCCCCAACCAATGAAAGCATATAAGGATGTGCGCCTGACCGTGTGCAAACTCGTCCTTTATTTACTGGATCAGCAAGTTTTTCATAGGTATCAACATCCCCTTTTTTGACCGTTGCTTTGTTATAGACAATCACACGTGCTCGCGTAGAAAATCCGTACCACGGTACCCCACCCGCCTCGTTATTAGCCCTGAGGTTTGCTGGGATTCGCTCATCTAGATACTTTGATTTTGTGGGGGCAAAGAAATTGTGCATTTGGGCACGCCATAGGCGAGCAGCATCGACTAGCAAGATCACATCTGCTTGGCTCTTGTCACCTTCACTCTTTATACGCTCCAGAATGCCGTTATCATCCGCTTCAATACGATTGATTTTGATCCCAGTCTTTTTGGTGAAGTCGCTATATAGCGCCTCATCCGTTTGATAGTGCCGTGCTGAATACAGGTTCAACTCTTTAACAGGCTCCGCTGCCAGCACATAACCAGCAGCTATGCTCCATATGCACATGCCACTTGATACCATTTTTTTTGCATTCATACACCAGCCCCTAATTTGATTCGCATCAATATTTATGTTGATTTTTATGAATTCTACATCATAATGAGAATCATTATTATTTAATAATCATTCTCAACTAAAGATGGAGAACCCCATGAATTCGAATCAACTGACCTTTGGCGCCCTTGCAATGGTGCTGAATTACCAGCAAACAGGATGTGGAATGGCTGCAAAACAAGCAATCATTGCATTAAATGCACTTATAAAGTGCCGGGATATACCTCAGGAACTGATTCAGCAATCCTTAGAGGCGGTAGAAGGGCTTGAAGCCATTTATGCCTAGGTTGGGAATTAAATTAGGCCAGGTGGAACTAAACTCCATTGCTAATTTGACTGAGGGGCGAGCGCAAATCAACCCCCATGTTTAGTCTGCTGGGAAATGGATAGTTAAGAAAAAGCCATCCCGTTGGATGGCTTTGGTAACAAGGCTGTTGCATTACTACAAAGCTTTTTGGCACACATTGACTTGGCGTAGAGGTGGCAGAAGCAAGGATCAACAAGCCTGCCAACCCTTTTGGGGTTAAACATATAGATATCACCAACCAGAACAGCCTCAAATAGTGCGATGCCAATTTTTTATTCGCCGTCACCCAATGGCTCGAACCATAAATTACAGTCTCATCATAGAGGAGGTCTTCTGGGAATTAACAGCCCCTTATTTCAGGCATTTTTAGAGCCCATGAAAATAATTGGAGAAGAGTTTTCATTGATTTTTTAGATCCAAATTAGACACATCTTCACTTTACTTTATTATATTATATAATAAAGTAAATTAAATAAACGAGTGCGGAGTCATGGATAAAAAACTAGGGATTTCAGGTCGAATAGCGGCCTTCTTTCAAGTGGCGCAAATTACACCCTTGTTAGCTATTCTTGCTTTGCTTTTAGGTTTATTTGCCATCATCGTGACTCCGCGTGAAGAGGAGCCTCAAATTAATGTGACGATGGCTAATGTCATCATCCCCTTTCCCGGTGCAAGCGCTAAAAACGTAGAGGAGATGATCTCGATTCCAGCCGAGCAAGTACTCTCGCAGATTGCCGGCATCGAACATGTTATGTCGATGTCTCAAACAGGTCTTTCAGTAATCACTGTTCAATTCAAGGTTGGTGTCCCGAGAACAGAAGCCCTGGTAAGGCTACACGATACCGTAGCAGCCAATTCAGATTGGTTGCCTAAAAATCTCGGGGTCATGCCCGCCATCATTAAGCCCAAGGGAATTGACGACGTTCCAATACTGTCACTGACGCTATTTTCAAAAAATCCTTCAATCACATCCTATGAGTTGGAAAAAGTAGCCAATCAAATTGAAATTGATTTGAAGCGAGTAAAGGGGACGCGAGAAATCACCACCATTGGAGGCCCAAAGCGGGCAATCCGCATTGAGGTCAGCCCTGAGATAATGGCTCTCAAGGGTGTCACCATTCCAGAACTCAGAATGGCGCTAGAAACTGCAAATCTAGGCATGCCAGTCGGCGATCTTCTCACGGAACAAGGAGCTGTTGCCATTGAAACTGGCCCCTTTCTAAGAAACCTAAAAGATGTGGAGAATATTGCCTTAGGGGTTCGCCAAGGCAACCCCGTTTACGTCAAGGATGTGGCTGCAGTTGTTGAGGGGCCGATACAAAATCGACGCTTAGTTTGGCATACGGACGTGGCTGATAAAGGCACTGAAGATCATCCAGCAGTCACGATTTCAGTCACTAAGAAACCCGGTGAGAATGCCGTCGATGTTTCCAATCAAGTGCTCAGCCAATTGCAATCCCTAAGGTCCACCCTAATACCCAAAGATATTGAGATAGCAGTCTCGCGTAATTATGGTGAAACTGCTAATGAAAAAGCTAGCAAACTCATCCAGAAACTCATCTTTGCGACATTGTCAGTAGTAGCTCTGATTTTCTTTGCATTAGGTCGAAGAGAGGCGATGATTGTTGGATCGGCGGTTGTGCTTACCTTGGCCGCCACATTATTCGCCTCCTGGGCTTGGGGATTTACTATCAACAGAGTCTCCCTATTTGCCTTGATATTTTCAATTGGAATTTTGGTGGATGATGCCATTGTGGTGGTTGAAAATATTCATCGGCATCAACTACTATTCCCCAATAAAAGCCTAAAAGAAATTATTCCTGGCGCAGTAGATGAAGTTGGTGGGCCCACCATTTTGGCAACACTTACCGTGATTGCTGCACTCCTGCCCATGGCCTTTATTACCGGTCTGATGGGTCCCTACATGAGCCCTATTCCTATTAACTCCAGCATGGGCATGCTGCTATCACTTGCCATTGCCTTCATGGTGACACCTTGGATGGCAAGAATTTGGCTTGCTCAACATTCAGGCACTCAAAAGGCACACTTTAATCTCGCTCTGTGGATCAGCCCAAAGTTTAAGAAAATATTTGATCCCCTGCTCAGCGATCAATCTGGAAAAAGAAATAGGAAGCTACTCGCAGGTGGTGTGATCGGAGCAATCTTGATTTCACTCTCACTACCAATGACAGGCTTAGTAGTATTAAAGATGTTGCCATTTGATAACAAATCAGAATTTCAAGTGATCTTGGATATGCCCCCAGGCACTAGGGTGGAAAAGACCTCAGAGGTTTTGAGGGAAATGGGTGTAGCCTTATCTAAATCTCCTGAAGTAAGTAGCTACCAGATTTATGCAGGCACTTCCGCCCCGATAAACTTTAATGGCTTGGTACGCCAGTACTACTTTAGACAAAGTCCAGCATTAGGCGATATTCAAGTTAACCTCGTAGATAAGCACCATCGCTCAGATCAAAGTCATCTTATTGCAAGCCGTATTCGCCCTGCATTGCAAGAGATTGCAAAAAAATATAACGCCAATGTCAAGGTGGTAGAGGTACCTCCAGGCCCCCCAGTTCTTTCACCAATCGTTGCTGAGATCTACGGCCCTACCCCAGAGGGCAGACTGAGTGTGAGTAAATCAGTAAGATCAGCTCTTGAGAGAACCGATGGAGTTGTCGACATTGATGACAGCAGCATCGCAAAATCACCAAAGCAGTTCCTGTTAGTTGATCGTCGCAAGGCAAGCTTAATGGGCGTTTCTCAACAAGCAATTGTGACAACCTTAAGGGCTGGACTTGCTGGAGAAAACGTTGCTTATGTACATGACGAATCAAAATATCCTGCACCTACTGAAATCAGACTCCCAGAAAATAAACAGGACTCATTAAAAGAGTTGCTGAAATTGACTGTCAGAAACTCACAGCGGGACGCAGTGCCTCTTAGCCAATTAGTATCTATCGTAGACGCAGACCGAGAGCAAATCATCTATCGCAAGGATCTTTTGCCGGTAAGCTATGTTATTGGAGACACTGCTGGAAAAGTGGATAGTCCGTTGTATGGCTTATTTAAGGCTAGATCACTGACCAAGGAAATTAAAGATCCAAACGGCAAAGAAGTGGAAGAATTCTTTACCACTGCTCCAAGTGACCCCTACCAAAGCTATGCCATCAAGTGGGATGGTGAATGGCAAGTTACTTATGAGACCTTCCGTGATATGGGCGCCGCTTATGCGGTTGGCTTAATACTCATTTATCTACTAGTTGTAGCGCACTTTGGCTCCTATCTCACACCACTCGTGATCATGGCGCCGATTCCCCTCACGATTATTGGGGTAATGCCTGGGCATGCTCTGCTCGGCGCGCAATTTACAGCAACATCCATGATTGGCATGATTGCACTGGCTGGCATCATTGTGCGTAACTCAATACTGCTAGTTGACTTTATTAACCTCCAGGTTCGCCAAGGAATTGCTTTTAAGGATGCCGTGGTGGATGCTGCCATCACGCGAGCCCAACCTATTGCACTTACGGGGTTAGCGGCAATGCTGGGGGCATTCTTTATATTGGATGATCCGATTTTTAATGGCCTTGCAATCTCATTAATTTTTGGAATCCTGGTATCCACTGTACTCACCTTAGTAGTGATTCCCCTACTCTATTACTCAGCTTATGCACATCGAGTAGACAAAATTCTCCAATCAACCCATTAATTAATTTAAGGAATTCATCATGACTTCTTGGCAAATTGTTCGCATCATTGCAGGCATTTTTATTTTCATCTCAGTAGCGCTTGGCGCTCCTGGAAGTCCATGGTTTGTAAATGAATGGTTCTTAGCCTTTACCGCTTTTGTTGGCGCCAATATTTTTCAAAGTGGTTTAACTCGCTGGTGCCTTATGGAAACAATTGTTCGCAAGTTGGGCGCTAAAGCTGGCGCATAAACTCAAAGGTTACCAATGAAACTTCTCAATATAAAACCATTTGCAGCAGCTGCGATGGCGTTGCTAGCCATTTCGTCCAATCCAGCTATGGCAACAAGCTTAATGGAGGTATGGCATGAAGCCCAAAATAGAGACCCAGAATTCATTGCCAGTCGCTATGAGCAGATGGCTGGAGAGAAGAGACGCGATCAGGGAGCTTCCTTATGGCTTCCAAGCGTCAACTTAACCGCCCTCACTGGCAGCATGAGCTACAACACCTCAACTACTGGCGCGCAATTCTATGCACCAGGCATGGGCACTTTTAATGGGGCTAATTTCAATACCTCAGTCAATAATGGTTTCGTTAACCGATATACCGTCGGCGCTACCCAATCAATTTATAACCGCGAGCGCCTCGCCCAAAGCCGACAGCTTAATCTCTCAGCCGATGCCTCTAATCTTGGAGCTCAAGTAGCCAACCAAAATCTGATTTTATTGGTTGCTGAGCGCTATTTCGATGTTCTTAGTGCCGAAGAGGCTGTGAGATTGGTCAAAAAACAAGAAGCAGCAATTAACAATACTCGCCAACAAATTGAGAAGCGCTTTAGGCTTGGCGATGCCAGCCAAACTGATATGCAAGAAGCTAATGAGAGGTTGGATACCGTAAAAGTACGTGCTCTAGATGCCAGCAATAATCTTGCAGTTAAAAAACTTGCCTTACAGGACTTATTCGGGGGCGTAGTCAATATTGAGAAATCAAAAATCAACTTAAATGTTGCGAAACTATCACTTCCAAACCTCGAAACTCATGTAGGAAAGCTTAAGTCCCAGAATATCCAACTGCAAATGCTTTCAACGCAAGAAAAAGCTGCGAAAGAAGAGGCTGAAAAGTATGGTGCAGCAGCCTCACCTAAGTTGGATGCGGTTGCACAGTCCTCTAAAGATAGTTTAAGTGGGTCTGGCAATTTTGGCCCCGCTAGTAATACAGCAACCAATAATTATCTCGTTGGATTACAGCTTTCAATCCCTTTATATACCGGCGGCTACCGCACGGCTAAGCAAGAGGAGTCATTGCTCTTGGTTGAAAAAACTAAAGCCGAGTACAACAAGTCTGAGCAGAATCTAGAGAGAACCTTAAGATCAGTTTGGTATTCACTCAATAGTGCAAAGGATAAGCTGACAGCATTATCAAGCGCCCAAAAGACTGGCGAAGCAAGGTTAAGTTCTACTCGGGCAGGGTATGCCAATGGCTCTCGCACAACGATGGAACTTTTGGGAGCTGAAAGTGACCTCATTGCCAATGACTATGCGCTTTATATGGAAAAGGTGAGCTACCTGCTTAACCGATTACGCCTAGCTGCGCTTACGGGTGAAATCTCAGAGCGGGATCTTGCAATGGTAAATGCACACCTTAATTGATCCAAAAAAACAAACTCAGAAGACTGAAGGAAATCAGATGAAGCATTTAGAAGCTAAAAAAATGTGGGATAACCGCTTTAATAGCGAAGACTTTCTATTCGGAACTGAAGCAAACACATTTTTACAAGAGATGGCCCCAAAGTACCTCAAAGAAAATGCCCGCATTTTGTGTATTGCAGATGGCGAAGGTAGAAACTCTACTTGGCTAGCCCAACAGAATCACCAAGTTGATGCGTTTGACTTTTCTGATATTGCAATTGAGAAAGCAAAAAAGTTTGCGAGCAGTAAAAATGTAGAGGTCAATTACGTTGTGTCTGATTGTGAGTCAATTAATTGGGAGGCGGGCGATTACGATGCAATCATTGCGATATTCATTCAATTCTCAAACCCCAAAGAACGCTCACGATTATTTAAAGATATGCTGCTAGCATTAAAGCCGGGCGGTGTCTTAATCCTGCAGGGTTACACACCCAAGCAATTGGAATATAAAACTGGTGGACCAAGTCAGATTGAAAATTTGTACACAGAACGAGTTATAAAGAGTTTGCTTAAGAATACAAAAATTGAAGTCTTAAAAAGCTATGAAGCCGAATTAAGCGAGGGGAAAGCACATTCTGGAAAATCAGCACTAATTGGGGTGGTGGCAATTAAGAAACCAGTATCGATCTGGCAGTTCGCTCTATCAGCAATTATGATGCCGATGTTTTCATAATTATTGGTGAATTACTTTCTGGAATTTAATCACTATCAACAAATTAAAGCCTCGTTTTGCAAAATTACTTAGCGCATTGATATCGGGAATTTAGACTGTAAGCCATGTAAGATCAAACCCTAATCTGACATAGATGCTGTGGCTGCCTTGTGGGATAGCCTTGGTAATAAGGGTGTTGCATCTCTACAAACCCAGCTAATACCTATTGACTTGGCGGTGGGTGCAGTCACCGCTCACATTGTCTCTGCATCACACCCTGCTAACAGGGAAATTAACAGGGTATTTTGGTAAAAATGGGCCTCATTTTTCCAAAAATAGACGGCCAACCCCCTAAATATATAGCCATCTGACCAAATCCACGATTTTGGAACAGGGAATAACAGGGAATTGTCGTGAGGCTAAAAAGATTTAGAAAGCTCAGTATCCCTGCCATAGCTTAGCGTACAGACTGTCAATTCATTCAAAGAATCAGCTGCCTGAACTTGAGAAATTACTCGAAATGATGGCCCAAAATACTCGTAAAAAGACCAATTGGCTTTGGGATCCCAATATTCAGCAACCAGATTATCAATTGACCCCTCCACCTTAAGTCGAGAATTTATTTCATGCACAATTCCAAATGGTGCTCGGTGAAAAACTTCCATTTCCACCTCATAAATCAAGGAAGAATTTACTCCCTGTCCATACATAAATCTAGTTGCCCATGCGGCAGAATCAGCGGCAAATAGACAGAGTGATCTTGATGGCTTAATAATGGGGCGGCCTTTTTCAAGCGCTGTCACAACATCGGGATAGTAGCTAGTGAGGTTTAAGGCCCTGTACTCCTTAAACTCCAGCGCCACCCTAGAGCCATGAAATAGACGCATCACTCCCCACCCTTAAAAGCCCAATCATGCATGGAACTGAAATCCCCTGGACTCAGCATACGTAATAAACAAGTCAACACCCCGATCGGAGTCCAACCCTTCAAAACAACGAATTGTCTGACCATAGCCAGACGGAACTTCCCATATTGAGTGGTCGTAAAGAAGACCAGACCCCCATTTCGAGAGAATTCGGCCACCTCCCAAGATTTTGCCGACATGCATAAATTTATCGCCATCAAAATAAAAAATAAAATCATTAGCAGCAACTGACTCGGGTGAAGTCTCCAAAATAAGATTTTGACTCAACAAGAAATAAATAAAATCTGCGCCAGCAAAAGTATTGCCAAGTCCATGGCTAGCGACGCCAACATAAGTGGGGTCATCAATCAATCCAAATGAGTGCACCGCACATGTATAAGTGTCAACAGGGATTTCACTGTCGACAATGTTGATGGTATGCCCAAATTCAGTTCTTAGCACCTCAATTTGATGAGAATGCTGACTCAATGGCATAGCTTCGGTCATCTGTTCCAGCTGCAAACGAAGGGTCACGGTAGTTTAAATTACCTCAACATAACAATTATTTAATGCATCACGGAATTCAAAGCCAACCTTCCATAATACTTATTATAAATATAAGATTAAATCTATTTTTTAGTTTCAATAAATTACCCCTCAATGTTGAAGAATGTCATATTTATGATTATTAGTAAAATAGTAAAGCTAAATTTCAGAGCATCGGAAGCCCCTTAAAACTTAAACCTCAAATTAGTCTAATCTAGGAATACAAGAACTTCTGATGCTGTTCGAATATATTTTTGAAATATTATTAATAATTTAAGGCAATTTCCCACTAAGAGGATATAAACTCCTCGGTAGCAAGGAGAAATTTTGAATGGCAAAACGCAGCACCGCAATAAAACTAAACGCAATCGACTTATTTTCGGGATGCGGAGGGCTTTCTCAGGGAATGCATGATGCAGGCTTTCAAACTAAAGTTGCGATTGAACTTGAACCAATCGCAGCAAGAGCATATAAGCTTAATCACCCAAACACCCATGTAATTCAAAAAGATATTCGAGATATAGGCGCCAAAGAAATAAAAAAACTTTTGGGAAATGAGCCACTGCATTTGCTTGCTGGTTGCCCTCCCTGCCAAGGCTTTTCTTCAGTAAGAAGATTAAATAAAAAACAAAACGTTAAGGATGACAGAAATAATCTAGTTTTAGAATACTTTCGAATGGTGGAGATATTAAAACCCATCACCATCATGATGGAAAATGTCCCGGCTTTAAAAGACTACTATCTCTTCAAGGAGATTGTTAAAAAGCTAAAACTTCTTGGCTATCACATAGAAATAGAAATTCTAGATGTAAAAGAATATGGCGTACCACAAAGACGACGTAGGCTTGTTATGTTAGGTTCATTACTTGGCGCAATCGCTATGCCAACACCAGAAACCAAAAAAATAACTGTCCGTGATGCAATTTTTAGCCTCTTACCGCCAGAACTGGCGACGGACCCATTGCAAAAAATAGTAGCAAAACATACCGAAGGCGTTACTAGAAGAATAAAGTTAACCCCCAAAAATGGCGGGAGCTGGAAGGACTTGCCCAAGGAGTACGTCTTAAATTGTCACAAAAAAGATGGTGTTGGATTTAACGATGTATATGGACGACTGCGCTGGGATGATTATTCAACGACAATAACGGGGGGCTGCCTTAATCCATCGAAGGGAAGGTTTCTCCATCCAGAACAAAATAGAGTCATTACTCCTAGAGAAGCTGCACTTCTCCAATCCTTTCCAAAAACTTATAAATTTCCTATAGATATACCCAAGCACTCCCTTGCCCTGCTTATAGGAAATGCACTTCCCCCCAAATTTAGCTATTTCCAATCAAAAAATATCGCATCCCATATCAAAAGTTATCAACTTCATTCCCAATAAGAGACCAAATGAGTGACTCCACCCTCAGGATGAGCTTTGACCCCAATACCATTGAACATTTGGGGATAAAAATGTATTCGCAAATACCTAATGCGATTGCAGAATTAATCGCCAATGCCTACGATGCAGACGCCAGCACGGTTCAGATCAAACTCCATGATGACGATCTAGAAAAAAGTATCGAGGTTATCGACGATGGCATGGGAATGGATTTTGATGAAATTAATCAAAAATTTTTACGAATTGGCAGAAATCGTCGAAAAGACAATGAAAATTTAACCTCTAAAGGGCGAAAAGCTACTGGAAAAAAAGGGCTTGGTAAATTAGCTTTATTTGGCATCGGAGACTTAATTGAAGTCTCAACTACCAAAGAAAATTCAGGGGATAAAATTAAATTCACATTGGACTGGGATGAGTTAAAGAATACACATAACGCAGAATACAGCCCTCATTTTGAGAGGCAGCAATCAAATAAAGCGGAAAAGGGCACCACTATTGCCTTAAAAAAGCTCAGAAGAGAAAGTGCTTTTGAAAAAGAAAATCTAGCCATTAGCCTATCCAAGTTATTTAATTTCTTTAGTAGCGAATTTAGGTGCTTTATTAGTCACAATGATGACGAACCAATAGAAATTAGCAACACACTAAGATTCAAAAACATTGATGCGCAATTTACGTGGGATTTCCCCAGTTTCTCCGACATAGTAGATCCTGAGTATGCATATAAAACCGAAATAGCAGGTGAAATAATTTCTACCGAAAAACCCCTCAGACCCGGCCTAAGGGGCATTACTCTGTTTGCCAATGGCCGCCTTGTTAATGCGGCTGAATTTTTTGGCATCCCTGAGTCTAGCCACGTATTTTCCTACCTTACCGGGTGGCTCAATATTGATTTCATTGATAACCTTGATGAAGATGCCATTTCAACAAATAGGCAATCTTTGAATTGGGACCTTCCTGTTGCGTCCAGGTTACATAGTTTTTTATCTGCAGCAGTTAGAAAAGTAATTGCAGAGTGGAGAATAAAAAGAAATGAGGCCAATAGAAAAACTGTTGAAACCACTACAAACATCAACACGGAAAAATGGTACAGCACGCTCCCAGACCAAATTAAATCGGATGTACAAGTTATTGTAGATAGCATGATTACAGAATCGGAAGCGCCCACCGAATCTCAAGCAAACATCATTAGAATGGTGCACAAATTAGTGCCAGAATATCCGCAGTACCACTGGCGACACTTACATACTGACGTTCAAGATGCATCTAAAGATGATTATAAAAATCAAGATTACTACAGGGCATTCATAGAGGCCGTTAAGAGATATATTACTATTACCCGCGCAAACTCTCAATCTACCCAACCCAACGACTCTACATTTATGGGTAATGCGTTTGGAGAAAATAAACCTCTCAGCGTTACAAAAAAATATCGAAAACCAAATGGATCAAATTTCAGCGACGCAACAATAACTGCAATTGAGGAGGGTCAAAAATTTTTATCCATGGGAATTATTATGGGCGCCCGCAACCCAATTTCCCACGAGGAAATCGTAGACCTAAGAGATTCAAACCTATTTAACGAAAAAGATTGCTTGGATGCATTAAGCATTCTTTCTCACTTGTTTAGAAGGTTGGAAGATGCTATCGAAGCTTCAGACGGCACACAAAATTCAACAAACCCTTAGACGTAAACCACATTAAATTCAAAGATGCCTCCTTCCTCGCATATTAATCGACTAGCTGGAGAATTATTTTGTACATTCGCTCGCGCAGAATATGCATTAAAAGCAGCTGGATACAATAAGGGTGATGGACCAGCGCAAGCAGATTGGTCAAAATTCGCCATTGCTATTGAAGAACTAATTGCTAATACAGAAGACCCCAAACTATCCACTGCAATTAACTTTTTGCTTAACTCGCCGCCGAAGAAGCAAATAATCAAAGATGGAATTATTCAATGGGAAGTCTCAACCCCCGCACACAATTCCAAAGCGGAAAATCTTTTGGTTTACATTCGTCGAATACGCAATAACCTATTTCATGGGGGTAAATTCAATGGTCATTGGTTTGATCCAGAAAGATCTAGGCTATTACTAGATCATTGCATTACCGTACTTGAGGCTTGCATAAACTCAGAACCTTTGGTCTATCAAGCATATCGAGGAAGTCTACCGCTCTAGCAACTCATTGATTAGCCGTCAGATTCCAGAACAAAAAAGTGGATTGGAACTTACTCTAGCTTTAAACGGGAAAGTCTTTGATAAAGCCTTTCAATTAAATTCGCTGAATCCAGCCCATAATGGAGCTCTCGATGGCAGTTTGGGCATACCGCCACGGTATTTGAAACGGTATCAGACCCGCCATCAGTTAACTTTCTAACATGGTGCACCTCAAGATAGGCAAATCCATCCGCCCTACTAAATGGAGCGGCATTTAGACAACATTCACATATGCCAGCAGCCTGCTTTAAAACCCACGCTTTAACCTCTACGCTTCTCCTATATTGAGTAATCATCAACATCACTGATGGTGGAGTAGATACACCGCCAGGAATGGGCAAGCCTAAGTTACCCATTTTTTCTAACATTAGCATTTCATCGGACGACACTGGAGTCCCCTGACGCCCCTCAATTTCAAAAATCAAGTTTTCAATTTCAGTTGCAATTTTACGACCCCAAAAATTCCAGCGCCGTATCATTCGACTCTATTACTTTTGCCAACCAATTAGCATCATAGCGAACCTGATCCATTTTGCTAGAAATACGCCGCACTCTTAACTTACCATTAGCCCCCTTTTGAACACTTGTCTGAAGTGCTGGACCCTCGTGACCACGTAAAACATGCGGCCGTTTTTTACGGTAATTCTCAACGCATACAATCGTCTATAGGCGGACACTTGGATACTTATTCAAAAGCACGCAATGCCCTGCGGCAGTTCTTCGGTATATTGAAGTTGCTATACTGACAAGCAATATTCCAAGAGACTGACAATCATGGGGTTAAGGCAAAAAATCCAGCGTCACCAATATCAATTGTTATATGAACCTTTGCGCCCGTATAAACGCTGTTAATCGTTGAAAGATGATTGAGTCCCACTACTGGCGCACCGAGTTGAGAAGCGACCTCGCTTGGCTGAAGAACCACCGGGTGTATCGGAGGTGGTCGGAGAAGCAGCAAGTCCTTTTCGAACGAAAGTTGATGCTTGTTGCCTTTCAGGTTCGCTCACTTCTGGAGCGTCCCAAGGTCAACGATCAAGTACGCAGCAGTAGCATGTCGGTCTTGCGTTACAAGAAAATCAGCGACCACCCGTTTACAGTCATGGGTTCAGGTTGCCTTCATGAGCGGTTTAATATGGAGCATCCCGAACCTATAACCCTCTCGGCGCTTGAAATTTGCAATCAACTCATCCACTACTACTGGATGCAGACTTTGTCGGAAGGGCGTGCATTTGTTTCGATGCTTGTATTTTCAGATTACCAGCGTCATAAGTGGGCCTACCAAATGCAGATCGAAGACCTTTTGGAGTTATTTTATATGTTTGGTAATGATTCTTCTGCTATTAAAGGCATAAAATTGCAATGGGATGAGAAAAAGCAAGACTACTTTGTCACGAGCTCCTAGTGACTAGGATGACTCAACTGCTAACATGTTGAACATACCCCCACAAGATTTAACCAATGCTTTACCAAGCCTCAAATTTGATGATGAGGAGCGGCGACCCATTCGGGTATTTCTCGACAGCGCCGATTATTCAATACTTTCTGATGAAAAATGCTGCACCCCGCAATTGGACGAATTGAGGGAGCGGCTAATTAGATGGGCTGATTCGGGTGCTGTCGAATTTTGGTATTCCGGGACTCTTCTGAGCGAAATGGCGCCATTAGAGAATCAGGGTATTGACGCCTCGGTAAGAAGATCTGAGTTATTGGTTAGGTTATGTAAGACACAGGCTCTGATCTCTTTTGACCGCATCCTTCAGATGGAGCTGCAAAATTTAAGTCTTCGCGTACCAGAAACTGCCTCGCTGGTCGTTTACTCTTATTCCGGCGATTGGTTTCCAGAAATGACGGGTGTCATTTCACCAGCGTCTTGGCTCGAAGGTATTCGAGAGCTTGATGTGGCCGCAAAGCAGCATGGCCTTAATCGAGAGACAAGAAGAAAACTCAAAAAACAGTTTTTCAAGAATGGGCAGCCGACGAATGCCATGAACGAGATACTCGCAAAGCAGGAAATTGCCTTGGCCGAAATTCTTCAGCAGTATCCGATGCGAGAACAAGATGCTCTAGTTCTCGGGAAGTACGTGACAGGGAAAGCTACTCGCGCCCAAGCTCAAGAAGCATTTCTAGCTAGCTTGCGTGATCCGAGTTGGATGATTCGATGGTTTTACAATCATTCCGACAAATTATCGCCCTTCACTGACTGGGTTCGAGGCTCCTCTGACAGCATGCTTGAAGTGATTCAGCAAACCTCCAAAAATATTTCAATCCTTAAAGGAGAGGTTGAAAAATTAAGGGAGTCCGGATCTGAGTTAAATATATCCCCGCTGTTTCCTGCTATAGATACGTTATGGTGGTTAAACCAGCAGGATGAATTGGTCGTTGCCCTTGCAAAGCGGCTTGCATCCCAGCCATCCAACATTTCTCTACAAGGTCATACATCGGCAGATGTGGATAGACTGGCTCCGGGGTTTGCAACCTGTATTAGGGTGCTCCATTCCTCAACTTGGAATTCAATCGGTCAATCTACTCGGCAGCCAAAGAAAAGTGATTGGGCGGATAGTCTTCACGCGATGTACGCCCCTTATGTCGATATATTTCGTACTGATTCGTACATGGCGCCGATTGTCAAAGAGAAAGTTAATAAATACGGAACTGCCGTCGTTGCTAAGATTGAGAATTTGGCGGAGCAAATTGAAACGCGACTGAATGGTTAATTGGCCATTAATCTAAACAAGGTATCTCGACTAATTTGTATGCCTCCGGGGCTATTTAAAAGCATTCTATTTACAACAAAGCCGCACCAATTACTTTGATAATTTTTATCAGATCTTGCTTTGCCAATTTACCACTAAATAATCTTAGTGGCTGGCAGTCATGTACTTTGCAGAGCCCTTGGGGTGTCCAGCTTGATCATCCCATGCCCTCTATAAAGGTATCTATAAACTTGGCAATTGCATCCCCGACTCTATTAAGGGTTGATTTGCGCTCTAAAATTTTCGGCTTCTGCTCCAGCACCTCAATTAACTCCTCAGACCTTGGGGCTTGATTTGTAAATTCATAACTCTCTAGCAGGGCTTGAAGTTTCTTTCCATCAATCTTCTCGGACTGACATAACGCATCAAAGGCTGCTTTCTTCTTCTTGGCCCAAAACACATCAAACTCTTCCGCAACTCCATCAGGAGATAGGCCACTAAGACTTTCCTCAATAAATTGCTCAATAAGGGCCCTCTTAGAGCGCAATTGAATCTCGCCAGACAAGTAGTCATCAATCTGCTTTTTGATTCCCTCGCCCTTTTTGCCCTTGCCACCATTTTTTAACCATTCGGTTAACAACAGGATGATGTACGCAACATTAATTTGATCACGATGAATCAGGACAATTTCAAAGTCCACGTCATTCAGAATGGAATCTTTCTCTTTGGCATTCTCATGCTTGACGCGGTCGTAGATATCCAGGTACTTGGACTTGTAATCTTCAAATTTTTGCTCAGAAAGCGCCAGATCGCCCTCTTGATAGTCGGTAAAGGTGGTGAGCACGTTCTTCAGTTTAAGTAGCTCTCTAAAACGGGTCACAAACTCAAGCTGAGCTTTTTCATCGGGCAGGTCATCCACCGAGGATACGGATGGCGTTAACTGGAGAAGGAGCTCAACTGCCTGGTTGTATTTTTCAACATAATTCTCATAGGGCTCTAGCAGAACTGTTTCTTTAGCGTCCTTATTAGAGAACAAGGTAATCGCCTCATCCGTCTTTGCCTTGAGATTTCGAAAGCAAACGATGTTGCCTTGAGATTTCTTTTCATTAAGGATGCGGTTGGTACGCGAGAACGCCTGAATCAAACCGTGATACTTCAGATTCTTGTCTACATACAAGGTATTAAGTAACTTGCTATCAAAGCCCGTTAGGAACATATTGACCACCAACAGAATGTCAATCTTGCCCTCTTTGGTGCGCTTGGCAATATCCTTGTAGTAGTTGTAATAGTCCTGGCTATCTTTAGTCGAGAACTTCGTGCCAAACATCTCGTTGTAGTCATTAATGTACTGATCTAACTTATCACGGCTATAGGCAGTCTTTTCGGGCTCTACCCCATCCTCTTCGGGAATGGCTCCTGTGCCATCGGCCTCTGGATTGGCTTCATTTTGTTGATAGCTAAAGATGGTGGCTATTTTTAAATCTGATCCAGTCTCAGCAATCTTCTTCTTAAATAAGTCGTAATACCTGATAAGTGAGCTAACGCTATCCACGCAGAACATGGCCGTAAAGTCGGGATGCTTAGTCTTTTGACGATGATGCTCAATGATGTAGTCAGTGATCTTACTGAGACGGTCATCGGCCTCCATCAGCTCCTTGGTATCAATCGATTCCACATCGATATCCAAGTGACTGCCAGACTCCTTTTTCTTATAGCGCCCCACATACTCCACCGAGAAGCGCAACACGTTCTCATCGCGAATCGCATCGACAATCAGGTATTTATGCAAACAAGTGCCGAACAGGTCGGCAGTCGTCTGTTTGCGACCACCCTGAGTGGAGGCGTTCTCCTCCAGAATCGGCGTTCCGGTAAAGCCAAACATTTGGCAGTGATTAAAGAACTGCTTGATATTTTTATGATTCTCACCAAATTGACTACGGTGGCACTCATCAAAGATGAAGATGATCCGCTTATCCTTTAGGCCATCCATCTTGATGGAGTGCCTATCACGAGTGATAGCGTTATTGAGCTTCTGGATGGTGGTTAAAACAATCTTTGAGCTTGGGTCATTGAGCTTTTTAACTAATTCAGAAGTATTGGGAGCGCTATCAACTGAGCCTTCCTCAAAATGGTTGAACTCCCTCTCGGTTTGATAGTCCAGGTCTTTTCTATCCACGACAAAGATGACCTTATCCACCTCGGGCAGTTCTGAGACAATTTGACTGGTTTTAAAAGAGGTTAGCGTCTTGCCTGAGCCCGTGGTGTGCCAAATGTAGGCATTGGACTTACTGGTTTTAACTTTCTCTAGCAAGGCTTCAACTGCATAGTATTGATAAGGACGCATGACCAGCATCAACTTATCCACGGTCAGTACCATATAGCGAGAAATCATCTTTGCGATATGGCAAGGCTTTAAGAATTCAGCACTGAATTCATGTAAGTCTGAGATGCGCTTGTTTTCTTTAGTTGACCAGAAGAAGGTCTGCTTAAAGGTGAACTCTTTAATGCTCTTATTGTTAGAGAAATACTTAGTATTGACTCCATTGCTAATGACAAAGAGCTGGACATACTGAAACAAGCCATAGCCTGCATCATAAGATTCATGCTTATATCGAATGATCTGGTCAAAGGCGACCTTGAGATCCATCCCGCGACGTTTTAGCTCAATCTGCACTAAGGGCAAGCCATTAATCAGGATCGTGACGTCATAGCGATTCTTGCGCTTACCCTCTACAGATACTTGATTGGTGACCTGGAACTCGTTTTGACACCAGTCAACATGGTTTAGAAAAGTGATCCAAATAACATCGCCGTTATCACGCTTTAAGGCAAACTTATCTCGAAGAATTTGAGAGCGATCAAAGACGTTGCCGGTATTGAGCTTATTGAGGATTTGCTCATATTCCTTATCGCTAAATCGCAGGCTGGGAATGTGGTGAGTGTTCTCGTTATGGATTTCAAGCTGACGCTTTAGATTAGCCAGCATGGCAGATTCATCGAGAATCTCGACACGGGTGTACTCCATTGACTGCAGTTGCTTGATGAGCGCCTCTTCTAGCGCGGCTTCAGATTGAATGACCATATTAGATAAACATCTGTTGTAAGAGGCCCCGCTTGTATTGTTTGGTTAGCTCTAGCTGGGATTGAATGAATTCAATCTTCTTATCAACACCAGACAAAAAAATCGCGATTTTCTCTTGCTCTTCTATTGATGGAATTTGAACCGATATTTTTTCAATCTCTTTTTTGCTTATCTCGAGAAAGGTCGAGCCGCTAGCCTTTTCAAGAAACAGTTTTTTATTATTTGATATCCAGTAGTAAAGGAATTCATTGCTATTCCCAGATTTAGGAATAAAAGATTGAAACCCTTGATTAGTGCAACATTCATTTAATGAAATCGCAACATCCCCAACTGTGGCTCTAGATGAGAATAGAACCACTCCTACAGGCAATAGTTTCGCCGATGAATTTCTAAGTCCTAAATCTGTAATTTTTCTAATGCTTGTTGAAACATATTTTTTCTTTAGCTCGGTAGGCGTAAACCACTGAATGGTTCCACCCCAATAAGTGCTGTTGCTTGTTTCAGGCGTCCCTCCACCTATTATCTGAGCACACTCGGAAAGAGATAACTCTTCCCACTCCGGAAAATCCTTCCCCTCCTTATCCTTACACCGAATTTCTTGGCTAAAGATTTGCTGCATCACTCCTTTTTTGTATTGAACAAGGAGCTCGTGCTTTTTAGTTAGAAGGGAGATTTTTTGGTCGATCTTGGAGAGGAATGAGGCAATTTTTTGCTGCTCATCAATGGATGGGATATGAAGCTGTAATTTAAAGAAGTCACCATTTCGTATATGAACCTGAGTGCTTCCAACCATCATTGTTCGCATCAGCTCTCTATATTTAATAGTATTTGAATACTGGATTAGAAAATCCTCTTCAAGTCCTGGCTTTATCTTGATTCCATACACGCCTTGCGCTAAAAGATATTTAGCTTCTGAACAAATTTTGACTATATAACCAATGCTTGGCCCAGAAGGAACCAAATCTCGCAAAGTAGTAATAAGGTAACTTTCATCAACTACAGACCTTTGATTCCCTAGAAAAAAAGATTCGGTGCAATATGTTGGGTTTGCCTCATCAAGCTGGAGCTTCCCGCCGCTAGATATAGCTTTTTTAGGAATAACCTCAAAGTTACCCTTTAGCAAAAAATCCGATGGACGAAGTGGGGCGCCCCCTTTATGGCCTTCAATGTAATCGCCAAGCGAAATCTTTGCCCAATTATTTAAAGATTTTCCGGATTGCGGTTTAAACCTTAATGTTGGCGTATTCATATCACCTACCACCCATTGCAAACGGCGGCTTAATTCCAAGCTCTTTGCAAAACACTGCTATCTCTTTATCGACACTAGATGACTCTATATCGAGCTCTTTGAGTTGAGCAGACAAAGTATTTAAATCAATTTCTTCTTCAGCCTCAAAACTATCCACATACCTTGGAATATTAAGGTTCCAGTCGTTTTCCTTGATTTCCTCAATAGTGGCTATGGCACTGTATTTATCTTCTGCTTTACGCGCTTTATATGTCTGAACAATTTTGGTAATGTGCTCGAGGCGCATCACATTGGTTGTTTTGACTTTCTCAAAGTGCTTACTGGCATCTATAAACAAGATGTTGTCATTCTTCTTGCGGCACTTACGCATTACTAAGATGCAAGTTGGAATACCAGTGCCGAAGAAAATATTTGATGGCAAACCAATAACCGCATCTAAGCAGTTCATCTTTTCAATGAGGTATTGCCGAATGTGCCCCTCTGCGCCGCCGCGGAATAAAACGCCGTGAGACAAAACAACTGCCATGGTGCCTTCTTCTGATAAGTGGTAAACCATGTGCTGCACGAAGGCCAGGTCAGCTTTGCTGCTTGGGGCTAGCTTGCCGTATGAGCTAAAACGATCATCACTCATGAACATCGGATTGGCAGACCATTGCGTTGAAAATGGTGGATTTGCCACAATCGCATCAAACTTCATTTCTAGATGCTGAGGTTTTTCTAGCGTGTCCTCATTCTTGATATCGAACTTACTAAAGTGCACGTCATGCAAAATCATGTTCATGCGGGCCAAGTTGTAAGTAGTTGGATTTCTTTCTTGACCGTAAATATGACCAACAAACTCTGCTTGCCGCTTTACTCGCAGTAACAACGAACCGGACCCGCAGGTTGGGTCATATACATTTCGCAATTTTGGATTATTCAGTGTTACCAGCTCAGCAAGAAGTTGCGAAACTGGCTGCGGTGTATAGAACTCGCCCGCCTTTTTTCCTGCGCCACTGGCAAACTCACCAATCAGATACTCATAAGCATCACCCAATACATCTGCAGTGGCATCACGTAGCTGGAAGTTGATTTTGTTCAGGTGAACCAATACCTTGGCAATGAGTTCGTTTTTCTCATCCTCAGATTTACCCAGCTTGGCTGAGGTGAGGTCAATATCATCAAAGAGGTGTTCAAACTCTTCAGCACTCTCGGTACCCAGGGTACTTTGTTCAATGTTTTTGAGAACTTTGGTTAGATCACCAAGAATGAAAGTGTTCGAGCCCAGTTCACCATTTCCTTTTTTCGCCAGATGGTCAAACATTTCACTAGGCGCAAGGTAGTAACCTAGCTCTTCTTTGCAGGCCTCTTCGATCGCTTCTAGGTATTCTTTACCTTCAGCGGACTTTTCATCTAATTTCTCGAATGTCAGCCCCTCACCCTTTAATTGGTCATTGGCAAAGTTGGCAATTTTTTCCGATAGGTACTTGTAGAAGATGAATCCGAGGATGTAATCTCGGAAGTCGTCTGCAGACATCTTGCCTCTTAATGTATTGGCAATATTCCATAGCTGTTGCTGTAATTGACGACGCTGCTCTTCTGACATCTATTTCCCTTGATTTTGGGCTTAAAACCCCAGATAACTAAATTATCAAAATACTATTACTAGCGCTGATAGTGATATTTTTTAGTTTAACCGAGTCCCAACCTCTTACTAAACGATGTTAACTAGGTTGCATGGGTCAATTAATGCGTCTTCAATTCTCATTTAAAGGCGCCTTTCTACAGTAATTCAAGCTTTAACTCGCATCCTCCTCGTCATCACTCTCAATATTCGCACCATCAACCATTAAATGGTCAAGGTATTGCGTGCGCACATCTCCAAGAGACTTTTTAGGACGGGATCTAGCAACCAAAAGTCGAACCGTTAATTGCATCCCTTAACTCCTCGATCACCTTTTTCCGCAAACTGGCTGGCGCCAGCACTTCTACTGCCGAGCCATATTTCAAAATATCCATCACCAACTCAGGATCCTGGTTGTAATTAAACTCCAATATGTAATACCCTTCCCGATCAAAATACCCTACTTGATCCTGGTGCCAAACCTCCGTCGACACCCATCTGGCCTGCTCAGGAGTAAAGCGTAACTTAGCCCGTTTATTTGCTTTACCGGAAAAGAGGCCATAACTTTGCCCAAAATAATCTTTAAGCTCCTTTTCAGGCACTTCTTTTGCCTTCTTATCCAGAATCACTGCACTACGAATACCGTCTACCGCAAAACTGCGTAATTCATCGCGCAAGTGACAGTACGCATCTACATACCAGTTATCTCGGTAATAAATCAGTTGCTGGGGTGAGATCTCGCGCTGCGTAGTTTCATTTTTGACTTTGGCGTAATAAGTAATGCGTAGACGCTGACGATTGAGTAAGGCGCTACCTAACTCAGCGAAACTTTGCACTGAGGTTTTGCGCTGGGCCATGGGTAATACTTTGATCCGTTTGCGCAATTCCTTGGCAGATGTCTGATGTTGACCAAGGATGTTATCAATGATGACTGACAGCGGTTCAATATGAGGACCAATGAGGCCGCCCTTATCCAAGGAAGAGAGCAGGTGGTGCATTAGCGCTAAAGCGGTAGCCTCTTTTTCGGTAAACCACAAGCCGGGCAATTCTATTTTCTGAATATCTTCAGGATTCTCAAAACAATAACCGCCTTGAAAGCGATCAAACACAATGGAAGCATTGAGGCGACTACGCAAATACTCCAGATCCCGTTTAAAGGTGGCTTTGGAGATTTCCAATTCATCCAAGAAAGTCTTAATAGGCACACACCCTCTCGCCTGGATGAGATAGGTAATACGATGCAGGCGCTGCATGTCACCCATTAGGACCTCTTCAATTTATTAATTTTTTATAAGTCTACCTGTAAAGCTCATCTTGTGAGCTTTACATACCTTCACCCCTACAAGCAAACCAGTCAATCAAAATTAATAGCACTTACACAACCTAAGAGCTCTTATGGTAGTAACCGTCGCATTTTGGAGTACCCTTTGGATTGGATTTACAGGAATTAGATTTACTTGAACAACTGTAGCAAAGAATCTTGCTGCATTTATTACATTTATAGGGCGATGAAAAATTTAGGCCTATACCTCCCCCACACCCTTGGCATTTCTGGTTGGCCATTTAAGCCCCCTTCTCTAGTAATCACGCTTAAAAAATTATTGACGATGCAATCCATGCGAACTGTGTCAGCTCACAATCTATTTAAGACTAAGCTGCACCCCTTTAATATCATCCGTAATTAATTTGACGCCACTTGCTTTGAGCAATTCTTCGTTCAAATGAAAGATATGGCCATTGACATAATCTTTCTTAGATCCCGGTATAGCCTTTAGAGCCACAATAGGCACCAACGCCGCCTCTTTGACGCTCCAGTCTTCGTTAAAAATGATCGCGATTAAATAATGAAACTCATCTTCAAACAGATTTCTCACAACCCCCAGCTGCTTTGAAGGGTTTGAGGAAGTGATGCGCCGCCCCTTGACCTGATAAGTGGTGCCCTCATCATCAATCACATCTGATCCCTTATGGGAATTTTTATTAAGGGCCTCTTCTGCATTTTTAACCAAACCTTGCTTCTCTAACCATTTGGCCGCTAACAGCTCCGCATAATCACCGGTTGGGCTATTTGTGGTGCGCAGAATTTTCTTATCCTTCAAAGTATTCAGAACATCTGCATAAATTCTTAATAACTCCAATGACCCCAGATGCTCAAGATCTTTGCATTGAGAAAAGCGATTAGATGATGGTTGCTCCATAAATACCTCCGTGGGTGTTAACAATAATTTGATACTAAGGAAGTCTTAGTGTAATAGCGAGTAAAAACTAAGATTATCTTAGGCATGGTTAGCCCAGCTAAAGACAACTCCCTTCTCGCCAAGCGGCTTAAAAGCGCCCGTGAACGCCTGAATATCTCCCAAATGGAGTTAGGGGTACGTGCTGGGATTGATGAGTTCTCGGCCTCAGCCAGAATCAACCAATACGAAAGGGGTAAACACGCTCCGGGCTTTGAAACCGCTAAAACCTTGGCTAAAGTGCTGGGCATACCCACCGCCTATCTGTATTGCGAAGATGAAGCCCTGGCAGAGTTAATTGCCACCTACGGACAGCTAACCGCTTCCCAGAAAAAAGCGCTGGTGCAGTTTGCCAAGTCACTTTAACTATCACCATCGTTAGCATCCAAAGCGTCCGTATTTTAGATTGGTAGTGAGGTAAATCGTACCGCTTACATCAAACGAATTACTGGCCATGATTAACTCAGCCCGATCGCAATTCTCCCCTTCTGGGCTATAGACTTCATCGCGATATAAAAATAACAAGGCATCTGACATGCGAGCTAAAGCCGTGCTGGGCAGATCCGTAAAGACAGGCCGTTTGTTTTCCCGCTCCTCGGCACTAGGATTGACCGTGGATAGCAGCAAGATGGCAATATTGAGTTCAACAGCTAAGTCTTTAAGCAGGTACATTGCATTCTCATAAGCGGCCGTAAGCTCACCCCCACTCATCTTCATCTGCAAGTCGGCATAGCCCAGATCATCAATCACCAAAAGTGATAAGGGCGACAAGCGTGATAAGGCATCCTGCTGATTATGATCTTGCGCAAACGCCCTCACTTGCTGGCACAAGGAAGCCATATCAATATAGGGGTAATGCATCAGATGCAAGGGAGCGTTTCGGGCTTTACCGATGGCCGCACCCAGTTTGTGGTCCTGATTTACAGTCAGCTTCTCTTCTTGTAAGGTGCTCACTTCTACTTCCGCAAGCAAAGCAGCGATTCGCAGGGTTAATTGCCACACTGGCATCTCTAAACTCAAATAAAGCGTGGGACGTTTTTGAAAGATTCCCATATTAGCGGCGATATTCAGCGCCAAGGCGGAGCGACCCATCGAGGGTCGGCTAGCTAATACCGTGATAGCGCCCAGACGCAGACCTTGAAAAGCTTCATCAAAATCAACCAATCCTGTTTTTAGCCACCAGCGCTCATCACGATTTGTATCCGCATTTTGAATCCCCACCCGCAGATTGGCGAGTGCTTCACTGATGGAGCATGGAGCCTGCTGGGTCTGATAAGCCTGATGGGTGGGTAGATTCTTATTTACTGCAGTAGATGACATCACTTGCCTCTTGAAAGAATGTATCCCTACTGTGGCATACATAAGGCTCATAAAGTGAGCTAGCGGGGACTATTTTGAAGTAAGCTCCGCTTTGTCGCTATTTGCTGACGGCTTTGGGGTAATTTGCATATATACCGTGGCATCGCCTTCCAAAGTCGATGATGTTGGCTTTGGCCAAATAAGATGAATCACCAATTCAATAAACCGGACAAGTGCCAGTAGCGCAAAAGCGATTGCCACTAGTAATAAGATCATCGTCATGATTTATCCCTATAAAAATCAGTAGTACTACTATGCCATAGCAAAGGCTCATAAAATGAGCGTTGCTAGATGATTTGCCATATCTTGATAACTATCAGAAATTCTTTTATGCAATCAACCGCAAAACGCCTATGAATAAGCCCAAAAATGCCAAAACCATTAGTCAACTTAATGAGCGAAATAATAAATACTGGGAAAAATTAAACGAAAAAATTAATCGATTTATCGAAAAGTATCCCGAAGAAGTTACACATGCATCAGAAATCGTGGCACATACTATTCAAGGCGATCGACTGCATCACATAAAAATGTTAGAAGAGTCAAGCCTTCCAAGGCAACTGGAAAAAGCAATCGAAAGGGAAAGTGGTCGCAATCAGGCTAGAGCACAAAAACCCCGATCCGACCACCTTGCAATCAGAATTCAAGAGATTGTTTTAATAAAGCCCGATATCTCATTAAAAGACCTATTTTCACAACTGGAATCCGAAAAAGGAATATCCCCCATTATCGAAGTTACTCGCGAAGGGGTTTCCTTTAAAGGGAAAACTGCCAAAGAGGAGGGCTTTGCGACCGTAGATAACCTAAGGACTCGACTAAGCCGTGCAAAAAAACAACTCAAAACTAAAAAAGGAAATTAAATCCCTCTCTCGCTAACGGGCTAGCGAGATTTTCGAACCTAGATTCTTGGATGTGCCGTTGCTTAACGGTTCATTTAGGAGAAATCTATGTTCTACAAAAATCAAAATACCTCGATCGATTTATTGATCACTAATCAGCCAATTGAGTTAGTCAGGCCTGATCTCCGCAATCCTCGGAAACATTCCAAACAGCAAATCCAACAGATTGCCAACTGCATTGGTGAGTTTGGTTTTGTTGTGCCCATCGTGGTTGATGGGTCCAACAAAATCTTAAGTGGCCATGGACGTTATGCCGCAGCCAAGTTATTGGGTGCCACCCATATACCCGTTATTCGACTTGAGCATCTCACTCCGGCACAAGCGCGCATCTTTTCCATCGCAGACAACCGGTTAGTTGAGAACAGCGAATGGCACGATGATCTTTTAGCCGGAATCCTGCTTGAGCTCTCCAATGCAGATCTCAGCATTAATTTAGATTTAACAGGATTCTCAGTCACGGAAATAGATCTTCGTATCGCCGACCAAATAGAGGGTAAGCCCAATACACCTGATCCAGCGGACGAGCTCATTGAAAAAAGTGGTCCTATCATTAGCAAGCTCGGTGATATTTGGTTACTGGGCAAGCATCGGATTATTTGCGGCAATAGCCTAGAAGAGGCTACCTTCACACTGCTGATGAATGGCCTAAAAGCCCATATGATCATCAGTGACAGCCCATTTAACGTGAGGATTAATGGCCATGTTGGTGGCAACGGCGCGATCAAGCACAAGGAGTTCGCTTTTGCCAGTGGAGAAATGAGTCCAACTCAATTTATCCAATTTCTCACTGTAGCATTTGGACTGCAATCCAAATATAGCGTAGATAACTCTGTCCACTACCAGTTCTGTGACTGGCGGCATCTTGAGGAATTTATGACTGCCGGAAAATCTGCCTACCATCAACTGATCAACCTAGTTGTATGGGTAAAAAATTCTGGAGCTTTAGGAAGCTTTTATCGTTCGAGGCACGAACTCATTTTGGTCTACGTCAACGGCAAGGGTCCACGCAGGAATAACGTGCAACTGGGTAAATACGGTCGCAACCGTACCAATGTCTGGGAATACCCCGGTATTCTCACGATGTCTAAGCAAAGTGAAGAAGGTAATTTACTCCTTATGCATCCGACAGTAAAGGGTGTGGCAATGATTGCGGATGCCATTTTAGATTGCACTTCCCGCGGGGAAATTGTGCTCGATGCGTTTTTAGGTAGTGGCACAACCGTATTGGCTGCAGAGCGCGTAGGACGTGTGTGTCATGGCATTGAGATTGAACCCAAATATGTGGATGTTGCAATTATGCGTTGGCAGCGTCTAACTGGTGAGTCCGCCATCCATGCACAGTCTGGAAAGTCCTTTGATCAACTAACCCAAGAGATGGAGGCTCATCATGACTAATGAAAATAAAGACTATTTGGTGGGATTTAAAAAACCACCCACTTCCGGCAAGTTCAAAAAGGGTAGATCGGGAAACCCCAAAGGCCGTCCTAAAGGCTCTAAGAATTTTCGCACCTACCTTAATATAGAACTCAAAGAGTCAATCAATATTACTGAAAATGGGGAGCACAAACGAGTACCTAAATCACAGGCGGCCGCTAAGAAGTATGCCAACATGGCAGTAATGGGTGATCCCAAGATGATTCCCATTTTGCTCAAATTAGATGACATTGCCGAAAGTCAAAACGCGCAAGTGACTGAGGCTGCCCCACCCTCTTACAAAGACAAATTGGTCATGAGTAGCATCGTTGAGCGTATGCAACAAATGCAAATGCAGGAACCAGCACAAGTGGCAGCCCCACCACTCATCGTTGACGACAACCCAAGCATCGCCCCAAGTGATGCCATTGATCCAAACCCACAAGACACTTTACCTAAGGAGTAAATTATGAACCAACTTACACCCCAAGAATACGATTTCATTTTGCGCAATGATCTCGCCAGCTTTATTACACGCGTCTTTTATGAACTCAATCCGCAGGCCCAGCTCATCATGGCGCCTTATATCGAGCTCATTGCTAGCAAACTAGAGGCCTGTGATCGCGGCGAAATTAAGCGGCTGATTATCTGCTTGCCACCACGGCAACTTAAATCAGTCTGCGTGACCATTGCTTTTTCGGCCTGGTATTTAGGACGGCATCCCGAAAAAAATGTCATCTGCGCCAGTTATGGGCAAGAGTTGTCTGAAAAGTTTGGCCGAGACTGTCGCTCAATCATGCAGCAGCCCTGGTATCAAAGAGCATTTCCAGAAGCCAGATTATCCGATCGCCAGGCGCTGCATGACTTTGCTACCACCAAAAATGGCGGCCGGTTTTCTACTTCAGTTGGTGGCGTATTAACAGGGCGCGGTGCTGACATGATCATTCTTGACGACCCTCTGAAACCGCAAGAAGCCCTCTCAGAGTCTCAGCGTACTAAACCGAACAATTGGTATGACAATACCTTACTGAGTCGCCTTGACAATAAAGATGAAGGTGTCATCATTTTAGTGATGCAGCGTTTACATCAGGATGACTTAGTGGGGCACGTCTTGGCGCAAGGAAACTGGGATGTTGTCTCACTTCCTGCCATTGCTATGGAGGATGAGCAATTTACCATTCAAAATTGTTTTGGCACCAAGCAATACCTTCGCAAAACGGGAGATTTACTCAACCCTGCTAGAGAGTCTCTGTCCTCATTGAATACTATGCGGGCAGCTATCGGGGAATATGACTTTTTAAGTCAATATCAACAAACTCCTATTCCCCAGGGTGGTTCCATTATCAAAATCAATTGGCTCCAGTATTACGAGACTCCCCCAATCCGAATGGGAATCAGTCAAATCATTCAGAGCTGGGATACCGCCTTTAAAGACACCGAACAAAGCAACTATAGTGTTTGTACCACTTGGGCTGCCTTCAAAGGGAATTACTATCTGCTCGATGTTCTAAGAAAAAGGCTCCAATATCCGGATTTAAAAAATGCTGTGAAAGAACAGTATCGCAAACATAGACCTCACAAGCTCATCATTGAAGATAAAGCCTCTGGTAGCTCGATCATTGATGACCTGAGGCGAGATGGTATCCCGGGCATCATTCCCCATACCCCACCCCATGGAATGGATAAGCGCATGCGCCTTGAAATGCAATCGGACTTATTTTCTGATCAGAAGATATTCCTGCCAAAAACTGCTTCTTGGTTAGATGACTATCGGACAGAGTTGATTGGGTTTCCTGGGACTAAATATAACGACCAGGTGGACTCCACTTCCCAAGCGCTGGAGTACTTTAAGACTAAGTACAGCTCTAGCTTGGCGATATGGGAGAAGTTGGGTAGATAAAGCCATGATCTGCTTAATAGTAATGCGTAGTTAACTATGCATTACTAAAATATCCACTGTATTTATTTGATAACTGCCTACAAATGCTTTTAGGATATTTATCTGACGAAAATAGAAAAAAGTTTTTTGCAAAATCAATTATCAACTTATTGTTAGAAATCAAAGTGTCTGGGGAAACCTCTCTAGAGAGATCACCAATGAACGAACTGCCAATCGCACCGTTTAGACGATCAATTGATCTAGTTGAATTTTTTTCGAATATCCAAACACCACCCTTAAATTGATAATTGATTTCGGCCCTTACTTCAGATGGGTTAAATTGATTTTTCGAACGATAAAGAAATTTTTTATGCTCAGCCAACCTTAGAGAGGTGTCAATATATTCTTCAATATCCGCTCCGGCACCCTGAATAAGATTATCAACCAAATCAGACCAAAGTTTCCAAGCCCCTTTATGGGATCCACCAGCTCTTTTTTGTTTTTCTTGTTTTAAATAAATACACTTCTCACTCTCCGAAAATTTCAAAGAATACAAGCCACCATTAACGTCAACTTTTTTATTCAGTTGGTATTCTATATCACGACTAATTGACCTACAAATAGGATCGCTAAGATTGGTTATGCTAATTCCAGTCAACCGAATCAGGTATTGAATTGCGTAGTAAGCAGCATAATAATGTTCGACAGCTTGCCATGCGACATTACCCTGCTGCGATTGATTGGCCCTATCTAATGTTACTCGAGATGCAAGTAAAAATTTATTGGCCTCCCCAGCCAATAGCCTATAAAACATATCATCGTCCAAAATTTGCAACGTAATAATCGTGGCCTCTTCATCTGCATCGAAATCACGAGAAATAAATTGGACCTCAGAAAGACTTTCAACCAATCGGTCATAACTTTGATTTTTAACACTTAAAACTCCGCCAAGAGCGCTGGATGAAAAAAGGCGAATTAATTTTTGGAAGTCCACTATATTGTCACATTATGTCTTAACAGCTTTCTATCCAAAACTTCAACAGACTTTATGTAACCTTTGGATGTAAGCAAATCCTGAAAAGAACCCGGAAGCGATCTATTGAGATATTTTTTATGTTCACTAATATTTTCTACATCCTTCATATTGTTATCACATATTACTGAAATAACAGCCTTGGAATGAGCAATTAAGATTTTAAATAACGTTGCTTTTGTAATATTATTTTCTAAATTAAATTCATTTCCATGAGCTACATCACTAGCGGCAAACAAAAAAGCATTTATGATTCTATAAAGCTTATCGGTATTTGAAATATCAAACTCTTTAATAATAGGCTTCATTGAATCATAAAACGTGACTTTTGAAATTGCACCTTTTCTTTTGTCAATTCTACTGAGCTTGTTGAGCAAAAAACTATCTGTGGACTCTTCAAACATTGAAAATAATTCATCAAGCAAAACCTCGTCATCAGATTCACGATCAGCAAGTTTTTTTATGTCCAACAATAATTCCTTAGGTACAGGGCGCTGCAAGGTATTAATATCAATAAAAATTCTTGCTTCTTCCATTGGGGTTAGTTCGTTATAAATCACAACTGGAATTCTGTATTTCACCCCCTCATTCATTAGCTTTTTAAACCCAAAAACACGATGCTGGCCATCAAGTATTAAAAATGCGTTAGGAGCCACATTAAAAGTGATGCTTCTATTTTTTGAGTTATATGTAAGCTGAGAAAGCTCTTGGGCGGAAAGGATTATGCTGGAGGGAATGGTACCCCCATTCTTGATATATTCAGCGATTGAATCGGCTCTAGATTCATCAAGCACTCTTTGAAAACCATCGGTTAAATCATTTGCCCGCGGATTGGTGGCGCATGTATTAGCAATTAACTCGATCTCCATCGTTCCAGAATAGAATTTATGGCGCCCCTGCGTCACTAATGTGACTGAAATCTTATCTGTCGTCATAACTTGCTCGCTTTAAATTTAATACCCATAGTTACAAAACATTTAACCGCACGACCAAAGCAGAATTAGGGCTTGAGGATTATTAATTCACGCATAGTCGCATTGTGGCTGTTCATCATCGAAATTGATTTTATTTTAAATTTATAACGCCTTGCTAAAGCCCGGACTTCGGGTGAATCATCATAGGTTAGCATCACCGAACCAGTCACAGAAGCTAATTTCTGAAACAATATATCGTGATCCACTTCATTATGGCTATACAAACGCTTTCCAGCTCTTTTGCCCCCAATGGTATATGGTGGATCAATAAAATAGAAAGCATTTGGTTTATGGCTAAACCGCTGAATTAAATCAAAGGCATCTATATTTTTAAATACAATTTTACGTTTGATTTTACGAATGATAGAAATTCTCTTAACGAGCGTTTCCGGATACCAACGTGAATGTAGTCCTTTATTGCTTTCTCCAGCCTTTAGAAGGCCGGATCCTGGCGCTAAAATTCCACCGCGGTGCATGCGATTCTTAATAATTGTTCGAAAAGCCTTTGCTTTTATGGATCTAGGTTTGCCATTAATTATCTTTTGCACATTATCTAATGTCACATTAAATTCAAGAATTTTTTTACATAGCCAGGAAACATCTTCATCTGAAGAATTTAGAATGGAGATCCATACGGAGGCAACATCCTGATCAATCTCCCCCATGTAAGCTGAGTTTGCCAGACCTTCATATGTCACTATTAAACTCGCTATACCTCCACCCGCGAATGGCTCAATAAAAATCTTTGGGGCAATCTTAGAGGATGATAGCCATCTTCTTATCTCCGGAACAAGCCAAGATTTGCCTCCGGGATATCTAAATGGGCTGAGTTGAGCCACTTTTACGGCATTGGATATTTTATTTCTGTGTTTTTTAAATGCCAATTTTTAAATGCCTTTGCTATCTACATTAACCGCCACCGAAAATTGCTCTTCATCATAATTTTGCAGTATTACATAATGATTAATTTTGGCAACTTTTCTCATTTAACTTTAAAATACATCATTTAGTGATAATGCTTGATAAAAATCTACTTCAGAGCGTTACTGGTGTTGTTATCCCAATGGTGGGGTAACAAACACTAGGAGCAATCATGCGCACTGCAACAAGCAAAAAGGGTATCGCCAAACCAATTCCATTGACGACCAAAAAAGTTGTCGTTAAAAAGTTAATTACAACAATATCCAAAACCAAAGGGCTCAAACCAATAGCCCCCTTAATTAACCGTGCCCCAGCAATCCCAGAATCACCCAAAACTAAACAATCTCAACTGATTGCTTTGCTTAAAGATCCCAAGGGGTCCAATATCCAAGAACTCATGCAAGCCACGGGTTGGCAGGCGCATTCAGTGCGAGGGGTTATTAGTGGGGTGATTCGTAAACGCCTAGGTCTTAGCGTCATCAGTGAAAAGATGGATGGAGTACAGCACTATCGTATTGAATCAGCTTAAGTTCATGCAAGCACAACTTGCAGCACTCACGCAATTGAATCGAGTCGAGTTGATGGCGCGCTGGCAACAATGCTTTGGGGTGAGTGCGCCTCACCTCTGCCGCACGCCACTAATGCGCCAGGCCATTGCCTGGCATCTGCAAACCCAAGCACTCGGTGGCCTGAGCTTACTTGAGAAGCGTCAAATTAAATCAGATCTAATCACTCCAAGCAATAAACCTAGTAACGGTTCACGCCTGGTGCGGGTGTGGCAAGGCAAGACCCATCAAGTCACTGTCTTAGAGGGTGGCTACCTTTATGAAAACCAGACCTGGAAAAGCTTGTCAGCGATTGCTAAACACATTACTGGCACCCCTTGGTCTGGCCCCGTCTTCTTTGGCTTAAAGAAAACTACTAAATGATTAAAGTCCATGACTAAGCTCACCCTACGCTGCGCCATCTACACCCGCAAATCTTCTGAAGAAGGTTTAGAACAAGGCTTTAACTCACTTGATGCTCAACGTGAAGCCTGTGAAGCTTTTGTACTATCCCAACAACATGAAGGCTGGAAACTGATTCCCACTTTTTATGATGATGGTGGTTACTCCGGCGGCAATATGGATCGCCCTGCTCTCAAACAATTGCTTTGCGATATTGATCAAAAGAAAATTAATGTCGTGGTGGTTTATAAGGTGGATCGCTTAACCCGGTCACTAGCGGACTTTGCCAAGATCGTAGAGCAGTTTGATGCTAAAGGCATCTCTTTTGTATCCGTTACTCAGCAGTTCAATACCACCTCGTCGATGGGAAGACTGACGCTCAACGTATTACTTTCATTTGCGCAGTTTGAGAGAGAAGTCACTGGCGAGCGGATCCGGGACAAGATTGCCGCTTCCAAAGCCAAAGGTATGTGGATGGGCGGTACGCCCCCTACTGGGTATATCCCTAAAGAGCGCACCCTGGAGATTGAGCCGCAAGGCGCCGCATTAATCAAACTAATCTATGAGCGATATTTAGTCATTGGGGATGTGCGGCGCTTAAAGCTTAATCTAGACCGTCAAGGCATTCGTAGCCCTGTGAGTACCTCCTCTACTGGCAGGCACTATGGCGGCACCTTGCTAGGTCGTGGTCAGCTCTATCGCCTGCTATCGAACCCCATTTACCTAGGGAAAATTGTTCATAAAGATCAAATCTTCCCAGGCCAACATCTGGCAATCATCTCTCAAGAATTATGGGATCAAGTACAAGCCAAATTAAGTAGCAACCTTCAAGGCCACAAACTCAGACAAAGTACCCCTTCCGATAGTTTGCTAACTAGATTAGTGTTTGATGATGCGGGTCATCGCTTAGTGCCATCCCACAGTCAGAAGCACTCTAAGCGCTATCGCTACTATTTATCTAAACCCTTGGTCACCCAAAGTAGAAGCGATGCCCCCAAGGGTCTACGCATCCCTGCAGATGACTTAGAAAAAGTAGTGATTGAGGAACTCGGTCAATGGCTGCGAGATACCAATGCCTTGATTGATACCCTCTCGATTAATGCACAGCATATGCAAAGCTTTGCCGAACACACTCTAGGGATTGCTGATCAACTCCAAGTTGCCAATGGCCAGCGCTATGCACTAGTGCATCAACTGGTTAATAAGGTGATAGTGAGTACCAATGAGATTGAACTCGAAATTAATCCCAATCGCTTACGGCAAAGTTGTGAAACACTTGATGATCAATTAAATTCTCAAACACATCAGCCTATCCGCATCACCACACCCATCCAAATCAATCGCTGTGGCTTTGCGATGCGGCTCATCATCGATGGCAATCAAACCGTCGGGCAAGCTCTTGATCAACGGTTGATTGCCTCCATTCGTAAAGCGCAAGATTGGTTAGGGCAACTTACTTCAGGCAAGACCTTGTCTCTTGGAGAGATTGCGAATGCTGAAGGTGTGACCACAACGCATGTCACTAACATCATCAATCGGGCCTTTTTAGCACCCGATATTGTGCGATTAATTTTGAATGGCACACAACCCGCTACGCTCACTTCAGATTCTCTGAAAAGAATGTTGCCGCTTCCTTTAGATTGGGAAGAACAGCGCAATGTACTGGGCATAAAACCCATCTAAGCCAACCGTTTTAGTGACCCACTGAGAGAACTGCGCACCAGCCCCAATAAAGCGTCGATAAGACAACCGCAGAGAATATAAAAACCAAAAAGCCCCGCTTTTGGCGGGGCTAATTCGGTAAAAAACACTTTAAAATCAATAACTTAAGACGTTGGCGGAGAGAGTGGGATTCGAACCCACGGTAGGTTTGACCCTACGCCTGATTTCGAGTCAGGTACATTCGACCACTCTGCCATCTCTCCGAACCGAATAGCGATTATAGCTTTCGGGGATTTCTTGGATTTCTTACTTAGGCCGGCTTTAATACTTCCAGGCCGCCTAAGTACGGTCGCAAGGCTTTCGGAATAGCAATACTGCCATCAGCTTGTTGGAAGTTTTCCAATAGTGCAACACCTGTTCTACCAACCGCAAGGCCAGAGCCATTGAGGGTGTGGACCAATTCAGGCTTTCCTTGCCCTGATTTAAATCTTGCTTGCATGCGTCTTGCTTGGAAGTCGCCCATATTGGAGCAAGAGCTAATTTCACGATAAGCATTTTGTGAGGGGATCCACACTTCTAAGTCATAGGTCTTGGTACTGCCAAAACCCATATCGCCAGTACAGAGTAGTACTTTTCGGTAAGGCAACTCCAGTAACTCCAACACCTTTTCTGCATGTGAGGTTAACTCCTCAAGCAACTGCATTGATTCTTCTGGTTTGGCAATTTGCACGAGCTCTACTTTTTCAAACTGGTGCTGACGGATCATGCCGCGCACATCGCGTCCATAACTTCCTGCCTCAGATCTAAAGCATGGGGTATGAGCAACAAACTTTAATGGCAACTCTTCTGCCGCAGTAATGGTGTCGCGCATCAAATTCGTGACTGGAACTTCTGCAGTTGGAATGAGATAAAAGTTTTCAATCTTCGCTTCGCCCGCACCATCTTCACCACCCATTTGACGAGGAACCTTAAATAGATCCTCTTCAAACTTAGGGAGCTGACCAGTGCCGCGCATAGATGCTGCGTTCACCATCAGGGGTACATAGAGCTCTTCATAGGCATGCTGACCAGTATGTAGATCAATCATGAATTGCGCTAAGGCGCGATGCAATCTAGCAACAGGCCCCTTGAGAACCACAAAGCGTGACCCACTAATTTTTGCAGCAGATTCAAAATCCAGACCCAATGGTGCACCCAAATCCACATGATCCTTCACAGGAAATGAAAACTCAGGAATCGCGCCCCAACGCTTTACTTCTTTGTTCTCAGTCTCATCCTTGCCTACAGGAACCGCTTCATCAGGAAGATTTGGAATGCCCATTAAGAAGTCAGAAATCTCCGCTTGCAAGATAGCCAAGCGTGCAGCACCAGATTCCATATCAACGTTGATCTGTGTTGCTTCAGCCATCTCAGCAGCAGCATCCTCACCCTTACCTTTTTTCATACCAATAGCTTTAGCTAATTGGTTACGTTTGGCCTGCAACTCCTCGGTACGGGTTTGCAAAGATTTACGCTCAGACTCCAAGGTGTTGAATTTCTCAACATCCAGTTGGAACTTGCGAGTAGCTAAACGGGCAGCAACAGCTGCGATATCTTTTCGGAGTAATTGAGGATCAATCATGTAATGCTCTACTGGTTAGGGTGTAATGGGTTCTACTGTAGCTCTAGTTTAAGCGTAAGACTTCTGCGCCGGCAGGCGGGACAAAGGTGAAGCGATTGGCGGGCAGGTTCACATTCAGCTGAATCTTATCTAAAGTAACTAACACCACACTACCTAGGCCATCTATTAGCTCTAGCGCTTTAGGTAGGCCATTAGACATGCCCACTGAGATCTTGGTGTAGGGCAAGTCATTGCCGTTTTTTGCGTTCGGGTTTTTCTTGGGCACGAGAGCAACCCATTTCATACCCAGGCGATCCTCGCCTTCAACCAAATCAAAATGCTGATCTAGAGAAGTCTCCCCAAATAAGATTGCCGCTGGGGTGGCTGCTAAAGCTTGTCCAGCAGGTCTGAAGGTTGCTTGATTTAAATCTTTGTCCCACAAAATGAGTTGTTTGCCATCGGCAATCAGTTTTTGCTCGTATGGCTTTTGGGTATCCCAAATAAAACGGCCTGGGCGCTGAAACACAAAACGTCCTTGTGTTTGGCGAACGACTTTTAAACCTTTGTCTTGCGGTTCATTTGCCTTGGGTGCACGCAACTGCTGCTGCACAAAATCACCTTCCGCAGTTTTAGAATTTCGCACAAACTGACGCAACTGCTCCGTACCACTTTCACCATCAGCAAATGCAGAGCTTGAAAATGCAAAAGACGCAAGACTGATGAAGATGATTGTTGCTACTGATAAAAATCTACGCAAGGGGATCGCCTTATTCTGAAGGACGATGGAGGATCTCGCGATTACCGCCATTACCCATCTTTGAAACTAAGCCCGCCTTCTCCATATCCTCGAGCAGGCGAGCAGCACGGTTATAACCAATGCGCAAGTGACGCTGCACTAAAGAAATCGATGGGCGCTTATTTTCCAGAACAATGGCTACTGCTTGGTCATACAAAGGATCAGCTTCGCCACCACCCTCACCAGTCAGCGCATCGATATTGGATTCATCAGCGCCTTCAAGAACACCGTCAATGTAATTGGCCTCGCCTTTTTCCTTTAGCCATTCGACCACGCGGTGGACTTCATCATCCGATACGAAGGCACCGTGGACGCGCACAGGCAATCCAGTACCCGGTGCCATGTAGAGCATGTCACCCATACCAAGCAATGCTTCAGCGCCCTGCTGATCTAGGATGGTGCGGCTATCAATTTTGGAGCTCACTTGGAAAGAAATACGCGTTGGTACGTTTGCTTTGATTAAGCCGGTGATGACATCCACGCTTGGACGCTGAGTTGCCAACACTAAATGGATACCAGCAGCACGAGCCTTCTGTGCAATACGCGCAATTAATTCTTCAATCTTCTTGCCAGAGACCATCATCAAGTCAGCCAACTCGTCGATCACAATCACAATCACTGGCGCTTTGTAGATTGGCTCTGGATCATCCGGAGTTAAGCTAAATGGATTGGTGAGCTTCTCACCCTTTTCTTCTGCTTCTAAAATCTTTTTGTTAAAGCCAGCAAGGTTACGCACACCAAACTTACTCATCAGTTTGTAGCGACGCTCCATCTCATTTACAGCCCAATTGAGCGCGTTGTACGCTTGCTTCATGTCTGTTACTACTGGGCACAAGAGATGCGGGATCTTGTCGTACATAGCCATCTCAAGCATCTTCGGATCAATCATGATCAGACGCACTTCATCAGGCTTGGCCTTGAAGAGGATGGACAGAATCATGGCATTGATACCAACTGACTTACCGGCACCAGTCGTACCCGCAACTAAGCAGTGCGGCATCTTCGCTAAGTCGGCAACGATCGGGCTACCAGAAATATCTTTACCCAAAGAGAGCGTGAGATTGGAATGGCTATCGTTATATACCTGTGAACTCAAAATCTCGGAGAGGTAAACCGATTGACGCGTTGGGTTTGGCAACTCCAGGGCCATACAGGTCTTACCTGGAATGGTTTCCACTACGCGCATACTCACTACGCCTAATGAGCGCGCTAAATCACGGGAGAGATTAACGATCTGACTGCCCTTCACGCCAACAGCAGGATCAATCTCATAACGAGTCACCACTGGGCCTGGATAAGCGGCAATCACTTTAACTTCTACATTGAACTCGGCCAACTTGCGCTCAATTAAGCGCGAAGTAAATTCCAATACATCTGCTGAAATAGTTTCCTTTGCTTCTGGCACAGGATCCAGCAAAGCTAAAGGTGGCAATTCTGAATCAGGGATATCCACAAACAGCGGTTGCTGTTTCTCGCGCTCCACTCGGGCGCTTTTTACAATCTCCACCGGGGCCCGAACAATTTGTACTGGCTTGGCAATTTCAACGCGCCCACGGAACTCTTCTACAAACTCTTCGCGCTCTTCAGCCGCTGCTTCACCTAACTTACGGTCCTCTTCGCTATCGCGACGCTCACGCAAATGGTTGTAGGCAAGCTCAAGGGAGCGCCCTACTTTTTCAGCAACATCTAGCCAGGAAAAATGCAGGAATAAAGATAAGCCCGCACACAGCGTAAACAAGAGAACCAGAGTAGAGCCCGTAAACCCTAAGGTCATTTGTAAAGGGTCGCCAATGAGCTCACCCAAAATGCCTCCAGGAGGCCTTGGAAGCTCCCAAGTCAAGGAATGCAGTCGAATAGACTCAAGACCCATACTGCTCAATAAAGTCAGTCCAAAGCCCAACCAACGCATTAATAGGGAGTCTGGCTTGGCATCGGGATCCGGTGGCAAAGGAATGCTCCACAGCTCACGCCAGCCGCTGAGGACACGGCGACCAAAGAGCACAACCCACCAAAAAGCGGAAATACCAAAGATATAGAGCAATAAATCCGCTAAATAGGCTCCAAAACGCCCACCTAAGTTCTTTGGAGTCTCAAAACTGGCATGTGACCAGGCTGGATCTGCCTTTGAATAGGTCACCAAAATGGCTAATAAGCCCAGACAAAGGCCAAAAGAGATGAACCAACGGGCCTCTAATAAGAGGCGGGGCATCCTACCCTGCCCTTGATTCTCAGGGGGCTGGGGGCTTAGAGGGGTTTTGGACTTCGGGTATGCGGTTCTTGCCATGTTCTTCCGATTGTAATCAAGCAATCCTATAATTTGGAGATGACTACAAATACTCCAAAACACTCCAAAGTCCTCATCCTCGGTTCAGGCCCTGCTGGCTACACAGCTGCCGTATATGCAGCCCGTGCCAATCTGAACCCGACCCTCATCACTGGCTTGGCCCAAGGCGGCCAATTAATGACCACAACTGACGTAGAAAACTGGCCGGCAGACCCAGATGGCGTCCAAGGACCCGAGCTCATGGATCGCTTCTTAAAGCATGCAGAGCGTTTTAATACCAACATCATCTTTGACCATATTCATACTGCGGCCTTGACTGAAAAGCCTATTCGTTTAGTTGGCGACTCTGGCACTTACACCTGTGATGCCCTCATTATTTCCACGGGCGCCTCCGCTCAATACATTGGTCTTTCTAGTGAGGAAGCATTTATGGGTCGCGGTGTTTCTGGATGCGCAACCTGTGACGGCTTCTTCTATCGCAATCAAGACGTTTGCGTAGTTGGTGGTGGTAACACCGCTGTGGAAGAGGCACTCTATCTCACAGGTATAGCCAAAAAAGTTACTGTGATTCACCGTCGCGATAAATTCCGTGCAGAGCCAATTCTCAATGACCGCCTCATGGCGAAAGTAGCTGAAGGCAAAGTGGAGCTCAAGCTGAACTCGACTCTTGACGAAGTGCTTGGCGATGACAAAGGTGTTACTGGTGTGCGCATTAAAAAAGCGGATGGCAGCACAGAAGATATTGCTGTCACTGGTGCCTTTATTGCAATTGGTCATAAACCCAATACTGAGTTATTTGTTGGTCAGTTAGACATGAATAATGGCTACCTAAAAACTCACTCTGGATTGGAAGGCAATGCTACTGCTACCAATATCCCTGGCGTATTTGCTGCGGGTGATGTGCAAGACCATATTTATCGTCAAGCGATCACTAGCGCAGGTACAGGCTGTATGGCTGCATTAGATGCACAGCGCTATTTGGAGACTTTGGCTTAATAAAAGCAGGTTAAAGCGTCAAATAAAAATGCCTAGCAATGCTAGGCATTTTTATTTCTAAGGAATCAATCAAACACTGAGAGCAAGCAATGCAATCTCAGGCGCTCTGTCCAAAATCTTCAATAAAGCTTTAGCCGCACCAGTGGGACTGCGTTTACCCTGCTCCCAGTTTCGAATGGTCTCCAGGGAAACTTCGATACGCTTAGAAAATTCTTGCTGGGATAAACCAATTCTCTCGCGTACGCCTTTTGCATATTTAGCGGCATCTAACATCGCATCTGCATCATCTTGCTGTTGATGCAATTTAATCAAACGCTCTGATGTCGCATCAACCAATTTTTTGTCTACAAACCCTTTTGGGAAACTACTAGGATCATTCAGATCCACCCTAACCCGAGTTATTTTCTTCATAACACCTCACCTCTCTACGATTTGCTCTTCTAGCCGAAATAATTCTGATCGCAGAAGACCTCTTGGTATAAATAACTACAAATATCTTTCCTTGCACGGCTCCTAAAGCTTGATAGCGCTCTTCACCATAATCCCAACGCTGATCTTTCTCTATCAATAGCAATGGATCTATAAAATTGATACCACATATGCAAAATCGAAATTTCGAGAGTTACGGCATAAATCACTTTTTGCTTTATCCCATTCAAAATCCATTACCCCTATAGTAGTTCAATGAACTACCCCTGTCAAGACTTGGGGATGAAAAAAATGCCTAGCAATGCTAGGCATTTTTTTGTTGCATTGAAATATTTTTCCCGCCTAACGACTCACTACTGGTAACAGTGGCACTATCAACAATGCCACGATATTAATAATTTTGATAAGTGGGTTCACTGCGGGACCAGCAGTATCTTTGTAGGGGTCGCCAACTGTGTCGCCTGTAACCGCTGCCTTATGGGCTTCAGATCCCTTGCCACCAAAGTTACCTTCTTCAATATATTTCTTGGCGTTATCCCACGCACCGCCTCCAGTGCACATAGAGATCGCTACGAATAGGCCTGTCACGATTGTGCCCATAAGTAAACCACCCAATGCAGCAGGCCCCAAGATGAGGCCCACCAAGATTGGAGCAACTACAGGTAGCAGCGAAGGAATGATCATCTCCTTAATCGCAGCAGAAGTCAGCATATCTACAGCCTTGCCGTACTCCGGCTTTGCTGTACCTTCCATAATCCCAGGAATATCGCGGAACTGGCGACGCACTTCTTCAACTACTGCGCCAGCACAACGACCAACCGCCTCCATGGCCATAGCTCCAAACAAATATGGAATCATGCCGCCAATAAAAAGGCCAATGATCACCATATGATTTGATAAATCAAAAGACACTTGTTGGCCAATAGACTCTAGTGCATGGGTGTAATCAGCAAAAAGCACTAAAGCAGCAAGGCCCGCCGAACCAATAGCGTAACCTTTGGTAACAGCCTTAGTCGTATTACCTACAGCATCAAGTGGATCAGTGATATCACGAACAGATTGTGGCAAACCTGCCATCTCAGCGATACCGCCTGCGTTATCCGTGATAGGCCCATAAGCATCTAGAGCCACCACTATGCCTGCCATCGATAACATCGCAGTAGCCGCAATAGCGATGCCATAAATCCCAGCTAACCAGTAAGCCGCATAAATTGCAGCACAAACAAACAACACTGGGTATGCAGTCGATCTCATAGAAACACCTAAGCCGGCAATAATATTGGTGCCATGGCCTTTAGTCGATGCTTCAGCAATGTGCTGCACTGGCTTAAATTGTGTTCCAGTGTAGTACTCCGTAATCCACACTAAACCAGCAGTAAGGATCAAGCCAACTACTGTGGATGCAAATAAACGCCACTGACTTCCAGGTATGCCCAAGGCATCATCTGGCATGATGAAATTGGTCACAAAATAAAATGCTACTAAAGAAATCCCGCCGGCCACAATTAAGCCTTTATACAAAGCCGGCATAACATTTTTCATACCAGGTGTTGCCTTAACAAAAGAGCAACCAATAATGGAGGCGATAATTGACACCCCGCCTAACACTAGAGGGTAAACAATGGCGGACACTGGTGCACTAGTGATCATCAGCGCCCCTAAAACCATCGTGGCAATTAATGTCACCGCATAGGTTTCAAATAAGTCTGCCGCCATACCGGCGCAGTCACCTACGTTATCACCTACGTTATCGGCGATAACTGCGGGATTGCGCGGATCGTCCTCTGGAATACCCGCTTCCACCTTACCCACCAAGTCAGCACCTACATCAGCGCCCTTGGTAAATATGCCTCCGCCCAGACGAGCGAAGATTGAAATGAGCGAAGAACCAAATGCAAGGCCGATGAGAGGATGCAAGACCGATGAAAGGTCCTGCCCAGCCCCTGTAGAGACCAAAAACATAAAGAAGAGACCAACCCCTAGGAGGCCAAGACCCACCACCAACATACCCGTGATTGCCCCACCCTTAAATGCCACGTTGAGGGCTTCGTTCATACCCTTAGTAGCTGCTTCAGCGGTCCGTACATTAGCCCGCACAGAAACATTCATACCAATAAAGCCACAAGCACCAGAAAGGACTGAACCAATAACAAAACCTATAGCGGTAGCAAAATCCAAAAATAGGGCTATTAGAATTGTTAGTACGACTCCAACGACGGCAATCGTTTTATATTGACGGGAGAGATATGCTGATGCCCCCAGCTGAATCGCCTCAGCGATTTCTTGCATTCTGACGTTGCCGGTGCTTTGCCGCAGAATCCAGCTACGCATTACAAAACCATAAAACACGGCTAAAACTCCGCAAGCCAAGGCAAAATACAAGCCTAAAGTGACATTACTCATGCTTGAACCCCTTAAATTTGATTTAAATTCTTTTGTGTATTGCGCATATATCAAGCTGCTTTCCGAAAGCGATAAACTAGAGCGTATAAATCGTATTAAGTATGTAACAGAATCACTATCCTGAATCCTATATAGGATCAGGGTATTTACTAATCATTAATTGGAGTTTGTATGAGTCTCGACAAGGTCAAACCAGGCAAGAAAATCCCTGAAAGTTTTAACGTCATTATTGAAATCCCCATGAATGCGGATCCAATAAAATATGAAGTAGATAAAGAGAGTGGTGCAATTTTTGTTGATCGCTTTATGGGTACAGCGATGCACTATCCTTGCAACTACGGCTACATCAATAAGACTATTGCAGGGGATGGCGATCCAGTTGATGTTCTCGTGATTACTCCATTTCCTTTAATTCCAGGGGTTGTAGTGAGCTGCCGTGCAATCGGTATCTTGCAAATGGAAGATGAGGCAGGACAAGATGCCAAGTTATTAGCCGTGCCTGAAGATAAGATTCTATCTATCTATACTCACTGGCAAAAACCAGAGGATATGAACCCATTACGCTTAAACCAAATTCAACACTTCTTTGAGCACTACAAAGACCTTGAAAAAGGTAAATGGGTAAAAGTAAGAGGTTGGGGCGGCGTGGCTGAAGCGCATCAAGAAATTCTTGAAGGCATCGAGCGCTACAACAAAGAAAATAATTAATCATTTCACTGTATTTGAAATTGGGAGTGAGCTCGCAAAAAATCGCCCTAGCGCAAATCAACCCTCTTTTGGGTGATTTGTCTGGCAACGCGCAGCTCATTTCTCAATCCGCCGCAGATGCTTATGCACAAGGCGCCACACTAGTTCTCACGCCAGAGCTATCGCTCACTGGCTACCCCCCAGAAGACTTACTGCTGCGCCCCGCCTTTATTGAGGCTGCAGATCGTGAACTCAATTGCTTAATGCTGGAGCTTGAGAAGTTTCCAGGATTAACGGTCATTATTGGTCACCCCAAGAAGACTACAAATGGTTTGCAAAACTATGCTTCGGTAATTCGTGATGGCAAAGTGATTGCGGGCTATGCCAAACAAGAATTACCCAACCATGAAGTATTTGATGAGGTGCGCTATTTCACGCCAGGTAATGAAGCCTGCGTCTTTGAAAATGCCGGCATCCAATATGGGCTCATTTTGTGTGAAGACGCATGGCATGCAGGTCCCGCCAAACAGGCTCATACTGCTGGCGCTCAAGTACTTTTAGTTCTCAATGCCTCGCCTTATCACCTCCAAAAAGAATCTTTACGTATTGAGGTGCTGCGCAAGCAGATTGCCATTAGCAAAATGCCTTTGGTCTATGTCAACGCTGTAGGCGGTCAAGATGAATTGGTTTTTGATGGTGGATCATTTGCTTTAAATAGTGCAGGCAAAGTAGTGATGACCATGCCCCAGTTTGAAACCGCTTTGGGATATGTCAATGTCAATGCATCCGCCGATGTAGAGCCAGGAACTGTAGTTACCCCTTCTAGCGTAGAGGCTCAAGCCTACCAAGCGCTTGTTTTGGGTGTGCGCGACTATGTTCAGAAGAATCGCTTTCCAGGCGTCATCATTGGCCTCTCGGGTGGAGTAGATTCCGCATTGGTGCTAGCGATTGCGGTAGATGCCTTAGGCGCAGATAAAGTGCGCACTGTCATGATGGCTTCGCGCTATACCGCCGACATCTCTTGGATTGATGCCAGAGAAATGGCCCAAAACCTGGGTGTTCAATATGATGAGATCCCTATTAGTGAGCCCGTGGATGCTTTGGAGCATGCCTTAGCCGAGCAATTTAAAGGTCTCAATGTCGATGCTACAGAGGAGAACATTCAGGCGCGAGTGCGTGGCACTCTCCTCATGGCACTATCCAACAAAACAGGACGTCTAGTTTTAACAACAGGTAACAAGAGTGAGATGGCTGTGGGCTACTGCACTTTATATGGTGATATGGCTGGGGGCTTTGCAGTGATTAAAGATATCGCCAAGACCTTGGTCTATCGCTTGTGCGCTTACCGCAATAGTATTGCCCCAATTATTCCGGAGCGGATTTTGACGCGTGCACCTTCCGCAGAATTGCGTCCCGATCAAACCGATCAAGACAGCTTGCCATCGTATGAAGTATTGGATGGCATTGTCGAGCGCTATATGGAACAAAATCAATCTATCGCCCAAATTATTGCTGCCGGCTTTGATCCCGATAGCGTAGAAAAAGTAACCCGCCTCATTAAGCTCAATGAGTACAAACGTCGCCAAGCGCCTCCTGGTGTTCGTGTGACTACGCGAGCCTTTGGGCGTGACTGGCGCTACCCCATTACCTCCCAATTTAGGGCGTAATTGGGCATTGGTTTTCAGTTCTAGGTATGATTACTGTATTAAGGGGAATATATGAAGCTAATCACATCCATTATTAAGCCGTTCAAACTTGACGAAGTTCGTGAAGCCTTAGCTGAAGTAGGCGTTACCGGACTGACTGTTACCGAAGTTAAAGGCTTTGGTCGCCAAAAAGGTCACACTGAACTCTATCGTGGCGCTGAGTATGTGGTCGACTTTTTACCTAAAGTAAAAGTAGAAGTAGTTGTTGCAGATGACCGCGTAGACTCAGCAATCGAAGCAATTACTAAAGCAGCTCGCACCGGCAAGATTGGTGATGGCAAAATTTTTGTTAGCCCAATTGAGCAGGCTATTCGTATTCGCACTGGCGAAACTAACGATTCAGCAGTCTAAAGACCGCCTTCAGAAGACGCTAACTCTCAGTGAGTTAGCGTAACTGAGAGTCTGTTCTGTCAGCAGGTGGAGTCACCACCTCAGCAGCTTCCAATACCAAGGTTTTGTAATTTGAATTTGCCAGGCGTACTTTTGCACCCTGAAAATAGATGTCAACCTGAGCGAGACCACCCGTCAATACCTTGAATGGCGACTTGCCATAAAAAGACGCCCCTACACCAGGCTCGAGCATTTTGTTTTGGATCTTTCCAGAAGCATCACTTACGCAAACCACTTGCTTAGATTTGACTTGGACATAAACCATATCTCCAGCTTTACGTGGAACTTCTGGTTTATAACTAATAACACCCTCTTCAGCAGGACATGCTGCTGAAGCCTCAGCGCTAGCTGCAGGAGCTATAGCAGCAGGCTCTATCGCAACAGGTGATGCTGGCACTGGCTCCACTGGAGCTACTGGAGGCGCGGACTCAACAACCGCCTCTTTGACAATCACGATCTCTTCCGGCTTGTCTGCAACTATGAGTGGGCGCAAATTAATGGCAGCAAAAACAGCCGCTGCAATGACGCTAAGCCAAAGAAATAATTTGCCTTGAGATTTAGGTTTTGATGTTGATTCAGCTGAAGAGTTGACCGATGAATTCTCTACTGCCTGAACTTTTTTAACTGGCTCAGTATTTTGTTTTGCAGACTCTTTTACCCGGGCTGATTCATCTTTCATTTCCACCTTTGCAGGCGAAGCTTGCTTCTCTTCCTCAGCTTTTGGGGATTGCACTAACTTGGCATCAGCAATTGGTAACTCGGAAGAGGGAGTCAACTTATCTTGAGCTTGGATGCCGAAGTCGAATGCATCCTCATCACTTAAGTTGAGTAGCTTTGCCACTTTCTTAGCGGCAGTGAATTTAATTTGAGCCCCGTAAAAAGAGCTCGTCTCACCACTTTCGATTTGCTCAATTTGGCGTGTAGACAAACAGGCCATTCCACCTAGATCCTTAGTGGAAAGGCCTAGCTTTTCCCTGGCCTTTGTAAAGGCCTCTTTAGAAATCTCGGGGAGCTTAGAGTTTGAATTCACAAAAGTACTTTAAGTGACTGAAATATCAATAAATTAATAAGTAATCATAGCCAGGAAATACCCTCAGGGAAATTAGCCTAAGAGCTAGTTATTAGAAAGATTTTCAAGATCAGACTCAAGGTACTTGGCTACCAAAACCTGAACAGACTCAACATGCATTTTGTCCATCACCCTCGCTTTGTGGACCTTAATCGTGGCATCAGTAGTACCCAATTTGACAGCAATATCCTTATTTAGCAAGCCTTTTACCAGCCAAAAACACACTTCCCTCTCTCTTGGGGTCAAAGTGGCATAGTCTTTTTTAGTCTCAACCTCTTTAGAAACCCGCTTCAACTGGCGCTTATCAAACTCCAAAGCATCAGCAACGGCCTTTAATAAATCCTCCAAATTAAACGGTTTAAAGAGGAAATCAACAGCACCCCGCTTCAGGCTTTTGACGATTTGATGAGGGTGGCTCTGCCCGCTGATAAAGATAATTGGGGTTTTTCGGCCCAGCTGTAATAACTTCTCCTGCAGATCTATCCCAGTCATATCTGGCATTTGCATGTCGAGCAAGATGACTGCAGGCGCTACCGGCACTGAATGCTCTAGAAATGTCACTGCTGAGGAGAAATCCTCCACGATATAACCCACATCCTTGAGCATTCTGCTTAAAGAGGTGCGCATCGACTCATCGTCGTCAATTAGGTAGATATGGCCAACTTTAGTCATTGAATTTGAAGGAAAAAGTAATAGATAAGGGCAATGTACCGCAGCTTTTTTTCTAAGGATATTAGCCTTCAAGCTAATACTGAGCCTTAATGAGCAAATACAATAGAGCAATCTGCTTATTGGAAGCTATGAAACAGGACAGGAATGCTGCATAAACCCCTGCGTTCCGCCTAGTCTCACGGCACAATAGAGCTTTTCGATAAATTCTTTTCTGGAGTCCATATCAGCATGAAACGCCTCAATGAACGCTCGCGTAATGTCACCGAAGGGGTTGCTCGCGCACCCAATCGCTCAATGTATTACGCGATGGGCTACCAAGAGAAGGATTTTGTTAAACCAATGGTTGGCGTAGCAAACGGTCACTCCACTATTACTCCGTGCAATAGCGGCTTGCAAAAGTTAGCAGACGCAGCGGTCACTGCTCTCGAAGAAGCTGGTGCAAAAGCGCAAATGTTTGGAACCCCTACTGTTTCCGATGGTATCGGCATGGGTACCGAGGGTATGAAGTACTCCCTCATCTCACGTGAAGTAATTGCTGACAGTATTGAAACGTGCGTCAATGGCTTATGGCAAGACGGTGTTGTGGTTATCGGCGGCTGTGATAAAAACATGCCAGGTGGCATGATGGCGATGGCGCGCACCAATGTACCGAGCATCTACGTTTATGGCGGAACAATTAAGCCAGGCCATTTCAAAGGCAAGGATCTGAATATCGTTTCCGCGTTTGAAGCCGTTGGTGAATTCACCTCAGGACGCATGAACGAAGAAGACTTGAAGGGTGTTGAACAACACGCCTGTCCAGGTAGCGGCTCTTGCGGTGGTATGTATACAGCGAACACCATGAGCTCCTCATTTGAGGCTTTGGGTATGAGTTTGCCTTACTCCTCCACAATGGCTAATGAAGATGCTGAGAAAGTTGCCAGCGCCCATGAGTCAGCGATTGTGTTGGTTGAGGCTATTAAGAAAAATTTACGCCCTCGTGACATTATCACCAAAAAATCCATCGAGAACGCAGTAAGCGTGATCATGGCAGTTGGTGGATCTACCAATGCCGTTCTCCACTACCTAGCAATTACTAGTGCTGCTGAGATCGACTGGACTATTGATGACTTCGAACGTATTCGTAAGCGCGTCCCCGTCATCGTGGATATGAAGCCTTCTGGACAATATTTGGCAACTGACCTTCACCAAGCTGGCGGTATTCCGCAAGTCATGAAGATTTTGCTAGATGGCGGACTCTTGCATGGTGATTGCATGACCATTACTGGCAAAACAATCGCCGAAACATTGAAAGATGTTCCCTCAGTACCGCGCGCCGATCAAAAGGTCATTCGCACTTTAGATAACCCGCTGTACAAGCAAGGTCACTTAGCTATTTTGAAGGGCAACATCTCCCCTGAGGGTTGCGTTGCCAAGATTACTGGCCTAAAGAACCCATCGATTACTGGCCCAGCTCGTGTATTTGATTCTGAAGATGATGCAATGGCGGCCATCATGGCACAAAAGATCAAAGACGGTGACGTCATGGTCATTCGTTACGAAGGCCCTAAAGGCGGCCCTGGCATGCGTGAGATGCTTGCCCCCACCTCTGCCCTCGTTGGTCAGGGTTTAGGTGAGACAGTCGGCCTCATTACTGATGGACGCTTCTCTGGCGGTACTTGGGGCATGGTGGTTGGTCACGTTGCCCCCGAAGCTTTTGTGGGCGGCGTCATTGCCCTGATTCATGAAGGTGACTCAGTGACAATCGATGCTCATAAGTTACTGATTCAACTCAATGTGAGTGATGAAGAGATTGCTAAGCGTCGTGCCGCTTGGGTCCAGCCTAAACCACGCTATACCCGTGGATTGCTTGCTAAGTATGCTCACCTAGCAAGCACTGCAAGTAAAGGTGCGGTAACAGATCTGAATTTGGATTAAACATCCTCAGCACCAAAGAAAAAGCCCCTAAGTAATGAACTGACCCACAAAAGTTGGACAGTTTAATTAGCTTAGCACGAGGGATTGAGTTCGGTAATTAACTGGGCTCAATCCCTTTAGTTTTTGTTTG
>NZ_MHZG01000001.1 GCF_001830325.1 Polynucleobacter sp. GWA2_45_21 | reverse complement strand
AAAGAAACATGATGAGAAATCTATTCCTGCCCCTGATTCTTAGTGTTTTGGGAGTATTGAATGGGCTGTTCTATATGTCTGCCTATGGGCATATCAGCATTGATAGTAATGCCCCTTTGATTTCATCGTTATTTTTAATTGTGATGATTGAAATCATGATTGGTGGTCGAGTTATTCCAAGCTTTACCGCGAATGCCATTGTGGGAATAAAGCAGTTTCGCAATAAATCATTTGCAACTGTTGTGCTGGCATTCAGTGCGACGTCCTTTTTGCTTTGGATATTCTTTTCAGTCAGCGTTGTTACTGCTCTCATATGCATTCTGACCGGCGTATTACAGTTTATTTTGCTGTTAGGTTGGAAGCCTTTGGCTACACGATCCAAGCCAATCGTATGGATCCTACACGCTGCCTATTTTTGGATTCCTTTAGGTTTTATCCTCCTCGGCTTTTCATCTTTTGGGCTGGTCTCCATGTATATCGCTCTGCATGCTTTTGGTATTGGTGCTACGGGCGGCTTAATTATTGGCATGATTACCAGAACGGCTATGGGGCATACAGGCAGGCTGATTAAGGCAGGGGCAATAGAAGTGAGCTGTTATGTATTGGTGCAGGTGACAGCAGTCATTTGGATGGTTGCGCATTTAACAGTGGGCGTTTGGTTCCATTTTACGATTGGGTTAGCTGGTATCTGCTGGTGTTTGGCTTTCATTCTTTACATCTACAAGTACTTTCCTTGGCTTACCAAGCCCCGCTTGGATGGGCAACCAGGGTAGTGGCGCTATTGAGTTGATAGCGCAGTCTCTTATATGGGTATGCCAATGAATATGATGATTCCTTCCTTTTCAGGAGATCTACTAACTAAGAGCGGGATTACACCGCTAGTCATCAAAGGCAAGACAATTCTTCCTATTGTGCAAGGCGGTATGGGTGTAGGGGTATCAGCTCATCGTCTTGCGGGCGCAGTTGCAAAAAATGGAGGCATGGGAACGATCTCCTCCATTGATTTGAGGCGTTTGCATCCAGACTTAATGCAAGAGACCCAACACCTATCTCCTTGTTCGGATAGTCGAGAGGTCATTAATAAAGCGAACATTGAGGCATTAAGGCGGGAAATTACCCAGGCTAAAGTAGATTCTGAGGGATTTGGTTTAATTGCAGTAAACGTCATGAAGGCTGTGAATGAGTATGCCGCCTATGTAAGGTGTTCCTTAGAGAATGGAGCTGATGCCATCGTAGTGGGTGCCGGCTTACCGCTTGATTTACCGGATCTAGCGGCAGATTTTCCGGATGCCATTTTGATTCCAATTCTGTCAGAATCTAGAGGCGTTCAATTATTAGTAAAAAAATGGATGAAGAAAGGGCGTCTTCCTGATGCCATTGTGATCGAGAATCCTAGATTGGCTGGAGGGCATGTAGGGGCATCTAGCGTGGGGGATATTCACAACCCAAAATTTGATTTTGAAAATGTCATCCCTGAGGTGCTTACTTTTTTTAAATCCATCGGAATTGAAGGGCAGATTCCGCTAATTGCAGCTGGCGGAGTTTCTTCCTTACAAGACATTAAGCGCTTGCAGGCACTTGGAGCATCTGGCGTCCAGTTAGGCACTGCTTTTGCGGTAACTTGTGAGAGCGACGCTGACGAGGCATTTAAACATGTGCTGGCTAATGCCAAACAAAAGGATTTAGTTGAGTTTTTAAGTGTGGCTGGACTTCCAGCTAGAGCAGTCAAAACTCCCTGGCTTGGAAAGTATCTAAAGGTTGAGAGCATTCTGCAAGGTACGGCTCGCAAAAAACCACGTTGCACAATGATTTTTGATTGCCTTCATGATTGCGGCTTGCGTGATGGTAATAGTTCATGGGGTCAATTTTGCATTGATAAGGTCCTTGGGAGCGCCCTTACTGGCAATGTACAGAAAGGGTTGTTTTTTCGAGGGGCCGGCGCCTTACCTTTTGGCAATCAGATACGCCCCGTCATCGAATTAATTACCCAATTATTGTCAGAAGTGGAGCCAGAAAATTATGGTTATGCAGCCAATTAGTTTTGATGTATTAGCTGAAAAGTATTTAAAAAATGGTGAAAAAGATGAGCAAACTATTTTTGCAAGGGTGGCAAAAAGTCTCGCCTCAGTAGAAGAGCCGTCTTTACGCGAAGAAGTGGAGAAGAAATTCTTGGAGAATTTCAATGCAGGTGCCATTGGCGCCGGTCGCATTATGAGCTCGGCTGGAACTGGGATTAAGGCAACACTTATTAATTGCTTTGTGCAGCCCGTTGGAGATTGTATTCAGGACTTAGATGAGGATGGATACCCTGGTATTTATGAGGCTTTAAAGCAGGCTGCCGAAACTATGCGTCGTGGCGGCGGCGTTGGGTATGACTTTTCTAGAATTCGACCCAAAGGTGCCGAGGTTAAAGGAACCGCCTCAATTGCTTCAGGCCCTTGTAGTTACATCAATGTATTTGATCAATCCTGTTCCACAGTAGAAAGTGCTGGAGCAAGACGAGGAGCGCAAATGGGGGTATTGAGAATAGACCACCCAGATATATTAGATTTCATTACGGCAAAAAGAACGCCGGGTCGATGGAATAACTTCAATGTCTCCGTTGGCGTTTCAGATGCCTTCATGCGATCGGTTGAAGATGATGAAGAGATAGAGCTAATACACAAGGCAAAGCCTGGTGAATTATTGATTGCTGATGGAGCTTACCAAAAAACCGATCGAATTTGGGTATACAAAAAAGTAAAAGCAAGAGATGTTTGGGATGCGGTAATGCAATCTGCCTATGATTTTGCTGAGCCTGGAATTTTATTTCTTGATAATATTAATCAGGACAATAATTTGTATTATTGCGAGAGGATTGAGGCGACCAATCCTTGTGGTGAGCAGCCCTTGCCTCCCTATGGTTGTTGTGACCTAGGCCCTATAATTCTCCCCAGATTTATCGTCAATCCTTTCGGGTTTTCAGGTGAACCTTATTTTGATTTTGATAAATTCTCTGAAGTAGTGAAGGTTCAAGTACGCATGCTTGATAATGTCTTGGATGCAACATACTGGCCACTTGAAGAGCAGGGATTAGAGGCCCACTCAAAGCGACGTATTGGCGTAGGCTTTACCGGTCTTGGAGATGCCTTAATTATGCTTAAGCTGGCATACAACAGCGCTCCAGCGAGATTAAAGGCCGCGGAAATATCAGAAAAGTTGCGTGATATTTCCTACGAGGCTTCAATTGCATTGGCTCAGGAGAAAGGGTCATTTCCAGATTTGGATATCGACCAATATCTTTCGGGTGGAAATTTTGCGAGTCGACTTGGTGAGGATTTGAAGAAAAAAATTCGGCAGTTTGGCTTGAGAAATAGCCACCTGTTGTCGATAGCGCCTACTGGAACAGTGAGTCTTGCATTCGCAGATAATGCATCAAATGGAATTGAGCCTCCTTTCTCATGGACATATACCAGAAAGAAAAGAGAGGCTGATGGCTCAACGAAAGAGTATGCGGTTGAGGATCACGCTTGGAGGATGTATAAGGAATTGGGTGGAGACGTCAATGTATTGCCAGAGTATTTCGTAACTGCCTTAGAAATGTCTGCTGAAGATCATATTTTGATGATGGAAGCAGTTCAACCATTTATTGATACCGCCATTTCAAAAACGGTAAATGTTCCGGCAGATTATCCTTATGAGAAATTTAAGGATCTATATCTAACGGCATGGAAGTCCAGGCTCAAGGGAATGGCCACCTATCGACCCAATAGTATTTTGGGTTCGGTATTGCAGGTAACTCCTAGTCCAAACGAGAATCCCTTAAGCGCAGATCTAGATGGCGAGGATTGGAGAAATAGTCCGTCAAAAAAAGTGGTGGATCGCCGTCCTAATGGCGAATTACCTGCGGTGGCTGAGAAAATTAATTACTGGACTCAGGATGGGCAAAAAACGCTGTATTTAATTATTTCCTTTTTGACTGTTGAGGGGGTGGTTGCTGGCAAGAAAGCAAGTGTTGAGAGGGCAATTGAATTTTTTATGCCTGTAGGTCAAAGTGGAGAGTCTCAGCAGTGGATTACTTCGAGTATGCGAATGCTCTCTCTTGCAGCGCGGGGAGGCTTTCTTGCTAGAGCTTTAAGCGATATGAGGAAGGTTGCTTGGGATAGAGGGCCTGTTCGATTAGGAACGAAGAAAAAGCAAGATGGTGCTGTAGCCCCAATGTGGCATGACTCTGAAGTGGCTGCTGTAGCTTTTGCTATTGAGAATATCCTAGCCAAAAGGGGAATTACAGAATTTAAAGCTGCAGAGGAGTTTACGATTGGTGAGCTTGATTCTCAAAAAAGCACGGGCGGGGGCCTAATGGCTGGGAAAAAATGTCCGGACTGTGGCGCTCATGCGATGATAAAAAAAGATGGCTGTGATTACTGCACAAGTTGTGGTTACGTCGGAGCGTGTGGCTAATCATCTGTGGATGCAGTGAGTTCAATATAGTTTTTGTTGAATCAACAAGATTATTGTTCGGGCTAGCAAAAATAGGACAAGCGCAGTAGAAATAGCAATTGCAATCGTCGCAGCTTGATGGGGCCAGCCTCCTCGTATAACCGCCTCAATGACGCAAGAGGTGGTTGCAGCAGCAGGGAATGCAAATGACCAAAATCCAAATGAAAAGGGGACCGCCGTCCAAGACCGCCATCTCGTGAGTACTGCAAAAATAGGACCTGATGCAATACCCAAACCTACCAAGATGGCATCAACTGGAAGGTTTGGCCAAATCGTAATGGCGGTGATGGTGCTAACTGCTGCTGGACCCATTTCAATTCCAATGGTTGGGCGAAATTGCGGTGGCAGAGGGCCTGCAAACAAGCGATGCAAAATGCGCATTTCTAATAACGCCCAACCTCCAAGACCCATTCCCCATACAAGATATCCAAATCCAGGCAATCCAATTGCAGCTAACGCAGCGCCTCCAACTAAGCCGCCAGGAACAATGGGTAGATACAGCGCTGGTGTTACTTGGTCAGTGGGCATATTACCCATTGAGAGCATATGAACCACTCGCCAAGCAATGGTGACTTGAATAATGAGCGCGATAGCAGTTAACGTATAAGCAAACGTAGAGTATTCCGGAAATCTGGGGAATAGTAGAGCGATAGCAAGCATTGTGCTAATAGGAAAATAAGCCATCATTGGGCCTAAAACCGGGTTTAAGAACTTCTCCCTAATCGCTTGAGGATAAAAAATCGCCTTAATACTCCAGAGTATTGTTAGAAAGCATAGAATGAAGATGCCGAGTACAAGAAAAAAACGTTCAATCCAAAAAGTTGAAATTGAAGTGACGTGAGAGTATTTACTCCATGCGAAGGAGAGGCTAAGTAAGCTTAGGGACATGCCAAATAGTCCTGGGTGTAGGCGATGAAGCCAATTGGGCTCTTTGTCTCTTTGTATCATTATTTCTATGTTGTGGAATGAAGAATACCGAATTTACCTTAAAAAAGAAACTAATGATCATTGGCACGACACTTTTGGTGTTGGCGATGATTTCTATTAGCTTTACTTTATGGGTTACTTGGAAGCTTGAGGGTGGCGCGGCAGCAATCAATGAGGCTGGCCGCATGAGAATGCAAACTTATCAGTTAGCCCTTCTGGTAAATGAGGGTGATGCTGCGGCAACAACTAAGCTAATAACTAAGTTTGACAACAGCATCATTACCCTTAAATATGGAGATCCAGCTCGGCCGCTATTTGTGCCTTGGAATCAATTAAATAAACAATTGTTTCTAAATATTTCTGGTCAATGGAGCAGCATCAAAGATGATCTACAGACGAGGAAGGCTACCAGTATTTCTGTATCGCGCATTGATAATTTTGTTGCGAATATTGATCGGTTTGTCGGGTCAATAGAAGTCGAGGTTGATTACTGGACAAATATGCTCCATCTATTCCAGTTTGCTATGTTGGCTATCTCTCTTTTTGCCACATTAGTCATCATGTATGTGGGGTATTCCGTTATTTTAGATCCAGTAGAGAAGCTGCGCATTGGTTTTGATGGTGTGAGATCCGGAAAATTAAATACACGAGTTCAAATCGAGGCAAAAGATGAATTTGGTGATTTGGCAATCGGCTTTAATTCAATGACTGAAACTATTAGTGACTTATATAGCGGGTTAGAGGCAAAGGTCCGGGAAAAGACATTCCATTTACAAGAGCGACAAAATCGTTTGCAAGCGCTATATGATTTGAGTTCATTCGTTTCAACAGAAGATAATCTGGAAAGATTGGCTCAGGGATTTTCAAAGCGAATTTTGTCTATAACGGACGCTTCTGCCATCGCGATACGTTGGACAGATCAGGCAAATAAGAGATATTTTTTATTATCTGGCGCAAATTTACCCTCATCTATTACCGAGGATGAGCAATGTTTGGTTGCTGGAGACTGTTACTGTGGGCAGTCTAGTGGTAATGCAGAAATTCAGGTAATTACATTTGATCCAAAGATAGAGGCGGATCGGCATTGCGTAAAGGCAGGTTATAACGCCCTCATTTCGGTTCCGATCCTATTTCAGCAAGATTTACTTGGCGAAATTGATATTTTTTATACTAAGGAGCAGTCGATAGATTCAGATCAGAGGGCCTTGCTAGGGACCTTGGCGCATCATTTGGCTGGGGCAATGGAGGCTTTGAGAATTAAAGCTTTGGAGAAAGAGGCGGCAATTTCTGAGGAGCGCAGTTTATTAGCAAGAGAGTTGCATGATTCAATTGCGCAGTCACTAGCGTTTTTAAAATTACAGGTTGGAATGCTCAGAGATGAGATCGTAGAGCCCGCTACGGAAAAGGCCAAAACTATCCTAGGTGAGCTGGATGAAGGCTTGAGAGAAAGTTATAGTGACGTGCGCGAGCTTTTGTTGCATTTTAGAACGCGTACTAATACCGAGGATATTGAACCTGCGATAAAGACGACTTTACAAAAATTCGAGCACCAATCCGGTATTCATACTGAGCTATCTGTTGAAGGGCAAGGACTTCCTTTAGCGCCAGATGTTCAGATTCAGGTAATGCATGTCATTCAAGAGGCCTTATCAAATATCAGAAAGCATTCGAAAGCGAGCATTGTAAGAGTCGAAGTAGCGCAATCGCCAAAATGGACGTTTAGAGTAATTGATGATGGGATTGGTTTTTCAACAGAGCTAAATACGGTTGATAGCACGCATGTGGGGATGAGTATCATGCAGGAACGTGCCAATAAAATTGGAGCCAAGCTGGAGTTGAGCTCGGAGGCATTGGCAGGAACCTGCATATCGTTAACTTTACCTACGTAGGTGATATTCTGTTATCTCAATATTGAAGGTGTGGAAAAAATTGGAAAAAATCCGGATTCTAGTTGTTGACGATCACACCTTATTTAGGCGAGGTTTGATCGCTTTAATTTCGCAGGCCAGTGACTTTGATGTTGTCGGCGAAGCTGGGGACGCTATTGAGGCGTTGCGCTTATGTAAATCTCTAAAGCCGGATGTAATCTTGCTTGACAATCATTTGCCTGGCGCCAGTGGCATTCAATCGCTCCCTGATATTTTTCATGCATCCCCTGATTCGACTGTCATCATGCTTACAGTGAGCGAAGATGAATCTGATTTAATGCAAGCTTTGCAAAATGGCGCCCAGGGGTATTTGCTTAAAACTAGCGAGAAAGACGAGCTTCTACTTGGCATTCGGAAGGCGTTTGAAGGTGAGTCGGTTATTAGCAAGGAGCTGACTCATAAGCTAGTTAGTGCCTTTAAGACCAATACCAGAAAAGAAGATAAGCCCTCAAATACTTCTTTGGCGGCTACGTTATCACCCAGGGAGATCGATACTGTCCGCTTGATTGCCGTTGGGTCAAGTAATAAAGAAATCGCTCGGCAGCTTGGCATAGCTGAAACTACTGTCAAGATTCACGTACAGCATATTTTGAGAAAGCTCAACTTGACTTCTCGAGTACAGGTGGCAGTGTTTGCCAATGCTGAAGGCATTATTTCGTAAGTACTAGTCCTAAAGAACTATAAGCCACAGCTGCCTATAGTTCGACTGCTTTTTGAAAGTAGTCTTTTGGAGGATATTCTTAATCCCCGTTAGTTTTGATAATTAACTCATGACATTAAGGGGTATTCATGAGTTCGATAGCCAAAACTAGCGCTAAAGCATATTCAGTTTTGATTGTCAGCACATTTGCCTTCACCGTTTGCTTTATGGTGTGGATGATGTTCGGGGTGATTGGTATACCGATTAAAAAATCACTCGACTTAAGTGCAACTCAATTTGGTCTTTTAACAGCTACCCCTATTTTGACTGGTTCACTTGTACGTGTGCCCCTGGGAATCTGGACCGATCGATTCGGTGGTCGCATTGTGATGTTTTTACTGATGCTCTCTACAGTTATTCCTATCTGGATGATGAGTTATGCCAGCCAATATTGGCACTTTCTGGTTATTGGTCTATTCGTAGGCTTGGCTGGCGGATCGTTCTCTGTCGGCACTCCTTATGTAGCAAGATGGTTCCCAAAAAATCGTCAGGGTTTTGCAATGGGCGTCTATGGTGCTGGTAACTCTGGTGCCGCAGTTAACAAATTTATAGCGCCTGCCTTGGTGGTGGCATTTGGTTGGGCTGTAGTACCGCAGGTATATGCAGGCGTTATGTTGGGCGCAGCACTCTTATTTTGGATTTTTAGTGCTAGCGATCCTTCTCATTTGGTAACGAGCAATATTTCCTTTAAAGATCAATTAAAAGCCCTAAAAGACCCGAAAGTATTGCGCTACTGCCAGTACTACAGCATTGTCTTTGGTGGTTATGTTGGCCTCAGTTTGTGGATGGTGCAGTACTACGTCGGTGAGTTTGGTCTGGAAATTCGGACCGCCGCATTACTTGCTGCATGTTTCTCATTACCTGGTGGCGTATTAAGAGCAATTGGTGGATGGTTATCTGACAAATATGGTGCCCATCAGGTCACTTGGTGGGTAATGTGGGTAAGTTGGATTTGCCTTTTTTTACTCTCTTACCCCCAAACCGATTTCACTATCCAAACGATTAATGGGCCTGAGACTTTTCACATTGGCCTAAATATTTATTTGTTTACTGGCCTCATGTTCATCTTGGGCATTGCATGGGCGTTTGGTAAGGCCAGTGTTTTCAAATATATCGGCGACGACTACCCAGAAAATATCGGCACCATTTCAGGAATTGTTGGTTTGGCCGGTGGTTTTGGCGGATTCATTCTGCCGATTATGTTTGGCGCCATTTTAGATATCACAGGGATTCGTTCAAGTGCATTCATGCTGATGTACGGCGTAGTGTGGGTATCGCTTATCTGGATGTATCTCACTGAAGTTCGTAAATCTGAAGTGATGGGTGCTAAATCCATTCCATCGCTTTCTTAAATATCGCAAAGAAAAGGAAACATCATGTCCTCGACCGTAATTTCGCGCTGGGAGCCGGAGAATAAGCAGTTTTGGGAATTTACTGGAAAGCCGATCGCGAAGCGCAATTTATTGATCTCGATTCCGGCATTAACCCTCGCATTTGCAGTCTGGATGGTGTGGTCAGTAGTAGTGGTGAACTTGCCGAATGTTGGATTTAAATTCTCGACGAATCAACTTTTTTGGTTGGCATCCCTTCCTGCATTATGTGGCGCTACTCTGCGAATTTTTTATTCTTTTGCAGTTCCAATCTTTGGAGGCAGACGCTGGACGGCAATTTCAACGGCATCATTATTAATTCCTGCTGTTGGCATCGGATTTGCAGTCCAGAATCCGGCAACCCCTTATGAGTTTTTCATCTTGCTAGCCTTGTTATGTGGGTTGGGTGGCGGAAATTTTGCTTCCTCAATGGCTAATATCAGCTTCTTCTACCCCAAAGCGCAAAAAGGCACGGCATTAGGCCTTAATGCAGGTCTAGGTAATTTGGGGGTATCTATTGTTCAGTTAGTTGTACCGCTAGTGATTACAGCAGGCGTATTTGGTAGTTTAGGTGGTGACTCCACAATAATTTTAAAAGCCGGTAAAGAAGTTCCAATGTGGCTGCAAAATGCTGGCTTCATTTGGGTGCCTTTTATTGCGGTATCGGCAATTGCTGCCTGGTTTGGTATGAACGATTTGGCTGAGGCAAAAGCCTCTTTTGCTGATCAAGCAGTGATTTTTAAGCGCAAACATAACTGGCTCATGTGCTGGTTGTATTTGGGTACCTTCGGCTCTTTTATTGGCTACTCAGCTGGCTTTCCTTTGCTGATTAAGGGCCAATTTCCTGGCGTTAACGCGCTTAGTTATGCATGGCTTGGACCATTGGTTGGCGCATTAGCAAGACCTATAGGTGGATGGCTGGCAGATAAGCTAGGCGGCGCCAGAGTTACATTCTGGAACTTCATTGCAATGGGTGCTGGTGTACTTGCAGTCTTGAATTATCTGCCTCACAAAGGCGCGGGTGGTGACTTCTACGGATTCTTGTTTGCATTTATGGTGTTGTTTGCAACATCTGGAATTGGCAATGGATCAACTTTCCGCATGATCCCAGTCATTTTCATGACAGAGCGTCAACGTGCCGCTGGCAATACTCAGGCTGACAAGGACCAAGCAATTCGTGATGCCAATAAAGAAGCTGCAGCAGTGCTCGGTTTTAGTTCTGCAGTAGGTGCTTACGGCGGATTCTTCATTCCCAAGAGTTATGGAAGTTCTATTGCTGCTACAGGCGGTCCTGAAGCTGCCCTGTACTCGTTCATTATTTTTTACGTTACCTGTACGTTCATTACTTGGTGGTATTACAGCCGTAAGAACGCACCAATGCCTTGCTAAGAAAATATTAAAGGATTGATATGAGTCACTTTTTAGATCGCCTCAAGTTTTTATCTGCAGATAAAGAAGGGTTTTCAGATGGCCATGGTGTGACGGTCGGAGAAGACCGCACGTGGGAAGACTCTTATCGTTCGCGCTGGCAGCACGATAAGATCGTACGTTCAACGCATGGTACCAATTGCACGGGATCATGTTCTTGGAAAATTTACGTCAAAGGCGGCATTGTTACTTGGGAAACTCAGCAAACTGATTACCCGCGCACTAGACCTGACCTGCCTAATCACGAGCCTCGGGGTTGCGCACGCGGCGCAAGCTACAGCTGGTATATGTATAGCGCCAATCGCGTGAAGTATCCAATGATTCGCGGCCGACTGCTAAAGCAGTGGCGTGAAGCAAAGTCGGTCGCCAAATCTCCGGTAGATGCTTGGGCAAATTTAGTTGAAAATACTGCTAAGCGCAAAGAGTGGATGGAGTTACGGGGTAAGGGTGGTTTCGTTCGCAGTTCGTGGGATGAGGTAAATGAAATCATTGCCGCAGCGAATGTCTATACGATTAAAAAGCATGGACCCGATCGGATTATTGGCTTCTCTCCGATCCCAGCAATGTCAATGGTGAGTTATGCGGCTGGATCACGTTACTTAAGTCTAATCGGTGGCGTATGCATGAGCTTTTACGATTGGTATTGTGATTTGCCGCCAGCTAGCCCCCAGGTATGGGGTGAGCAAACCGATGTGCCGGAATCTGCTGATTGGTATAACTCTACTTTCATCATTGCATGGGGCTCTAACGTCCCTCAAACACGTACTCCCGATGCGCACTTTTTTACCGAGGTGAGATATAAGGGTGCTAAAACGGTGGCAATCACTCCGGACTATGCCGAAATTTCTAAATTAGCAGACATTTGGATGCACCCTAAGCAGGGTACAGATGCTGCGATTGCGATGGCCATGGGGCATGTCATTCTGAAAGAGTTTTATTTCAATAAGCGCACTGAGTATTTTGATGATTACGTACGTCGCTATACAGATATGCCAAATCTGGTGATGCTGGAAGAAAAAGTATTGGATGACGGCAGAAAAGTATTGGTTCCTGGACGCTATGCGCGTTCAAGCGATTTTGATGGCAAGCTTGGCCAGACTAATGGCGCCGACTGGAAAACGGTTGCATTCGATACGGCTGGCAAGCCGGTAGTACCGAATGGGTCCATTGGATTTAGATGGGGTCCGGAGCGACGTAAAGACCAGGGTAAATGGAATCTAGAATCAAAAGAAGCTAATTACGGTAATGATGTGAAATTGAAGTTATCACTAATGGAGGATCAGTCAATACATGAGGTTGTCCCCGTTGGATTCCCATACTTTGGTGGTATTGATACACCATATTTTGATGCAAATAAGCAAAGTGATGTTCTTGTTCAGAATATACCTGCTAAGAAAATTATTCTTACTGAGAATGGCGTTGAAAAAGAAGTATTTGTAGCAACAGTTTTTGACTTATTGGCAGGTAATTATGGAATTGACCGTGGATTAGGTGGTGAGTGCGCCAAATCTTATGATGACAATGGTCCTTATACTCCAGCATGGCAAGAATCCATTACCGGAGTAAAGCGTGAGCAAGTAATCACAGTGGCTCGTCAATTTGCAGAAAATGCAGAAAAGACTAAAGGCAAGTCAATGGTCATTATTGGCGCTGCGATGAATCATTGGTATCACTGTGATATGAATTACCGCGGCATCATCAATATGTTAATGATGTGTGGCTGTATCGGCCAGAGCGGTGGTGGCTGGGCTCACTATGTAGGTCAAGAAAAATTGCGCCCACAAACTGGTTGGACCCCCCTGGCTTTTGCACTGGATTGGATTCGTCCACCGCGTCAGCAAAACTCTACCAGTTTCTTTTATGCGCATACCGATCAATGGCGCTATGAAAAACTTGGTATGGAGGAGGTGTTATCGCCCCTAGCAAATAAAGAGGAGTACACGGGCAGCATGATTGACTTTAACGTCCGTGCAGAGCGGATGGGTTGGTTGCCATCAGCTCCCCAGTTAAAGAAAAATCCCCTTGAGGTTGTAAAAGAGGCTCTTGCTGCAGGTAAAGATCCTAAGAAATATGTTGTTGATGGCTTGAAGTCTGGAACATTGCAAATGAGTTGCGAGGACCCAGATCATCCAAGCAATTGGCCGCGAAATATGTTCGTATGGAGATCTAATATTTTAGGATCCTCAGGAAAAGGGCACGAGTATTTTTTAAAACACCTACTGGGAACAAGTCACGGTGTTCAGGGCAAGGATCTTGGAGCTGATGAGGCAAGACCTTCTGAAGTCGAGTGGCATGATAAGGCGCCTGAAGGCAAGCTTGATTTATTAGTGACCTTAGATTTTCGGATGAGTACTACCTGTTTGTATTCCGACATTGTTCTACCTACTGCTACTTGGTATGAGAAGAATGACCTTAATACTAGCGACATGCATCCATTTATCCATCCGTTATCTACAGCCGTTGACCCCGCTTGGGAGGCTCGTAGTGATTGGGATATCTATAAAGGATTTGCGAAAAAGTTTTCAGAGGTGTGCGTAGGTCATCTGGGTGTTGAAAAAGAGATTGTGATGACTCCCTTAATGCACGACACGCCCGCTGAATTAGCTCAGGCATTTGATGTGCAGGAATGGAAGAAAGGTGAGTGCGATCTCATACCCGGAAAAACTGCGCCTCAAATTGCCGTAGTAGAGCGTGACTATCCAAATACTTATAACCGCTTTACGGCCTTAGGTCCGCTCATGGACAAGGTTGGAAACGGCGGGAAGGGTATTGCTTGGGATACCAAGGTTGAAGTGGAGCAGTTGCGGGAGCTCAATGGTCGTGTTGAGCATGGCGAGATGAAGGGGATGGCAAAAATCTCAACGGATATTGATGCTGCTGAGGTTGTATTAATGCTTGCTCCTGAGACAAATGGTCATGTAGCAGTCAAGGCTTGGGATGCATTATCCAAAATCACGGGCCTTGAGCATGCGCATTTAGCTTTGCATCGCGAGGATGAGAAGATTCGTTTCCGTGATATTCAGGCGCAGCCAAGAAAGATCATCAGTTCGCCAACTTGGTCTGGACTGGAGAGTGAAAAAGTTTCTTATAACGCTTGTTATACAAACGTTCATGAGTACATTCCTTGGAGAACATTGACTGGCCGTCAACAGTTCTATCAGGATCACAAGTGGATGCGGGCATTTGGCGAAGGATTTGTTTCTTATAGACCGCCGGTAGATTTAAAGACCATTATTGAGGTCAAGGGCATTAAGCCTAATGGAAATAAAGAAATTGTTTTGAACTTCATTACGCCGCATCAAAAGTGGGGCATTCATTCCACCTATAGCGATAACTTGATGATGCTGACTCTGAATCGTGGTGGACCAGTCGTTTGGTTGAGTGAAGATGATGCGGTTAAAGCTGGTATTGTGGATAACGATTGGGTTGAGCTATATAACGCCAATGGAGCAATAGCAGCGAGAGCTGTCGTGAGCCAAAGGGTAAATCCAGGAATGGTCATGATGTATCACGCTCAAGAGAAGATCATCAATACGCCAGGATCTGAGATTACTGGTATGCGCGGTGGTATTCATAACTCGGTAACGCGGATTGTTCTTAAGCCCACACACATGATTGGTGGTTATGCGCAACTTAGTTATGGATTTAATTACTACGGAACGATTGGAACTAACCGAGATGAGTTTGTGACAGTTCGGAAGATGCGAAATATTGATTGGCTTGATAGTGAATATGCCAACACAGTTCAAGCGTAACGGAGAAAATAGATGAAAATTCGCGCACAAATTGGCATGGTCTTAAATCTGGATAAATGTATCGGCTGTCACACATGCTCCGTTACTTGCAAGCAGGTTTGGACGAATCGTCCAGGGATGGAGTACGCCTGGTTTAATAACGTTGAAACAAAACCAGGAATCGGTTACCCAAAAAATTGGGAAGATCAAGAGAGGTGGAAGGGTGGCTGGAAGCGTAAAAGCAATGGCAAGATTGAGCCTAAACAAGGTGGTAGGTCCAAGATTTGGATGAACTTATTTGGCAACCCTAATTTGCCAGAAATAGACGATTACTACGAACCATTTACATTTGACTATGAGCATTTACAAAGCGCTCCCGAATCTAAGGCCACTCCGACTGCTCGCCCAAGAAGCTTAATCACTGGCAAGCGCATGGAGAAGATAGAGTGGGGCCCAAACTGGGAAGAAATTCTTGGTGGTGAGTTCGCAAAACGTAGTAAAGACTCCAACTTTGATCAAATGCAAAAAGACGTATGGGGACAGTTCGAAAATACATTCATGATGTATATGCCACGTCTGTGTGAGCATTGTTTGAACCCTGCTTGCGTTGCATCTTGTCCATCAGGTTCTATTTACAAGCGTGAAGAGGATGGGATTGTTTTAATTGACCAGGATAAATGCCGTGGATGGCGTATGTGCGTCTCTGCATGTCCGTACAAAAAGATTTATTACAACTGGAAAAGCGGTAAAGCAGAGAAATGCATTTTCTGCTATCCACGTATTGAGGCGGGTCAACCAACAGTCTGTTCGGAAACCTGTGTTGGCCGTATCCGTTATTTAGGTGTCATGCTTTACGATGCCGACCAAATTGAAAGCGCTGCCAGCGTTGAGAACGAAAAAGATTTATATAAAGCACAGTTGAAGGTATTTTTGGATCCAAATGATCCAGAAGTACAGAAACAAGCTTTAGCTGACGGCGTGCCTCCATCTTGGGTGGAGTCTGCCAAAAAGAGTCCTGTATACAAAATGGCGATGGATTGGAAAATTGCATTACCACTTCATCCAGAATATAGAACGCTTCCAATGGTTTGGTATGTTCCACCACTTTCCCCGGTTACTGGGGCAGTGGAGGCTGGTTATGTCGGAGTAAATGGCCATATTCCAGATGTGAAGCAGTTACGTATTCCGGTGCAATATTTAGCCAATATGTTAACTGCTGGAGATGAGGCTCCGGTGATATCCGCCTTAGAAAAAATGTTGGCAATGAGGGCATGGCAGCGAGATAAGCATGTGGATGGCACACGCAATCTAGAGGCATTGAAACAGGCTGGCATCTCCGAAGATCAGGTAGAAGATATGTATCAGACCATGGCGATTGCTAACTATGAAGATCGTTTTGTCATTCCAACATCGCATCGTGAGTATGCAGAAAATACATTCGATATGAAGGGAAGTTGCGGCTTTACTTTTGGAAACGGATGCTCTGATGGCGACTCTGAAGCAAGTCTCTTCGGCGGTACTAAGCGTCGCACCATTCCAATTAAGCCGGCTGTTTAGGAGAAATGATGAAACATTCACTACCATTACGAGCGCTTTCTAGATTTCTTCAGTATCCAGATGCAGAGATTATTCAGCATTCAGCCGAAGTGACTAGTGCGCTATTGGCAATGCCAAAGCTCAATAAAAAGGTTTATGCCGGTCTAGTTGATTTTGTTAACCACCTGGAATCTGCAGATTTGTATGACCTGCAGGAAGAATATGTAGAGTGCTTTGATCGAGGTAGGGCGACATCCCTGCACTTGTTTGAGCATGTTCATGGAGACTCTCGTGAGCGCGGTCAAGCTATGGTTGACTTACTTCAAACTTATAAAGATGGTGGTTTAGAGTTAAGCGCTAATGAGCTTCCCGATCACTTGTCGGTAATTCTCGAGTTTGCCTCAACACTACCCTTAGATCAGTCCAGGCAATTTATTGGGGAAATGGCCCATATCTTGAATGCCGTCTACTCCACTTTAGTTGCTCGTAACAACCGTTACGCATGGTTGATAGCTGCAGCTATAGAGTTCTCCGGTGAAAAATTCAAAATTGTTGAATTGAAGATTGAGGAAGAGTCTATGGATGAAGAGTGGGCAGAGCCTCCAGCATTTGGCGGATGCTCAACCCGTGGCCAATCCAAACCTGGTGAAGAGCAACCGCTTCAATTTGTCAAACGTGCGAAAGAGTTCAAAGGAGTTCAGCCATGAGCTATCTAGATACATTTATTTTTGGAATTTATCCTTATATTTGCCTTGCGGTATTTTTTGTAGGAAGTCTTATTCGGTTTGATAGGGATCAGTACACCTGGAAAAGCGACTCAAGCCAATTATTACGTAAGAAACAATTGCGCATAGGCAGCATCTTCTTTCATATTGGCGTGCTCTTTTTATTCTTTGGCCACTTCTTTGGCATGCTGACACCACATTTCTTGTATGAGCCATTTATTACGGCCGGTCAAAAGCAAGTAATGGCTATGGCTAGCGGGGGAATTGCTGGGGTGTTTGGATTTATCGGCCTAACAATCTTATTGCACAGACGTTTAACTGATGACCGCATTCGCGCGACATCTAGGCCTAGCGATATTTTGATTGCAGTTTTGCTTTGGCTTCAGTTATTTCTTGGCCTTGCAACCATTCCTCTATCTGGCCAACATTTAGATGGTTCGGTCATGATGAAGCTGGCAGGCTGGGCTCAACATATAGTCACCTTACGTGGTGGAGCTGTTGAGTTATTAAGTGGGGTAGATTGGGTATTTAAATTGCACATGTTCTTAGGAATGACAATTTTCTTAATCTTTCCATTTACCCGACTTGTTCATATTTGGAGTGGGTTTGCATCCATCACCTATCTGGTAAGACCATATCAAATTGTACGTAGTAGAAAATTCGGTATGGGTCGTAAGTAAACGATGAGAGCAATTGACGATGCCAGATGAGTTATTAGATCGACTGCGCAAATTTCGGACAGAATATTTCCCGGCGCATCGCCAAGAATTTACAAGCCTTATTCAAAATGGGCAGACACCTAAAACCTTATTTTTAGGTTGTTCTGATTCCAGAATTGTTCCATATTTACTTACCGGAACGGGGCCTGGAGACTTGTTTATTTTGCGCAATGTAGGCGCCATTGTTCCACCTTACGATGGTTTCTATGGTATTCATGGGACGGCTGCAGGAATTGAATTTGCAGTAATGCAACTTAATGTTAGTCGAATTGTTGTATGTGGACATAGTCATTGTGGGGCAGTCAGGTCAGCTTATGAAGGGGTGCCAGAAGAGGCGATTAATTTAAGTGCTTGGCTTGAATTAATTGATGAGGCACTTTTGCCGGTCTGCCAAACCCCTGAGGCACTCCGAAGGGTGGAGCAACGCTCAGTCATCTTGCAGCTAGAACGTTTAATGGAATACCCAATGGTTCGCTCACAAGTTGAAAACAAGGAGTTAACCCTTCACGGTTGGTATTACGTAATTGAAGAGGGTGAAGTGCAGGTATTTGATGTAACTGAAGGAAAGTTTATCCCGGCGCACCATGCAGATAGCTGCGGAACCGGGCCTTACGCTGATGATCATTTTGATGGAGATCCAAAACATGTCGAATAACCAGACTGCAGAAATGGCGGCAGCATTAATTAGCTCAAGACAATCATTTTTGCCTAAAAGGCTATTTCAGCCTGGGCCTACCCCAGAGCAATTGGAAACTATTTTTTCGATGGCTGCGACGGCGCCTGATCATAATTTGACTCGTCCGTGGCGTTTTGTTATCTGCCCTCTTGAGTGCAGGGGATTATTAGCGGACGCCTTTGCAAAATCATTGCTTGAGCGGGACCCGGGTGCAACTGAGCAACAAGTTCAGGACGCCATGGTGAAAGCCCATAGGTCACCTTTGGTAATGCTAGCAATTGTGAATGCTAGAGGTACGGATTCAGAAGTTCCACCTAGCGAACGAATCATTTCCGCTGGATGTGCCATACAGAACATCTTTTTAATTTCCCATGCTATGGGGTTTGGTGCAAGCCCAACAAGTGGTAAATCAATGTATATGAAGCCGGTAAGGGAGCTATTTGGCCTTCAAGATTACGAGGATCCATTATGTTTTATTAATATAGGTACGCCAGATAGATCCACCCCTCCAAAGCCACGTATGATCCCTTCTGAATTTGTGTCTACATTGGAATTCTAAGCGCCTAATTAATTAATAGCCTAAAGAAACATGGATTGAATATTGATTTCTGCTAAATTCTATAAGATATGAGTAATCGTTGGGAAAACTATCTATCTAGACTTAAAAAGTATATTCCGCCCGATCCTTATGGATTTTCTTGGCTAGAAATCCTTAGGATTTGCTTTGGGGTAGATGTACTGATTATTGCTGTCATCATGTTTAACGAGCTAGTTGGCACAACTGAGCAAGCGGTGCCTATCAATGCTGTTTTTTTGGTGATGGCGCTGATGATTTTTCTAATGCCATCTAGCCCGATGTTTCATCCTAAGGCAATTATCGAAGGCAACGTGGTTTCTGCATTATTGGCTGCAGCCAGCGTCTCTATCTTCCCTTCGCCATTTGTGGGAATGCCAGCAGCGGTTGTCGCTTCAGCTTTAGCTATGTATAGTTTAAAGTGCTTTAGCCCAACAGCTTTATTACTGGCAATGTTTATCGCCGCTGGAAATATTAGTAGCTATTACTTTGCGATCTATCCTATTTTTGCGGACTCGTTAGTCCTGGTTGCCGCTGCATATCTGTACGGAAAATTAACCAAGAAACCCTACCCGATTAAGGAACTTAGCAAACAGGGTTAAAAGCAACGCAACATATGTAATTTAGATTAAGTCCTAGTCTTAGGATGCGCTTTAAATTACCTCAATGCAGTATTTTTGACTAAGTGGGGGTGTGTATGGGAAAGAAAGATTCTTGCCCGTTGGACGGAAGCTGGACTCGCGATCATTGCACGGCATATAACGATCGTAAAAAGCATCAAACTCTGTCTGAGTGTGTGCATAGAGATAATTGCACTAATTTTAGGAAAATTATAGAGTCTGATCTGGATGAGTCAGTATCAAGTTCAAAAAAAATTTTATTAAATGGAATTCCTAATATTTTTGAGGATTAATTTCTTTTTTGGAGGCATTAATCGATACACTTGAAAACGCAAAATCTCCAATCTGAAATTAAACTACGAGAACCTTTAAATTTAGTTGGGTTATTTATCTAGGCGTTGCTTTGACTAAGGTTTAAGCTTCAAAAGACTTCGCAAATACCCAAATCTACAATAGAAGGACAGCTATTGCTAGATTAAGCGATCACATATTGGCCATTGAATTCTTATTATCAATGTTGTGTTTTTTGGATTTATCTTCGGGTACAAATAATGCAATTTTAGTTTATTTAATTTTTTTGCTGCCTGAAGATCATTATTCATTATATCTTAAAGTATAATGAATAATGATCCAAGAAAAAGCAAAGTAGACAAAAAGCGAGAGTTAACTTTGATTGAGTTGATCTCCTGTGAGATGGGTAATTAAATCGCTATTTGACAACCAAAAGGAGCATCATTAAGGGACACATCTCGTTCACTTAAGTTTATTGATGGTTCGCAAAATATAAACCTAGATTCAAATATGAATACCACAATTAAATTAAAAGAACTCTTAAGTTCGCTTCTGCTCCGAATGCGTGAATTGGACATTACCCGTCGTCAATTGCTGATGGGTCTCACGCTTACATTTTTATTAGTCGTATTTGGATTTGTTGTTCTAAATTCTGGGCCTTTAGCATCCACTAAAGTCACGACCATTAAAGTCAGCGACCAATCGCTTGCGCCAACACTATTTGGGGTGGGAACAATTGAAGCTAGGCGGTCTTACTTGATGGGGCCGGTAGTTGCTGGACGCGTTTTAAACGTGTACGTGGATGTGGGTAATTCAGTTAAAGAGGGGCAATTACTTGCCGAGATGGATTCAATTGATTTAAGTCAGAAAATGGTTGCTGCTCAGGCACAAGTGACTGATGCAAGGGCACGTTTGCTGTTAGCTTCTGAAACGCACAAGCGATATGAAGAGTTGGGAAAGAAAAATTTCATTAGCCCGATTGCAGTGGACGGAAAGTTGCAGGAACTCAATTCAGCAAAAGCGATTGTTCAAAAAACAACTGCTGATTTGGATGGTCTTAAACAACAAGAGCTCAATATTAAATTAAGGGCCCCAGTAGATGGAATCATTACTTCTAGGGATGCCGAGCCAGGCTCAACTGTTATTGCTGGTCAGGCAGTTTTAAAGTTAATCGACCCAACGAGCCTATGGATTAAGACACGGTTTGATCAAGGTAAGTCAATGGGATTAGCTGTTGGCTTAGATGCAAATGTGATATTGCGCTCTAATCCACATCACCCAATCTCGGGCAAGGTAGTTCGCGTTGAGATGCTCAGTGATAGTGTTGCAGAAGAACGCATCGCCCAAATTGAAATGATAGATATGCCTAAGACTGTTTCAATTGGAGAGATGGCAGAAGTGACATTGCAATTAGCCCCCAGTGAATATGGCCTTAGCTTGCCCAACGCAAGCATTAAAAAGAGGGGTGATGAAACTGGGGTATGGGTGCTCAAGGATGGCAAGCCCCACTTTGCTCGGGTACAAATTGGACAAAACGGCTTAAATGGTCAAGTGGTTATTCTGAGTGGACTTAAGAGTGGTGATGAAGTTGTTCTCTATAGCGATGCTGAAATTAAAGAAGGGCAGCGCATTAAGGTAGTTGATTCTTTATTGAAGAAATCACCGTGATTAGCTTAGCGGGCCGTGACATTGCGCATTCTTGGGGTAAGTTTGCCCTCACCGGATTGGGTCTTGGGCTGCTAATCGGTGTCACTCTAACAATGGCAGGGGTATATCGAGGCATGGTGGATGATGCCATGGCCCTACTAAACAATAGCGGTGCAGATCTTTGGGTAGTACAAAAAGATACCCAAGGCCCTTATGCTGAAGCATCCAGCATTCGAGATGACTATGTAAGGGGTGTGCTGGGAATGCCAGGCGTTGCACGCGCAGCTAACATTACCTATCTCACAATGCAGGTTCGCAAAGGACAAAGTGATACTCGAGTCATGGTGGTTGGGGTAGAAAGTGGGCAGCTTGGTGAGCCGGCCTATTTGATTTCCGGTCGACATATTGTTCAGTCACACTATGAAGCATTGGCGGATGTTAAAACGGGGTTTGAGCTAAACGACCTCATTCAAATTAAGCGCCATCAGTATCGGGTAGTGGGCTTAACTCGCCGTATGGTCTCATCGGGTGGCGATCCCATGGTATTCATCCCGATTAAAGACGCGCAAGAGGCGCAATTTCTAAAGGACAACGATGCGATTCTGAATGATCGCGCCAGAAACGTAGCCAATCCCAGTTTGAATCGCCCCATTCCTGGGTTATTGGATGCTATTACGGCATCGCAATCTACCAATCACAGTGTGAATGCCATCCTTGTTCAAATCCAAGAAGGAAGAACTCCGGAGGAGGTGGCTAAACCAATCCGTCGCTGGAAACATCTTGAGGTGTATACAAGAGCGCAGATGGAAGAAATCCTTGTTGCCAAGTTGATTGCAAATTCTGCGAAACAAATTGGTATGTTTCTAGTGATCTTGGCGGTAGTAAGCGCTGCCATTGTGGCTTTCATTATCTACACCATGACCCTAGGAAAGATTAGGGAGATTGCCGTGTTGAAATTGATTGGCACTCAAAATAGTACTATTGGCAGCATGATTCTGCAGCAAGCCCTTGGCTTGGGGTTAATTGGTTTTGTTGTGGGAAAAACTTCTGCTACTTTTTGGGCGCCGCTGTTTCCAAAGTATGTTTTATTAGAGCCTGTAGACGCAATCATCGGATTCATTTTAGTGATGGTCATATGCGCTTTAGCTAGTACCTTGGCGATTAGAGCTGCTTTGCTGGTAGATCCCGCCCAAGCAATTGGAGGCTGATATGAGTACTTACAGCATTCAATTAGAAGGGCTTAGAAAAACTTACGGACATGGTGACGCTGCTGTAGATGCCCTCAAAAATGTCAATATGCAAATTGCTCCAGGTGAAGTGGTGGGGCTTATTGGCCCATCTGGATCCGGAAAAAGTACGCTACTGAAATGTCTAGGAGCAGTCATTGAGCCCACTGCAGGTCGCATGACTCTGGGCGGCGAAGTTATCTACGAGAATGGCTGGAAAATTAAAGACCTAAGAGCACTCAGAAGGGACAAAATCGGCTTTATTTTTCAGGCACCTTATTTAATTCCCTTTCTGAACGTGACTGATAACGTGGCTCTTTTACCTATGCTTGCGGGAGTGCCAAACAATATTGCTAGAGCACGCGCTAGAGAGTTGCTAGAGGCTTTAGATGTTGCACATCGGGCTAATGCTAGCCCATCAGAATTATCCGGTGGAGAGCAACAACGGGTTTCTATTGCAAGAGCATTGGCTAATAAGCCGCCCGTCATTTTGGCTGATGAACCGACAGCTCCTTTGGATAGCGAAAGAGCCTTAGGGGTGATGGGGATCTTAAATCAAATGGCCAGTCAATATCAGACTGCGATTATTGTGGTTACCCATGATGAAAAAATTATCCCACTATTTAAACGCATTTATGCAATTCGAGACGGGCAAACCATTGAGGAATCTAGGCGGGTCAATGAGTAACCTGAGAATTGCTTAAGTGGCGGCTAAGGTCGTTAGCAGCCCTTCGTAAGTCTCGCCACATCAAGCCTCGATAGATAGAGGATTAATTATTGTCTGTTCCAAATAGAGCAAACTTATTCAGCGTCTAGTTATGGGGCGCTCGATTAATAGACTGCATCATGGTCGCCAACATTGATCAACACAATTTCAGTTTCAGTAATAATCATTTCAATGACGATGCGATATTTCAAGTTGATCGAAATGCTTTGCAAGCCATCAAGTTTTCCTGATAAGCCATGGAGGCGAAGTGATGGATGGTGCGGATTAAGTTCTAGCAGTTCAAGTGCTTTGGTGTATTGAGCCTCTGCATCAGGATGGCGCTTTAAAAACTTGGCGGCGCGCCTGTTGTACTGATCAGTAAAGATTAATTGCCAGGCCATTACGCGGCTTTATTGATTTGCTTAAGACGCTTGATATGCTCAGCTACAGTTTCTTTCACAAACTTACCATTAGCCAAATCAGCTTTGGATTCGGCTAGAGCAGCCTCAAGTTCGCACTCGCGTAGATATAGATATTGCTGTTGACTCATGACAACATATTTAATTTGCCCGCGCACAGAAACAGGCGCCTCTAGTTGGCCTAGTAAAGCGTCTTCAATGGCTTTAATGCCCTTGGTCTTTAAATCATTGGCTACAACAGCACCCATAACAACCTCCTAAATAATACGATTAATAATACTTTATATGGGATTATTAGACTTTGCAAGAAATATCCTAAATTTGCCATTGATGGGGATTCTTAAGGAGAATATGTAAGTCAATTCTGAATATTTTCTATATCTATCAATAACTTAGAAAGAAAACGCCAATTAATTTTTCTTAATGTGATAAGGTATAAAAAAGCAGTCTTTTAACTCTTCAGTTAATTGCCGAGTGTGAATGCGTTGACCAACGGTCATGCAAATCTACAGCATTCCACTTTCTTTCCATGGATCCCGCAGGAGAAAATATGAAAGTAGGTCTAATTGGTTTTGGAAAAACCGGACGTTCAGTTGCCACGGTTTTGCTTGAGTCAGAATCTGAACACTTGCAGTGGGTTGTTAGGCAATCCACTACGCTTGAGCATCGCTCAGCGCCTGAATTTTTAGGAATTAAGACGGATGATCCTGGACTCATTCATTCTAAAGATGAATTTACCGCAGATCAGTTGTTAGATCATATGCCAGTTGATGCCATTATCGACTTTTCAAATGAGTCAGGTTTTGAGTATTACGCTGAAGCTGCGGCAAAACGTGGAGTGATTATCGTAAGCGCAGTTTCTCAATATGAGCCAGTAGCCCTTGCAAGATTGAAGAGTTTTCAAGATAGAACGGTAGTAATGCATTCACCTAACATTACATTGGGCATTAATTTCCTATTGATTGCCGCCAAAATTTTAAAAAATATTGCCCCGTATACCGATATTGAAATTATTGAAGAACACTTTAAGAAAAAGCCAGAAGTTTCTGGTACGGCCAAGGTTATAGCAAGAGAGCTTGATTTATCAGAAGACGCCATTAAAACTGTAAGGGCTGGTGGAATTATTGGCACGCACGAAATTTTATTTGGCTTCCCGTACCAAACTGTGCGACTTAAGCATGAATCTATTTCACGAGAGGCATTTGGAAATGGTATTTTATTTGCTATAGAACAGCTGTCAGGTAAGTCAAAAGGTTTTTATTCCATGGAAGATCTCTTGCTGCCATTCTTTAAATTGCAGGAAGACGAGCAAGAAATTGCCTTACAAAACAGGAAGCCTTGGTGGAAGTTTTGGCTTAAGCCACAATAATTCATTCAGATTTAGCATCCTAGGACTGGTCAGCCCAGCCCCGGGCCACCAAGAAACATTTTTTTCAGATCAATCTCTGCGCTTTAGCTGCTTGATATTTTAGTGCTACCTGAACCAAATTAGCTGCTCGATTAACCTTGAGCTTTTCCATGATGTTTGCTCGATGCGCTTCTACAGTTTTAATTGAAATTCCAAGGTCGGCTCCAACTTGCTTATTAATTCTGCCGGCAACGATGCGATCGAGAACATCAAGCTCCCTAGGGGTGAGAAGTTTGAATCGTTCGTTCATCTGCTCAAGGGTAGTAGTTTGCTCTTGTATTGAGTGTGCCTTAGAAAGCATTTGACTTATGAGATCACAAAGCGCATTTTCTTTGACAGGTTTTTGAATAAAGTCACAAGCCCCTTTCTTTAAAGTATGGACTGCCGTAGTAACATCTCCGTGACCTGTAATAAAGGCGATTGGAATATTGATGTTTAAATCTAATAGCTTTTCTTGCAGCTCGATTCCGGATATGCCCCCAAGATGAATATCGATCAGGGCGCAACTTGGAGCTTGTAAGTCGGTAGATTCCAAGGATGTTAAAAATCTCTCGGCACTTTCGTGTGGACTGACCTTTAATCCATTTGCTTTGAGAAGTAGTGCTAACGAATCTCGCACAGCCTCATCATCATCGATTACATAGACGACACCAGTCCTCGTCAGAGGATTGCTGTCAAGTGGGTTAGGTATTGTCTGCTGGACATTCATAAGAGGATCGTATTGATCTTTTGAGCAACTATTTCAAGAGCTTCTTGAGAATTTCTGGCTATCGTGCCACCGCCGCATTCGCCTATAACAAAGTAGTTTTCTTTATGAATGAAGATGTGAATATAAAGATCACTCTTGTGGGTACCAATCACAATCTGGAGTACAGGTTCATGAGTAGCTCGGTTATAGTTTTCGGTAAAACTGGTGTAATCCAAAACGTCAGGATGCTCTTTGGTAGTTTGGCGAATTTGATTGCTAATGCCTTCAACCAGCATGCAATATTCTTGATAAAAGAGAGGGTTAGAGTGTCGCAACTCCTCGATGATTACCGCATGTAGTGCGCTATTGCCCATCTTTTTATTAAATAATCTCTATATGAGTATCGGCATCAAGACTATCTGCTTGACCAAGTTTGCCTAGTAATGCAAGTCTTAGTCCTGCTTGCTTAAAATCTATAAGGTCAGGGTGGGAACCATCGCCCCCTAACGAAACAATGTCGGCCCATAGAGTCGGCTCACGTTGGTCTATGCAGAAGATATCAACAATACGTTTCATAGTCATTCCTATGGAATTCACTATACGCCTAGAACAAGAGAATTGGTTCTAATTTTTATAATGCACCGCCGCAAAATTACAATAGGGCTTATGGGTAGTAATGGTTTTGCTTGATGATGGTCAATGAATGCAGGCCTAGGATTGCTTATTATCCATACATGCCAAATGCCTATATTCGCTTTTTAAATCTGATTGATGCGCTTGATCGAATGAATCCTGGCAGAAAATTAGATGCAACCGAAGAACAACTGCTCAATAGGTTTACCTTAGCTGGCGCCAAAGGTGCGAAACTCTTGGTGGGTGATCTAATCTCTTTAAGTGAGCTCGGCTCACAAGCAACACTTCATGGGCGGATTAAAAATTTAGTTGTAATGGGATACATAAAGCTAGTTGAAGATAAAAAAGATGGCCGTAAAAAATTTGTCATGCCAACAGCAAAAGCCATCAAGCATTACGAGCAACTATCTGCCTGCATAGAAAAAGTACTAAAGGAAACTTGAGTGGAGGTGAGGTTTGTATTCCATACCATTTTTTCGCATCCCATCAAGCCTCGATAGATAGAGGATTAGTTATTGTCTGCGTGTTCCACCCAGTTGCTGTACCGTCAAACAGGATTAAGCATCCTATACATAAGGATTGGAGCGTTGAGATAGAGCGTATACAGTCCGTACATTTTAAATAGCGCACCTTTTATAGTACAATGCACATTCTTGGCCTGGTAGCTCAGTCGGTAGAGCAGAGGATTGAAAAGCTAGGATAGAGGACTAAAACAGTTCTGCACATTGGGTCTTAGCTGGTTGTGACCCACCGCCCTACAAGCACCGAATTTCATGGCTCGCAGCGGTTTCTAATATTTCCCAAATGGCATCGACAGCGTCGTGTTGGCGATCGAAAATACTTTTCCTATTTATATTTTGCATAGTAGAGTTTCAGTATGGGAGAGCGAAAAAGAAAATTGCAGCAATTTCTTAGTCAACACAAGAAATGTATTTTTTGTGGCGGAATTGTAGATGCGACAACTATTGAGCATTGTCCTCCTCGCGCATTATTTCAAAATCGAACTGCTCCTGATGGGTTTGAATTTTCATCATGTGTCCCGTGCAATACCTATTCATCTGATGAGGACTTGATTGTTGCTGTTATTGCAAGAATGGGCTCCCCAAAGTTTGGTGACTCTGATGGCAAGTTGGTGGGAATGATGAAGGCTTTAAATCGACAAAGGCCCGAGTTCTACAAAACCTTTTTGCCTTCAGCGACTGAAGCAAGGGCAAACAATCGCCAATTAGGCATTGAACCTGGCGTAGGAATGACGCATCAGGAGATGGGTGTTTTAAACATTAATGACGAAACAAGAGCGGCGATTAGAGTTTTTGCGAAGAAGTTGGCCAAAGGAATTACATATTTTGAGTCAGGGCTTATTTTTAAAAATGAGGATTGTCTGGCGCTCAATTGGTTTACGAATGCAAATGTTATTAAGGATGGTGGCCATAAAGTATTTGAAATACTGGGTCACATTAACGGGGTGACGCATGAGCTGAGTAGAAATAGGGTTGTATTGAACAACCAGTTTGAATATAAGTTCTCGCTCTCCGATGATAAAAATTTAATTCTTATACAGGCGAAATTTGGAGAATCATTCTTCCTGGTAATAACGGGCTGCATGACTCCTGGACATCTTGAAGATCTCTTGAAAAAAACCTACCAAGATTTAGGAAGAGACTATCAACCATTTGAGATTATTCAAGGCAAAGTAGCTAATCCTATCAAGCCTCGATAGATAGAGGGTTATTTATTGTCTGTTCTATTTGGAACATATTTGTCAGCGTCTAGTTACGAGACGCCGTAATTCCGCTAAAGTATTGAAGCATGAGTTCCGATCAGATCTTTGCTGTTACCGAAACCACTTTTTTAGTGCCGGCAATGGATTGCCCTTCTGAAGAGCAAATGATTCGTATGGCATTAAGCTCATTGCTAACCCATTCAATGAGTTTTGACATTCCTAATCGGAAAGTGGTGATTTGTCACTCTGAGGATCCCAGTGAAGTGTTGGCTAAATTAGAGCCATTAAATTTTGGCGCAAGTATTCTGAGCAATAAATTGGTTGATTCTGTGTCCAATCAATCTAAAGATAAAGGGGAAGCGGCAAGAGAACGACAGGTTCTTATTTGGCTTTTGGTCTTTAACGGAGCCATGTTTTTCATAGAAATTATTGCTGGTTGGTTGGCGCAATCAGCGGGCTTAATTGCCGACGCTTTGGATATGTTCGCTGATGCAGCGGTTTATGGGGTTGCTTTATATGCTGTTGGAAAAGCCACCTCTAATAAATTGAAGGCTGCGAAATTAGCCGGAGTCGTTGAGTTATTTTTAGCCGCTGGCGCAATTTGGCGAGCTAACTATCAAATCTATACAAGGGCAGAGCCCGAAGCCAATACGATGATTTGGATTTCTGTATTGGCTTTAGCAGTGAATGTGACTTGCTTGTTTTTAATATCTCATCGCAAGAATGATGGAGTTCATATGCGGGCAAGCTATATCTTCTCTGCCAATGATGTTCTGGCTAATCTAGGCGTCATTATTGCTGGTGTATTAGTTGCTTGGTTCAATAGTCCCATTCCTGATTGGATTATTGGTATTTTAATTGGCTTTCTAGTGCTTAGTGGGGCAATTCGGATATTGAGGTTGAAATAGGGGTGGGCATCGTCGCCCTCACCTCACCAGGCCTCGATAGATAGAGGATACTTAATCCTCTGTTCCAAATGGAACAAATTTATTTGGCGTCTAGTTACGGGACGCCTGTTAGAACTCTGTGGGGGTCATTCCCATTACTTCTTTGAATGCGTGAGCAAATGATGCGGTGCTTGAGAACCCCAAACTCATTGCCACTTGCTTAATTGAGAGCTTTTTGTTTTCTAATAATTCAAGAGCATTCATAATCCTTGCCCTTTGGCGCCATTCTCTAAAACTCATTTTGGTTTCTTTTGTAAAGAGTCTTGTTATGGTTCGGCTTGAGGTACTTGCTTCAAAGGAAAGTTGCTCAAAATCTTTCATTGAATGAATATCACCCAGCATTAATTCAGCCACCTTCTTTGCTCTAGCATCTATTGGCATTGGCAAGAAAGTGCTGGCATCTTCCGCCCCAGTTAATTCAAGTAGCGCAAGCGTCATTAATAAATTAATTTTCTCTTTACTTGCCTTCTGCTGATGCGTTGCCAATATGAGTTCTCGTAACAATGCGCTTACTTCAATGAGATAAACCTGATTGAGTTTTGAATAATTGGTATGTCGCTTTAACCAAGAGGGTTCTATGTAGACACTTCGCATTTCGATGTCGGTAATCACATCAACGCTATGTTCAATATTTGTTGGTATCCATACGGCTCGTTGTGGCGGCACAAAAAATCTTCCCGCAGGGGTGGTGACATTCATTAGCCCGCTGATGGAATATAGAAATTGGGCTTGAGCATGAACATGCGAACCAATTTGATGTCCTCGTTTGTAGGTGCGAGGATGAATAATGATTTCAGATTTAAGATTTGGCGTTTTAGCGATGTCTTTTGGCATTTCATCGATAGGTTGCCACATTATGATTTTCAAAACAAGGAGAACTTAATGAGCCATTCCAAAATTGTTGCGTATATGAATATCGCGCACTTCATAGACCATTACGCCATGTTGATATTTGCGGCGGCAGTGATTGTGATTGCGCCAACTTTTGGAATGACTTACGGAGAATTGCTTCCTTATGCGACACCGGGCTTTATTGCTTTCGGTGCGGGTTCATTATTTTCAGGATGGTTGGGCGATAAGTGGAGTCGTCGCAATATGATGGCTATCTTTTTTGTGGGAATGGGATTGGTACTTGCGGGAATTTCATTTGTACAAACACCGCTTCAGTTAGGCGCAATGTTGTTGGCAGTGGGCATTGTTGCTTCTATCTATCACCCTGTTGGCACTGCGATGCTGGTCTCGAATGTCGATAAGCTTGGCAAAGAAATGGGCATTAATGGTATGTGGGGTAATGTTGGCGTTGCTTCTTCGGCATTGGTTACTGGGGTAATCAACGAATACTTTGGTTGGCGTGCCGCCTTTTGGGTGCCTGGGATTGCTTGCTTAGTGATTGGTTATCTCTTTATGCGTGCCGTTCCAAAATCTGCTGATGGCATTTCTAAAAACTCAGCGGCCGGTACTGCTCGCGTGCCTAAGTCAGTCATGGCATGGGTTATTGCCTCTTTAATCATCACCATTATTGCTAGTTCAATTACTTTTAACTCAGTAACAGTAGCCTTGCCAAAAATCTTTCAAGAAAGGCTCTCTAATCTCACGAGCAATACTGCCGCACTAGGTACGATTACTTTTTTTGTGTATTTGTTTGGCGCCTTGGCTCAGTTCATCATTGGGCATTTGCTAGATAAGCATTCATTAAAGAATGTGTTCTTGCCGTTAGCCCTGGTGATTGTTCCAGCATTATTTTTCGCGTCCACAATGACTGATTACGGACTTATCGTCTTGGCCATTGTGATTATTGCCGCTGTGTTTGGACAAGTCACAGTCAATGACACCATGCTTGGGAAATACACAATAGATGAATGGCGTGGCAGAGCGTATTCAGCAAGATACTTCTTGGGCTTTACTGCGGCTGGATTATCTGTTGGCTTGGTCTCTATTCTTTATAACCAAGGCGGGTTTGATTTAATGCTCAAATCGATTGCGGCATTGAGTTTGTTTACTGTGCTGGGTGCTGTGATATTTCCGCAAGAAAAGAGGGTCTAGATCTCATGCCCTGATTCTACGGGGTTGGATAGATAGAGGATTACTTATTGTCTGTTCTAAATTAAGCTAATTCATTCGGCGTCTAGTTAATGGACGCTGTAACTTAAAGAAGCTCAACCCCAAAGTTTTTCATCAATAGGGCAAAGAGTCCAAAGCAGATAACCGTCACCACAACACTTGCGCCCATAGTCATCCAGAATCCCAGTCTTGGTAGCAAATAGGGAAATAGTAAAAACATCGGTAGTGTTGGAAGTACATACTAAAAAGTGTAATAAGCGTGGTTTGCTATTTTCTCTTCTGATTGATTTTCAATGAACAGCCAAGTCAGGGTAAGTAGTGTCATCAACGGCAATGCCGCAATGAAGCCGCCCAACTTATCGCTTCGCTTGGCGACTTCGCTAATGAATACAACCATTCCGGCTGTCAGCAAGTATTTGGTAATTATCCAAGACATATAAACCTTTGATTTTTGAGAGTGATCCCATTATAAAAACGTTACCTAAAACGTAGAATTTGCCTCTAATTTTGACTTTTGGCGAAATGCCATCAAAAGTGCTAAAGTTTAAGAATGTTGAAAAAAGTATTTTTTGTCTTTTTAATTATTTGCTCGCCAATACAGTTATTGGCTGCGTCGCAGATGCCTTTTCAACATTCTTTACCAGCATCTCATTTTGAAGTAACTGAGGCTTCAGATCACCATTGCCACCAAGATATTGCTGATTCAGTCGTTGTAGACAATCTCGCACCGTCTCAATCTGATGGTTGCGATTCCTGTACCTTGTGCATGGCATTTGCTTTTTTCTCTTTCCATCCTTCAATTGCTGTGAATCAATATTCGGTAACTTTCAAAAAAAGCAGCACGAGCTTTGAAAGTTACGATGTTCTTGGCTTAATCAAACCACCCATTCTTTAACTCGCCCTAGCATAAGTCCGCCCAAAATTTGGGTCTGATTGTTATCGGAGAGTTACATGAGAAAACTATTTTTTGTTGTTGCCGTTTTTACGGCATTGCACGCCCAGGCAAATTCTGTGTGGGTTGAGCAAAATAAACTTGTTGGGGAGATTGGTGGCTGGAGGATTTATGCCAAAGAGCAGTCACCGAACACAGTCACGCCAAGCGCAGATGTTTTTACTTTAAATCAAGCTATTGAACGTATGTTGCGCCATCAGCTTGACTCAGTAAATTATCTCCCTGGGTCGGAGTCAATCGTTAATTACTATCTATTGAGTCCAGCACAGCGTTCTGCTTTACAACAGCGATATTCAATCATTTATGAAACATCAAGAGCGTACTATGAGCTGGTAGCTCAGCGAGAAAAGTTGGTACACATGGAGAATGTTCTTGAGGCAGTCGAAGCCGCCTCAGAGCTCACTAGTCGGATGTACAAAGTGGGCAATGTCAACGAGCTTAAGCTTTTAACGCAAAAGAAGGATTTATACAAAAAAAGACTGGAATATAAATCTTTGCAAGCCAAGTATTTAGATGCAAAGGAGCGGTTCATTCAAAGAATGAATTTCGACAGCCGCGATCTCAAAACGGATGTAGAGCAACGTTTGCCAGACCCACCAAAAGACTCTAGAAAATTAACAGAGAAAGAGCAAAGAGCAATTGATTTGGGGGTAATTAATAACCCTGGAACGGTTCAAACCCGCTCTACAGGCAGAGTTTCATACGATAGTTATTTAGAAAAGTATTACAAGGCGAAGACTTATAAAGATGGCATATTGCCTACTCAAAAGAAAATATCTGAAGAGAATTTGCTCAGATATAACGGAATGCTAATTGATGTATTTCACTTACTGGAAGATGCTGAAAATCAAAGTAAAGCAGTGATTGAATACATTGATGCCAATCTAGCCTTTTTAATTCAGTCTGTGCGATTAGAAAAAGATCTAGTCGATGCACAGATGGATTACTCAAATATTAATGTGAGGTAGCAAATGAATACTCGTAGAAAATTTTTAACTGGGGCGGCTGTGACGATGGCTGCTGTGGGGGTGAGCCGTCATGCATTAGCGGGACTGCCTGAGCCAGTAATTCAAAAAAGCCCTAATACACAAAAGCCTTTATATCCGAATAATGGTAGGGACTATAACCCAGTAGTCACGCTTAACGGGTGGACTTTACCCTGGAGGATGAATGATGGCGTAAAGGAGTTCCATTTGGTAGCAGAGCCCGTGATTCGCGAGATGGCGCCTGGTTTTAAAGCGCACCTGTGGGGCTACAACGGTCAATCTCCAGGACCCACGATTGAAGTGGTTGAGGGTGACAAAGTCCGTATTTTTGTTACCAATAAATTGCCTGAGCATACTTCTATTCATTGGCATGGGCAGCGATTACCAAACGGCATGGATGGTGTTGCTGGATTAAATCAAAGAGCAATTCCAGCAGGCAAAACCTTTGTATATGAATTTACTGCCCGTCGCCCAGGAACTTTTATGTACCATCCTCACGCCGATGAAATGACGCAAATGGCAATGGGAATGATGGGCTTTTGGGTCACCCACCCGAAAGAAAAAAATCCTGACATTAGTGAAGTCAATCGTGACTTTTGCTTTCTTTTGAATTCCTTTGATATAGATCCTGGAAGTTACACACCAAAACCAGCAACGATGTTGGACTTCAATATTTGGGCTTGGAATAGCAGAGTATTTCCAGGTATTGATACTCTCAATGTTCGCTTAAATGACAAGGTTAGGATTCGAGTTGGTAATTTAACAATGACCAATCACCCCATTCATTTGCATGGGCATGAATTTCAAGTTACAGGCACTGATGGGGGTCCCACGCCTAAGGCAGCCCGATGGTATGAGGTCACAACCGATGTTGCTGTAGGTCAAATGCGTCAGATTGAGTTCTTGGCAGACGAAGAAGGAGACTGGGCATTTCACTGTCATAAGAGTCATCACACCATGAATGCCATGGGACACGATATGGCCAATTTAATTGGGGTAGATCATCGTGGTATAGCAGGAAAAATCAAGAAGTTAATTCCAGACTATATGGCGATGGGAGAGCGGGGTATGGCTGACATGACTGAAATGGAGATGCCGCTGCCTGCAAATACCATACCCATGATGACGGGTGATGGTCCTTATGGCTCATTGGAGATGGGTGGTATGTTTAGCGTTCTGAAAGTTCGTAAAGATCAAGCTCCAGGCGACTATAAGAATCCTGGTTGGTTTAAGCAACCCAAAGGAACCCAAGCATTCGAATGGCGTGGATCTACACCTCAAGTAAGTCGCACAAATAATGCTGGTGATTCGGCTATGAAACCAGTCAATCCGACACCAGAAGTTGAGCTAAAAGTAAAAAAGCCATCAGGCCATTTAACTCATAACCACTAATTGGAAATTCAAAATGAAACTTAAAACTTTATGTTTGACTATTGGTCTTGCAATATCTTCACTCAGCTTTGCTCATGGTGATCAGCATTCTAAGGCTATGACTCAACAAATGCCTGCTCAGCAGGAAGATTGGGGAATCGGCGGCAATAAGAATGAAGTTACACGAACCATCACAATTGCTATGTCTGATGATATGAAATTTAATCCCAATAAGATCGATATCAAGCAAGGTGAGACGATTCGATTTGTCATCAAAAATAATGGAAAATTAATGCATGAAATGGTGATAGGAACAAAGCCTGTACTCGATAAACATGCAGAAATGATGCTTAAGCATCCCAATATGGAGCATGATGAGCCCTACATGACTCATGTACCACCTAAAAAATCAGGCGAAATTGTTTGGAAATTTAATCGCCCAGGAAATTTTGAATTTGCTTGTCTTATTGCAGGGCATTACCAGGCAGGCATGGTCGGAAAGATTGAGGTGAAATGATGCAAAAGCTTATTTTTGTAGGTTTGATGGTTGCAAGCTTCTTTGCTAACGCCAGCGAATGGACGAAAGGAGAAATTCGTCGCATAGATATTGATAATAAAAAAGTGACAATCAAGCACGAAGAAATTAAAAGCCTAGATATGCCTCCGATGTCTATGGTTTTTAATGTCGATAACTCTGAAACCTTGAAAGGTCTGAAGCCAGGCGATCAAATTGAATTTACAGCTGATCAAAAAAGTGGAAAGCTTTACGTAAAGCAAATTAAACAACTGCAGTAATTATTACTATTCACTTTAGATTGCGAGAGAATTATGAATAATGTTGATATACAGAGAAGACTTATTTCTTTAGGAATGGTTTTGTTGCCTACGTTCGGTTTTTCCGCAACCGAAAAGCCCGTCATTACGATGTGGAAAAGTCCTACGTGTGGTTGTTGTAAGGATTGGGCAGACCATCTTGAAAAAAATGGCTTTACCGTCAAAACCCATACAGACGGCAATGATGAAATTCGTAAAAAGCTGGGAATGCCGATTCAGTTTAGATCCTGCCACACTGGACTTATAGAAGGTTACGCAATTGAAGGGCATGTACCTGCTAAAGAGATCAAGCGATTGTTGGCAGAAAAACCTAAAGCCGTTGGCCTAGCCGTTCCAGCGATGCCTGTTGGCTCCCCGGGTATGGATGGCCCTGAATATAAGGGAAGAAGAGATCCATACGATGTTTTATTAATTGGGATGAATGGAAAACCAAGCGTTTACCAGTCCTACAGATAAAGGAATAAAAATGAGTGAAATTAATCTAAATGTAAGTGGTATGACTTGCGGTTCTTGTGTAAAGCATGTGACTAGTGCCCTTAAAGCATTAGATGGTGTTGGTGATGTAAATGTTGACTTAGCCGCTGGCAAGGTAAAGGTGACAAGGGCTACTGATAAGACGGATGATTTGATTGCCGCATTAATTGAGGACGGATATCCAGCCCAACTAGATGCTGGTGCTGCCACCCAAATAAAGAAGGGTGGGGGCTGCGGTGGTGGATGTTCATGTTCTTAAAGACGCATCTCTAGGCCGCCTTCGGGCGGTTTTTCTTTTACAGCCTACTAGCCCTATCCCATCAAGCCTCGATAGATAGAGGATTAGTTATTGTCTGCGTGTTCCACCCAGTTGCTGTACCGTCAAACAGGATTAAGCATCCTATACATAAGGATTGGAGCGTTGAGATAGAGCGTATACAGTCCGTACATTTTAAATAGCGCACCTTTTATAGTACAATGCACATTCTTGGCCTGGTAGCTCAGTCGGTAGAGCAGAGGATTGAAAATCCTTGTGTCGGTGGTTCGATTCCGCCCCGGGCCACCAAGAATTCACTACAGCTCCTATATGGAGCTGTTTTATTTAATGCTCATACCGATCACATGGTTTACACAAATGTGAGCTTTTCATCCATCTTCGTACTTTCATTCCATGGCATAAGTTGATCCTCCTTATGCCAAAAACTGTAAAGTATGTGTCCGGTATAAACTGTAAAGTATGTCTCAGGTCGTACATATAAACCACCTTCGGGTGGTTTTTTCGTTTAGAGCAGATTAATTCCAAAGCCCTTCATCACCAAGACAAATAAACCAAAGCAGATAACAGTTGCCACTACACACGCACCCATAGTTAACCAAAACCCAATTTTTGGAAGTAGGTATGGGAACAGCAGAAACATTGGTAATGTGGGAATCACATACCAAAAGGTGTAATAGGCGTGATTGGCAATCTTGTCTTCTGGCTGATTTTCTATGTAGAGCCATACAAGAGTTAATAGGGTCATCAGTGGCAATGCCGCAATAAAGCCACCCAACCTATCGCTTCGTTTGGCGACTTCACTAATAAAAACAACCATTCCTGCTGTTAATAGATACTTTGTGATGATCCAAGTCATAGAAGCCTTTATTGTGTGTGCCTACTTCATTATAGGAATGTCGTTTAAAACGACAAATCTAGTAAATGAGCATAGAATTGATATATGAAGAGGATATGTATCGCCCTTTGTTTTAGTTTATTTGCCAGCTTGATTCACGCGGGTAGCATGCCTGTATCTGCCGACTCCACATCACAGGCCCATTCTGGGCATGTAGTTCAGCATGATTGCCATACAAAAAGCGATGTGAATGTTGAGAACTCGCAATCAACCAATCATCAAGCACAACATCAATGCTGTTTGGGTGTAATGGCAAACTTATCCACAGGTCAATATATCCAGCCAGATTTCTCAAACCACTTTGTTTCTCAAGTGCCCCAACTCATTGTTGAGGCAGCTCCAAGTCATATATTTAAACCTCCAAGGCTGATTAGTTAACTACTCATTAACTAATTTTTGTGGCATTTAGCCACCGTAATCTATTGGAGAAATCTTATGAATATGACTCATTACATGGAGTTGTTGGCTGTTAATCAGCCTTGGAATTTAATGATCTTTATGGCTATACCAATTGTTTTGGCCGAAACCTTAGCTATCACTGAGTTATACCTACTCTTTACTCGCAAGTTTGATGGCGCTGTTTACTATCTAAATCGCTTTTCTGGGATTGCTGTTGGCGTCTACTTTGTTGGGATCATTTACTACATTGTGACGAACGCCATTATTCCTATTACACAGGCAGGCGAGTGGAGAACGGTGATAGATGTAATTGCTGTCAGCACTTATGTCATCGCAGGATTACCGCTGATCTGGATTGCCCTACAAGAGTTTGGGTTAGTTAATCGGGCGCTAGATCAAATGGGTAAGTTAAAGATTCATGCGATCTGTGTTGCCTTGTTTTTGGTGTTCGGCCATATCGCCATGATCGCAGGCATGCTTGACCCATCCATTCTTGGTTACGGGGGAGCTAGTTCTCATCAAATGAGTTCTGGTGCTGAGAGTCATGAATTTTGTCACCCAGATGAGCATGAAAAGATGGCGAAGCAACATCAGCAAATGATGGGTAACGGCCAAATGAAACAAAACATGCCAATGAATACCCAAGGACACAATCATTAATCAGGGGATTGCCCGTAAGGGCAATCTCTACTTTAAGAAAGTGATGGTTAAAAGATGAAACTAATAAATCAACAAAGAAGACTTATTTCTTTAGGGCTGGTTTTATTACCTACGCTAAGTTTTGCGGCCACTGAAAAACCTGTGATTACTATGTGGAAGAGTCCTACTTGCGGCTGTTGTAAAGATTGGGTTGACCATGTTGAAAAGAATGGCTTTGCTGTTAAGACTTATACAGATGGCAATGATGAGATTCGCAAGAGGCTGGGAATGCCTATCCAATTTGGCTCTTGTCACACCGCATTAATTGGTGGGTACGCGATTGAAGGTCATGTGCCTGCTAAAGAAATTAAGCGACTCTTGGCAGAAAAACCTAAAGCCATTGGTTTAGCTGTTCCTGCTATGCCAGTGGGCTCGCCGGGTATGGATGGCCCTGAATATAAGGGTAGAAAAGATCCCTACGATGTTTTATTAATTGGATTTAATGGCAAATCCACTATCTACCAAGCCTATAGGTAGAATAAGTCATCCTAGGCCCTGGTCGATCCCACCCCGGGCCACCAAGAAACACCAAAACCACCTCCGGGTGGTTTTTTCACTTCTAGAGTTGGATAATTCAAACCATCAATTTAAGGTTGCTTATGAATCCGAATACAAAAGAAGTTATTGAAAACTGTGCCCATCAATCTCATGCTGGTCTTCTAACCTTCCCAGAGGTATTGGGACGCTTAATTGAGGTTGGCGTTGAGTCCTATTTCGCTGACTATCGCAATCAATCAACCACATACTATTTATCAAGGAATGACGCACTTAGTATTCCCATGGCGATGCCCTCAATTGAGATTCCAAACTCATTTAATAAAGATGGCATTGTTTCAGCCATTCGCGGCGCTCAAAGTGATGCGGTGAGATATCCTGAATTTCTTAAGTTAACCATGGCTGCCGGCTGTGTCGGATACATCGTTTGGATAACTGGAAGACATGTGAGTTATTTCGGGCGACAAGGCGAGGTTCATGTTGAGCATTTTCCACCAGGATGAGAGCCCCTAGACCCAGGCTTGATTCAGCCCCGAGTCACCAAGAAGCATTAAAACCACCTTCGGGTGGTTTATCTCATCAAAGGCGGTCAAGAAATTGATGAATAACACTCGGACGTAGAATGTAGTTTCAATGCCAATCAAGTTCATTCAGCTTTTAACTAGCGCCGAGCGCACCCATAAAACTAATATTCAGTTGGGCGCTTATATGGCGTTTGTAGCGGGCGCGGTCAATGCCGGTGGATTTCTGGCTATTGCCAGATACACATCCCATATGAGTGGAATTATTTCAGCAATTGGCGATGATCTAGCTCTTAATGACTTTATTTCCGTTTTAGGCGGGATCTCTCTCTTGCTCTCATTTCTATTTGGCGCAGTGACTACAGCCATTATTGTTAACTGGGGGCATAGGCGAAAGATTCATAGCGAGTTTGCTTTGCCTTTGCTGGTTGAGGCTGTCTTGCTGTTGGTTTTTGGTTTGGTTGGCGCTAACCTGAATCTGTATTTACCATTAACAGTTCCGGCCATTGCCCTCCTTTTATGTTTTGTAATGGGCCTTCAGAACGCAATTGTTACGAAGGCCTCTAGGGCAGAAATTAGAACTACCCATATGACGGGAATAATTACTGATATTGGAATAGAGTTGGGTAAATTGATTTACTGGAACAAGTCACCAGAGGCCAATGTGAGTGGGTATGTCAAGGCGAATAGAGAGAGGCTTAAAACCCATTTATTCATCTTTGGGATGTTTTTGATTGGCGGAATTGTTGGTGCAATTGGTTTTAAGAAGCTTGGCTATATTTCGGTAGTGCCGCTATCCCTCTCCCTTATTCTCATTGCCGGTTTACAGATTTATCGAGATATTAGGGTGATCCTGAGGGAGCGATTCTCCTAGTCCCCGGTCGATCCCGCCCCGGCTACCAAGAAACACTAACACCACCTTCGGGTGGTTCTTCAATTGGGGCTTACGGCTCTGTATGTGCCATCAAAATTACTTCTTAGTTAGTCTCGATGCTAGATACAATCCATCCAATAAGTTGTAAAAGTTAACTGAACGGTATTAATTAGGCGCTCAAAAATGAAAGACATTTCAATTGGTGACTTATCTTCTTTCGGCTTATTGATAGGCTTTATTGTCGTGTTTTTGGTATTGATTGTGTATCACGGTTTATGTTTGTGGGCCGCACAATCTATGTACCATCGACACGCGAATAAATTGATTGCCAAGAAGCAATATTTCCGCATGGAAATTTTTTTCTTTATGGGCTTATCTGCGCTAGCGTTAATTCATTTAAGCGAGATTGGCATACTATCTCTCTTGGGTTTAATGCATGGGGTGGCAACAAGTATTGATCACGCTATTGTTGTGATTGGTGGCATATACACAACGATTGGATCTGAGCAGGCTGTTTCAAATCTGCCAAGTAGATATCGCATTCTTGCCGTGGTTCTTTCAATGAGCAGTCTTTTTTGCTTTGCTTGGAGCACCGCTGTAATGATGGATATGATGCGCACTTATCGCAAAATAAGAGGTTCAGACGGGACAATTGTGGGCGATAGCTAGAAATAGTCTAGAGTTGCATAAGATCTCCTCGGGCCTTGGTGGATTCCGCCCCTAGGCACTAAGAAACACTAAAACTACCTTCGGGCGGTTTTTTCTTTTTCTGATTAATATCTAAGAATTCTCCTGGGAGCTCTAAATGCTATTAGTCACTTCAATCATTGCTTCTGTATTAACCATCATCTTTATCAAACTCTCATTTGCCGTCATTGGACTTAGAAGAAAGAACAAGGTTGGCCTAGGGGCTGGAGGTCATGATGATCTAGAGAGGGCGATTCGTGCCCAAGGAAACTTTGCTGAATACGTGCCTTTCGGAATCATTTTGATTGCTTGTCTAGAGTTAAATGGTGCGCCTTGGTGGTTGGTTGCTATTCCAGGCATCACTTTAATTATCGGACGCTTAATTCATGCCGTAGGCATTAATGAGCCACCACCAGATTTCAGTAAGCGCATTTTGGGAATGAAGTTTACATTTGCTACGTTAATTACATTGGTAATTTTGAACTTAGTATGGGCTCTGTATGAGCTTGTTGGATAGAGTTTCTTCTAAGCCCTAGTAGTTCATTGCTCTTTAGTTGATCGTCGGCTCATTGCGCGAGAGAGTGTAGATGCACTTGAGTAGCCTGTATGACGCGCCGCCTGCTTTAGGCCTATGCCGTCAACAATGAGTCGTCGCGCTAAATTCAGCCGAATCCATTCTATATATTTACCGGGTGTTATTTGCATTAGTCGCTTAAATTGATAGGCGTACGATGTACGTGACATCCCCGCCTCTTGTGCAAGAACTTCTAGAGACCAGTTCTTTGATGCGTCCTCATGGATGGCAACAAGTGTTTTGGCAATTCTTGGATTGGCTAACGCACTAAATAGGCCGGTAGTTTTTTGTGGCCGAGCAACCAAATGCCTCAGTAAGCCAATCAACAAAATATCTCCAGCACGATTAATTAATAAAGGCTGACCGCATCTGGTAGCAGCCATTTCACTTGAAATTAAACGCACTATTTGAGTAAGTGAGGCATCTGCGCTGTCTAAGTTAATTAAAAGCTGTTCTGAAAACTCCGATAAAAACATGGGTGCCAATGGCCCATCTAGCTCCACCTCAAAACTCATCCACTTCTTTGTATGCGGTGGCAAAACCATATCATCAAGTGATGAGCAGACGAGTAATGCCATATTCTCAAGAGGGTGGCCCAGTTCTTGCGGATGCTCATCAACCAAAATATGCAATCCAAAGCCAACGGGCTGCTCATGAAGTGAGACTCGGGGAGCGAGCCCCTGCAAGAGGGCGGATAGTCGATCTAGATTTGGGGCGGACATATTTGTACTAAAAGCAAATAAATATGGACACATTGTTGCATTTAATCAGCAATAATCAAAATTCATAACTTTTTAAGAAGAGGCTTTCTGTGCTGATACCCCGTCAAACTACTCCTGCATTAAGCATCCCCACCTTGCATCATGGCACTTTTGATACGTCCAATGATGCTGCCGAGAATTTCACATTAATAGTGTTTTATCGTGGCCTTCATTGCCCAATATGCATGAAGTATCTGTTGGAGTTGGCACGTTTAGTTCCCGAGTTTGAAAAACGTGGCGTTAAAGTCATTGCCATCTCTAGCGATACTAAAGAGCGTGCAGAGCAAATGGCTGAAAAACTCAACGCCGCTGAATTGCGAATGGGCTATGGATTAAGCTTGGATGTTGCGCGTCAATGGGGTATGTATATCAGCACCTCACGCGGTTTAACATCAATTGGAATAGAAGAGCCTGCCTTATTCTCTGAGCCAGCGGTCTTTATCGTAAGACCGGACACTTCGCTGTATTACGGCGCTGTCCAAACGATGCCTTTCGCACGCCCTAATTTCACCGACCTATTGGGTGCGATTGATTTTGCCTTGGCCAAAGATTATCCAGCGCGTGGTGAATACACTGGTGCTGTGTAAGTAATGATTGCTTAGTCAATGTAAAAAATAGGATATCTAAAGATGCCATTTGTGCGAATAGATTTAGGTAAGCAATATCCCGATGGGGTGGCCCAGAAAATCGGGGATATTGTTTATGAGGCCATGCTTAAGCAGATTAATGTACCTGCCGACGATAAGTTTCAAGTTATCACTAAGCATGATGCCAATGAACTAGTGGTTCCTAAAAGCTATCTTGGCATTGAATACTCGCAGGGCATTGTTTTCATTCAAGTAACCTTGAATGAGGGCCGCACTACAGAGCTTAAGAAAAAATTCTATAAGGCTATCTGCGACGAGGTAGTGGAGAAACTTAAAATTCGACCAGAAGATATCGTTATTAACTTAGTAGAAGTCAATAAAGAAAATTGGTCATTTGGTCATGGTGAGATGCAATATGCACCTAAAGACTAAGTGCGCTCACACATAGATATGCGGTCAATTTTGTAATGCCGCCAATATGAAAAAATACTCTTCAGCTTTCTATTTATTTGCATCATGCCCACTGCAAACGCGCAGATTCTTGATGCAATCCGTGGCCACGTTCAGGATCTGAAGGCGCGCATGGAAGAGCATCAAAAGATTGAAGGTGTCATCATAAAGCGAGGACAAATTGATAAAAACGCTAAAGGGCAGGATTTGATTCACAGCTCTTCTGGCGAGTGGTCCCTAGTCAAGGTTGGTAATCAATTATTTTTACAATCAAGCGAGGACTTTAAATCTAGCCCTGGGCCAGACTATCATATCTATATCAGTAGCAAGCCTGCTATTAAAGACAATGACGAGTTTAGTGCTCAGCAAATTGAGGTCAGTCGTATTAAAAAACCCAATGGCGCCGCATTCTATCTTTTAAAAACACAAAATCCAGAAGATGTAAGTAGTGTGTTGATTTGGTGTAAGCAGTTTAAGGAGTACATCGGATCAGCTGATTTACTTCCTGAAAAGTAAGTAAAAGTAGATTTCCTAGCATGGGTCATCATTGACCACGGCCAACCAAGAAATAGCAAAATCACATTCGAGCTTTTTGATTTGGAGATCTGCTATAAATTAGTGAAATACATATGGATCTGATATGAAACAACAATCACGCCGTAATTTCCTAAAAACATCTGCTGTGGGTGCTGTTGCTATTGGCGCCGCCTCTAGCCCTAGTATTGATTCTGCTTACGCTCAGTCAAAGCCGCCAAAATCTAGTATCGAACTAAAGGCGCATGAAATTTCTCAAAAACTATTTACCGATGATGGTTTGGCAATGTCAATTGCCACAAAGCCTACAGTTTCTAAATTGGCAAAGGGTCTTGATCGAACCATGGTGCTTGGCGGCGGCGGAGAGTATTACATCGCTTGGTATTGCGGATTTTTTCATGGCCTGATGGAGGCGGGGCTGGATATGACTCAGCTTCCTGAGATGGTAGTTGGAACTTCTGCTGGTTCTTATATGGGCTCCTCATTGCTCTCGGGTGAGTTTGCCCGCTTGCGGGCAGAGTTTGATTTTTTTGGAAAGTTTCCGGAGATTTTTGCCAAGATTGCTCCAGTAACCAAGCCCGATATCAGCCAAATGAGGGCCGATCAAATCAATATGAGCGCAACGGATGGCAGTATTGAAACTCGTAGGGTAATTGGTCATGCCGCATTAGCTGCCAACAATAAATTAAACGGTGAGCGTGTTGAAAAGGTAGCTGCATTATTGACGGGCGATAGTAAAAAAGATTGGCCAACTAGCCGGATGTTCACAACAGGAATAGATTGCTACACAGGTGAGCGAATTGTTGTTGGTCAGCAGGCCGCTAGAAAAAATAATATTCCTTTGGCACATGGTGCGGCAGCAAGTAGCTCATTGCCGGGGGTTGTTGGGCCAACATTATTGGGTCAGCGTTATGTGATGGATGGTGGGATTTGTTCTAACCCAGCCCACGTAGATTTAGTAGCTGGATCTAAGAGATCGTTAATTATTACTTTAACTGACGGTGTAACGGGGGCAATTTTGACAACAATCCCGCACCCGATTGCTCAAAATATTGAAGATATAAAGTTGACCGGTACAAAGGTGATGTGGATAGTGGCTGGCACACCTAAGGGGGTTGATCTGCTTGACCCCAAACAAATTACTGGGGCATTACGAACGGGCTATGACCGTTCAAAAATTGAAGCACTAAAAATTAAAGAATTCTGGGCATAGGGTTTGATAGCCTAGACTGTGCTTACTGACTTAAAGGGCGCTATATGTCTGCTGTTCGCAATATCCGCATGCTTACACGCTATAACAAGTGGGCAAACAATATGCTTTTGGATGCGATTGCTGCCTTGCCATTAGATGAGGTAATCAAAAAGCGCGCCGCGGCATTTGGTGGAATGTCTTTTGCTTTGGCCCACGTGGCCATTGTTGATCAAATCTGGCAAGCTCATCTGCTTGGAAAAGATCATGGGTTTAAGTCTCGCACAACAGAGTCACCAGATTCTTTGGGGGCTCTAACTGAAAAGTTAAATGAAACAGGCGATTGGTATATCCAGTATGCTGACTTGATGACTGAGCCACTCATCAATGAAAAGCTTAGCTTTTTATTTGTTGATGGTGGCGCCGGAGAAATGACAAGAGGCGACATTCTGATTCATGTTTGTAATCACAAAGCATTTCATCGTGGCCATATCGGAGATATGTTTTATCAGTCAGGCTTTAGGCCGCCATCAATTGACCTTCCTGTGTATATGAGAGATGCATTTAGTGAGTCAGAGCTTGGATAAGACATCTTCAGACAGTGTCGTTTTAAACGACAATACAAGCAAATACCAATAATGAGGAGACTACATGTATAAGCTCATAGCCTTTGATGCTTACGGCACATTGTTTGATGTTTATTCCATGGGAGAGTTGGCGGAAGAGTTATTTCCCGGCAATGGCCAAGCCTTCGCTTTAATGTGGCGTGATCGCCAAATTGAATACACCCGCCTCGTCACTATGAGTGACCCTAGTCCCGACGGTAGCAAGCATTACCTTCCCTTTTGGGAGTTAACAGTTCGCTCATTACATTACGTTTGCAAGCGTATGAACTTAAATCTCACCAAGAACAATGAGAGGCGCTTGATGGACCAGTATGCGAAGCTCACTAGTTTTGAAGACAGCTTGAGAGTTCTCAAGACAATTAAAGGTAAAGGAATTTCTACAGCAATTTTGTCGAATGGCAGCAGAGAGATGCTAGCAACAGTAGTTAAGGGCAATGGGTTGATGCCCTATTTGGATCAAGTTATTACGGTTGAAGATATACGGTTATTTAAGACAGCCCCACAAGCTTACGAGCTTTTATTAAAAGCATTTCCAGTCAACAAAGAAGAAGTTCTTTTTGTGTCAAGTAATGCTTGGGATGCCCTGGCTGCAAAGTGGTTTGGGTTTGATGTGTTTTGGGTTAATCGTCTCGGCCATCCTTTTGAAGAAATTGGTGAGAAGCCAAATTTTGAGGGCAATTCCTTAAGCAAGGTGCTAGAAGTTATTTAAGGGATATTGCGAGCTAGCGAAGGACGGCCCCGATCAAAAGCTACCAAAGAGTGAGGCTAGAGTAATCACTAAAACTAAAGCAATTAATGGGAAAACAATAGTCACCATCGCAATGTAGCGATAACCCTCTCTGTGGGTTAGTTGGCAAATTCCAAGCAGAGTAATTACAGCACCATTATGGGGAAGTGTATCCATGCAGCCTGAGGCCATCACAGCAATTCGGTGAAGGATCTCGGGGCTGATTCCGAGGGCAACTGCCTTGGCTAAGTAGTCGGCACCAAGCGTCTGTAGGGCAATGGACATGCCGCCGGATGCTGAGCCTGTAATGCCCGCTAGCGCATTAACGGCAACAGCTTCACTAATGAGGGGGTTACCGGGCGCAATGCTGAGAACAAATTCTCGAATCAGAATAAACCCACCCAAGCTTGCAATGACTGAGCCATATCCAACCTCTGACGCTGTATTCAAAATTGGCAGCATGGAGCCAATAGAGCCCTGATTAATTGCCTCATTTGCTCTTGCAGTTTGTTTGGCGAAAATCACTTGCAGTGCATAAATAAATAAAATACCCACGCTTAGGGCGATGATGATGGCCCAGATTCCAGCAAGGGATGAGAGCGAGGTAATGCTAAAAGTATTGTTTTGCAAAAACTCGGGGCGCCAGTTGGGCAAAAACCATTTAGCCATTAACAAGTTAGTCAGGCCCATGAGCAAAATAGGAACAATAGCCAGCTGAAATGAAATATTTTTGGGATCAGCCGTCATCTTTTCTGATGGCTGAAAATCCACTGCCATATCTTCTTGCTTAGCAGGTATTTTGCCGAGTAAACGTTTTTGACGATTGAGCCACATCGTACCAAAACCTAGCATGACGCAGCTAGCAATCAAGCCCAAGCCCGGTGCTGCAAATGCATCTGTTCCAAAGAAAGGACTTGGAATTGAGTTTTGTACAGACGGTGTTCCAGGGAGGGCGGTCATGGTGAAGGTGAACGCGCCAAGAGCAATTGCGCCGGGAAGAAGATTGAGTGAGATAGCTGAGCGTTCAAACAGTGACTTGCCAATCGGATACATCATGAATGCGACTACAAATAGAGATACGCCGCCATACGTCAAAATGGCACAAGCTAAGACCACCGCTAAAAGGGCGTGCTGAGAACCTAGTTTTTGAGTGATGCCATTTGCAATCACTAGTGCATAGCCTGAAGATTCCATCAACTTGCCAAATACAGAGCCTAGCAAAAAGAGTGGGAAGTATTGAATAAGATAGCCACCCATGGCCTTCATAAATACTTGGGTATAAACGGGCAATAGATCACCAGGGTTGCCACTCAGCAGGACCGCTAAGAGAGCCATGACTGGCGCTAAGATCAGTACGCTCATGCCGCGATAAGCGAGCAACATCAATAGACCGAGGGAAACAACAATTGCGATTAAGTCCATGGCGTGATCACTCGCATATCAGGAATAGTAATGTCTCAGTATAGTAATGTGCGTTGGCTGGAGATCAATTTCTTGAATAAGCCCATAATCTTAGGAAGGCGAACGAGATCAATTTGTTACATAAATGAAAAAACTATAAAAACTGTTGTCAATCAAATTGGAAAAAATAAAGGGGCAGAAATTCGCCCCTTTATCAAACTTCCTAAGCTCGGTAATTAATTTGCAATATCTGCATTCATTACCTTGACCCAAGCCGCAACAAAGTCATTTACAAACTTTTCTTTGTTGTCATCTTGTGCATATACTTCTGCGTAGGCGCGCAGGATAGAGTTAGAGCCAAAGACCAGATCAACTCGAGTAGCAGTCCATTTCGCCTTTCCTGTATTACGCTCAACAATATCGTAGCTATTACGACCAGTAGGTTCCCACTGGTAATTCATATCAGTGAGATTGACGAAGAAATCATTGCTTAATGCACCTTCTCTTTCTGTGAATACGCCATGTTTGGTTCCACCATAGTTTGTTCCAATAACACGCATACCGCCAACCAGCACAGTCATCTCTTGGGCAGTGAGCCCCATTAACTGTGTGCGGTCTAAGAGCATTTCTTCTGGCGTGACAACGTAGTTTTCTTTTAACCAGTTGCGATAGCCGTCTGCCAGTGGCTCAAGAACTTCAAATGACTCTACGTCTGTCATTTCTTGAGTTGCATCTCCACGACCTGGAGTGAATGGCACTTTTACGTCAAACCCTCCAGCTTTGGCAGCTTGTTCAATGCCGATATTGCCGCCAAGCACAATAGTGTCAGCAATGCTGATGCTTGACTCTTTGGCAATTGTTTCGTAGATGGAGAGCACTCTTGCCAAACGATCTGGCTCATTTCCTGCCCAGTCTTTTTGAGGTGCCAAACGAATGCGTGCGCCATTTGCACCACCGCGTTTATCGGACCCACGATAAGTACGAGCGCTATCCCAAGCAGTTGCTACTAGATCACTAATCGATAAGCCGCTAGCCTTGATCTTTGTTTTCACGGCTTCGACACCGTAGTCTTTTGAACCTGCTGGTACAGGGTCTTGCCAAATCAAATCTTCCTTAGGAACATCTGGCCCGAAGTATCTTGCTTTTGGTCCCATGTCGCGATGAGTTAACTTGAACCAAGCGCGTGCAAAGGTTTCAGAGAAATAAGCCTGATCCTTATAGAATTTTTCTGAGATCTTGCGATATTCTGGATCCATCTTCATCGCCATATCCGCATCTGTCATCATGGGCATGCAGCGAATAGAGGTATCTTCAACATCGACTGGCTTGTCTTCTTCTTTGATATTGATGGGCTCATACTGCCAAGCGCCTGCTGGACTTTTAGTCAGCTTCCACTCGTAGTTAAGGAGTAAGTGGAAGTAACCGTTATCCCACTGAGTTGGGTTTGTTGTCCAGGCGCCTTCAATTCCGCTGGTGACAGTATCTCTACCAACACCACGAGTTTTATGATTCATCCAGCCCAGGCCTTGTTCATCAATCGGTGCGCCTTCTGGTGCAGGACCAAGGTTGGCCGCATTCCCATTGCCGTGTGCTTTGCCAACAGTATGTCCACCAGCAGTTAGTGCAACAGTCTCTTCATCATTCATAGCCATACGAGCAAAAGTAACCCGAATGTCTTGAGCGGTTTTCAAGGGATCAGGATTGCCATCTACGCCTTCTGGGTTTACATAGATCAAACCCATCATCACTGCTGCCAATGGATTACTCAAGTCACGCTGACCGGAATAGCGGCTTCCTTCACCACCACTTTTTTGGAGCCATTCTTTTTCTGATCCCCAATAGATGTCTTTTTCTGGGTGCCAAATATCTTCGCGACCAAATGAGAAACCAAATGTCTTGAGCCCCATAGATTCATAAGCGATAGTGCCTGCCAAGATCATGAGATCAGCCCAACTTACTTTGTTGCCGTAGTTCTTTTTGATAGGCCATAAGAGGCGACGCGCTTTATCTAGGTTCGCATTATCTGGCCAAGAATTTAATGGCGCAAAGCGTTGATTGCCAGTGCCGGCGCCACCCCTTCCATCTGCAATCCGATAGCTACCAGCAGAGTGCCAGGCCATACGAATCATGAGCCCGCCATAGTGACCCCAGTCTGCTGGCCACCAGTCTTGGCTATTCAGCAACAGCTCTTTCATGTCTTGCTTGAGTGCAGCTACATCGAGTTTTTTCAATTCGTCTCGGTAGTTAAAAGACGGCCCCATCGGGTTTGTCTTTGTATCTTGTTGATGAAGAATATCGAGGTTAAGTGATTTTGGCCACCATGCCATTGGGGTATTACTGGATTCAGTATTGGCTCCGTGAGCAACTGGGCACATTCCTTGTGATGTCATTTAGATCTCCTTGTAGGTAAATCATTTTTGGTTTAGTAACCTGACCAACTCAGGTTAACTGATAAAGCAATTATTTGTTCGGGTTTGGCTGAGCCATCTACTCACCAGCCATGAATGCGATCAGAATGTTCATGATTCACTCCCTTTGATAGTCTCTGGCTTCAATATTTTTAGTAAGCTACTTTCATGCTGATGATTGAGAAAGTACAAGCCTTCCGCGATCCCAGCTAATTTATTTTGAATTTTCATTTTTAACTCCCTTCCTGGTGTGTTGCGATGAAGTCATCTTGTTCCCAATCAATCGATTCGTCCAATGAATTAATATGAACTTATTAATCTAATTATTAGATAACTAAGTAGGTTAGGTGAGTTAGAGGCGCTCTTAATGACTTGTCTGCAGCTCTCAGCCTTTCGGGTAAATCAGCATTGATTGAAGTCATATCAAAAGCTAATATCTATGATTCGCTAGATTCGATCCCAAAATAAGAAGATAAGCAAGTCCCAATTAATTTCTGTGAGCTATATCAGCAAGGCAACGCAGGATATGGGTGTCTTGGCATTGATGCGCCTTACCGATCAGGCTGCGCAACTTAATCAAAAATTAGGCTTATCGGGAGTGCTCTTCTACGAGAACCAGCATTTTGGCCAAATATTAGAAGGGCCTCGCACGGAGGTCATGACAATATGGGAAAAAATTCAGCGAGATCCACGTCATCAGCAAGTGCGCTTATTGAAGCTGGAAGAAATTGAAAAAAGAAGTTTTCCTGCATGGTCAATGCGCTTTTTCTTGGCAAAGGAAATTATTGCAAAGATGCCAAGTCTCACCGGCGTATTGGATGGCCTGCCCGAGCATGATGTTGAACTCTTGAGGTTAATGCGCTCAGCGGCGGAATAAGAGCTGAATTCTTCTTGGTGATGAGCGTTAAGCAGTCTTATTAACCTCTACACTATTGGAATGAAGCGACTTCTCAGCTGTTTTCTGATTGCAGTATCTGGTATTACCTTTGCGCAAGATGCATCTAATTCTTACGACTTAAGGGTTGCTGTCACTAGGGCAGGAGATCGCTTTCAAGTGAATGCAAGCTATGAGGTGCCAATTACTCCATGCGAAGCCTTTGCATTTATTACTGATTATGAGGGTGCTAAAAGTTTGCCTGGAATCGTAGATTCAAAAGTAATCTCTAGATCTGGCAATAAAGTGAAGGTGGCCCGCTTGCTCGAAGAAAGAATTTTATTCATCCCCTTTGAGATGCGCTCCGAGTTGGAGTATGTGGAGTTTCCTAACAAGGCATTGCTATTTGAGCAGCTCAGTGGCGATACAAAATATTACAAAGGAAGTTGGAGGCTTTCAGCGGAGAAAGATTCCACCATCTTTAAATACGATGCACAGGTTGAGCCAAATTCGATGGTGCCATCAGCAATAATCGATTTCTTCATCAAAAACATCGTGCGCCGACAGTTTGAGTCTATGGCTGAAATTGCGTCCCAGAGAAGATCCTCCCAAAAGACGGCATGCAAGCTGTAATGTTTAGTCTGGCTTAGATAAATATGACTATGACCAATTTCAATGAATTACCTAGCGACTTACCCATTCCTCAGGATGATGGGGCTGCCGTTCATTTGATAGGCATGCGCTTGCCTTCCATTGCCTTGAAGACCACCACCGGTGGCCAATTTAACCCTGGCGAGAGTAAGGGCCGCCTGGTGATTTACTGCTACCCGATGACAGGTCAGCCGAACGTTGCTTTGCCAGAAGGTTGGGATCAAATACCGGGGGCAAGGGGTTGTACTCCGCAAAGCTGTTCGTTTAGAGATCACTATCAAGAGTTACGCGTTTTGGGCGCAGAGGTGGTTGGCTTGAGTGTGCAATCTACCGAATACCAAAAGGAGATGTCGGATCGCTTGCATTTGCCGTTTGCGGTATTGAGTGATGAGGGTTATCAATTTCAGAAGGCGTTGCAGCTACCTACTTTTATTGCTGCTGGAATGACTTTGCTAAAGCGCATTACTTTGATTGTGAATCATGGTGTGATTGAAGCGACTCACTACCCCATTTTTCCAAGCGATAGTGATCCGGCTTGGGTGATCAACTACTTAAAAAACCATCCTGCTTAGTTATATTTAGGGCAAATTGTATTTAGCCCAAGTGAACAAGACGTTACCGACGTTTTGCCCACCAGGCACATAGGCAGTCTGAATGCTGAGATCTTTGTAGCTGATGGAGGCAATGGGGAGTACGCCAGGGAAGGGGATGTAGTTCATGATGTCTTGGCGCGACATGATGAAGGCAGTTGCTCCAACACCATACTTCCAGTCGGGACTATTGCCGATGTTCCACATTGGAATCCAGCCATAGCCGACCATGTACTGATAAATTCCATGTGAGTCTTTGAAGGTCATCCCATAAATGCCCTCCCAATTACCGCTGTTGTTTACTAAGCCTCTGCCAAAACCAATACCCATCGGATATTCGGTGTATTGATTGATTTTGTCTTGGGAGTACGCATAAGGCATGTGGTACGTATAGAGGGGAACGTAAAGCTCATTTCCACCTTTATCCCAAATGGACTCCAGGTGATTTGTCGTATTTTGAAACCACTCGGAGGCACTTTCTGCGTGTGAGGAGATCAGCGGAATGCAGAAAAGCAGAAGCACAATGAATCTACGACACATAACTATTAATTTCTGAACTAGATAAAGCAAAACATCTCTAAAGCGAGGTTTAATGCTGTTTTTGTAACAAACTACTTGAACTGACAGGATTATATGTTGCTTTGCAGCAATATTTCCTTGCTAAGCCCAAAATAAGCTATTAATATGGTGCAGTGCAACAAATAACCCTCAAAGGAAATATCATGTTCAAAAATCAATTCGCAGAAAATCAAGCTAAATCCGTAGAAAGCGCCCGCGCATTAGGTCAAACTGCTCTCGAGAATGCTCAAGAGCTGGCAGAAATCAATTACCAGGCAGCTCAACAAGCTGTAGCCAATGCGCAAGCTAAGGCTGCTGAATTGTTAAAGGGCAAAGATGCCAAAGCAGCCTTAGACCTCCTGCAAAGCCCAGAAGTACAAGAGGCGGTTGCTGAGGTTGCTGCTTATCAGAAAAAAGTGGCCGCAGTATTGCGTCGCGGAAACCAAGAATTAGTTGAAGCTGTAGAAGCCGCCATTGATCAATCACAAGATGACTTGAAGAGCTTTGTAGCGACTGCCACCTCCAAGGCGCCTGCTGGCTCAGAAGCATATGTAAGCGCATTTACGTCTGCATTTAACACGGCAATGCAAAACTTTGATCAAGTGCGTTCAACTGCTCAAGACGCTTTTGCAAACTTTGAGAAAAGCGTTGAAACAGCAATGAAGACTGCAGAAGGTCAATTTGGGCAGGCTACTAAGGCAGCAAAAAGCCGCGCTAAGTAATTAGTAGATAATAGCCAAACAGAAAGCCCCGTGTAAGCGGGGTTTTTTACTGGTGTAATTGCAAAAAAATTTGAGAAAATGGCAAGATAGCCGCTAAAAATGCTTGAAGAGGCGCGCTTTTAATTCTTGAGGAAATCGTATGAATCGCATTATGTTGTTGGGAAAAATTCACAGAGCAACCGTTACAGAGGCGGATTTGCATTACGAAGGCTCTTGTGGAATCGATGAAGATTTACTCGATGCTGCCGATATGCGTGAGTTCGAAAAGATCGAGCTTTACAACATTAACAATGGCGAACGTTTCTCAACTTACATCATTAAAGCAAAGCGTGGCTCCGGGATCATTTCTTTGAATGGCGCTGCTGCACGTAAAGCACATGTTGGCGACCATCTGATTATTTGCACATACGGACAAGTCGGCAACGATGAGATTGCAAAGCATGTCCCCAAGATTGTGCTGCTGGGCGAAGGCAATAGCATTAAAGAAATTAAGAAGGTCAATTAATTTCTCGTCAGTCATTGAACTAGGTGTAAGCCAGCATTACAAAAATAAGTTCACGAGATATACTAAGCACAAGCAGGAGAGAGAGGCTATTGGCCTCCACCGAAGGCGCAAACTCCCATGAACGCTCAGGTACCCACTAGGAAGGTACTGCTTATCCTAAACAGCCGTCTGGAGAGCCACCATTTTAATGGTGCACCGAAGGAGCAAGCACTAAGCTAGGACTTAGTGTGAATCTCTCAGGTATCAAGGACAGGGGGAGCGGCAAGCGAGTGACGCATTTAATGCGCACGCGCATGTTAGGAGTCCTGCATGAATACCGCCCCAAGCTAAATCAGTAAGAGCGCATTAGCAATTTCCCCGTATTGGGACCATTAAAAATCTTACTGAATCAGGCAAACAATATGAGCAATATCTACACTAAGGAAGCCCCATACCATCCAGGCTATGAGGATGCCTCGTTTAAGCATGAAGTGTCAAAAGGCGTATCGGAGTTAAGCGAACTGCGGCTGGTAAATGCGCGCTATCTGAAATTTGCAGATGCCATTGTGGACTTCTGTAAAGCGAGTCACGTACCTGCTAAAAAAGTAAGCGCTGGCTAGTAATAGCTATAAAGTAGGCATTAAAAAGTAAAAGCCACCTTCGGGTGGTTTTTTACATTCAATTCTTGATAAGATCATTCATCCAATTGAATGCTGAATACATCATGAGAATAGTCAGAATAATATCGATATTGTTAGCAAGCCTATTTGTGCTGAGTGCATGTTCCAAAGAGGAGCAGTCTAATGTGATTAAGGTTGCTGTGTCGCCTGCTATCCCTCCAATGCTATTTGAGAAAGATGGCAAATATACGGGCGTTGATTTGGAGATATTTGAAGGCTACTGCAAGTCCCGGGGCTGCACATTCAAAATGACTGCATATGATTGGCTGGGCATGTTGGGCGCTGTAACTAGTGGGCAAGCCGATGTCGCTTTCTCGGGGATATCTATTACAGATAAACGCAAAGAAGTGATAGATTTTTCCAAGCCATATTTCACTAGCACTTGGGATTTAATTAGCCTGCAAAATCGCCATATCAAGATTACCGATTTATCTCAGTTAAAAAAATACACTATTGCTTATCCCACCGGTAGCGTCTTTGATGATTATGTAAAAGATGTGTTGCAGCCAAAAGGGTATTACTCCTTAGGCCGAGTAAAGCTATATCCATCACCCGCAGAGGCCTTGATTGCCTTACAAAATGGCAATGTGGACCTGGTATTTGTGGATAGCGTAATGTTGCAGAGTTATCAAAAATCATTAAATCTCCCGGTGAGCAGTAGCTACCAAGTAGTTGGATTTGATAATCTAGGATTTGCCTTTAAAAAAGGCTCCAAATTGAGGGATGACTTTAATTTGTATCTTTCTGAGCTGGGCCCAGAAAAATTAAAGGCAATAATTAATCGCTGGACGAAATAAATTGTAGTGATTTTGATATATTGGGTTAAAGTGTTTCTAAGCTGATTATTTCAATTATTCATAAGGAAAAATATGTCCCATCATGACAAATTAATTGCCGCTTTCGAAACATACCAATCAGAGAATGAAAAATTCCACGGTAAAGGGATTAAAGCTTCTGCTGCTAGAGCTCGTAAGGCTTTACAAGAGATTGCTGGTTCTTGTAAAGAGCGCCGCAAAGAAATTACTGCTGAAAAAGAAGCGCTTGAAGGCAAGCCAAAGGGTGAGGGCATGTCACAAGATGCTGCTCGTCACGCACATATCAGAAAATAAATCATTTCTGCCAAGTAAAAAGTCACCATCAGGTGACTTTTTACTTAGAGGTCAACGTTTTCTAGAGCGGGGCCTTTCAAGTGGCGAGTATCTGCCCACTGTTCTACTGTCCAGCCACTGGCTTCTTCATGGCTAATCCAATTTAATGATGCATTTGGTACCGAGACAATTCGCTGGGCGCTGAGAGATTGCTTGCTTGCAATGCGATACATCATGTCGAGTGTGCCGCCATGACTCACCACCAAAATAGTTTTACCAGCATGGCGCTCTTGGATTCTGTCCAGGGCATTTTGTACGCGAACTGCAAACTGCTGAATACTTTCGCCACCTGCGAGATCATGATCTAAGTCGCGAGCAATATGCGCTTGCCATATATCGGGCTGCAGCAGTGGGGCTTCAGTAATTGATAGCCCTTGAAGTGCGCCAAAATTGCGCTCTCGTAAGGCGCTATCGATTTGTGCTTCCACTCCAAATAATTCAACCACAGCATTTGCAGTATCAACCGCTCTTTTCAGGTCGCTGGTATACAAGACATCAAATTTGAGATTAATGTCTTTAAGTGCTTGAGCCATTTGACGTGCTTGTAATATACCTTTGGGATTAAGGGGGGTGTCGGTGTGGCCTTGCAATCGTCTTTCGGCATTCCAGGGGGTTTCACCATGGCGAATCAGGCAGAGTGTTGTTGTTGGCATATGGCAATAATAAGTCGAGTTAACTTCTTTCGGATTTTGAAAAGTGGAGGAGATCTCCGGGGATAAGATATCCGGACTCGAGTGCCTCCGCTCTAATGCCGCCTCTATTATCAAATGCATGCAGGAAATCAGGCCTTTTGAGTAGATTGGCTGGTCGCTGGCAGGGCACACACAATTCTGTGCCCCTAAACGCAAGGCTACCTAAATAGAAAATCTTACCAACCAGATCGTTAAGCTCACTTGCAGAAATATTGCTAATAACGAGATTTCTGCGGGCATCACTTTCACTAAAAACTGCATATTGTTTGGTAAGGAGCTGTTGATTGGCATCCTCAATGCCAGAAAGCGCAATGAGAGAAATATGTCGAATCTTGGGTTTGGTTTTAGAGAATGCACCTATGCCTAGTGCGTAGCGATCACCCTCAATTCCTTTGCCAGCAACGATATTGGCTTGTGCAAGTTGCATCATCGATTCGCCCGCTCGAGAGGCAATTTGAATTGAATGAATTTGCGGAGATACTGTCATGATAAGAGCATAGTACATAAGAAAAAGCCCCGGTAATTTCGGGGCTTAGTACTTATGCTGCGATAGGTTCAGCTGTTGGTGCCGCGACTGGAGGTCGCTTATTGATGGCCCTCTGAATCTTTGCCTTCTCTTTAGGCTTAGTGCTGGATTCAAGCAATTTGCTTAATTGAGTTGTTGTGAGTGGACCCAATTTAGCTTTGCCGGTTTTGCTAACCATAGGGTCGTTTTTTCTATTTCTTTGATTTTGGCCAACAGCCATAATTTTTCCTTGAGTCTTGGAATGATGAACCTCTGAGCTTGCTCAGCAGACTCCCCTAAGTAGGGCGCGGAATAGTGATCACAAATCAGAATAACAGTTAAGCCGTTCAGGCGCTATGATTAGATCTAATGAGTGCACCTAATCTGAAATTAGCTCCAATACGTTTGCTGAACATGAGGACTCGCATGTCTTACCTTAAATATTTTTTGTTACTGAGCGTGCTTAGCCTCGGTGCCTGTGCTGCGGTTTACACAGATGCATCAGATTCAAACCATGTCACCTTTCTCATTAGTGATGGTGAATCCATTGCATCGTTAACACCAAAGGCCAATGCGTATTGCGCTCAATACGGCAAGACTGCGTCGTTTAGAAAAAGTGACACTCAGTTAGTTGCGGTATTTGACTGTAACTGGCCAACATCTAGTCCTCGCTAGACTTAGCCAGCAAGGTCTGATTGGTAGATGAGGCCTGCATGTTCTCTTAGTGCATGGAATTGAATAGATTCCCAGCGCTGTTGAGCTACATCTAATTCGGATTTATGACTAGCCAAAAATACAGAGGCCCCCACAACATCCTCTGCCATGCGGTGAATATTTTCTTGAATGAATTTTTTGAGTGCTACAGGATCATCTGAGCTGACCCAGCGTGCTAAGTTGTAGCGTGCAGGTAGCAAGCGTACTTCAGCGCCATATTCAGTTTGCAGGCGATGGCTCACAACCTCAAACTGTAGTTGCCCAAAAGCGCCGAGCAACATCGTGCCGCCAGTCATTGGGCGGAATACTTGAATCGCACCCTCTTCGCCAAGTTGCATTAAGCCTGTGCGCAGTTGTTTTGAGCGCAATGGATCGGCAGATTCAACCATGCGGAAAATTTCTGGAGCAAAAAATGGTAGACCTGTGAATTGCAATTGTTCACCTTCGGTGAGTGTATCGCCTAGTCTGAGAAGACCGTGGTTTGGTAATCCAATGATGTCACCAGGAAAGGCTTCATCTAAGATATCACGGCGTTGTGACAAGAAGGATAATGCATTGTTGGTGCGCACCTCTTTGCCATTGCGGCAGATCTTGAGTTTCATGCCACGTTGAAAATGGCCTGAGCAGATGCGTAAGAAGGCAACGCGATCTCGATGGGCCGGATCCATATTGGCTTGAATCTTGAAAACTACTGCAGAGAATTTATTTTCAGCGGGGCTCACCTCGCGTTGCAAGGCTTTGCGTGAGCCTGGTGATGGTGCGAGCTCCACTAAAGTATTTAGAATCTCACGCACACCAAAATTATTAATGGCTGAGCCAAAGAATACCGGTGACTGGCGGCCCGCCAAAAAAGCTTCCAGATCAAATGCGGGCATTGCAGTTTGAATGAGATCCACTTCAGCAAGTGCGTTTTCAAGATCAGTACCTAGACGCTCTTTTAGCGCTGGATCATTGACGCCAACAATTGCATGAGAATCTTCAGTTACGCGATCTTCACCTGCTTTAAACATGCGCATTTGGGATTTGGCAATATCAATTACACCCGCAAATGATTTGCCCATGCCTACAGGCCAGGTAAAAGGAACTACTTCAATGCCTAGTGCAGTTTCGATTTCATCCATCAGCTCCATGGGCGGCTTTACTTCGCGATCCATCTTGTTGATGAAGGTGACGATTGGCGTGTTGCGTGCACGACAGACTTCAAGCAAACGTAGGGTTTGTGATTCGACACCATTCGCAGCATCAATCACCATCAGGGCGGAATCAACCGCAGTTAAAACGCGATAAGTATCTTCCGAGAAATCTTGGTGGCCCGGCGTGTCTAGCAGATTAATAATGCAATCGCGATACTCCATTTGCATTACTGAGCTAGCTACAGAAATGCCACGCTGTTTCTCGATCTCCATCCAGTCAGATGTCGCATGGCGACTGGCTTTCCGAGCCTTGACGCTGCCAGCAATCTGAATGGCACCTGCATATAGCAAGAGTTTTTCAGTAAGCGTGGTCTTGCCAGCATCTGGGTGAGAGATGATGGCAAAGCTACGGCGTCTTAAAACTTCTGCGCCGGGAGTGCTGGAGGTAATGGTATCGATGGTAATTCTGCGCTTAATCTAATTGACAGAATTATAAGCGGGAGGGCTTCTTAGAATTGCTCTTCAGGCCTCACAAAGCGCCATTTTCCAGGCGGCAGGGCGCCCAGAGAAATTCTGCCCATGCGGACACGCTTCAGACCTAAAACTCGAAGGCCAACCATCTCACACATGCGCCGAATTTGACGCTTGCGACCTTCTCGTAGAACAAATCGAAGCTGGTCTTCGTTCTGCCAGCTCACTTGGGCTGGCTTTAATACAACCCCATCTAATTCCAGGCCATGTTTTAGCCTGTCTAAATCTTCAAAAGAGAGAGCGCCTTCAACCCGGACTAAATACTCTTTCTCAATAGGACTGTTTTCACCAATCAGAAGCTTGGCAATACGACCATCTTGGGTTAATACCAGCATGCCAGTAGAGTCGATGTCGAGACGCCCCGCAGGTGCAAGTCCTCGGGTATTAAAGCGAGGGTTACGCCCCTTATCAAGCGGGCTAGCAAAGTAATTGTCTGGGGTAATGAGTGAAGCGGCGGGTTGATACTCTTGCTCATCATCGTAGTGGGAGATGAAGCCCACTGGTTTATTGAGGATGACGGTAATCCTGGATGCCTGCTGCGCTTTAGCTCCAGACTGCAGCTCAATTTTCTGATGACGAAAAGCTCGAGAGCCTAGTTCATTGACTACTTCGCCATCTACGGTTACCAGGCCCTGCTCAATATAAGAGTCAGCTTCACGACGGGAGCATAGACCTAGTTCAGAGAGTAGCTTGGAGACACGAATTTTTTCTTCCATGGCTACATTATCGGGCAATTACTTTAATAAAGACCAGGTTCTGAGTAGATGAATGCTGAATGGGTTTAATAGGGGCTGGCTTCGTTAAAGGGCCTATTTTTAAAGCGCTTATGGACCCAATAGTATTCAGCAGGCCTGAGCCTTATTTCTTGTTCAAAAATTTGATTTAAGCGCGCGGTATCTACTTCTGGATTCTCAGTTGGAAAATTTTCAAGCGGCTTACTGATTGAGCAAACATAGCCAGCCTCATTCTGCTTGAGAGTCGTGATCATCATGCAGACCTGTGCCCCCGTGATTTTGGCGAGCCGTGATACAGCAGTAATAGTATTAGTTTGAATATTAAAGAAGGGTACAAAAGTAGAGTCTTTCAGGCCCAAGTCAATATCAGGTGCAATGATGATGAAGCTGCCCTTGCGGATTTCTCGGATCAGCTCAATAGTGTTACCTTGGCGATCAATCGAGTTTCCACCAAAGCGATTGCGCCACTCAATAATTTTCTTATTGAAGAAGGGGCTTTTCATTCTCTGGAAAAATCCAGACGTGCGAGGCCAGCCTTTATCGTCAGCAAGCGCACTCAAAATAATGCTGCCTTCAATGCCAATGAAATGCATATTGACTAGGATGCGCGGTTGCCCGTCCTTTAGATCAACTTCTGATCGAACTTCAATCATATCGGCAAGCTGTTTTTTGCTGCCGAGCCAAATGATGCTTTTCTCTACTAGACTACGACCAAGCAGTCGCCAATGTTGTTTGCGAAGTTGATCGATCTCTTGGGCGTTCAGCTCAGGAAAGCAAAGCTCTAAATTTTTCTGGACTACACGATTGCGAGCATTGGGAATATGCGCTGCTAGGTAGCCTAAGCCATAGCCAACAGAGACCAGGGTCTTGTACGGGAGTGATACCAGAAATCTGAGGAGCGCTACCCCAGAGTAGTTTGAAAGGTTTTTAAACAAAACAGAATTTATTCTGAGCTGTAACGAGTCAATGATTTGGCGTAGCGAATATTCACCTCTTCATCTGAACTAATCGACATTCCTAGATCATTGACCAATCCAGTCTCTAGTCGATAAGCCCACCCATGAACAGTGAGCTCTTGCCCTCTAGCCCAGGCATCTTTAACAATCGTGGTTTCACAGACGTTAACAACTTGCTCGATCACATTCAGTTCGCATAGGCGGTCTTGACGTTTGGGGGTTGGGATGGCTTCGCCAAGATAGCGCTCATGTTTTTGATGCACATCTTTGACGTGACGTAACCAGTTATCGGCCAAGCCTATGCGCCTATCTGCCATTGCGGTGTGCACACCAGAGCATCCGTAATGACCAACAACCAAAATATGTTTGACCTTTAAAAGATCAATTGCAAATTGAATTACAGACAAACAATTGAGATCGGTATGCACCACTACGTTCGCAACATTTCGGTGAACGAATAATTCACCCGGAAGAAGATTTACGATTTCATTAGCAGGAACACGACTATCTGAGCAGCCAATCCAAAGATATTCTGGCGCTTGCTGAGAAACTAGGCGCTTAAAGAAATTAGCATCCTTGGCGATCATGGCTTCCGCCCATTCGCGATTATTGGCAAATAGCTGGTCTAAGGCGCTGGAGTTCTTCATAATCATGTTTTGAGTTTAAAGTATTCTTATGATGCCTATTTGGTTAAAACAAACCCCCACTGGCATTGTCCTTAATTTGCATTGTCAGCCAGGTGCAAAGCTGACCAAGGTAGTTGGTCTTCATGATGGCTGTCTCAAGATATCTCTGCAGGCCCCTGCGCTTGAAAACAGGGCAAATGAGATGCTCTTATCTTGGCTTTCCAAGCAGTTAAGAGTGCCCCAAAAGCAAATTCAACTCTTATCGGGTCAAAGTAGCCGCATTAAGAGGGTAGAAATCTGGGGCTCGATCACCCCAGAGCAAATTATTGAAGTGCTAAGCCCCTAAGGTTTACCAAAATATCGCCCACAGAATCCCTAATATCAGCACCCATTTTCCGACGTAATAAACGCTGCGATGCTTCGCTTTCAGCTTTTTTGCCTGGGCTCTGAGGTGATAAAAATACTTAAAGAGAATATTTACAAATCCAACTTTCTCTCCCTCAACATTTTGTGAGGAGGCGGCACTCATTACATAGCGCCCGAACCAGCGATTGAGCAATTGCACCAATTTAGTGTGAACTGGCCGCTCAACATCACAAAACAAGACAATGCGTTGGTGGTCAGTTTCGTTAGCTGCATAGTGGATATAGGTTTCGTCAAACATCACTGGTTCGCCGTCTTTCCAGAAATAACGCTCACCATCGACGTCAATAAAGCACTTGGGATCATTTGGGGTGACTAGGCCAATGTGATAGCGTAGTGAGCCTGCATAAGGGTCTCTGTGGCGTACTAGTGTTGCTCCAGGGGGTAGCGAGGCAAACATTGCTGCCTTGATTGAGGGGATGGATTTCAGGAGGGCGACAGTTTTCGGGCAATTAAGCTGTGCGGATGGCATTTCCTTGCCATACCAATAGAGGTGAAAGCGTTTCCAGCCCGTCCGAAAGAAGGAATTAAAGCCAATATCGTTATATCCGGTAGCGGCTGCAATGGCACCATCTGCATTTAGGGCAAGAGCTTCATCACGAATGATTTGCCAGTTATCTTGAAGCGGCTTCATTTCAGGAAAGTCGGCAACTGGAATAAATGCCCCAGCCTTGGTTTTTGAGAATAAGTAGAGCAGGCTATTAATTGGCGCTAAAAGTACTTGATAGTCTGTTAATGAGCGCACTAAGCCAAATCGGACCTTGCCTCTGAAATAAACATAAACAGCTGAGACAACAAAGATCAAAAAGACAAGATGACGAAGTTCCATGAGGTTTACCAATTAGCGTTAACACTAGTATTTTAATTTGGATGGAGCGCCATTTCACCCCTATTTTTGTAATGAATATGCTCAAATGTTGGCTATGGTCAAAAGAGGCCGTGGTAAATGCACCTAATTAGGGCTGCAAAGATGATTTATTAAGGAAAACTGTATGAATGGATTCGCAAAATGGCTTTTAAGCCTTGTATTGATAGGCCTAGCGGGTTTAGCAGCTTATACCTGGATTATGCTGAATTGGAGCTATGGCAGTGGTGAGCGTGCTGGTTATGTTCAGAAATTTTCCAATCGGGGCTATATTTGCAAAACTTGGGAGGGTGAGCTGGCGATGGTGTCTATGCCGGGAACTATGTCAGAAAAATTCCTCTTTACGGTACGTGAAGATGCTGTAGCGCAAAAAATTAATGCCAATTTGGGCAAAAAAGTTGCACTTAAGTACGATCAGCACATTGGATTGCCAACCACTTGCTTTGGTGACACCGAGTATTTTGTGTCAGATGTGACAGTTCTAGAAGAGTAAAAAGCGGCAATAAAAAAATTGCTGTGACGCAGCTTTATTTTTGTAATTTTTTGTGGTTAAAATCATGTAAGCGCAAGGTGCGCTGACATCAATATCTATAAGGAGCTTCACTTGAACAAAGCAGAACTAATCGCAGCGATTGCTGACGACGCTGAGATCTCAAAAGCCAAAGCTGAATTTGCATTGAATTCTGCTATTGAGCAAATCATTAAAGCTGTTACTAAAGGCGACTCAGTACAACTGATCGGTTTCGGTACTTTTGCTTCTGGTAAGCGCGCTGCACGCATGGGTCGCAACCCAAAAACTGGCGAGCCACTCAAAATTGCTGCTGCTAAAACTGTTAAGTTTTCTGCTGGTAAAGCATTTAAAGATTCAGTTAACAAGCGTAAGAAGTAATTCTTGCTTTGTTGATGAAAAAGCCCGGCATGCCGGGCTTTTTTGTTTCTATAGATAAGCTAAAGCTTTGGTGCAAATATTGAATCTGAATTATTAGCTTTGCACCAATCTTCGGTGGCGATGAATACTCATCAAAATGCCGGCACCAAATCCCAGCGTTACTAAAGCAGTGCCTCCGTAGCTAATAAAGGGTAGTGGAACGCCTACAACTGGTAACAAGCCGCTGACCATGCCAATGTTGACAAAGGCGTAAGTAAAGAAAATCATCGTCACTGATGCGCCTAGTAGTCGTGTAAATAAATTGGGCGCGCTGGCGGAGATGGCTAGACCTCGTTTAACTAAGGCAAAGAAAAGTGCTATCAAGACTAGATTGCCTAGCAGGCCGAATTCTTCAGAGTACACGGCAAATATAAAGTCGGTATGTTTTTCTGGAATAAATTCAAGGTGGGCTTGCGTACCCTGAAACCAGCCTTTGCCAAAAAATCCACCCGAACCGATTGCGATCATGGACTGGATCGTATGGAAGCCCTTCCCGAGCGGATCACTGCTTGGATCAAGCAGGGTGCACACTCGATACTTTTGATAGGTATGTACAAATGGCCACACGACATCTTGCGCGCAAATAGTGCTGCCAAAAATAATAATCAGAATAATTCCGAGGGCTCCAATGCCTATGAATGGCAAGATCCACTTCCAAGGTAAACCGGCAAGAATAATCACATACATGCCTGCTGCAAAAACCAATAATGAAGTTCCTAGGTCTGGCTGGCGGGCAATGAGAAGTACTGGTATGCCAAGAATAATCGCGGCCACGCCATAATCCCAGGATTTTTGTATGCCTTCTCGCTTTTGAAAATACCATGCGAGCATCAGTGGCATGGCAATCTTCATTAACTCTGAGGGCTGAATTACAAAACCAATATTGAGCCAGCGCCTCGCACCTTTTTTAATTAATCCAAATATGGCAACTGCGATGAGTAGTGCAACTCCAATCCCATAAATCCAAACGGCAGCCATCTCTAACCATTTTGGTGGAATGCGGGAAACAATCCACATCACTGCAAATGAAAGCGCTAAGTTGCGAAGCTCGTCTTCAAATCGAACGGGCGTATTTTGACTTGCAGATATAAATATAATAAATCCAATTCCTGCCAAGCCAAGTAAAATAAGGCCTAGCTGTCGATCAAGTCCGCTAAAAATACTGAAAAATATTTTTTTTACTTTGCCTATGGCGCTCTTTTCCATTCAGGAATCTCCTTGGGCCATTTACCTTCAAGATAAAAATCAAGCGCTTTACGTGCAATCGGCGCAGCATGCTGCGCTCCAAATCCAGCGTTCTCAACAACCATTGCAATCACAATCGTAGGTTTATCTGCGGGTGCAAAAGCTACATACAAAGCATGGTCTCGCAAAAATTCTGCTGTAGATCCGTGGTGATACTCTTTTGAGTTCAAACTAAACACTTGTGCCGTTCCAGTTTTTCCCCCAGCTTGATAACCTGTTCCTTTAAAAACAGAAGCAGAGGTTCCAGAAATATTCACTTCAACCATGGCCTTTTTGATGGTCTCAATATTCTCAGGAACCAGGTCAATGCGATAACTTTCTTTTGGGGTTGTGAGCGTACGATTTCTTGTAAACGGATCTTCAATTGCCTTCACTAGATGCGGCTTCATCACAATGCCATTGTTAGCGAGGTTTGCCATGGCATGAGCCAGTTGCAAAATGGTAAATGCGTTATATCCCTGACCAATGCCCAAAGAAATTGTTTCACCTTCGTACCATTTTTGCTGCTCTGGTTTTTTGAAAGTGTTTTTCTTCCATTCAGTGGATGGAAGAACGCCCTTGGATTCACCTTGCAAATCGATGCCAGTGATTTGCCCAAAACCAAACGGCTTCATAAAGTCATGCATCATGTTGACGCCCATATCGCGAGCTAACAAGTAATAGTAAGTATCGCAAGATTCAACAATGGACTTTTGCATATCAACGATACCGTGCCCACCTTTTTTATCATCACGGAAGGTGTGATTACCAAATTCAAAATAACCCGGGTCAGAGATTGACTGTGATGGTGTGCGCTTTTTAGTTTCTAAAGCTGCGAGCGCCATAAATGGTTTATATGTAGAACCCGGTGGATAAATTCCTTTTAGCGGGCGGTTATAGAGTGGCTTTTGTGGGGATTCATTCAGCTCTTTCCACGTCACCGAATCAATACCCTCAACAAAGTCATTTGGATTGAAGTTGGGCTTCGATACAAAGGCTAGGATATCGCCAGTCTCAGGTTCAATCGCTACAAATGCACCGCGGAAATTTCCGTAGAGCTGCTCTACTAAATATTGCAGTTTGATATCAACTGACAGCACCACATTTTTTCCGGGTATTGAAGGTGAGCTAGAGAGTGTGCGTACTGGTTTGCCTCCTGCAGTAATTTCTACCTGGTCATATCCTGGCACTCCGCGAAGAACCGATTCATAGCTTTGCTCTAGGCCAATTTTTCCAACGTATTGAATGCCCGGCAAAAAAGAAGTCTGCAAAGCATCCGGATCATCTGCTTTGGAGTTCTCAATTTCCACCTGCATTTTCTCTTTGTCTTTTTGAGAAACGCGCCCGATATAGCCAATTAAATGGGATGCTAATTCGTTATAGGGGTACTCTCGGAAGCTACGGGCGCGGATCTCAACACCAGGAAATCGATAGCGATTAGCCATAAATCTGGCTGTTTCGGCCTCGGTAAGCATCGATCTAAGCGGAAATGTACCCATTTTTCGAGAATCTTCAAGTGAGCGCTTGAAATTTCGACGGTCTCTAGGAGAAATCAGCACAATTTGGGAGAGTTCATCGATCAGATCATCAACATTGCCTTTAACTTCTTCAGCATTGACATCTAGAGTCAGCGCTGAATAGTTTCTACCAATCACGATTCCATTGCGGTCTATGAGGAGGCCCCGATTGGCTGGTGCTGGAACTAGGGCAATGCGATTGTTCTCTGCTAATAGGGCGTATTTACCGTGACTGACTAGTTGCAACCAAACCAATCGCGTAATTAGCAATAGGAAGCAAAAAGTAACAAACAAGGTCGCAATATGAATGCGCTCTTGAAACGAATCGAGATTTGGTTTTTTAAAAGAAACCATGTGACGCGTTAAAGCGGACGATTGTGATCAACGTCAATTGGTCGACGTTGAGGTGATAGCAGGATACGTGTTGCTATGGGCCATAGGAGCCCTTCAATGAGAGCCTGAATAGCTCCAGTAAGTGCCCACCAATAGACTTCACCACTTAAGAGCCAATGGGCCAGCACTGGAAACAAAGAAACCAATAAAAAGATTGGTAAAAGATGTAGGGCTTGCGTTAGCACTGGCAGGGCGATGATTCGTCGATGCCAAGATATGGCAATGTAAGCCACCAATGAATAGCTAAATGCATGAAGACCCAAAAGATCAGAGTTGTGAACATCCATTAGTAGACCAAGAATGAAGGCAATGATCACGCCCACATATCGATGCTGGTGGATATTCCAAAAAACGGTGCAAATAATGAGCCAGTCAGGAACCCAATCATAGTTACCAATAGGCAATAGGTTTAGCAGCAACGCACAAAACAAGCTGAAATAGATAAAGACCGGATTGACCGGACGCAGAATATAGCCGCTTTGAAAGTCAATCATTGCATGCCTCGCGCACGAGTTTGGCGGCGACCTGGAGTATTGGTCAGTGGCGCACCGGGCTTGGTGGCGATAGACGCCTTAGCATCCCATTGCGGATCATAGAGAAGGGCAAGGGCCTGGCGATAGCGATTGACTGGTGCTGCCGGTACGCAAAATACATTAGAAGAGTTTTTGTCGGCATTGCGCTCGATCCGGCTAATCACTGCCACTGCAAAGCCAGGCGGATAAACGCCATCGATACCAGAGGTAATGAGCACATCACCGACTTCTAAGTCACTTGCTACCGGTAGATAGCGAAGCTCAAGGGGGTTGCCCCGTCCTGCGCCGAATACTGCAGCTCTCAAGCCATTGCGTGCTACTTGTACAGGGACGGCAAAGTCACGATCCTCCAGCAGAGAAACTTCAGCGGAGTTGTCGTACAGGCGCACTACCTGACCAAGGATTCCGGAATCATTGGCGATGGGGTTGCCTAGTTTGAGGCCATCATTACTTCCGCGATTAATCACAATGCGCTGAGAAATCGGATTGGGTGGATTAAATAAAATTTCCACAGGCAATGTTTTGAATGGCACTTGCTTTTGCAGGTCCATTAACTGTCGCAGGTTTTGATTTTCTACAAGAAGAAATTCTGATTGATTGGCGAGCAAAGAGAGTTCTGCTTGCCGCACTTTCATTTCTTGATTTTCTTTATCAAGCGTTCCGCGGCTGGTGAAATATTCTGATGTTGCTTCATATGCATTACGCGGCATCATCATCACATACTCGAGTGGACGCAACAACCAATTGACGTTACTGCGAATTGGATCCAGTGCCTTAAAGCGAAAATCGATCAACATCAATGCGATGCTGATCGATAGACAGACAATCAGTTTTACTAAAGCCGGAACGCCTTGTCTGAAAAGTGGAGGAGCGCTATGTTGCAATTCCCTAGTCGACGTTTAAGTCAATTACTCTTGTGAGAACACGCCGCCCAACTTATCCATGCGCTCTAAGGCGATGCCGCAACCACGAGCAACGCAAGTGAGAGGATCTTCAGCAACATGAATTGGTAGGCCAGTTTCTTCAAGCAGCAAGCGATCGAGGTCGCGCAATAGTGCGCCACCACCAGTGAGCATCATGCCGCGCTCAGCGATGTCCGATGCCAGCTCAGGTGGAATCTGCTCGAGTGCTGCTTTAACTGCTGTCACGATTTGGTTCAATGGATCAGTTAAGGCTTCCAAAATTTCATTGCTAGTTACCGTGAAGCTGCGTGGAATACCTTCAGAGAGATTGCGACCTTTTACTTCCATCTCGCGAACTTCAGCCCCAGGAAATGCGGAGCCAATCGTTTTCTTAATTAACTCTGCAGTTTGCTCACCAATCAACATGCCATAGTTACGACGAATGTAATTGGTGATAGCTTCATCAAACTTATCGCCACCAACACGAACGGAGCCTTTGTAAACCATGCCGCCCAATGACATCACGCCAACTTCGGTTGTACCGCCGCCAATGTCAACCACCATGGAGCCGGCGGCTTCGGAAACTGGCAAGCCAGCACCAATCGCAGCAGCCATTGGCTCTTCAATTAAAAATACTTGTGATGCGCCTGCACCTAACGCGGATTCGCGAATGGCACGACGCTCAACTTGAGTTGATCCACACGGTACGCAAATAATGATGCGTGGGCTTGGCTTTAGCAGCTTGCTCTCGTGCACCATTTTGATAAATTGCTTGAGCATTTGCTCGGTAATCGTGAAATCGGCAATAACGCCGTCTTTCATAGGGCGAATAGCCTCAATATTTCCAGGAACACGCCCCAACATGGCTTTTGCTTCTTTTCCGACGGCCAAAATGGTTTTTTTGCCACTTGGGCCACCTTCTGTGCGAATTGCCACAACTGACGGTTCATCAAGCACAATACCCCGTTCACGCATGTAAATTAAGGTGTTGGCGGTACCTAGGTCGATGGCCAGGTCATTAGAAAAGTAGCTGCGGAAAAAACCAAACATGATGTAGTGGGAAAATAAGTAAGTGTTAAAAAATATATATATGAATGATACTCTAGCGCCCCATGAAACTTGATGATGTCCAGCGCATTGCGCACCTTTCCAGCCTTGACTTAAGCCAGGCAGAAGCCGAGGCAGTATTGCCTCAATTACAGGCAGTTTTTGCCTTGGTTGAGGAGATGCAGGCTGTCGATACGACCGGCTTGGCACCTTTGGCGCACCCCATTCTCTTTTTGCGAGACTTGGCCCAACCCTTACGAACGGATGCGGTTACCGAAGTCGACCATCGCGCCGAAAATATGCAATCCGCCCCTGCCGTGCAGGATGGCTACTTTTTAGTTCCGCGGGTGATCGAATGAGCTGGCACCAAACCTCCATTGCCTTAATGGCAAAAGCATTGGCCGCTAAAGAGGTCTCTAGCACTGAGCTGACCAAGTACTTTCTGGAGCGTATTGAGGCTGGAAAACGCTGGAATGCATATCTTGATGTAAGTGCTCACTTAAGTTTAGAGCAAGCCTCTAAAGCAGATGCCTTATTGTCCTCTGGAAAAGGCGGAAAGCTGACTGGCATTCCCGTAGCTCACAAAGATGTGTTTGTTACGCGCGGATGGAGGTCCACTGCAGCATCCAAAATGCTCGAGGGTTACCTTAGTCCATTTGATGCAACGGTAGTTTCTAATCTTGGAATTCCAGATGAAATCAACCCCAATGGTGCCGGTATGGTTTGCCTTGGCAAGACCAATATGGATGAGTTCGCTATGGGCTCCTCTAATGAAAATTCAGCCTATGGGCCAGTCTTAAATCCTTGGAATTCAGAATATGTTGCTGGTGGTTCTTCTGGAGGTTCTGCAGCGGCCGTGGCAGCTGGACTAGCTCCGATTGCAACAGGCACAGATACTGGTGGCTCAATACGTCAGCCGGCCGCTTTTTGTGGGCTGACTGGGATTAAGCCAAGTTACGGGCGCGTATCTCGATACGGGATGATTGCCTACGCATCTTCCTTAGATCAGGCAGGCCCCATGGGCAAGAGCGCTGAGGACTGCGCTCTATTGCTTTCCGCAATGTCTTCCCACGATCCGCGTGACTCCACCTCTCTCGCTGACTCTGGCGAGGACTACGGACGCTATCTCACACAGAATTGGAAAGAAGGCGCCTCTAATCCAGCAAAACCTTTAGAAGGCTTGCGAGTTGGATTGCCAAAAGAATTCTTTGCAGAAGGTCTCGCGCTGGAAGTAGCTAATGCCGTTAATGCTGCTGCAAAAGCATTGCAAGACTTAGGTGCACAGCTTGTGGACGTGAGTTTGCCTAAAACCAAGTTATCTATTCCTGTCTATTACGTTTTAGCCCCAGCTGAAGCCTCAAGTAATTTGAGTCGCTTTGATGGTGTGCGTTACGGACACCGCGCAAATGAATATCGTGATTTATCTGATATGTATAAGAAGTCACGTACTGAAGGTTTTGGCGCAGAAGTAAAGCGTCGCATCTTAGTTGGCACCTATGTGCTTTGTCATGGTTATTACGATGCGTATTACCTGCAAGCCCAAAAAATTCGTCGCATTATTGCGGCGGACTTTCAGGCAGCATTTGAAAAGTGCGATGTCATCTTAGGACCAGTAGCGCCAGATGTTGCATGGCGTTTAGGTGAAAAATCAAAAGACCCAGTGCAGATGTATTTAGAAGATATTTACACGCTCTCAACAAACTTAGCAGGGTTGCCAGCAATGAGCGCCCCATGTGGGTTTAGTTCAAATAATTTACCAATTGGCATGCAGCTTATTGGTAATTATTTTTCTGAGGCGCGCTTACTTCAGGTGGCGCATCAATATCAACAAAGTACTGATTGGCATTTGCGTCAAGCAAGCGAGGTGGCATGATGCAATGGGAAATCGTTATTGGTCTAGAGACTCACGCACAGCTTCAAACGCAATCGAAAATTTTCAGTGGCGCAAGTACGCGCTTTGGTGCTGGCCCTAATACCCAAGCTTGTGCAGTTGACCTGGCCTTACCTGGTGTTTTGCCAGTATTAAATCGTCAGGCAGTTGAGCATGCCATTCGTTTTGGTTTGGCAGTCAATGCCAAGATTACGCCTGCAAGTATTTTTGCCCGCAAGAACTATTTTTACCCCGACTTGCCAAAGGGATACCAAATTAGTCAGATGGATCTTCCGGTGGTTGTGGGCGGCCATCTGGAAATATTAGTCGGCGATCAAGTCAAGGTAGTTGAGCTCACGCGCGCCCACATGGAAGAGGACGCAGGTAAGTCAGTTCATGAGGAGGGCTTCTTAGGGCCGCATGGCGAAGCATCCAGTGGTATCGATTTAAATCGTGCTGGCACACCGTTGTTAGAAATTGTGACTGAGCCAGTGATGCGTAGTGCTGCTGAAGCAGTGGCTTATGCCAAAGCACTCCACACACTAGTTGTTTGGTTGGGTGTGTGTGATGGCAATATGCAAGAAGGCTCCTTCCGTTGTGATGCCAACGTATCCGTTCGACCAGTGGGTCAAAAAGAATTTGGTACCCGCTGCGAGATTAAGAACCTAAATTCCTTCCGCTTTTTAGAGGAAGCGATTCAATATGAAGTGCGTCGTCAAATTGAATTAATTGAAGATGGCGGCAAAGTCGTGCAAGAAACTCGCCTTTACGATCCCGATCGCCAAGAAACTCGCAGCATGCGAAGTAAAGAGGATGCAAACGACTACCGCTATTTTCCAGATCCCGATTTATTGCCGGTAGTCATTGATGATGCATGGATTGCTGATGTGCGTAGCAAGATGCCTGCTCTCCCAGCCCAGCTCCGTGAACAATGGCAAGGCGAGTTTGGTTTAAGTGCCTACGATACGCAATTGCTCACGCAAGATCGAGATACCGCTAAAGTATTTGAAGAACTTTTGGCTATTGTTGGTAAGCCGCTGGCAAAGGCTGCAGCCAACCTCATTGCGGGTGAGTTTGCCTCATCACTCAATCGCGCCGGCATTGCTACTGCAGATGCACCACTAAAGGCAGAACATTTAGCCCCGCTATTAACTCGCGTAGCAGATGGCACCATCTCTAACAAAATTGCAAAAGATATCTTTGCGATTCTGTGGGAAGAGGCTGTTTCAGGCAAGCCAATTAGCACTGTTGATCAAGTGATTGACGCTAAAGGTTTAAAGCAGATTAGCGATAGTGGTGAGCTTGAGGCCATGATTGATAAAGTATTGGCCGCTAACGAGAAGTCAGTTGAAGAGTTCCGCTCTGGCAAAGAAAAAGCATTTAATGCTTTGGTGGGTCAGATCATGAAAGCCTCACAGGGTAAAGCCAATCCAGGTCAGGTGAATGAGTTGCTACGTAAGAAGCTGAGCTAAAAAGTTAAATCAGAAAATAAGCGAGAAAGACATACATGAGCGCGATAGATCCCAAGCAGGCCGAGCAAGAAGAATTGGTGGCGGAGTGGTTGCGTGCCACCCCTGGTTTCTTTGAGCGCTATGCCAATCTCTTAAATGAAATTCGCTTGAAGCATCCACATGAAGATCGCACGATCTCATTGCAAGAGCGCCAGATGACTTTGTTGCGCACGCAAAACCAAGAACTTAACCGCCGTCTTAGCGAGATGTTGCACTTTGGAAGTCGAAATGACAAGACTCAACAGAGTTTAGTGGCCTGGTTGTTGCGCCTGATGGGCGCTAATACAAAGGCTGATGTTGAGTCTGCGGTCACTGCGGGTTTAGCGGAAGTATTTGAAGTGGAGGCGGCACAACTTCTCTCGCCAAATACGGCGTTTGGTCCTTGGGTCGATACGCCTTTATGTGGTTCTGCCAAAGAGCTGGCTGCAGCGAGCGTTGATTTGCTGGCAACTCAAGTGAGCATTAATCCTGAGTGGCAAAGCATGGTGGCGATTGGTTTGCCATTAGGTAAGAGTATTGGTGTGGTGCAATCGCCAGCAGTACTTTTGCTAGCAAGTAAAGATGAGTCTCGCTTTACTGCAGATATGGGCGCATTTTATTTGCGTCAGATTGCTGAACTTACTGCTGCAGCTTTGGATCGTATCCAAGCTTATGAGCCAAGTACCAGCTGATCTTCATCCCTTAGTGCAAGAGTATTTGCACGAGCTGCATGTATTAAGGCAGCTATCACCGCATACGCTTAAAGCGTACCGCATGGATCTTAGTGAGCTGCAAGCGTTTGCAGCGGACGATGCCGTTGAGTTGTTAAAAGTTACCAATGCGCATATTCGCCGCTGGGCAGGCCGCTTACATTCAAAGGGAAAGTCATCTCGCACGATAGCTAGAGCACTATCTGCTTGGCGCGGCTGGTATGACTGGCTCACAGAAAAAGATGCGCGTCGTGATGCGCAGGCGGGAAGAGTCACTGCAAACCTAGTGGCTAATCCAGTAGATGATGTGAAGGCTCCCAAACGTTTGAAGTCTTTGCCTAAAGCACTTTCGGTTGAGCAAGCTCTTGCCTTGGTTAATCAAGCCGTAAAAGAGGCTGAAGAAAAGCAAGATTTAGAAACGGTGCGTGATGCAGCAATCATTGATTTGCTGTATTCCTCTGGCCTACGACTGTCTGAGTTGCTGGGGGTAGATGTAATGCAAAGCAAGGATCGCCAGCATGAGTCTGCAGGATGGTTGGATTGGGATGCAGCAGAAGTAACGGTTTTGGGTAAAGGTGGCAAGCGCCGCTCAGTTCCGATTGGTGGACCTGCAATGCAATCTCTCAAGGTCTGGCGTGCGGTTCGTGACCAACTGGAGCAAGCGGATGTGTCGATGGCTTTATTTATTTCCGCTACAGGTGCGCGTTTATCCCCTCGGACGGTGCAGGCGCGTCTGCGGACTTTGGCAATGAGGGCTGGGCTACCAACCCATGTGCACCCACACATGATGCGCCATAGCTTTGCCAGTCATGTATTGCAATCATCCCAAGATTTGCGGGCGGTACAAGAGATGCTGGGGCATGCCAGCATTGCCAGCACACAGATTTATACCTCTTTAGATTTCCAGCACCTAGCGCAGGCATACGATAAAGCCCATCCTCGCGCAAAGGCTGGCAAAGCTTGAGGAACTCGGTAAGATAGAAGGTTTCCCGTTTGGGAAATGTATTTATAGATTTTGAATGGATCGATCATGGCGTTAATTCCGGTAACAATTCTCACAGGCTTTTTAGGTAGCGGCAAAACGACTTTGCTCAAACATATCTTGACTGAGGAGCATGGCAAAAAAATTGCTGTGATTGAAAACGAATTCGGCGAAGAGAATATTGATAACGACATCTTGGTTCAAGACAATCAAGAAAATATTGTGCAAATGAGCAATGGTTGTATTTGCTGCACTATTCGCGGCGATTTAGTAGAGGCGCTCAATTCACTTTGGGAGCAGCGTAAAGATAAAAAGATTAGCTTTGATCGCGTAGTCATTGAGACTACCGGTGTGGCTAATCCAGGCCCGGTGGCCCAAACATTCTTTATGGATGATGATGTTGCAGATCATTACGTATTAGATGCGGTGGTGACACTTGTGGATGCCAAGCATGGCCCACAGCAGCTTACTGAGCATGAAGAGGCGCAGCGCCAAGTAGGCTTTGCCGATCAAATCTTCATTACTAAGACGGATTTGGTAACGCCGGCTGAGGTGGATGCTTTGCGCAATCGTTTAATGCATATGAATCCTCGCGCCCCAATTCAGGGAATTTCTAAGGGGGTAGTGCCTTTAGATGCTGTTTTGGATCTCAAGGGCTTTAATTTGAATGCCAAGCTCGATATTGACCCGCACTTCTTGGAGCAAGATGACCATGATCACGCTACTTGTGGCCACGATCATAGCCATGACCACCATGATCACAGCACTTGTGGGCATGACCATAGTCACGACCATCATGGCCATGCGGGCCATACGGACCGCATCCAATCCTTCGTTTTTCGTAGTGATAAACCCTTTGACCATAAAAAATTAGAGGACTTCCTGGGGGGTATTTTGGAGGTCTTTGGAGAGAAGATGTTGCGCTATAAAGGTGTGCTCTATGTGAAGGGTAGTAACCGAAAAGTCGTGTTCCAGGGCGTCCATCAGATGATGGGGAGCGATTTAGCGGGTGTTTGGGGTGCCGAGCCGAAGCAAACGCGGATGGTCTTTATTGGCATCGATTTACCTAAAGACACCCTGCTGGCTGGGCTTGAAGGCTGTTTGGCCTAGGAAATATCAAGTACAATCCGGCGCCACGGTCAATATTGGTAAATATTGGCAAAAGGGCGGTAAAAGTTTGGCAGAATGAAGTAATAATGGTTTAGAACCATGGAAAGAATGAAATGACGGTAAAAACACCAACGAAATCTACGGCTACAGCAAAAGCACCTAGTAAGGCTGCAAGTGCAAAGGCTGCTAAGGGTGCCCCTTTAACAGAAGTTGAATTGCTCAAGATGTCCGAAAAGGACTATATGAATACGGCTCAGTTGGATTTTTTCCGTCAAAAGCTTCTGACCTTAAAAGACGATATTTTGAAAAATGCCTCTGAGACCACAGAGCATTTGCGTGAAAACATTTTGGTTCCTGATCCTGCGGATCGTGCAACGATTGAAGAAGAGCATGCGCTCGAGTTGCGCACTCGTGATCGTGAGCGCAAGCTATTGAAAAAAGTGGAGCAGGCTTTGGCCCGTATTGAGTCCGGTGATTATGGTTGGTGTGAAGAGACTGGTGAGCCGATTGGTTTGAACCGTTTAATTGCTCGCCCAACAGCCAATCTTTCACTTGAGGCGCAAGAGCGTCGCGAACTTCGTCAAAAGTTGTTTGGCGATTAATTACTAGACTGAATATAAAAGTAGCAATGACCAAGCAATCCCCATCTATTAGCGAAATCTCACCTTTACTGAAGGCGGAGATTTTGGCCGAGGCTTTGCCTTACATTCGTGCATATCACGGTAAGACTATTGTGATTAAGTACGGTGGAAATGCGATGGTTGAAGAGCGCCTGAAAGAAAGTTTTGCTCGTGATGTCATCCTGCTGAAGCTGGTTGGCATGAACCCTGTCGTCGTTCATGGCGGCGGCCCACAAATTGATGAGGCCCTCAAAAAGATTGGCAAGACGGGCACCTTTATTCAGGGCATGCGCGTAACCGATGAAGAAACTATGGAAGTGGTGGAGTGGGTTCTCGGCGGCGAAGTGCAGCAGGATATTGTGATGTTGATTAACCACTTTGGTGGTCAGGCGGTTGGCTTAACTGGTAAAGACGGCGGCTTGATTCGGGCCAAGAAAATGTTTGTTGCCGATGAGAAGAACGCTGGCGGCACTATTGATTTAGGATTTGTTGGTGAGATTGAAGCCATTAACCCGGCAGTTGTAAAAGCATTGCAAGACGATGCCTTTATTCCGGTGATCTCTCCAATTGGATTTAGCGAAGAGGGTCAGGCATACAACATCAATGCTGACTTAGTCGCTGGCAAGATGGCGGAAATTTTGCATGCAGAGAAATTGGTCATGATGACTAATATCCCTGGTGTGATGGATAAAAGCGGTACGCTCTTAACTGACCTGACTGCGCGTGAAATTGATGGCCTTTTTGCTGATGGCACGATCTCGGGCGGAATGTTGCCGAAGATTTCCTCTGCATTGGATGCGGCAAAGAGTGGCGTGAATTCAGTTCACATTATTGATGGACGCATTGAGCACTCTTTATTGTTAGAAATTCTGACAGAGCAGGCTTTTGGAACAATGATTCGCTCCCGCTAAGAGACCAATAAGAGATATAGACATGCGTGATTCTTTAGACCCTACTGCATCAGAGATCGAGGCGACAGTTGCCGAAGAGGGTAAGACACGCAAGCGCCCACGCCCTGGCGAGCGCCGTTTACAGATCTTGCAAGTATTGGCTGAGATGTTGCAAAACCCGAAGGGTGAGCGCGTAACCACTGCAGCGTTAGCAGCAAAAATTCAAGTTTCAGAAGCAGCACTCTACCGACACTTCGCTAGTAAGGCGCAGATGTTTGAGGGCTTGATTTCATTTATTGAGCAAACCGTTTTTGGCTTGATTAATCAGATTAATCAAAAAGAAGAGTCTGGCCTTGCGCAAGCGCGCGGGATTTTGCAGATGTTGTTGTTCTTCGCAGAAAAGAATCCTGGCATGACTCGCGTACTTTTGGGTGATGCCTTATTGCAAGAGGATGATCGCCTGCAAGAGCGTATTACACAAGTGCTAGACCGCGTGGAGGCATCTCTAAAGCAGTCTTTGCGCATTGCTCAAACTCAAGGCGGAGCTTGGGCGAATGTTAGTCAAGATGAGGTTAGCATCCGAGCGGCTATGTTGATGAGTTGCGTGCTAGGGCGCTGGCACCGATTTGCACGCAGTGGCTTTAAGAAGCTGCCAACGGAAGCATCTGATATTAGTCTTCGCATTCTTCTGTCCGAATGAGCGAGCTACACCTCTCTAGAAATACCATCCACTTTGCCGAGCCCTTGCCTTTGCAAAGTGGCGCCATCTTATCGGGCTACGATTTAGTAATTGAAACTTACGGCAAACTCAATGCCGATAAAAGTAATGCCGTGCTGGTTTGTCATGCATTGAATGCATCGCATCATGTAGCCGGCCCCAACCCAGATGATCCAAACGATATTGGCTGGTGGGACAACATGATTGGACCGGGTAAGCCGGTTGATACGGATCATTTCTTTGTTATTGGCGTCAATAACTTAGGCTCTTGTTTTGGATCCACAGGTCCCATGAGTATTAATCCGGCTACTGGTAAGCCCTATGGCGCAGACTTCCCAGTAATTACGGTTGAAGACTGGGTCAACACTCAGGCGCGCTTGGCTGATAAGTTGGGCATTCGTCGTTTTGCTGCAGTTATCGGCGGAAGCTTGGGCGGAATGCAGGCACTGGCTTGGTCCATCCAGTTCCCAAAACGCCTTGCACATTGTTTGGTAATTGCATCTACGCCAAAACTCAGCGCACAGAACATTGCATTTAACGAAGTGGCGCGTAATGCTATTTTGTCTGACCCAGATTTTCATGGAGGCAACTACTACGAGCATGGTGTAGTGCCTAAGCGGGGCCTCAGATTGGCTCGCATGGTTGGGCATATCACTTACCTTTCTGACGATGACATGGCGGAAAAGTTTGGGCGTGAACTACAAAGACCAAATGGCGAGTCTCACGACTATCGCTTTAGCTTTGATGTGGAATTTGAGGTGGAGAGTTATTTGCGTCATCAAGGTGATAAGTTTTCTACTTACTTTGATGCCAATACCTATTTGCTCATTACTCGGGCGCTAGATTATTTTGACCCTTCTCGTCGTTACGAGGGCAGCTTGAATCGTGCCCTAGCCGAAGTGCAAGCCAAGTTTTTAGTTGTGAGCTTTTCTACGGATTGGCGCTTTCCTCCCAACCGCAGTCGCGAAATTGTGGAATCCTTACTCAGCAATAAGAGTGAAGTGAGTTATGCAGAGATTGATGCGCCACATGGGCATGATGCTTTCTTATTGGATGACCCGCGTTATCACAATCTGATTCGTGCTTATTTCGAACAAATGCTAGAGGCTAAATCATGAAGCGCGCTGACTTTGCCGCAATAGCGAACTGGATTGCTCCTAATAGCGAGGTGCTTGACCTTGGTTGCGGCGATGGCAGTTTCTTGGAGTACTTGCAGAAACAAAAGCCAGTGCATGCCTATGGTGTTGAGATAGATGACGCTCGCGTACTTTCTTGCGTGCAAAAAGGCTTGAACGTCATTCAGCAAAATCTTGAAGGCGGCTTGGCGCTTTTTGAGAATAATAGTTTCGATACGGTCGTACTCTCCCAAACACTGCAAACCATTCATGAAACTGAAAAGATCCTGCGTGAAGTGGTGCGCGTTGGCAAAGAGTCAGTTGTTTCTTTCCCAAATTTTGGCCATTGGTCTCATCGCCTAGCGGTTGGCTTTGGCCATATGCCAGTTTCTAAAAGCTTGCCTTACCAGTGGTACAACACACCCAATGTACGCGTTCTGACTGTTGCTGACTTTGAAAAATTAGCCTCAAGCTTGGGCCTGCAAATTCTGGATCAATGCATCTTGCATGAGGGTCGCCAGGTTACTTTGATGCCCAATCTTTTTGGAAGCCTAGCGCTGTTCCGCGTTCGACGTGCTTAGTAGCCTTCAGTCCTGGCTGAAAGATTTTCGGGTTTATCTCGAATGGCCATGCCTCCGAATGCTCTTCCTGGGCTTCTCCGCTGGTCTACCCCTGCTGCTTATTTTGGGTACCTTGAGCTTTTGGCTAAGAGAGGCTGGCATTGATCGCAGCACTATTGGCTATCTCACTTGGGTTGGTTTGATCTACGCGTTTAAATGGATGTGGGCACCTTTAGTAGATCGATTGCCCATTCCCTTGTTATCAACATTATTTGGCAGAAGACGTAGCTGGCTGCTTTTTGCGCAGCTGCTAATTGTTCTTGGTCTGCTCGGTATGGCTAGTATTGATCCCAAAGTTCAGCTCACGCCGGTTGTATGGTGCGCACTCCTGGTTGCCTTTGGTTCTGCCACTCAAGATATTGCCCTGGATGCTTTTCGGATCGAGTCTGCTGATAGCGATCATCAAGCAGCTTTAGCGGCCACATATCAAACAGGTTATCGACTCGCCTTAATTTGGGCTGGTGCTGGCGTTCTTTGGTTGGCTGCCCGCGCTGAGTCAGGCTCAGCCAGCTATGATCCTGCTGCATGGCAATTTGCCTATCTTTGTATGGCGCTCTCGATTGGCGTCGGTGTGGTCACTACCTTGTTTAGTAAAGAGCCTGTTCGTATTGAGCTGGCAAAAGCTCGCAATGCAAAAGCATGGCTGCATCAAACTTTGATTGAACCATTTTCCGACTTTATTAAACGCTATGGTTGGCACGCAATTTTGATTTTGTCCTTAATTGCCATCTATCGCATTAGTGATGTGGTTATGGGCATCATGGCTAACCCCTTTTATGTAGATATGGGTTACACCAAAGATGAGGTGGCAGCTGTTAGTAAAGTCTTTGGCGTAGTGATGACATTAGTCGGCGCCTTCCTTGGAGGTGTGCTCACTTTACGTTTTGGTGTGATGCGCATTTTGTTGTTGGGTGCAATTTTATCGGCTGTTAGCAATTTATTATTTGCCTGGCTTGCCACTCAGGGTCATGACTTACATGGCTTGATCTGGGTAATTTCTGCCGATAACCTGAGTTCCGGAATTGCTTCGGCCGCCTTTATTGCGTTCTTGTCGGCGCTGACGAATATTCAATACTCTGCAACCCAGTACGCATTGTTTAGTTCCATGATGCTCCTTTTGCCAAAGTGGTTGGCTGGATTTTCAGGTGTCTTTGTTAATGCTTTTGGCTACTCAAACTTTTTTATTAGCACGGCAATTATTGGCGCGCCGGTCTTAATTCTGATTTGGCTGACTATTCATTTCAAAGTTGTGGAATTTAAAAAACACGACTCACAGGTCGCTAAATAGACCAGTCGTAATCTACTGTGAGTGGTGCGTGATCTGAGAAGCGCTCCTCTTTATACACCGCAGTATTTTTAGCGCTTGCTGCAATTCCTGGAGTGGTGATGTGATAGTCGATACGCCAGCCCACGTTCTTTGCATACGCTTGACCCCGATTGCTCCACCAGGTGTAGCAGGCATCGGTCGCTTCTGGCTCTAGCTTTCTATAGACATCTACGTAACCGACTTTGCCAAATAGGTTTGTCAGCCAAGCACGCTCTTCTGGTAAAAATCCTGAGTTCTTCAGGTTGCCTTTCCAGTTTTTCAGATCGATTTCATTGTGGGCAATATTTACATCCCCGCACAGCACAATCTCACGTCCTGACTTTTTGAGTTCAAGCAGATGCGGTAGAAAAGAATCCAGATAGCGATATTTCGCCTCTTGCCTTTCTGGTGAGCTGGAGCCTGAGGGCATATATACCGAGATTACTGAGAGCTTCTTGAATCGAGCCTCTACATAGCGCCCTTCAGCATCAAATTCTTCATTCCCATAGCCATAGAGCACCTCGTCAGGCTGATGTGGGGTGTAGATGCCGCAGCCGCTGTAGCCCTTTTTCTCAGCATGATGAAAAAAGCCGTGTAACCCATCCGGATTGAGAATGGCATCTTCTAAGTCATCCTGTTGAGCTTTGAGCTCCTGCATGCAGACAAAGTCGGCCTTTTGTTTTACAACCCAAGGCATGAAGCCTTTTTTGACCGCAGAACGGATACCGTTGAGGTTGGCAGAAATGATGCGTAACATATAGGCCTATGAGCTCAAAAAATTCTAATCAAGATAACTTTATTCAATTTGCCTTGGAGGCAAATGTTTTGTCGTTTGGGGAGTTTAAAACTAAAGCGGGTCGCCTTTCTCCCTATTTCTTTAATGCGGGTGGATTTAATGATGGAGCTCGCTTAAGCGCCTTAGGCCGTTACTACGCCAAAGCCTTGCAAGAGTCTGGCTTGCAATACGACATGCTTTATGGACCGGCCTATAAAGGCATCACCCTGGCTGCTGCCACTGCAATCGCTTTGGCTGATGCTGGCCGTAATGTGCCCTATGCCTACAACCGTAAAGAAGCCAAAGATCATGGCGAGGGAGGCTCATTGGTGGGCGCTCCAGTCAAAGGCAAAGTAGTCATCATCGATGATGTGATTTCTGCAGGCACGTCTGTACGTGAGTCCGTAAAGCTCATTCGCGATGCAGGTGCAGAGCCAGCGGCGGTATTGATTGCTTTGGATCGTATGGAAAAGTCAGGCACTGCTACGGAGATTGGCGATAAGTCGGCAGTACAGGCGGTAGAGCAAGAGTTTGGATTGCCAGTGGTTGCAATTGCAAACTTGGCAGACCTGATGGCTTTCTTAACCACCTCCAGCAATGCTGAGCTAACAAACTATCTACCAGCCGTGAAGGCTTATCGCGAGAAATACGGCATTTAATCTAAAGAGTGTTAGCAGCAGCGCTCACATTTTCACTCTTAGATCTTTGTTTCACCCTCAAACACGGTGATGGCTGGCCCAGTCATGATGACGGGCTGAGCAACTTCATTGATCATACCGCCCCAGGCAATTTGCAAATCACCACCGCGGGTATGCACTTTGACGGGTGAGTAAAGTAAGCCACGACGAATGCCGGAGACTACTGCTGCGCATGCACCAGTGCCACAGGCGAGAGTTTCGCCAGCGCCACGCTCATAAACACGCAACTTGATTTCATTGCGATTAATAACTTGCATATAGCCAGCGTTAACTCTTTTTGGAAATACAGGATCTCTTTCAATGGATGGACCCTCTTCGAGTACAGGTGCACTATCCACATCACCGACTACTTGAACTGCATGGGGATTGCCCATCGATAAGACGCCAATCCAGCTATCGTGTGTAGCAGGCGTTGCAATCGGTAATGCGTAGAGCATTTCATGAAACTCTTGCTTGCTTGCTAAGCCACTCGCATTAAATGGAATTTGGCTGTGATCAAAAATCGGAGCGCCCATATCCACTTCCACCTGGCCATCTTCATGAGATTTGAGTGTAAGCACTGTATGCGCAACTTCAACGCGCAAAGGATTCTTTGTAGAAAGACCTTGGTCGAGCACAAAGCGAACAAAGCAACGTGATCCATTGCCGCATTGTTCCACCTCGCCGCCATCCGCATTAAAAATGCGATAACGAAAATCTGCATCAGGACGCGTGGCTTTTTCAACCAGCAGGATTTGATCAGCACCAATACCAAATTGGCGATGGGCTATTTTTTGCCACTGCTCGCGAGTGATATCGCTGAGGTCTTGATCAATTCCATTGAGCACAATGAAATCATTGCCGGCACCATGCATTTTGGTGAAGCGTAATGTGCGCGTAGGCTTGTTTAAATTCGTACTCAAAAGATTTCCAATTAGTTATAAAGACCAGGCTCGCCAGCTGGCCGATGCTTAAAGCGTTTATGTACCCAATAGTACTCTGCAGGCCTTTCGCGAACAAGGTCTTCGATATATTTATTCAGGCGTGCGGTATCTGCCTCAACGTCATCTGTTGGAAAGTTGGGTAGTGGTGCACTGATATTGCACGTATAGCCCATGCGATCAGGATTTAATGTGGTGGTCATGAGGCAAACTTCTGCGCCACTGAGCCTAGCTAGGCGCGAGACTGAAGTGATCGTATTGGTTTGGATTCCAAAGAAGGGAACAAAAACAGAGTCACGGGGGCCGAGATCAATATCAGGGGCAATAAAAATAAAGTTCCCTGTTTGAATTTCACGAATCAAATCACGTAAGCGACTTTGCCTCTCAATGGATTTACCCCCAAAACGATTACGCCATTCAATCATCTTTTGATTAAAGAATGGATTCTTCATATTCTGGTAGAGGCCGGCACCACGAGGCCAATCATGCTGACTTGCTAAAACAGACAGCGCCATGAAGCCGCCTTCAAGCCCTACAAAATGAGGGTTAATTAAGAGTCGTGGCTTCCGATCGCCTAAAGTGATTGCAGAGTTGATGGTGACGATATCGGTAATTTGTTTTCCGCTACCAAGCCAAATACGACTTCTCTCAATGACGCTACGCCCAAATAGTTTCCAGTGCTCTAGTGCAAGAGAATCAATTTCATCTTCACTCAGATCAGGGAAGCACAAGCGCAAGTTCGTTTTTACAACCTTGGCACGCTCATTTGGTATGTGTGCCGCCAACCATCCGAGACCGTAGCCAATATAAATGGTGAGGGCGTAAGGCAAAAATGCAAAAAGGCGCAGTAAGTTCAGCGCCAGAAAATTAAAAACGTTTTGTAACCAGGTCATGTTGAATAAATTATAAATTTATTAACTAATTGCTTGGTGGTAATTCTGCTCCGCTAGGATGTTTGTAGCGGTTATATGCCCAGATAAATTGATTGGGCGCAACTAGGATCGCATTCTCAATGGCAGTGTTCAGTTCAGCTGCAGCAAGCATGGAGTCTTCAGAGAGTGGCGCCAATCTCTTAGCCTGCATTAGCCAACCTTTGCCAAGACCTTTGCGCTTGGCGGTAAACATGACCACTGGCGTGTTGTTGCGATTAGCTAGACGTGCCGGTAGCGGAGTTGTGTAGGCTGGGCGTCCAAAGAAGGGTACCCAAACGCCTTCACCGCCGCTAGGTACCTGATCTGGAAGAATGCCAATGGCTTCACCCCGTGTCAGCGCCCGAGTCATTTGACGAACGCCATTCAGATTAGTTGGCACGAAGTGCATATTGGGATAGGCGCGACCTTCTTCAACTACTTCATTTAGCCACTCTTGGCGGGATGGGCGATAAAGAATGGTCGCTGGAAAATGCTGGGCTAATACCCTAGGAATGATTTCAAAACCACCAAGGTGTGGGGTGAGCATGACTAAGCCATGACCCTCATTGATTGCCGCCTCAACGAGATCCCAGTCTTGTACTTCAACAAGGGAAAGTGCTTTTTTTGGATTTCGCCAAATCCACAGGCTGTCTGAGAAAAGTTGACCTGAGGCCGCCGCCGCATGCCAGATTTGCAGGGGTAAATGATGACTCTTAACAACGGCCTCATATTGAGGGCGAAAAAGTGATCGATATTGCTTTGAGCCGACATAAGCCAAAATTCCCAAAACACCCCCAATGACCTGAACTAGGAATAAGGGCAACACTGCAATTGCAGCGAGGGTTAGCTTGAGAAGGAGTTTGCGCACCCTCTAATGATATTCAATGCCAGCGCTAGGGCCAAATTTCCTATGCCGCTTGATGAATAAGGCGTTTTTCGGATAGAATTCACCCATCGCTGAGTTAAGGCAACTTGCAGGGCGATTCATAAATTCTGCTAAAGCGTCGCCGTTGAAGTTCCTGGCACGTCGAGTTGTCCCATAGATCGTGTTAATTTTTAAAGGAATATGCAATGGCAAATGATTACTTCTTTACCTCAGAATCCGTTTCTGAAGGTCACCCCGATAAAGTAGCAGACCAAATCTCTGATGCCATCCTGGATTCAATCCTAGCTCAGAACCCAACTGCGCGCGTTGCTGCAGAAACTTTGTGCAATACCGGCTTGGTAGTTTTAGCTGGTGAAATCACAACGAACGCCAATGTGGATTACATCCAAGTAGCTCGCAATACTTTGCGTGAAATTGGTTACGACAACACTGACTACGGTATTGATTACAAAGGTTGTGCTGTGTTGGTTGCTTATGACAAGCAAAGCCCAGACATCGCTCAGGGCGTAGATAAGGCGCATGACGACGGTTTAGATCAAGGCGCTGGTGACCAAGGTTTGATGTTTGGTTACGCTTGTGACGAAACTGCAGAGCTGATGCCTTTGCCAATTCATTTGTCACACCGCTTGGTAGAGCGTCAGTCTCAACTACGCCGTGATGGCCGTTTGAACTGGTTGCGTCCAGATGCGAAGTCTCAAGTGACCTTGCGCTATGTGGATGGCAAGCCTGACTCAATCGATACAGTCGTTCTCTCCACGCAACATGATGAAGAAATCTCTCTCGAGAAATTGCGCGAAGCAGTCATCGAAGAAATCATCAAACCAGTATTGCCGAAGCATTTGATTAAAGGTGCGATTAACTTCTTGGTAAACCCAACAGGTCGATTCGTTATTGGCGGCCCGCAAGGCGATTGCGGTCTGACAGGTCGCAAGATCATTGTGGACACCTACGGCGGTGCGGCTCCTCACGGTGGCGGTGCTTTCTCAGGCAAAGATCCATCCAAAGTTGACCGTTCTGCTGCTTACGCTGGTCGCTATGTGGCCAAGAACGTGGTTGCCGCTGGTTTGGCAAGTAAGTGCTTGATTCAGATCTCTTATGCGATTGGTGTAGCTAAGCCAACTTCAGTGATGGTGAGCACCTTTGGCACTGGCAAGATCTCTGATGAGAAGATTGCACAACTGGTATCTGAGCACTTTGACTTGCGTCCAAAGGGTATCGTCAAGATGTTGAATCTCTTGCGTCCGATTTATCGCAAGACTGCTGCTTATGGCCACTTTGGTCGTGAAGAGCCAGAATTTACTTGGGAACAGTGCGATAAGGCGCCTGCCTTACGCGCAGCAGCTGGCTTGTAATCCGCTTTCTAGCTAGTAAATTTGCAGTATGTAGTTGTATTGAGGCGAAATATGGCGAAATTGATTACAATTTCGCCATACCTTCAAGGAGCGTTGCAAGGAATACTGAGAACCAGTGTTTCCCCAGGCTTGAAGGGAGTGGACTCCTAGGTAACCCCAGAGTTTGCTAATTGCAACTGCGCTCGCTAACCCATGATTCAATGGCTAGCGAGTTCTTACTCCAGCATTGGATCGTCTTTAGCTGGAGCATTCATGAGTACCGTTTCCGATTTAAATAATTTTGTAGCAACCCGTTGCGCTATTGCCGATATTTCTTTGGCTGACTTTGGTCGTAAAGAAATCGCAATTGCTGAAACAGAAATGCCAGGCCTCATCGCTATTCGCGACGAGTTCGCATCACAGCAACCATTGCGTGGCGCACGCATTACTGGCTCATTGCACATGACTATTCAAACTGCAGTGTTGATCGAGACGCTTGAAGCTCTCGGCGCCGAAGTGCAGTGGGCATCTTGCAATATTTTCTCCACACAAGATCACGCTGCTGCAGCAATTGCTGCTAACGGCACTCCAGTGTTTGCGATCAAGGGTGAAACCCTTGAGCAGTACTGGGATTACACCCACCGTATTTTCGAGTGGGCAGATGGCGGCTTCACCAATATGATTTTGGATGACGGCGGCGATGCGACTTTGTTATTGCATCTCGGTGCACGCGCTGAGAAAGATCAAGCTTGCTTGAATCACCCAACTAGCGAAGAAGAAACTATTTTGTTCGCAGCCATTAAAAATAAATTGGCGCAAGATCCAACTTGGTACTCCACACGCTTAGAAAAAGTAAAAGGCGTAACTGAAGAAACAACTACTGGCGTACATCGCCTCTATCAGATGTTTGCAAAAGGTGATTTGAAATTCCCAGCAATCAACGTGAACGACTCTGTTACTAAGAGCAAGTTCGATAACCTCTATGGTTGCCGTGAATCTTTAGTTGATGCGATCAAGCGTGCTACTGACGTGATGGTTGCCGGTAAGGTTGCGGTGGTTTGTGGTTATGGCGATGTGGGTAAAGGTTCAGCTCAAGCTCTACGTGCTTTGTCTGCTCAAGTTTGGGTTACTGAAGTGGATCCAATCTGTGCATTGCAAGCAGCAATGGAAGGCTACCGTGTTGTCACAATGGATTACGCTGCAGATAAGGCGGACATCTTTGTTTCAGCAACAGGTAACTACCATGTGATTACACATGACCACATGGTGAAGATGAAGAATCAAGCCATCGTTTGTAATATTGGGCACTTCGATAACGAGATTGATGTTGCTGGTATTGAAAAATACAAGTGGGAAGAAATCAAGCCACAAGTAGATCACGTGATTTTCCCAGCAGCTAATGGCAATCCTGAGAAGCGCATCATCATCCTTGCTAAAGGTCGTTTGGTTAACCTCGGTTGCGGTACAGGTCACCCATCTTATGTAATGAGCTCTTCATTTGCGAACCAAGTAATTGCACAGATCGAATTGTGGAATGCAGTTGGCACAGATAAATACCCAGTCGGTGTTTACACCTTGCCTAAGCATTTGGATGAGAAGGTTGCTCGTTTGCAGCTCAAGACATTGAATGCAGAGTTAACTGTATTGTCAGATCAGCAAGCTTCTTACATTGGCGTAACGAAGGAAGGCCCTTATAAGGCTGACCACTACCGTTATTAATCTGCACATTGCTAGATATTGTTCAATAGAGAAATAGAGACACAGGCCCAAGATCATGGAATTAAGCGTTGAATTCTTCCCTCCAAAAACACCTGAAGGTGAGACTAAGCTTCATCTGGTGCGCGAGCGTTTTAGTGAAACGCTCAAGCCCGCTTTTTATTCCGTGACTTTTGGTGCCGGTGGTTCTACACAATCTGGCACATTAAAAGTGGTGAGTGATATTCATGCTGCAGGTGCAGCGGTTGCTCCCCATTTATCTTGTGTTGGTAGCTCACGTGAAAGCGTGCGCGAGATGTTGAAGCAATATCAAGCTTTAGGCGTTAAACGGATCGTAGCTTTACGTGGCGACTTGCCATCTGGCATGGGTCAGTATGGTGAGTTTCATCACGCCAATGAATTGGTTGAATTTATTCGTGCAGAAACTGGTGATTGGTTTCACATTGATGTAGCCGCCTATCCAGAGACTCATCCTCAGGCAAAGTCACCTGCAACAGATGTGGATTTCTTTGTGCAGAAAATGAAAGCTGGCGCCAATTCAGCAGTAACTCAGTATTTCTACAACAGCGATGCTTACTTCCGCTTTGTTGACGAGGCTTATGACTTGGGTGTTACTGAGCCAGTCATTGCGGGCATTATGCCGATCACCAACAGCACTCAGTTACTACGTTTTTCAGATGCTTGTGGCGCAGAAATTCCACGCTGGATTCGTTTGCGCTTGCAGTCTTATGGCGATGACACTGCCTCGATTCGTGCGTTTGGCGAAGAGGTGGTGACCGATCTTTGCGATCAGCTCTTGACTGCTGGCGCCCCAGGATTGCATTTCTATTCGCTAAATCAGGCAGACGCTGTTTTAGCAATTGCTGATAATCTCAGTCTCAATAAGTAATTAATAAGCCTGACTCAGTCAGCATGGCATCCAAAGGCTCATCATGAGTTTGAGCCTGCCATTGAGCATCATTTAATTTTTGCCAGTCAAAGCCAATGCCTATGCACAATAGGCTTGGTTTAGCTTTGCGCAAATGAGCCAAGGTGCGGTCAAAGTAGCCGCCCCCATATCCAAGCCGCCAATAGTGTGTTCTATCGCCCTCCCTGGATTCTGACCAGCCTACGCAGGGAATCAAGATGCAGTCTGGAGTGAGTTGAGGTCTGCGGGGGTTGTTGGGGTCTGGCTCTGGCACACCATGGCGGCTTGGAATCAGTAAGTCACCTTCTTGCCAGACATAAAAATCTAAATGTTTATCGGGGCGCGCAAAAGGGAGAGTCAGCGTTTTGTCTGCATGGCTCTTCGCCCATGCCAATAGAGCCGGCCGAAGATCAAGTTCATCCTGTATGGGGCAATACAAGGCAATAGATTGAACCTGGGTGTCATGGTCAGCTAGAAAGCTGGTTAGGCCAGCCAAAATAGCTTCTTGTGCAATGGGATAGCTTGCGCTAGCCGCAAACTGTTTCCTTTGGGCCAGTAAGTCCTGCCGTAGCGATTTTGGAGAATTGCCGTGCATATAGACCATTATCAGGCGAAAATTAAGAGATATAGTAAATCCATAAGGCTAGACAGTGAAAAAGAGGTTTGATGTTTTTGGTGGTTGGCAAAAAACGGTGGGCGGAGTTCTATTTCTAGCCCTTGCAGTTTCTGCGCCCAGCATTTTTGCGGAAAAAGCCAAGAAAACTGTTCCCGCCAAAGCAAGCAGAATTTCGGCCTTTGAAGTCACTGAGGGTGATCGTACCTTTATTGAGTTGCGTGAGGCTGCCAAAAGAAATGACGTAGCTCGCGCACAGACCTTGGCTGCCACTCTCTCAAACTACCCTTACGAAGACTATGTAGCCTATTTCCGTATCAAGCCTCAGCTATTTGATAGTGCTGGTGTGGCTCGAGCTGATAGTAATGCAGACTCACAGGTAGTTGCTTTCCTAAATCAATACCAGGGTACTGCTTTGGCTGATCGGATGCGCAATGACTGGCTACTCGTTTTAGGTAAGCGAAAAGATTGGTCACGCTTTGATGTTGAATATCCTAAGTTTGTTTTGGATGATGACACTCAGGTGAAGTGTTATTCACTCCAATCTAAATTGGCGCAAGGCGAGAACCCAACTAAAATAGCGATTGATGCGCGCGCAATATTATTGGATCCACGTTATTTCGGTCAGGCTTGCCAGGAGCTAATACCAACTTTAGTTGGCGCTGGAGGAATGACTCCTAGCGAGGCAAAGGCATTGGGACGCGCTGCAGCTGAGATGGGTTTTGAATCCATGTCGCGTCGCATTGGCGGTGAAGATCCTATTGCTGACATTGTGAAAGCTGCTAAAGCAGATCCTGCAAAGGCATTTAGAGATTTTTCTCAAAATGCATCTCGTTATAGTAAAGAGAATCAAGCCGTAGCTTGGGGTGTGATTGGTCAATTCCTCGCAAAGAAATTAGATCCGAATGCAGATGATGCGTATCGCCTTCAACAAGAGCTGGGCTACAACGAGCTTCTGTCTACTGAAGGTCAAGAGTGGAAAGTACGTGCAGGTTTACGGGCTAAAGACTGGACGCTGGTAAAGAATGCAATTGAGGGCATGAATCCTGTGGTGCGCAGTAAGGATCCGGCGTGGACTTATTGGTATGCGCGCGCATTAAAAGTTGATGGCCAAAATGAAAAAGCGCACGAGAACCTTGAACTCATTGCTGACCAGTACAACTTTTATGGGCAGCTTGCGCGCGAAGACTTAGGTAAACCGAATCATGCGCCCGCCCGAACCAAAGTGAGTGATGCGGAAATCGAAGCTATGTCACAACGCAAAGGGTTCATTAGAGGCGAACGCTTCTATGCCATGAATTTGCGCTTTGAAGGCAATCGCGACTGGAACTGGGAGTTGCGTAATATGAGTGATAAGCAGTTACTTGCAGCTGCTGAATACGCTAAGCGGATTGGTTTGTACGACCGTGTTGTAAATACGGCAGATCGTACCAAGCAAGAGCATGACTTCAGCTTACGCTACCCAACCCCTTATCGTGATGAGCTCTCGCCAATTGCTAAGCAAATTGATTTGAACTTGGCGTGGGCATATGGCTTGATTCGTCAAGAGTCACGCTTCATCATGAATGCCTCTTCTTCAGTTGGCGCTTCAGGTTTGATGCAGGTGATGCCGAATACGGCGAAGTATGTTGCTAAGAAAATTGGCATGACCTCCTATACCAGTGACAAGCTCGCCGATACCAATACCAATCTCACCTTGGGTAGTAACTACTTGAATATGGTGTTGATAGATTTAGATGGATCTTGGGTTCTCGCATCTGCAGCTTATAACGCTGGTCCATCACGCTCTAAAAACTGGAGAGAAAAACTCACCAGCCCGACTGAGGGCGCGATCTTCGCAGAAACGATTCCATTTAATGAGACGCGTACCTATGTAAAAAACGTTTTGGCGAATGCAACGTATTATTCATCGGTGATGCATGGTCAGACACAGTCTTTAAAGCAACGTTTAGGGGTAATTGCTCCTAAAGCAGCAAACGCATCAGAGCTACCTTAGTATTTCAACTGCATAGGAGTTTTATGAAATATGACATTCTGCTAATTGGCGGTAACGGTTTTGTAGGCAGAGTCCTGGCAGCCCAACTGCAAGCAGACGGCTATTCCGTTTTACTGCCAACTCGACACTTAGCATCCGTACGTGAATTGCGCATGCTCCCGAAGGTACATCTAGAAGATGCTGATGTTCATGAGTTTGATGCTTTGCAAGAGCTTTGCTCACGAATTAAGCCTGGCGGTGCAGTCATTAATTTAGTGGGTGTACTGCATGACAAGCCAGCTCAGCCCTATGGAAAAGTGTTTGAAGCTGCGCATGTAGAGCTTCCTAAAAATATCATCACTGCTATGCAACTTCATGGTATCAAGCGTTACCTTCACATGAGTGCATTGGGTGCAGACTCAAATGGTCCATCAATGTATCAGCGTAGTAAAGGTGATGGCGAGGCTGCAGTAAAAGCAAGTAACTTGAATTGGACTATTTTTAGACCTTCAGTCATTTTTGGCGCGCAAGACCAATTTATTAATTTGTTTGCCAAGCTAACGAAGTTGTTTCCAGCGATGCCATTGGCAAACTCGGGGGCACAGTTCCAGCCAGTCAGCGTAGATGATGTAGCTAGTGCATTTACCAAGTCACTAACGATGCCATCTACGATTCATCAGTCTTATGATTTGGTGGGGCCTACTGTTTACACCATGAAAGAGATTGTGGAATTTGCTGCGCGTAAGGCCAATACAAAATGCGCCATTATTCCTGTGCCTGCTTTTGTTGGTTATCTTCAGGCCTTGGCTTTTGAATTTCTGCCTGTCCCAACTTTAATGTCACGCGACAATATTGCATCAATGCAGTTGCCCAATATTCTTCCGCTCAATGGAGTAGACGCATTATCTAAAGTCTTTGGTATTAGTCGGCGCACCTTAGAAGGTATGAAATAAGCTCATGAAGATCTACGCTGTTGGTGGCGCCATTCGGGATACCCTCATGGGTTTGCCGGTGCACGACATTGACTATGTAGTGGTTGGCTCTAGCGTAGAAGAGATGATTGCTCAGGGCTTTCGTCCGGTGGGTAAAGATTTTCCAGTGTTCTTGCATCCAGAGACGCAAGCTGAATATGCCTTGGCGCGCACAGAGCGTAAAACTGGCAAGGGCTACAAAGGCTTTATGTTTTACGCTGACCCGACCGTCACCTTGGAGCAGGACTTAGAACGTCGTGATCTGACGATCAATGCAATGGCGCAAGAGGTCGGTGCTGATGGTAAATGGGCAGGACCTATTTTGGATCCCTATAACGGTCAGCAAGATTTAGCGGCTAAGGTATTTCGTCATGTGTCCGATGCGTTTGCTGAGGATCCATTGCGTCTATTGCGTATCGCTCGTTTTGCAGCGCGCTTTCCTGGGTTTACGGTTGCACCAGAAACCATGGCCGCCTTGCAGGCAATTGTTCAATCCAATGAATTGTCAGCACTCTCGGCTGAGAGAATCTGGCAGGAGTTGGCCAGAGGTTTTACTGCAAATAAGCCAATGCGCATGTTTCAAGTCTTGTTAGATTCTGGTGCAGCCAAAGCTTTACTACCATTGGCGCTGACATCCTATTTAGCTAAAGAAGAGTTCCGCGAGCAACTCATTGCACATTTGCATGCAGCAGATGATCGCCTGGAAGATCGGTGTGCTGTCACTCTCATGCATTTACCCGCTAGTGAAATTCGTTCATGGGCAGAGTGCGTCAAGATGCCAAATGAGGTACGTGATTTCAGTGAAATATTTAGTGAGCTCAATGTACTTATCGAGAAATCAGTCAACGAGGCAGACACTAGCTATCAGCCCATAGATGTATTGACTTGGTTTAATCGCGCAGATGTTTGGCGTAAGCCCGAGCGTGGAAATGCTTTGTTGGATTTGGCAAGGCATATTGGCTTGAATGTCGATACTTTAATTTCAGCAATGCAAAATGCCCAATCGCTCAATACGGCCGAAATTATCGAAGGTGTTCCTGCAGACCAGAGAACTAATGGTGAAAGAATTCGTAGTGCGGTGGATGCCGCAAGACTCTCCGCCATTACTGCAGCCATAAACAACTAAAAGCTTACAGCCGGTTTCTGCCTCGAAGGCCAGGTAAGTCTTCTAAGACATGATCTGGCAATACGTCGGATAGTTTCTTTGAGAATGCAAAAACTTTGAAGAGCTCACCCATCTCTGCTTCAGACAATAGTTTTTGTAGCGAGTTTGAAATAGGTAAGAAAGTTTCTGGCTTGCTGGGATCGCCAATCTCCAATGCAATATCGCCAATGCCAGCATCTAGTAAATAAGACGCCTGATTGCTGAGATAGACATCATCCACTTCTTCTTCGAGTGCACTGCGTGCAATCTGTGACCACTCTACATGCGTTGTTAAATCACAAAGACCTGGAAGATGAAATGGATCTTGAATAGCATGATGCCGATGGTGTGCCATGAGTGTGCCTTCTAGGCGTTGTGCATGGTAATACTCACTCTCCGGAAATCCGTAATCAAAGGTGATGAAGAGTCCGGTATCGAGATGCTTGGCTACTTGGTGCATCCAAGCATTGGCGGGTGCATGTAATTCGGTAATGTAGCCTTCAGAAAAGTTTCCAGTGAGCAAAGTCTCTGGAAGTAGTGACTGCTCAACAGGCTGTCCTGCTGACCAAGTAAGCTTGCCATCAATAACTGAAACACCTTGCCAATACCAAAAGCCATTTTGAAAAATGATGGCATCACACGGAATGGCATCTATCACCTCATTTGCCAGAATGATGCCCTTGAAGTTGCTAGGTAAAGAACTTAACCAATGGCATTGAGTAGAAAGGGCTAGTTTTTCTACAACTTGCTTGAGGCGCTCTTCTTGCCTTTGGGCTAGGTCGGGTGAGATCTCAATAATGTCGTAGCGATCCAGGTTGAAGTCCAGATCGTGGAATCGGGTGAGAATAGATTCAGCTAACTTGCCAGTGCCAGCGCCAAATTCCAGAATTTGGGTAGGGAGCCCCTGAGCCTTCAGCCCTTCTAGAATGGGCAAAAGGGTTTCTACAATGGCGGCGCCAAATAAGGGGGACAGCTCTGGGGCTGTCGTGAAATCACCACCAGCACCCAATTTGTGGGCTCCAGCGCTGTAATAACCCATGCCTGGCTCATATAAAGCCATTTCCATATACCTTGAAAAGGGCATCCAGCCGCCTTTGGAGACGATTTCAGCCATTATTTTTTGGCTAAGAAGCTCGGTATGAGCCGTTTCAAGGCTGGTCAAGGTAATATCCATAGCTCGCTAGTCTAAGAGAATTTAAGTGAACTTGAGTTCAAACCCATCACCTCAGCAAAATAAAGCGGTTTTAGTGACCGGCGCTGCGAAGCGTCTTGGTCGGGAAATTGCCTTGGAATTTGCTCGTCAGGGCTGGGATGTGGCGGTCCATTATGGCTGGTCTGAGTCGGATGCCCAAGCTACCGTAGCCGAAATCCAAAAATTGGGGGTTAAGGCAGCGGCTTTTAATGCTGACCTCGCCAGCGAAGCAGAAATTCACTCCCTGTTTGCTGCAGTTGTTGTTGAATTTCAAAACCTTCAGTGTCTCGTCAATAGCGCCTCAATCTTTGAATACGATCGTGCCAATTCGAATACTCCGCTGAGCGGTAAAAGTTTGCAAGACCACATGCAAGTCAATTTAGCCGCACCCATTTTGCTATCTCAGCTGATGTTTGAATATCACAAGCGTCAGACAAAGAAAGCAAGTGAGAGCAATTTATCAATTCCCTCGGTGATTCAGTTGCTCGATCAAAAACTGATCAATCTCAATCCAGATTATTTGTCTTACACATTGTCTAAAGCTGCACTACTCACTTCAGTTGAAGTGTTGGCGGTAGATTTTGCTCCGCACATACGGGTGATTGGTTTGGCTCCTGGTATTACGCTGACTTCGGGCGATCAAACTGCAGCAGGTTTTACCAAGGCCCATCAGATGACGCCATTAGGTAAGTCATCAACACCAAGCGATATTGCAAAAGCCGCTGTATTTTTGGCCAGCTCAAATGCGATTACGGGCACGACCTTATATGTGGATGGTGGACAACATCTATTGCCATCATCACGCGATGTAATGTTTAAAACAAACTAAAAGTTAAAAATTTATGCACGCTATTCTTTCTCATCCTGCCTTAGTTGATTGCCGCCGTTTGTTTTTGCGTGACTATGAAATCTATATCAATATCGGCGTACATGATTTTGAGAAGAAGGCTGAGCAGCGTGTCATTCTGAATGTAGATCTCTATATTCCTTTGAATATGAATACCCCTTCGAAAGACTTATTAGAAGAGGTTGTGGATTACGACTTCATGCGTGAAACCATTAAGGCGCGGTCTTCTCAGGGCCATATCCATTTACAGGAAACCTTCTGCGACGACATCGTGACTGCGATGCTCTTGCATCCGAAGGTGATTGCGGCTCGCGTCAGCACAGCAAAGCCGGATGTTTATCCAGATTGCCACTCCGTTGGTGTTGAAGTATTTCGGATGAAGCAGGCTTAAAGAAATTTCAGAAAAGAATTCAGTAGCCATGAGCGATATCCGCAAAGTCGTCTTCGAAGAAAACAAGCTTGAGAAAAAGCTATGTCGTTTAGTCGGCCAAGCGATTGGTGACTTTGGCATGATTGAAGATGGCGACAAGGTAATGGTTTGTCTATCAGGCGGTAAAGATAGTTATGCCATGCTCGATATTCTGCTCAAGTTGCGCGAGCGTGCCCCAATTAATTTTGAAATTGTTGCTGTTAATTTAGATCAAAAGCAGCCAGGATTTCCGGCAGAAATTTTGCCGAACTACTTAAAAGCTTTGGGTGTTCAGTACCATATTGAAAACCAAGATACCTACAGCATCGTCAAGCGTGTAGTTCCAGAAGGAAAAACGACTTGTGGTCTTTGCTCTCGTTTGCGTCGTGGAATTTTGTATCGCGTAGCAGATGAGTTGGGTGCTACCAAGATTGCTTTAGGCCATCACCGTGATGACATCTTAGAGACATTAATGCTCAATATGTTCTTTGCCGGCAAGCTCAAAGGTATGCCGCCAAAGTTGCGATCTGATGATGGCAGGCATATTGTCATTCGTCCTCTCGCATACGTTCCTGAAAAGTTACTTGAACGATATGCGGTAGATATGAGCTTCCCAATTATTCCGTGTAATCTCTGCGGCAGTCAGCCTAACTTGCAGCGCGGCGCCATGAAAGAGATGCTGCGTGATTGGGAGAAAAAGCACCCAGGGCGCGTCGAGAATCTATTCCGCTCAATGCACCATATCGTGCCATCCCATTTAATGGATGGCGAGGCCTTTGATTTTAAGAATCTCGAGATTTCTACAGAGCTGTCGGGCATTGCTGCCAGATCTGCTGGCGATAAAGCGATTGACGAGACGGGGATCGATGAAATAGCCTGTGGAACGCTGATTCAGGGGTCTTATAATCCCTCTTTATGAACATCGTTATTTTGGCTGCTGGGCAGGGAAAGCGGATGAAGTCCGCATTACCCAAGGTTCTCCAAACCTTGGCCGGGAAACCCCTTCTCCAGCACGTTCTCAATACAGCTCTGGATTTGCAGGGCAAAAGTGCTAAAACTGGCCCCATCGTGGTTGTTGGCCATGGCGCTGCTGATGTCAAAGAGTTTCTTCAAATTGCTAGCGAGCAAGATTCTCGCTTTAGCAAAGTCAGCACTGCACTGCAGGCTGCACAAAAGGGAACAGGCCACGCTCTATTGCAAGCTTTGCCTAAATTGGATGTAAATGAGCCGACTTTAGTTCTATATGGCGACGTACCTCTTACAAGTAAAAAGACGCTCTCTAAATTAGCTAAGTTGGCTGATGGTGTGCGTGGCCAAGATTCTGCATTAGCGTTGCTAACTCAAAACCTCAACAATCCAACGGGCTATGGCCGCATCGTGCGCGATATCGATGAGTCGGTAAAGGCGATTGTGGAAGAAAAAGATGCTTTGCCTGCGCAAAAGCGCATTCAAGAAATCAATACCGGCATCATGGTACTGCCAACCAACTCACTCAAGAAGTGGTTGAAGTCTTTGCGAGCCAGTAATGCCCAGGGCGAATACTACTTAACCGATGTGATTGCGATGGCAGTAAAAGACGGCGTACCCATTCGTACTGCACAAGCTGATGCTGAATATGAGACGGTTGGAGTAAATAGTCGAGACCAGTTAGCTGCCCTCGAGCGAGTGCATCAGCTCAATCAAGCAAATGTACTCATGGATGCTGGGGTTTCTTTGGCTGATCCAGCACGGATTGATATCCGTGGAACACTAGAGTGCGGCACTGATGTATTTATTGATGTCGGCTGTGTATTTGAAGGTTGCGTGACTTTAGCTGCGGGCACAAAAGTGGGTCCGTACTGCATTATTCGTAATAGCGTGATTGGTAAGAATGTCACCATTCACCCATACAGCCATATAGACGGTGCAAAAGTTGGAGCAAGTTCATTGATCGGCCCTTATGCTCGTTTGCGCCCCGGTGCAGATTTGTCCAATGATGTACATATTGGCAACTTTGTCGAAGTGAAGAACAGCAAGATTGCCGCAAACAGTAAAGCCAATCACTTGGCCTATGTGGGTGATTCGATTGTGGGCTCTAGAGTCAATATCGGCGCAGGTACGATTACTTGCAACTACGATGGTGTGAATAAACACCAAACGATTATTGAAGATGATGTCTTCATTGGTTCGGACACTCAGTTGGTTGCCCCAGTACGCGTTGGCCGTGGTGCCACATTGGGTGCAGGTACAACTCTGACTAAAGATGCGCCACCTAATCAACTTACCGTGTCACGAGCCAAACAAATCTCTTTGCAGTGGCAACGCCCACTAAAGAAAGAGAAAAAGCCGGCAATCAAGAAGGCCGCTGTAAAAAAAGTAGCCGCCAAAAAATCCGTGAAGGCTAAAAAATAATGTGCGGGATCGTTGGCGCAGTCTCGCGCAAGAATATTGTTGAGGTTTTGATTGAAGGACTTCGTCGCCTTGAATATCGCGGTTACGATTCATGTGGTTTTGCAGTAATTAACAGCAATGATGCCAAGCACCCAATTGAACGTGCTCGTACTACTGCTCGTGTTTCTGAGTTAGCAGAGCAGGGCAAAGAATTTGATGGCACACTAGGTATTGCACATACTCGCTGGGCAACCCACGGTAAACCTGATACACAAAATGCACATCCCCATATCTCTGGTGGATTAATCGCTGTAGTGCATAACGGCATTATTGAAAACTACGAATCATTACGCACTGAGTTGAAGTCTGCGGGCTATGTATTTGCCTCAGAAACCGATACTGAAGTGATTGCGCATTTAATTCATCAAGCTTATGTGGCAAGTAAGCAGGCAGATCTGGTTGCTTCGGTGCGCTCTGTATTGCCGCGCCTGCATGGTGCTTATGCGATTGGTGTGATTGCGCAAGATCGTCCAGATGTTTTGGTGGGTGCTCGCGTGGGCTCTCCACTAGTCGTTGCTCTTGGTGAAAATGAAAACTTTCTTGCCTCTGATGCGCTTGCTTTAGCTGGTCGCGCACATTCGATGATGTATTTGGAAGAGGGTGATGTTGCCATTTTGAAGGCTGAAGGTATTGAGATCCTTGATCAAGCTGGCAAATCTGTACAGAGAGAGCATAAGGCTATGCCCGCGCAAGCTGACTCAGTAGACCTAGGTCCTTATCAGCATTACATGCAAAAAGAGATTTTTGAGCAGCCAGGAGCGATCGGCGATACGCTGGCTAACATTGCCAGTTTTGGTCCGGAGCTCTTTAATGCCGATCCTGAGCAATGGAAAAAATTTGATCAAATTTTGATCTTGGCTTGCGGCACTAGTTACTACTCTGCTTGTGTTGCTAAATACTGGTTAGAAGATTTAGCTGGCATTCCGACGCAAGTTGAGATTGCTAGTGAATATCGTTATCGCACAACCGTTCCCAATCCGAATACATTGGTTGTGGTGGTTTCGCAGTCTGGTGAGACTGCAGATACTTTGGCAGCCTTGCGTCATGCTCAGTCTTTGGGCCATCAATACACGCTAGCAATTTGTAACGTTGCAAGTAGTGCCATGGTTCGCGAAACAAATTGGAATTTTTTAACCAAAGCCGGTACTGAGATTGGCGTAGCTTCTACTAAAGCCTTTACAACCCAGCTAGTTGCACTCTATCTGCTGGCTGTTTCATTGGCTAAGCGTGCAGGTAAGGTGAGTCCTGAGCAAGAAAAAGAGCTCTTGCGCGACTTGCGTCATTTACCAAAAGCCTTGCATGCCGTATTAGCGCTTGAGCCACAGATCATTGCTTGGAGTACTGCATTTGCTAAGTGTGAAAACGCTTTATTTCTCGGGCGCGGCATGCATTACCCGATTGCCCTTGAAGGTGCACTCAAGTTAAAAGAGATTTCTTATATTCATGCTGAGGCCTATCCAGCTGGTGAGTTAAAACATGGCCCGCTTGCCTTGGTTACTGAAAAGATGCCAGTAGTGACGGTAGCGCCTAATGATGACTTGCTTGAAAAGCTGAAGTCCAATATGCAGGAAGTTAAAGCTCGCGGTGGCAAGTTGTATGTCTTTGCAGATCAAGATACCGAGATTACTAGTAGCGAGGGTATTAACGTCATTCGCTTGCCTGAGCACTACGGCAAGCTTTCTCCAATCCTGCATGTTGTTCCATTGCAGCTTCTGGCCTATCACACAGCCTGCGCCCTAGGGACTGATGTCGACAAGCCACGTAACCTCGCAAAGAGCGTTACGGTCGAGTAATTGCTCTGGGGTAAATTTACCTCAAAACTCTAAGTAATGCCATTAACCCAGGCGTAAGCCAATCAATCGGGTGTATTCCTTTGATTGTCTAGGGTCTTGTAATTAGTACGAACTAGTACTAAACTAGTACGCATACAGACTAATTTGAGAATATTTAATGAGTCATCTAAGGCTAGTTAAGGAATTGGTTCAGGCATATCAGGCATTTGAGGCATATTCTGCGGCGCATATTAAAGAGATGGGTTTAACTACTACCCAGTTCGATATTGTTGCGACCTTGGGTAACCAGCCACCAATGACTTGTAAGGAATTAGGCGAGAAGACTCTCGTCTCAAAAGGCACCATGACTGGTGTTTTGGAAAGGCTCGAGACAAAAGGCTTGATTGAAAAGTTTCTAAATGTCGAGGATGGTCGCAGTTACAAGATCGGTTTATCAAAGAGTGGTGACAAATTATTTAAGAAGGTATTTCCGGAGCATGTGGAATATCTTGGGAAAGCTTTCGTGAAGTTAAGTAAAAAAGATATTGAACAAGCAGTCACAGTTTTAAAAGAAGTTAAAACAATTTTTCAAAGGAAAGATCATGACTAAAGTAGCCGTTGTATTTCACAGTGGTTATGGCCACACAGTTAAACAAGCTGAAGCTCTTGCTAAGGGTGCCAATGGAACCCTGATAGCCATTGATGCTGAAGGCAATATTACAGATGCGCAGTGGGAAACCCTAAACACTGCCGATGCCATCGTATTTGGCTCACCAACCTATATGGGTACTGTGAGCTGGCAGTTTAAGAAATTCGCTGATGCTAGCTCTAAGCAATGGTTTTCACAACAGTGGAAAGATAAAGTATTTGGTGGCTTTACCAACTCTGCCACCATGAACGGAGATAAGCATTCCACCTTGCATTACTTCTTCACCCTAGCAATGCAGCATTCAGGTGTTTGGGTTGGTACTGGTTTGATGCCTTCGAATTCCAAAGCAGCGAAGCGTGATGATGTGAACTATGTTGGTTCATCTGCTGGCGCAATGATGCAAACACCTTCAGATGCAAGTGCTGATGAAGTGAATGTAGGCGACTTAGAAACCGCACGTCTCTACGGCGAGCGTATTGCAAAGATTGCTGGCGAACTAAAAGCGAAGTAAGAATTTATTTTCTGAAAAACTGGGGGAATGATGAAAAAACTCATTGGTATACGAGGCAATGATCAGGGTCACTGGGTTGGCGATGGCTTTCCTGTGCGCACCTTGTTTTTCTATCAAGACCTGGGCAAGCAAATGAGCCCATTCTTGATATTGGACTATGCAGGTCCAGCAGAGTTCCCCTCCACAACTGAGCGCAAGGGTGTGGGCTCACACCCTCATCGCGGTTTTGAAACAGTCACCATTGTTTATGAAGGTGAAGTAGCGCATAAAGATTCAACGGGTCAGGGCGGTGTTATTGGCGCTGGCGATGTGCAGTGGATGACTGCCGGCTCTGGGATCTTGCATGAAGAGTTTCACTCAGAAAGTTTTGCCAGAAGCGGCGGAACTTTGGAGATGGTGCAGCTCTGGGTGAATTTGCCAGCACAGCTCAAAATGACTAAGCCAGCTTATCAAGCCATTTTGGATAAACAGATTCCTGTAACGGATTTGAGTAATGGCGCAGGGCAAGCGCGCATTATTGCTGGAGAGTTTTATGGTCATACAGGACCAGCTAGCACCTTCACGCCTCTGAATGTGATTGACCTGAAGTTAAAAAGGGGTTCGGCAAGCATTCCTGTGTCTGAAGGCTGGAATGCTTCCCTAGTTGTTTTGAAGGGCGCAGTTGAGGCTGGTGAGGGCGTGGTTGCTAAAGATGCTCAGATGCTGATGTTTAGTAATCAGGGCCAAGATATTCAATTCAATGTGCTTGAGGACTCTATTGCTTTGCTGCTGAGTGGGGAGCCGATTAATGAACCTATTGTTGGGTATGGCCCATTTGTCATGAATACTAAAGAAGAGATTGCTCAAGCAATGCAAGATTTCAACAGCGGAAGCTTTGGAAGAATCGCCTAAGAAGAATAGGGTTGGGGTATAAAAAATCTGTTTGACTTCTACGCGCAGCTGTGTACAAAAATTTATTAGTCAAATCAAGGTGTTACACAGACTCGATTAGAAAAGTGTGTTCAAATATCTACTGTAGAAAAGGATATTTGTCACCGTTCATGTTTGGCTCCAAAGATTTCTCTAGTTTGCGTTGGCTTCCGCTTATTTTTGCGGGATTTCTTTCTGCATGCGCGGTAGGGCCAGACTTCAAGCAGCCCGATGCTCCCAATACATCTGGGTATACCGAAACTACACTTTCACAAAAGTTGGCCACTGCGCCTGGAGTGCCTGGTGGAACGGATCAAGAATTTATTGAAGGCGCTGATATTGAGGCTCAGTGGTGGGAATTATTTAAATCTCCTGAGCTAGATGTATTGATTAAAAAAGCTTTGCAACAAAACCCAAATTTAGGCGCAGCTGATGCTGCCCTGCGTGCGAGCCAAGAAAATGTTAGCGCACAAATTGGTGGGCAGTATTTCCCTGCCATTGGTTTAGGTGGCGGCGTGACACGTCAGCTACAACCTTCTGCCATCTATGGCTTGCCTTATGGCTCCGATACATACAATCTCTACAACGCTTCCGTAAACGTCACCTATAAGCTTGATGTTTTTGGTGGTGCGCGTCGTGCAGTTGAAGGTGCAAGAGCGCAAGCAGAGATTGCACAGTTCCAGCTAGAAGGCGCATACCTTTCTCTGACAGCTAACATCGTTACTGGTGCAGTACGCGAAGCTGCTTTGCGCGCACAGATGCAGGCCACAGAAGAAATTCTGAAGGCGCAAACGAATTTAGCCGAAGTAACAGAGAAGCAATTGGCGATTGGTACAGTTTCTCGAGTGGATGTGACATCACAAAGAACTTTGGTATCTAACTCCCAAGTGGATTTATTTACCTATGAGCGCAACCTTTCCTTTGCACGCAATCAGTTGGCCGTATTAGTTGGGGAGCTCCCTAGTAATGCCAACATCACTAAGTTTGACTTGAAGTCTTTGCATTTGCCAGAGAAGCTGCCGCTTTCAGTGCCATCGAGTCTTGTGCGCCAACGCCCGGACGTACGTGCTGCAGAAGCACAGCTCAAGGCTACGAATGCTTTGGTGGGTGTGGCTACTGCCAATTTATTACCGCAATTTAATATCACTGGTGCAATTGGTTCCGCAGCGTTGACTAGTGCGGCTCTATTTGGGCCGAACGCAACTCTATGGTCTATTGCCGGCGGTATATTTCAGCCGCTCTTTCAGGGTGGACAATTATTGGCGCAACGTCGTGGTGCTATTGCGAATTACGAGCAAGCGGTTTACCAATACCAAGCCACCGTGCTGAAAGCCTTTCAAGAAGTGGCAGATGCCTTGCGCGCTCTAGAGACCGGTGCTCAAGCATTGAAGTCTGCATCAGATGCAGAGCGTTACGCTTATGAAACTTTAGAGTTAGTACAGCAGCAATATAAGTTGGGCACTGCAAGTTACTTGGCCGTTCTCTATTATCAAAATCAATATCAAATTGCTAAAGTCAAATCGGTTTCTGCGCAAGCAACTCGATTCTCTGACACAGCAGCATTATTTGCAGCACTAGGCGGCGGCTGGTGGAATCGCACCGGCCCAGCCTTTCAACCAAAAGCCATAGCGAACAAAGATCAAAATGAAACTTCTGGAAACAATTAAAACCAAGGTAACGGCAGCAGCACTTGCCTTGTGGACTTGGATATGTGCGAAGGCAGTTGAGTGGAAACTTCGCGAGAGACTCGTTGCGCTTTGGGAAAAGGTAAAAGGATTCTGGGCACGTTTGCGCGAACGCTTCCAGCGCAGTAAAGCTAACGCCAAACTGCAGTCTATGACCCCCTTGGGTCGACGCATGACCATTATGTTGTGTGGCGTATTTTTATTATTGGGCTTGATCTTTGGATTCAATCAACTCAAGACCTTCATGATTAAGCATTTCATTGCGGGTATGGGTTTACCGCCTGCAACGGTTTCTACGATGGTGGTCGAAACAACAGCATGGCAACCCAAGTTATCTAGCGTTGGAAATGTGCGTGCGTTTAGAGGGGTAGAGCTCAGCACTGAAATTGGTGGCTTGGTTCAAAACGTACCCATTAAATCCGGCATGGATGTTAAAGAGGGTGAGTTGTTAATTAAATTAAATGACGCATCAGACATTGCCCAATTGAATTCTTTAAAAGCCTTGGCAGATTTAGCCAAGGTAATTAATGAGCGTGATAGACAGCAGCTAGAGATTCAGGCGATTAGTAAGAACGTATTTGACACTAGTAAAGCTGATGCTAAGTCCAAGCAGGCTCAGGTAGAACAGCAAACTGCTCTAGTGGCCAAGAAGAATTTAAAAGCCCCCTTCAGTGGACGCGTCGGTATCGTGATGATTAACCCTGGTCAGTACGTTAATCCAGGCGATAAGTTGCTCACCCTCCAAACCTTAGACCCTATTTTTGTAGATTTCAATCTCCCCCAGAGTAATGCTGAGCAGATTCAGGTTGGACAAGAAATTGTGGTGACAACGGATGCATTCAAGGGTGCAAGCTTTACTGGCAAGGTTACTGCCGTGAGTCCTAAAGTGGATACCAATACGCGCAATATTCAGATTGAAGCCCAGCTGGCCAATCCAGATAAAAAGATTTTGCCAGGCATGTTTGCTAACGTGAATATTAAGCTGGGTGATGAAGTGAAGTTACTGACATTGCCTCAAACTGCTGTGACTTATAACCCGTATGGTTCGACAGTATTTATTGCCAAGCCAACTGGCAAAAAAGATAAACAGGGCAAACCTACGCTTGAGGCACAACAAGTCTTTGTAACCACAGGACTAACGCGAGGCGATCAAGTTGCAATTCTCAAAGGGGTTGAAGAGGGGGACACGGTTGTTACTAGTGGCCAACTTAAGTTGAAGAATGGCACACCGCTGATTGTGAATAACAAGGTGTTGCCATCGAATTCACCAAACCCACAGCCACAGGAATAAGTCCTAGATGAATTGGACTGACATATTTATTCGTAGGCCAGTGCTCTCACTGGTAGTGAGTGCGCTTGTCTTGGTGTTTGGTTTGAAAGCGGTTGGTTCTTTGCCAGTCAACCAATACCCGCAAACCCAAAATGCGATTGTCACCATTACAACGGCTTACTATGGCGCTGATCCAGAGACGATTGCAGGTTTTATTACGCAGCCACTAGAGACGGCGATTGCTCAGTCTCAAGGTATCGACTATTTATCCTCGATGAGTGTGAGTGGCCTCTCGACCATTACCGCGACTCTCAAGCTCAATTACGACTCCAATGCTGCGCTGACACAGATCCAGACACAGATTAGTTCGGTTAAGAATCAGTTACCACCGCAAGCTCAGCAACCCGTATTGACTGTGCAAATTGGCCAGTCTACTGCGGCAATGTACATGGGCTTTTATAGCGATGACATTCCGAATAATGCGATTACCGATTACTTGTTGCGGGTGGTTAAACCGAAGCTGGATGCCGTTGATGGCGTCCAAAATGCTGAAATCACTGGTGGAAGAAAGTTTGCTCTGCGTGCTTGGCTTGATCGCGAGAAGATGGCTGGCCTTGGTGTGGGTGCCGATGATGTTTATAGCGCCATGGCAGCCAATAACTACTTATCCGCAGTAGGTAGTACTAAGGGTGATATGGTTGCTGTCGATTTAGTGGCCGGTACAGATCTACACACGCTCGATGAGTTCCGCAAATTGGTTGTCAAAAAAGATGGCATCAATATTGTCTATTTAGATCAAGTGGCGACCGTGAGCATGGGGTCGGAGGACTACAACACGAATGTCGCATTTAGTGGCAAGCGCTCAGTATTTATTGCCATCAAGGTGGCACCTCAGGCGAACTTGCTTGATGTGGCAGAGCGTGTTCGTGCTGTAGTGCCAGATATTCAGAAGCAGTTGCCAACTGGTATGTCGGGCAAAGTGGTTTATGACTCGACTAAGTTCATTACTACTTCAATTGATGAGGTGGTGGCCACCCTATTGGAAGCGCTGTTAATTGTGACAGTGGTGATTTATCTTTTCCTAGGAAGCGCACGCGCAGTTGCTGTACCCGTGATTGCGATGCCACTCTCATTGATTGGCACATTCTTCTTAATGCAAGTATTAGGCTATTCCATTAATTTGCTGACACTACTTGCCTTGGTATTGGCGATTGGTTTGGTGGTCGACGATGCCATTATTGTGGTTGAGAACGTTGACCGTCATATGAAGGAAGGTAAATCTCCGCTCGAGGCCTCCTTAATTGCTGCGCGCGAGTTGGGCGGCCCAATTTTGGCAATGACGATTGTATTGATTGCGGTTTATATCCCGATTGGCTTCCAGGGCGGTTTAACGGGAGCGCTCTTTACCGAGTTTGCCTTTACTTTAGCAAGTGCAGTCGCAGTATCGGGATTGATTGCATTGACGCTTTCACCGATGATGTGTTCACGGATCTTTACTGAAGAGCAAGAAGCTTCATCGTTTGTACAAAAGATCGATCGCATTTTTGATAAGGTGCACCACAGCTATCAATCCACTTTGCGTGAGCTCCTGAGCACCTGGCAGGTCATCATTGTGATGGGTGTGATTTTGCTGGGAGGAGTGGCCTATCTCTACGCTACTGCTCGCGCTGAATTAGCGCCAACAGAAGACCAGGGCATTGTGTTGATGCAGGCTTCAGGCCCGCCGAACAGTACGGTCAATCAAATGCAGACTTATGCTGATCAGATTTATCAAATATCAGCAGCAGAGCCTGAATATGAGCAGATGTTTCAGATCACTAGCCCAACCAGTAGTTTCGGTGGTGTATTGCTCAAGGATTGGGATCAACGCAGTCGTAATGCCACGAAGTTTCAGGAAGATATGCAAAGTAAGTGGAATTCGATCGCCGGTGCTCGTGTAGCAGCCTTCCAGTTCCCGGCTTTACCAGGCGCACAGGGCTTACCTGTTCAGGTAGTTATTAATACCACTGAGTCTTATGAGCAACTTAATGAAGTATCTCAAGCGGTGCTGGATAAAGCGCGTCGTAGCGGCAATTTCTTCTTCGTGGATTCGGATTTGAAGATTGATAAGCCGCAAGATGTTTTAGAAATTGATCGTGAGAAAGTCGCTGCACTGGGAATGACCCAGCAGCAAGTGGGTAGCGCCCTCTCTGCTGCCCTGGGTGGCGGTTATGTCAATTACTTCTCTGTCGCTGGTCGCTCCTATCGCGTTATCCCACAAGTCAAGCAGGTGGATCGTCTCAACCCAGATCAAATCTTGGATTACTACATACGCACTCCAAGTGGGCAGATGATTCAGGCGCGCACCATAGCAACAATTAAGCAAAAAGTGGTTCCGCAATCTATTAATCACTTTCAGCAGTTGAACTCCGCAACGATTTCTGGTGTGAGTACACCATTTATTTCTCAGGCAGATTTGCTCGAGTTCATGCGTCAAACTTTGAAGGAAGTGGCGCCCAATGGTTACACCATGGATTACGCCGGCCCATCCCGTCAGTTTATGGCGGAGTCTGGTGGTTTCTTGGTAACAATGTTCTTTGCTATCTTGATCGTATTCTTGGTCTTAGCTGCACAGTTTGAAAGCTTCCGCGATCCGATTGTGATTTTGGTTTCAGTGCCGCTCGCCTTGTTTGGTGCATTGATCTTTATTAATTTGGGATTCACAACTTTGAATGTGTATACCCAGGTTGGACTGGTCACGCTAATGGGGTTAATTAGTAAGCACGGTATTTTGATTGTGGAATTTGCTAATGAGTTGCAGGAAGCTGGTCGCAGTAAGTTAGATGCCATCGTTGAAGCTAGTAGCGTGCGTTTGCGCCCGATCTTGATGACAACTGCGGCAATGGTGCTGGGTGTTGTTCCCTTGGTGATTGCATCTGGTGCAGGTGCTGCTGGCCGTCAATCTATGGGTATCGTAATCTTTACGGGTTTGTCGATTGGCACTTTGTTTACGCTCTTTGTGGTGCCAGCAATGTACTTGTTTATTGGCGCAGATCACCATCAGAAGAAATTTAAGCAACAGTAATATTTTTACTGGAGTGCCAAAGAAAAAGGGTGAACTGAGTTCACCCTTTTTAATTTGAGTCCTTACCTTACTTCACTATATTGAGCTCTTTTTGTTTCACGATCTTGTATTGCGTTTCTAGTTCAATCCGTTTCATCCATTTATCAATATTGCGTAAATCTGAACGTGGCCCAGTTTGTTCAGGAAAGGTTTCTTGTAGCAAGACCCATCGACTGACACATAAGGCTAATGGAATATCTCCGACACTGAATTGTTCGCCAGCGCAGTAAGTATATTTTTCTAAGGTCTGATCAAGTAATGCTAGCAATGCATCCGCCTCTTGATACGAACCCTGAATTAGCTCATAGTTACGATCAGCTTCCGGAGTACGAGTGAGCCCTAGGAATGCAACTCGTAATGGTGGCCACATAGTTCCCAGTTGCCAGTCCATCCACTTCTCCGACTGATACTGCGCGGCAATAGTGCTTGTTAAGCGTTTTGACGGATCGTACTGACGAACCAGATATCGCAAAATGGTATTGGACTCCCAGAGCACAAGATCGCCGTCTTCTAAGGTGGGCACCAAACCATTGGGATTGAGTGTTAGAAATTCAGGGGTGTGATTAATTCCAAAATGAAGGCCGGCGTCTATGCGTTCAAAATCTTTGCCTTCCTCAAGTCCTAGTTCTGCAAGGCACCACAATACCTTTTGCACATTAATAGAACTTTTTCTTCCCCATAAGCGCATCATGTGAGCCCCTATTTTTAAAGTGATGAATCTAATCCCATAAATTGGCTATGAGCAAATATCAGCGGATGACGCTCTGGAATGTGCTTCAGGTTGCGTACTTTAGCAACAATGATGTTGTGATCGCCACCAGTGTGGACTGAAACAGTTTCGCATTCAAAGTAGGCTGAGCACCCTTCAATTTGAGTGAGGCCACTTGCTGCAATCTTGTGCGGAATGCTAACAAACTGATTCTCTTTGACGGTAGCAAAGTGCATTGCCATGGCTTCCTGCGAACGCTCAAGTACATGAATTAACTGTTTATGACCCACTTCAAAATTGGGCATCAGGCGTGAATGTTTCTTTAGGCTCCACAAAATGAGTGGCGGCTCTAGCGAAACTGTATTGAATGAGCTAATAGTGATGCCGTGCGCGTTCTGGGCCGCATCTAGACAGGTGATAACTGTGACCCCTGTAGCAAAGGAGGAAAAGCCTTTGCGGAGCTCTTGGGAGGTAAATGGGGCCATCTAGCTTTCTTGATTAATTAATTACTTTGCTGCTGCTGGAGCTGGAGCTTCAGCGGGGATGGTTGTGCCGGGAATCGGGGTCAGGATTTCGTTCTCTTCAGCTTTGACGCATTTAAAGCGATATTCCTTCCCCGCCTTTGAAAGGAAGCTTGCACCTTGGTAAAAGTCATTCTTACAAGTCGTATTAGCAAAATCCATCACATCTTGTGGGGAGGCGCTGGAGCTGATTAAGCGCATATTGCCCATAGACATATTAATTTGGCTCGATGAGCAGCCGGCCAACACTAAGCCAGAAATCGTAGTTAATAGTAGAATTTTTTTCATGGAAGCCTCCATAATCAGCAATGCTCGTTAGGATAAACCTATTACGCATTTGCTGCGGGGAATGCAGCGCATTTAAAAGGAAGAGACATGTTTAACGCTATTTTGGTAAATAAGGATGATCGCGGTTATCGGGCTGAGCTAACTCAGGTTGATGAGGCCAGCCTGCCCGAGGGGGATGTCAGAGTGAAGGTGCTCTATTCCACTCTAAATTACAAAGACGGTTTAGCGATTACTGGGAAAGGTCCGGTGGTGCGTAGCTTTCCTATGGTTCCCGGAATTGATTTCGCAGGAGAAGTCTTGGAGAGTGCTAGCCCAGAATTTAAGGCTGGGGATATGGTGCTACTAAATGGCTGGGGTGTTGGCGAAGGTCATTGGGGTGGATTGGCTCAACAAGCGCGCGTGAAGTCAGAGTGGCTCATTCCCTTGCCAAAAGGGTTTACTGCTAAGCAGGCCCTGGCTATTGGTACTGCTGGCTATACCGCAATGCTGTGTGTGATGGCATTGCAAAAGCATGGCTTGAAGCCTAGTGATGGAGAGGTATTGGTCACTGGTGCAGCGGGTGGAGTGGGTAGCTTTGCTATTACTCTGTTGAGTAAATTAGGATTTACGGTTGTTGCCAGTACTGGGCGTATGTCCGAGGCTGATTACTTGAAGAAATTAGGTGCAAGTGAAGTGATTGATCGTGCTGCACTGTCAGCGCCTGGGAAGCCGTTGGCAAAAGAGCGTTGGGCAGCGGTAGTGGATAGCGTTGGTAGTCATACCTTGGCTAATGCTTGTGCGCAAACCAAAAGTGATGGCGCAGTTGCTGCCTGTGGCCTTGCGCAGGGAATGGATTTTCCCTCAACCGTGGCACCATTTATTTTGCGCGGTGTGACTTTGTATGGCATCAATAGCGTAACAGTCCCAAAAGCCAAACGTATTGCTGCCTATGAGCAATTGAGTAAGCTAGTTGATCTTAAAACTTTAGAAGAGATCTCTCATGAAATTAGCTTGGAGGAATCCATTAAATATGCTGCAGAGCTGATGGCCGGAAATGTGCGTGGCCGTTTAATCGTAGATGTAAATAAGTAATTGCTAATTAGCAATATTTACTGCGGTGCTTGAGGTTTGCGCGTTTCCAATTTTGCCCAGACCTCAAGCTTTTCAGGATTAGAGAGTTCAGACCAATCAGCAATTTCAGTAAGCGTGCGATAGCAACCACGACAGAAACCATTTTCAGGGTTAATGTTGCACCAGTTAATGCAAGGTGATGAAACTGTTGTCAAAGTAAACCTAGAGTAGAAATAGATGAATACCAAAAACCAATCCAGCGATCTGAGTTCTATTCATTATCCCTTAGCCGATGCTTTGCCGGAAGTGGGTATCTCAATGGAGGTCGCGCCTGGCGTACGTTGGTTGAGAATGCGCCTACCGTTTGCTTTGGATCACATTAACTTATGGCTACTGCGTGATCAGTTTGAAGGTGTTCAAGGTTGGACGATTGTGGATTGTGGCATTGCCAACGAAGAGACGAAAGTAGCCTGGGATCAGATATTTGCTACTCAGCTAGAAGGCTTGCCAGTGCTGAGGGTGATCGTGACTCATATGCATCCAGATCACGTAGGGCTCTCTCAATGGCTCTGCGAAAAATGGAATGCACCGCTTTGGATTTCTATGACGGATTATTTAACTGCGCAATGGCTGAGCCACAAAGAGGGCGGTGCTGCAGTTGGTGCACGTGCTGGCGGCGGTGGTTCTGCAGATCACTTTCAAAAGCATGGACTCATTGCCCCAGAGGATTTAGAAAAAATTCGGGCGCGATCAAACTACTACAGCAATATGGTCCCAGGCGTGCCGCGGCAATATCGTCGCATCATCGATGGTGAAATGATTTTGATTGGTGGGCATGAGTGGCAAGTGATCATGGGGTTTGGTCACGCACCGGAGCATGCTTCACTATTTTGCAAGGATCTCGGTGTGTTGATTTCTGGGGATATGTTGTTGCCACGGATTTCCACTAATGTCAGTGTTTACGATGCCGATCCAGATGCTGATCCTTTGGGTTTGTATCTCAGCTCATTAGATCGATATCTCCCACTCCCCGATAACACTCTAGTCTTGCCATCACATGGCAAGCCATTTACAGGAATGAAGCCGCGAATTGATCAGCTAAAAGCCCATCACGATGATCGTTTGGCAGAAACGCTTGGTGCATGTAAAAAACCGGCAACTGCTCGTGAGATCGTGCCGGTTTTATTTAAGCGTGAATTAGATATTCACCAAATGACATTTGCCATGGGTGAGGCTATTGCTCATCTGAATTACCTACTTCGTCGAGGAAAGTTGAGTCGCCAGCTTTGCGACGACGGCGTGTTGCGGTTTTGCGTGGTTTAGCAGCCTTTGTTTCAGATTCTTCAGAAGATCCAGTAGCGGCGGCAGCGGTTGCTGAAACGGCATCTCCAAAGGATTTGAGTGCCATCATGGTGGCGTGTTGTACTTCTAGGCCCTGAATAGTGGACTTCAAGATGTTGAGATTGAGGTTTAGCCAGTTTTCAACGCTTTTCAGGTCCTTGATGCGCTTTTCTAGCTCATCGGTATCTAGCCCTGGAAATGCGGAGCCGAACCCCCCGGCAGCCTTAGAGGCATCTGTAGTGAAGGGGAATTGGCCTGGAGTTTGCCCACCAGCCGCTTGTCCCCACATGGTTTTCATCATTTCAAGGCTTTGATTGAATTCAGGGATAGTTCCAAACATATGGGGCTCCGGGGTCAGATAAAAGTGGCTTATTGCCAATACAATAAGAGATTCTAGAGATTAATCCCGGTTAAGCAATGCAATCTAATGGTTTATCCCAGCCTTACACCCGTGGTCAGGCACTTCCCGAGCTACTGAAGCAGCGCATTCTGATTTTGGATGGCGCTATGGGCACCATGATTCAGCAATACAAGCTCAATGAGGCAGATTACCGTGGATTGCCAGCCAACAAGCGCTTTGAGGCTCATCCTGGCGATATTAAGGGCAATAACGAACTCTTGGTCCTGACTCAGCCTCAAATCATCAGCAAGATTCATGAGCAATATTTAGACGCAGGCGCAGACATTATTGAGACCAATACTTTTGGCGCCACTTCGGTTGCGCAAGAAGATTACAAAATGGCAGGCTTGGCGCGTGAGATGAATGTCATCTCTGCTCAATTGGCGCGTGCTGCATGTGAAAAACATTCCACTCCAGATAAGCCACGTTTTGCAGCAGGCGCAATTGGACCCACTCCAAAGACAGCAAGTATTTCTCCGGATGTAAACGATCCAGGTGCGCGCAATGTCACCTTTGATGCATTACGTCTCTCTTATCGCGAGCAGATCGAAGGTCTCTTTGAAGGCGGCGTTGATTTATTTTTAGTTGAAACAATTTTTGACACACTGAATGCTAAAGCTGCATTGTTTGCGTTGGATGAATTTTTTGAAGAGACTGGCGAGCGTTTGCCGGTGATGATTTCTGGAACAGTCACTGACGCTTCTGGTCGTATCTTGTCGGGTCAAACAGTCGAAGCGTTTTGGAATAGCTTGCGCCATATCAAGCCTCTGACCTTTGGTTTGAACTGCGCTTTAGGTGCAGCGCTCATGCGCCCTTATATTGCTGAGCTTGCTCGTATTTGTGATGCCGCAGTATCTTGCTATCCCAATGCCGGCTTGCCTAATCCGATGAGTGACACTGGATTTGATGAGACCCCAGAAATTACTTCTAGCCTTGTTGATGGTTTTGCAAAAGATGGTTTAGTTAATCTCGTAGGCGGTTGCTGTGGAACGACACCAGATCATATTCGTGCGATTGCGAACGCAGTTGCTAAGCGCAAGCCACGCGCATTCTATCGTGAGAGCGCGGAGGTGTCGGCATGAGCAAGACAACAAAGACAATGCCGTCGATGAAGCTTTCAGGCTTAGAGCCTTTCAATGTCACAGCTGATGTCGGCTTTGTGAATATTGGTGAGCGTACTAACGTGACGGGCTCTAAAGCATTTGCACGCATGATTTTGAATAATCAATTTGATGAAGCCTTGGTGGTTGCAAGACAGCAAGTTGAGAATGGTGCTCAAGTGATTGACATCAATATGGATGAGGCGATGTTAGATTCTGAAGCGGCGATGACGCGCTTCTTGAATTTGATTGCTTCAGAACCTGATATTGCTCGTGTGCCAATCATGATCGATTCCTCTAAATGGAGTGTGATCGAGGCAGGCCTGAAATGTATTCAAGGTAAGCCGATTGTTAATTCGATCTCACTGAAAGAGGGTGAAGAGCCCTTCAGAAAGCAAGCACGTTTGATTCGCCGTTACGGCGCAGCTTCTGTAGTGATGGCATTTGATGAGGTGGGTCAAGCTGATACCTTTAAGCGCAAGACTGAAATTTGTCAGCGCTGCTATCAAATTCTTGTGAATGAGATTGGCTTTCCAGCAGAAGACATTATTTTTGACCCCAATATCTTTGCCATTGCGACTGGTATTGAAGAACATGACAACTACGCAGTAGATTTCATTAATGCGACTCGCTGGATTAAAGAAAACCTGCCGGGCGCGAAGGTCAGTGGTGGCGTCTCCAACGTTAGCTTCTCGTTCCGCGGTAACGATCGTGTGCGTGAAGCTATTCATACGGTATTCCTGTATCACGCCATTCAGGCGGGTATGGACATGGGTATCGTCAATGCAGGCCAGCTGGGCGTTTATGCAGATCTAGATCCTGAGTTGCGCGAGCGTGTTGAAGACGTGGTACTCAATCGCTTTAAAGAAAAAGACGGTAAGACGCCAACGGAGCGCTTGCTAGATATTGCTGATCAATTTAAGGGCGGTGGCGCCAAGCAGGTAGAGAACCTGGCGTGGCGTGAAGCCCCAGTGCGTGAACGTTTAACCCATGCTTTGGTGCATGGCATCACCACTTTCATTGAAGAAGATACAGAAGAGCTGCGCGCGCAAATTATGGGTGCGGGCGGTCGTCCGATCGAGGTGATTGAAGGCCCTCTGATGGACGGAATGAATGTCGTCGGCGATTTGTTTGGAGCCGGCAAGATGTTCTTGCCTCAAGTGGTTAAGAGTGCGCGTGTGATGAAGCAAGCAGTGGCTATTTTGATTCCCTATATTGAGGAAGAAAAACGCCTGCATATTGCCTCTGGTGGCGAAGCCAAAGCCAAAGGCAAGATTGTGATGGCAACTGTTAAAGGTGACGTGCACGATATCGGTAAAAACATTGTGACAGTGGTGCTGCAATGTAATAACTTTGAAGTTGCCAATATGGGCGTGATGGTACCTTGTGCAGAAATTCTGAAGCGCGCGAAAGAAGAAAAAGCGGACATCGTTGGCCTTTCTGGCTTGATTACGCCGTCTTTAGAAGAGATGACTTATGTTGCTCAAGAGATGCAGCGTGATGACTATTTCCGTGAGCGTCAAATCCCATTGATGATTGGTGGCGCGACAACTTCACGCGTTCATACTGCTGTGAAGATTGCGCCACACTATGATGGCCCTGTGGTCTATGTACCCGATGCATCCCGATCTGTATCAGTAGCATCTAGCTTGCTATCTGATGAGAGTGCTAAGAAATTTATTCAAGACTTACGCGATGACTATGTGCGTATTCGTGAACAGCATGCCAATAAGAAAGCATCACCAACCATCTCTTTAGAGGCTGCACGCAAGAATCGAGAGCTGATTGATTGGGCTAATTATGTGCCTGAGAAGCCTAAGTTTGTTGGCCGCCGCGTTTTTAAGAATTTCGCTTTAAGTGATATTGCTAAATATATTGACTGGACACCATTCTTCCAAACTTGGGATTTAGCTGGTAAGTTCCCAGCCATCTTGGATGATGAAATCGTTGGCGTAGAGGCTCGTAAAGTATTTGCAGATGGCCAGGCGCTTCTTGATAAATTAATCAAAGGCCAATGGTTGCAAGCTGATGCTGTAGTAGCGTTCTATCCAGCAAACACGATAGGTGATGACATTGTCTTGTACAGCGATGAATCTCGTGAGCACCCATTATTTGTTTGGCATAACTTACGTCAGCAGTCTGAGCGCCCCGTAGTCGACGGCGTTCGTCGACCTAATCGTTGCTTGGCGGATTATGTGGCACCAAAAGATTCCAATGTGGCTGATTACCTTGGCTGCTTTGCTGTTACGACTGGTCACGGTGTTGAGAAAAAAGTGGCTGAGTTTCATGCAAAGCATGATGACTACAGCGCAATCATGCTGCAATCTTTGGCCGACCGTTTAGCGGAAGCATTTGCAGAATTAATGCATCACCGTGTTCGTACTGATCTTTGGGGATATGCGACCGATGAGATTTTGACAAATGATCAAATGATCAATGAGGAGTATCGCGGCATCCGTCCGGCGCCAGGGTATCCAGCCTGTCCTGCCCATGAAGTTAAAAAAGACTTATTGCGTGTGATTGGCTCAGAAGATATTGGTATGACATTGACCGAATCGATGGCTATGAATCCGGCTTCCAGCGTCAGCGGTTTTTACCTTGCCCATCCAGATGCGCGTTATTTCAATGTGGGTAAGCTGTCAACGGATCAAATTGAAGATCTTGCTAAGCGTCGTAATGAGTCTATTGAAGACATCCGCCGCCAACTAGCAAGTTCAATCGACTAGTCTGCCGTACTGGAGTGGGGTGCTGGGGTTTAAACCCCCCACATCACCGGTTCATCCTTGGCTTTAGCCTGCTTCATAAGTTCCAGAAAGGGATAGGCGCGCTGCCCCAGTCTATCGGCAAGCTTCGGTTTTTCAGTATTTTCTTGATCGGCTGTATTGCTTTTAGCCCGATCTTCCAAATCTTTGAGGATGGCTGTTTCTAAGGCGATGATGAGGGTTGGCAGTTGCTCAACCGTCAAAATACCTCTGGGCTCTAATGGGCGACCCAAAATATCAAAGATTCGCTGGGTCAGATCGGCCAGCATGATGACGTCAGGACCCGCTTTGGAGCGAAATTGATAGATCATTTCGATAGCTTACCACCTGATAAACTCACTTATCTATGTTGTTAACTAATAAAAATCGTTTAATTGAAATGCTGAGCGCTGCCCTCCAGGGTTTGGCTCAGGAGCGTGGTTTGGGTGACGCCCCAATACCTCGTTTAGAGCGCCCTAAGGCGGTAGACCATGGTGATGTTGCTTGTAACATTGCCCTCCAGCTTTCTAAGGCTTGGAAACTAAATCCCAGGGAACTGGCGCAAGCACTGGTTGAGCGTTTGGAACAGCAACCCGGCTATGGTGACCTTATTGCTTCATGCGAAATCGCGGGCCCTGGATTTATTAACTTCCGCCTGAGTAATGCGGCTAAAACTGCGGTGGTGCAAGAGGTCCTCACGGCAGGACCCCAGTTTGGTCAGTTAGCTCCAGAAGTAGCCCCAGTCTCCAGCGCCATGATTGAGTTTGTGTCTGCCAATCCCACTGGACCACTACACGTTGGTCATGGCCGTCAGGCTGCACTCGGCGATGCCTTGGCAAACTTATTGGCAACTCAAGGTATTAAGGTGCACCGCGAGTTTTATTACAACGACGCTGGTGTACAGATTGCGAATTTAGCTCTCTCAGTACAGGCTCGATTAAACGGGCTTAAGCCAGGCGATGCTGCTTGGCCAGAGAGTGCTTATAACGGTGAATACATTGCGGAAATTGCCGCTGCTTTTAAGGCTTCATCTGAATATAAAGATGATATTGAGGCTATTCGTCAATTTGCCGTGGCGTATTTGCGCAATGAACAAGATATCGATCTGAAAACATTTGGCGTCAAGTTTGATTGCTATTACCTAGAGTCTTCTTTGTATACCGATGGTAGTGTTGCAAAAATTGTCGACGAGCTACAGAGTATTGGTAAGACCTATGAGTCTGAAGGCGCGCTTTGGCTAAAGACAACCGACGATGGCGATGATAAAGATCGCGTCATGAGAAAGTCTGATGGTAGCTTCACCTACTTCGTGCCTGATGTTGCCTATCACACCAGCAAATGGAATCGTGGCTTTGAAAAAGTGATTAACATCCAAGGTAGTGATCACCATGGCACGATCGCTCGCGTACGCTCAGGCTTACAAGGTGTAGCTCAGAAGCGCGGTTGGGGGATTCCGAAAACCTACCCCGAGTATGTGCTTCACAAGATGGTGACTGTGATGCGCCATGGCGAGGAAGTCAAAATTTCTAAGCGTGCAGGTTCTTATGTGACTGTGCGTGACTTGGTTGAGTGGTCCGGCGGTGTTACGCCAGAGATGACTCCTGATGAACGTGAGCTTGCGCTACAGCGTGGACGTGATGCAGTACGTTTTTTCCTCATCTCCCGCAAAGCTGATACGGAGTTTGTATTTGATGTTGATTTGGCTTTACAGCAAAATGATGAGAACCCCGTGTTCTATGTGCAATACGCTCATGCGCGCATTTGCTCCATCTTGACTCAATGGGGTGGTCAGGTTTCTGACCTGAAGGGCGCGGATCTTTCCCTGCTACAAAGTAAAGCCTCAGATCATCTCTTGCGTCGTCTAGCTGAATATCCAGAAATGCTCACTGATGCAGCGGCAGATTTAGCTCCACATGCATTGGCTTTCTACTTGCGTGATTTGGCGGGAGATTTCCATACCTTCTATAACGCAGACCGCGTTTTGGTGGATGACCCTGCATTGAAATTAGCTCGTCTTGCATTGCTATCGGCGACTCGCCAAGTGCTTGAAAATGGATTAAAAGTATTAGGTGTATCAGCACCCGCTAAGATGTAGGCTGTAGGACTCGTTAGCGCTTAAGAAGTAAAAAGAAGGATGGGGACACGATGAAAAAAGACAATCAACACGCCAGCTTCACTCCAAAGACTCAATCTACGAGCTCAGAGTATGGTGGCACTATCCTTGGCTTTATCTTAGGGCTTGGGGTTGGCTTGGGTGTTGCTTTTGTGATCGCTTTTTACCTCTCAAAAAACACGCCCCAAGAGCGCCCTGGAGTGAGAGCCCCCAATCTTCCCTTAACCATTAAATCAGGACCAGCGCCTGCTGAAGGTGAAGCTGCTGCCCCCGCAGAGCCGCTAGATTTGAATAAACCTTTACAAGGTAAGTCTGCAGCACCTGCCGCCGATACCTCAGACCCAATTGCTGATTTAGCTAATGGTAAGAAGCCTGCTGAAGCGCCTCCAGCCCCTGTCGCAAAATCTGATGCAATTTATTTCTTGCAAGTTGGCGCATTTAATAAGCGCGCGGATGCAGATGCTCAAAAAGCCAGTTTAGCTATTCAGGGTATTCAGTCTCAATTAAGTGAGATCACAAGTGAGGGCAACACACTATGGCGTGTTCGTGTGGGTCCGTATAACAGTGTTGAAGAAAGCAATCCCGTGCGAGATAAGTTAAATAGTATGGGCATTAAACCAAACGTTATCAAATCTAGTAAATCATGATTACATTATCTAAATCAAAGAGAACTTTTTTATCTGCCACTATTCTGAGTTTGGCGGTTTCATTCTCAGGCATTGCTAGTGCGCAAAGCCCTAAGATTGAAGAGGGTTTTGATTACCGCATTCTTCCTATCCCTCAACCAGTTGAGTCTAAGAACAAGGTTGAGGTCATCGAGTTTTTTTGGTACGGTTGCCCGCATTGCTATGACTTTGAGCCCGAGCTCAGTGCATGGCTCAAGCGCCAACCAAAAGACGTCACCTTCCGTAAAGTACCTGTTGCCTTTCGTGATGACTTCATGCCTCACAGCCAGCTGTTCTATGCCTTAGAGGCTATGGGTAAGGGCGAGGCGATGAATGACAAAGTCATGTATGCCATGCATAAAGAAAATAAGCGTCTCATGACTGAAAATGAGATTGCTGATTGGGTCGCTTCCCAAGGTATTGATCGCAATACTTTCTTGGCTACTTACCGTTCATTTGCTGTTGTGTCTAAAGCCCGTGCTGCAAGACAGATGGCTGACACCTATCGTATTGATGGCGTACCAACTATTGTGATGCAGGGTCGCTATGTGACCTCTCCATCCATTGCTGGGACTAAAGCTAAAGCGATTGCAGTAATGGATTTCTTAGAGCAAAAAATCCGCAAGGATAAGTACAAGTAATTCAAAGTCTTAGATTTTGACGAAGCGTCGTACGATCCAAAAATAGAGTGGGTAGGGCAGGATTCTGAGGAATTTTAAAAATCCTGAAAACCGCTTAGGGAAGTGAATATCAAACTCTCCAGCCTGTAGTCCTGCGAGAATTTCTTTTGCAGCCTCGTCAGCAGTGATGAGTGCTGGCATTTCAAAATCATTCTGTGCGGTCGCTTCTGTGGCCACAAACCCTGGTGAAATCATGTGCACGCTCACACCCTGTGGCAGTAAGTCGTAATACAGGGTTTCGCAGAAATTAATAATCCCTGCTTTGCTTGGTCCATAGGCTAGCGCTTTTGGCAATCCACTGTATCCAGCCACGCTACCCACGATGGCAATATGACCAGCATGCTCTCTGAGCATATTGGGTAAAACAATACTCACTGCTCTCATAGGGCCGAGCAGGTTGGCATCGATTGTCTTCTGTGCAATCTCAAACTCAAAATTGTCAGCGCGTAATGGGGTATATACACCCGAAACAAATAGCAGAAGATCCAGGCCACCCCAGGTATCTAGAATATTTTGGTAGGCAGAGACGATCTGCTCTTGCTCTGTGACATCAAGGGGGAGTACTAATGCTTGTCCCGACCGTGCTGATTTGGAAAGGGCATTGAGGCGCTCAGCACGACGACTAGAGAGGGCGACTTTTGCACCAGCCTTGATGAAGGCTTGAGTGCAGGCTTCACCAATTCCGCTGGAAGCGCCAATGATCCAAATGCGTTGATTTACAAATGAATTAATTCCTTTTTGTTTCATGGGCGCAGGGCATCACCTGAGTGAATAGCATCTTGGTGTTTGAGGGTGTATTGCACAACATCAATATTCTTTTCGGAGAATCCAGCGGCGCAATACATGAGATAGAAATTCCATAGTCGAATAAAAGCCTCATCAAAGCCAAGTCGATAGATTTCTTCAATCTTGTGATTAAAGCTATCGCGCCATAGACATAAGGTTTTAGCGTAGTCAGAACCAAATGCAAACTCAGCCTCCACCTCTAAACCCGCATGAGCTGCAGCAGCCTTAAATTTAGAGGGCGAGGGCAACATGCCGCCTGGGAAAACGTATTGCTGAATAAAGTCGGTGTTATGACGATAGCGATCAAATAAGTCTTCTGCAATGACGATAGTTTGGATGCAGGCACGGCCACCTGCTTTGAGGCGCTTTGCAACCGCTTGGAAATATTCATTCCAATGGTTTTCGCCGACTGCTTCAAACATTTCAATGGAGGCAATGCCATCAAATTGCTCAGCGCAGTCTCGATAGTCTTGAAGGCGAACCTCGAATTGTTGTTGATTATCCACCTCTGCATTGACCTTTTGAAGTCTGGTATCTGCAAAGGCTTTTTGCTCCGTGGATAAAGTCAGGCCGGTAACTTGATTGCCATTGCGTATGGCTTCTTCCATAAATCCACCCCAACCACAGCCAATCTCTAGAAGTTGGTCACCCGGTTTGGCGTGAATGGAGTCGAGTATGCGTTTGATTTTGGCGCGCTGCGCCTCCATCAGTGATTGCTTGTCACCCTCTGAGAACCATGCGCTTGAATAGCTCATGGAGGGGTCTAACCAAAGGGTATAGAAGGCGTTCCCTAGATCATAGTGAGCATGAATATTTTTACGACTCCCAGATTTGGAGTTATCTCTAAACCAATGTCTTAGGCGATACGCTATGGAGCCTAACCAGCTTCCATAGATTGCTTTTTCTAGAATGGTGCGGTTTCGAATAGCTAGCTCTAGAACAGCCTTGAGGTCTGGCGTATTCCACTCACCTCGAATATAACTCTCAGCAAAGCCAATATCACCATGAGATAAAACTTGCTTAAATACAGACCAATCTAAAACTTGAATCTCTGCATGCAGTTGGTCTGAGTTGTCTCCAAATTCCCTTACTTCATTATTTGGCAATGTGAGAACCAAATGCCCACTTCTCAATTGCGCTAAGAGACCTAAGAGGGTACGTGTACTTGTGCGATATTGTTGTTGTTTTGATTCTCGCTTCTCCGGACGGGAGAATGTGAGGCGAGATAGTAATGATTGACCGGGGCGATTCATCGGGTAATTTCAAGTTCTGGTGGTTTAGGTTTTGAATGAAAGGGTACACCTTTTAACCATAATTTCAATGCCTGCCAATGAATACGGCCAATCACGCCAAGACTCATTAGAGGGTAGCGCAGGAAGGCAAGATAAAGTGCGCTTTTAGTCAGGGGTTGGGCTAGACCGCTGATGCTGGTGTTAATCAATGGACTCCCATCCTCATGGAGTTCAATTCGACAAACAATATTTCTCTTGGAGCGACTGTCTTGAGAAAACAAAAAGCGAAAGTGGTATTCCCCACTCACGTCACAGAAAGGCGACACATGAAACACTTTCTTACTCACCAGAGTCTCTCCAGATTGCAGTGCTGCTCCAGAATCATGATGAAGTAAGTAGCAGTGTCGCTCCCCAAAGGTGTTGTTTACCTCCGCCAATACAGCCTGAACCTGACCATTGGCTTGAGTGCAGATCCAAAAGCTGACAGGGTTAAAGACATAGCCCAGCACCCTCGGAAAGGTTTGTAACCAGATCTCACCATCAATATGCTGAATATGATTTGCCTCAAGGATTTCTTCCATCCAGGACAGGCTATCCCCATTACCTAAGCCATGATCTTGGTCGAAGAATGAGAAAAGTCCGAATTGATTGTCTCTAAGACCATGCTTGCTGAGTAATGTTGGATCATTCCTGCGTGCGCGCATTGGAATGGATAAAGTAAATACACCATAGCCAAACGCATTTTTAGCGGGGCGAAAACGCCGATGCTTTACCGTCCCAAAATTAATCGTTGGCAAATTCATTTACTGAACATCTTTAATCGAGCTAGGTAGAACGCGATGAGCAATTTTTTCCATCAGATCCATCGCTACCAATTCACCTGAACGGAGGCCATCTTCATGAAAGCCGAAGCCAGTCCATGCACCGCAATACCAAATTGAGGAGTTGCCCTGAATTAAAGGGAGCTCCTTTTGAGCCTGGACAGCACGCATATCGAATACTGGATGCGAGTAATGAATTTCTTCATGAACTAGTGATGGGTTTGGATCAGTTAGTGGGTTCAGGCTCACAATAATCTGCGTACTCTCGAATGCCTTAGGCAGAGGTTGCAAGCGGTTGATTAAATAATTGACGCTGACGTGTTGTTGTGCGCTTGGTGTTGCACCAGACTTTGCAGTGTAGTTCCAGGCAGCCCAGCAGCGCTCAGTAGCTGGTAGAAAATTCCTGTCAGTGTGCAAAATTGCACGATTCTTTTGATAGGGTACGGAGGCCAAAATATTTCGGGCATCTTGGTCAATACCATGTACTAAGTCTAAAGTCTGATCGCTATGACAAGCCATCACTACTTCATCAAACCAGTGTGACCCTGAAGGGGTAATGACTTCGACCTGAGAATTTTCTGCTTGACAGGTGTTGACACGGGAAACGGATTCGCGCACAAACTGGACTTGATGTTTCTCCAGGACTGCAACCAAAAGCTTCACATATTCTCGCGAACCACCTTTAACAGTAAGCCATTGTGGGCGATTTTGAATCTGTAAAAGCCCATGGTTATGACAGAAGCGGACCATTGTCTGAATTGGAAACTCCAGCATCTGCTCAACAGAGCATGACCAAATGGCACCAATCATTGGCAGGAAATAATTTTCTCTAAAGCTAGTGCTAAAGTGATTACGATCTAAAAAATCCTTAATACGCTCATCCGGTTCTGAGTATTCAAGCTTGGCAGTAATTTGTTCTTCTGCGAGTCGAGTGGCTAAACGATTGAAGCGTAAGATGTCATAAGCCATTCTCCAGAATGACAATGAGAATAAATTGCTTCTTTGTCCAAAGAAGGAATTGATGTCATTACCAGCCCATTCAATCTTTTTGGCATGCCCCGTTTTTTCGCTCGCATCAATTGATACAGAAAAAGACATCTCTGATGGTGCAATCGGCACTTGAATTTCCTCAAATAGACGAACTAATCGAGGATAGGTTTTGCGATTAAATACTAGAAAGCCAGTATCCACTCCATGAGACACCTTGCCTTCAGAAGTGTCTAGTGTGAGATCTACTGTATTGCTATGACCACCGATATGATTGCCACCTTCAAATACGGTGAGATCTAAGTCTGGGTGCTGTCTTAATGCGTATGCGCATCCTAAGCCAGAAATACCAGCGCCAATGATGGCAACTTTTTTCTTAACCACTAAATTTTCTCTCCAAGAAGTTTTTCTATCTCACTGGTAATGCTGCTGCTTGTCGGGTTAGTCAGACTGCCATATGAGTCCACTACATTACCATTGCGATTAATTAGATATTTATAAAAATTCCATTTAGGAGTTGTACCAGTTTTGGCAATGAGCATCTTAAATAAAGGATTCGGGTTGCTGCCGCTGACTGCGCTCTTGGCAAACATGGGGAACTTCACGTCATAGGTATTTTTGCAGAAGTCGGCAATGTCTTTATTGCTACCCGGCTCTTGTTGCCCAAAATCGTTTGATGGAAATCCCAATACAACTAAGCCACGATCTTTATATTTGGCATATAACTTCTCTAGACCCTCATATTGACTTGTAAAGCCGCAAAAGCTAGCTGTATTAACGACCAAAATGACTTTCCCTTGGTATTGGCACAGGTTTTGAGGTGCTTCATCCTGCAATCTTGGAAAAGTATGAGACAAAAGAGGGCTACAGCTGGTTGATGCTGGGGGCGCAGCCTGGACCAATTGCGTTGCAGCCATCAGAAAGAGAAGTGCCAATAAATACCTTGGCATGTTACGAATCATTTTGAGCCTATTAAAGGGGTGGGGATGTCCAAGTCTAAGACATTCTGGCAAATATCGTTGAGCTAGGCTCAATGCCATTAATATGACGTTATGAGCTCTCTACCTTTACCTTCTTTTGAGTCCAAAGTCTGTCCGCCGGCTGAGCTGGAGGCTCGTATTGCCGCGCTTCCAAGACCTCTGGTATTTACGAACGGCGTCTTTGATATCTTGCACCGCGGCCATGCTAGTTACTTAGCTCAAGCCCGAGCATTAGGAGCGAGTCTGGTCGTTGGTGTGAACTCGGATGCCTCAGTCAAGATGTTGGGTAAGGGTGATGACAGACCTATCAATACCGAGGCAGACCGACAAGCTTTATTAGCGGCGCTGGAGAGTGTTGATTTGGTCATGTTATTTACAGAACAGACGCCAGTGAATTTGATTGCAAAAATTCATCCGGATATCTATGTCAAGGGTGGAGATTATGAGATCGATACCCTTGAAGAAACTCGTCTAGTAAAAACCTGGGGTGGCAAAGCAGTCGCCGTTCCATTTTTATATGAGCGTTCTACTACAACGCTACTGGGAAAGATTCGTACTAGCTAAGCCCTGCAAATTAAAGTGGGCTGGTCTAAATATTTTGCAAGAGCCAAGCCCAAAGCCCGCGCAGTACCAAGCCTTCGATAGGTTCAATGGGTAGTACTGCTAGCTCAGGAAATTGTTTAATTGCATTTGCCAAAATCTTGGCATTACCACCGTCAAGCCAAATTCGTTCGACAGGATGATTCATTGCTTTGGCTAAATACACTGCTCGCAGTATTGCTCCCATTTGAGCCGCATCACACCCTCCGGTAATAGCTTCATCTGTTGTTATGCCAAAGCCTGCTTGTATTTCAGAATTACTAGGGCGAACTGCTAATGGAAGTTGGGCTGTATTCTGTTGCAGGCTTTCTTGCATCAGACTAAGACCCGGCAAGATCCAGCCGCCGTAATGAACGCCGTTACCGCCCAGTAAGTCAATGGTCGTAGCCGTCCCCGCGTTAATCACCAGGGTATTGGTATTGGAGAGTGCTCTTGCACCAATCAATGCTGCCCATCGGTCTGCGCCCAGTTTACTTGGGTCTTGATAGAGTGTGCGTACACCCTCATAAGTACTACCACCTGAAAGCTGCTTCCACTCAAGCTCTTGCCATTGCGGAAATAGGCTGCGCAGATTTTCAATGGCAGTATTGCCAGCCACACAGCAAAATGCAATTGCATCTGGCTTTGGTAATGTTTTAGAAATATAGTCGGATAGCTCAGCTCGCAGCTCGGGAGATTGGAAAGATTGATTACTAATCGATCCAGAATATGCCCACAGTTTTTTGTTTCGGTCTGAAATGTTTTGTGTTGATTCGACAGCGGCCCACTTCAGCCGAGTATTACCAAGATCAAATACTAAATACAGACTCATGATTGAACTCGCAAAGAAACATCGCCTGCATGAATGACAATGGATTGGTCCTGCTGCTTTAGGATAAGTGCACCAGTGTCATCAACCCCAGTAGAAATTCCGATGATAGGCTCTTTGCCCGCACCTGATATGCAAACAGATTGATTGTTATATGCATCCCACTGCGTCCAGGAGTTTTTAAAGTAAGCAAATCCATGTTGCTTAAATTGGGCTAAATACTTTTCAAATGATTCAATGAGTTTTAGCCAAATAAATTCAGTATCAGGAAGTAATGTTTTGTCAGGCACGAGTTGATCTAAAGCAGCAGCGCCGATTGAGGATTGGGCATCCAGATTCCTTTCAATCAGTAATGCATTGCGAAGATTGAGGCCCAGCCCAATCACCATCCAAGTAGGTGAGCTTGGATTGCTTTGTCCACCTTCAATCAGAATGCCACCAAGTTTGGAATGATTTAGTAGCAAATCATTGGGCCATTTCAGTCGAATGCCTTGTTGATGGAGTGCGACTTCACTGGTTCCCAAGGCCTCGGCAATGCCGGAAACGACTGCCAGTCCAACTACTAAGCTGAGTCCGCTAAGCTCATTAGGGCGTTTATTGAATGGGTAGGCCAAGGAAAAACATAGCGTGTCTTCTGGGTTGGAAAGCCAAGCCCTCCCAGCTCTGCCTTTGCCAGAGGTCTGCTCGTGGGCAATTCGAGCAACAGGATCGATTAATTCCCCGGCACGCCAACGGGCCAATAAATCATCATTGGTCGATTTGGTGGTGGCAACACGTTCTAGGATGCAATTCGGACTCATTTTCCTATTGTAGAAAGATATGGCCCAGCTGACCTAGAATAAGGGAATGCATCACGAAGATCAGCGTCCTCGCAAGTTTGTTTGGCCTCTCCAGGCGATGCCTTTAGCTAGGGCTATTAGCTTGAGCTACGCACTTTTAATCCTTTACGTCAGCCTCAACCCTTTTGATTTCCACCTGGACAATGGTATTGCAGCATTAGCGTGGTTGGATGCCCCTTTGCCTCGCTTTATCACGCTCTTTGATGTCTCGGTCAATATATTGGCCTATATCCCTCTAGGGTTTATCTTGGTTTTTGCCTGTTACCCACGTTGGCGTAATTTTGTTGCCTTAGGCATTGCTTTGGGTTTGAGTGCGGTATTAGCGTTGAGTGTGGAATCCTTGCAAACTTGGCTCCCTACTCGGATACCGAGTCAAATGGATTGGTGGGCTAATGTGTTGGGCGCTCTGTTAGGTGGCTTGCTAGCTATACCCTTGGGCCCCCAGTGGCTTTCTGGTAGCGTGGTGCGCCGTCGTTTTGACCAATGGTTTGGTTTGAACTGGGCTGCTTGCGCCCTGTTTCTACTTTTTCCTTGGACCCAGATCTACCCTCAGAGTTCTTGGTTGGGTACAGGGGTGTGGGGGCATGCGATTTTTGCCTCGGTTGACTGGGGAACCATGGTGATAAACCATGTTGTACAGGAGTCCATCATTACAGCGGTCTGCTGGCTAGGTACCGGGCTTTTACTATCGCTAGGGATGCGCGCAAAAGCCCCCCAGTGGAAAATCTTGAATGGCCTACTCTGCTTCACCGTTCTAGTAAAAATTGCCTTTACGACATTGCAATTCGGGGCGGTATTTAGCTTGGTGTGGCTCACGGCTGGAGCTATCTGGGGGATGCTGCTGGGAAGTCTATTGCTGAGATGGGCTCTCAGGTTATCTGTAAGCAATAAAGCTTGGCTTGCGATCACTTGCTTGCTGAGTGCCACCCTGGCAATTAATCTTTTGCCAGACAATCCTTATTTCATTTTGACATTACGGCAGTGGTACCAGGGTCGGCTATTACACTTTAACGAATTAATGCAATGGGTTTCAGTAGTATGGTTGCCATTGGCTTTATTTTGGGCACTCCGAAATCGGACCACCTTTAATTCAAAAACTTGATTGAGAGTATGTATGAGCTTTAAACACCATGTCTTTTTCTGTCTAAATCAGCGTAAGAATGGCGAAGATTGTTGCGATCGCCATAACGCGTTTGCCTTATTTGAGTATGCAAAAAATCGCGTGAAAGAATTGGGTTTATCTGGCCCAGGAAAAATCCGCATTAACAAGGCGGGGTGTTTAGATCGCTGCGCTGATGGACCGGTAGCAGTAATTTATCCAGAGGGTATTTGGTACACATTTGTTGATACTGAAGACATCGAAGAAATTATTCAGTCACACTTGGTGCAAGGGCGCCCGGTAGAGCGATTGCAATTAGCTTAAAAAGATTTCAGAAAGCGTTTCTCATGAATAGCCGTACAAAAATCATTCATATTGATGGTGTTGTGGGTCAAATCGAAATGTCGATTGATCTGCCAGATGAATTAAAAACTAATCCAGATTTTTTGGTAAGGGGTTTAGCTTTAGTTGCCCATCCTCATCCGTTAATGGGTGGAACGATGGATAACAAAGTTGCACAAACTATGGCGCGTGCCTTTAATCAACTGGGTTACGTCAGCGTCCGTCCGAATTTTCGAGGTGTAGGAGCCACTGCTGGTGTGCATGATGACGGCGTTGGTGAGATGGAAGATCTGCTTCATGTCACTGATTGGATGCGCACTCCCTCAAGCTGGAATCAATTTGAGGCTAGCTCACAACAAGCGTGGACTCAGACTGCAAATACTTTACCTTTAGTCGTTTCGGGTTTCTCATTTGGAAGTTTTGTTGGGACGCATTTAGTACAACGCTTGTCAGAACTTGGGCGCCCAGCTGAGCGGCTCGTCATGGTGGGTAGTGCAGCAGGCAAGTGGGTCTTGGCGCCCGTGCCTGCGGATACGATTTTGATTCATGGCGAAGTGGATGAAACTATTCCCTTGATCGATGTCTTAGATTGGGCGCGCCCTCAAGAGCTAACAGTTCAGGTGGTTCCGGGCGCAGATCATTTTTTCCACCGACGTCTACATTGCATACGCAACATCATCACTGGTGCTTGGTTAGGTATGCCAGATCATCGCAATCAATAAACTACAAAGTAAATAAGGAAGATAAAGCATGACTGAGGATAGAAAATCTCTTATCGAGTACCCATCTGAGTTTCCAATTAAGGTAATGGGCAAGACCAACCCAGAATACCTGCCAGCAATTTTGCACATTGCTCGTCAATTTGACCCTACGCTTGACGAGAGCAAGGTTGAACAGCGACCTTCTAAAGATGGAAATTATCTGGGAATTACTTTGCCGATCACTGCAACTAGCCGTGAGCAATTAGATGAGCTGTATCGCACTTTATCCACGCATCCTTTGGTCAGTGTTGTCCTCTAAATTATTTGCATGAGTTTTTTAGTAAAACATTTAGGGGTCGCTGACTACGAGTCAACCTATCAAGCGATGCGAGATTTCACGCAGCAGCGAGATGGCGAAACCCCAGATGAAATTTGGATTCTGGAGCATCCGCCAGTATTTACTTTAGGTTTGGCGGGCGATGCTAGCAACCTCCATTCCCCTAGCAATCAAATTCCCTTAGTGCAGGTCGATCGCGGAGGTGAGATTACTTATCACGGCCCTGGCCAAATAGTGGTGTATCTACTGCTCGACCTCAGGCGCTTAGGAATTTTTGTAAAAGAGCTTGTCTCCCGAATTGAGCAGGCTTTAATTGATACTCTGGCAGATTTTGGTATTCAAGCGGAAAGAAATGCTGGTGCGCCTGGTATTTATATTGCTCAAGACGGTCCAGTTCCATTGGAGTATCGGGGTGCAAAGATTGCTGCTTTAGGCCTTAAAGTCTCAAAAGGATGCTCCTATCATGGGCTTGCCCTGAATGTATCGACTGATTTAGAGGCTTTTTCCCGTATTCACCCATGTGGTTATGAGGGCTTAAGGACGGTGGATATGCAAACCCTTGGGATCAAGGACAATATAGGCATTATTAGCCAAACCCTTTTAGGGCATTTGCAAAAGCAACTGACTTCATCATGACCACCAATAAGCCGGACCTCGATACCGCTACTACTAATAGTCGCCAAGACCTAAATTACGATGCTTCGCGTAAGCAAAAGTCGAATGAGAAAACTGCACGTATTCCAATCAAGATCGTGCCCTTAGAGGAAGTGCTTAAGAAGCCAGATTGGATTCGTGTAAAAGCTGCTTCCGGAAACTCTCGCTTTAATGAGATCAAAAAAATATTGCGTGAGAATGAGTTGGTCACGGTTTGTGAAGAGGCAAGTTGTCCCAATATTGGTGAGTGCTTTGGAAAAGGCACTGCTACCTTCATGATCATGGGTGATAAATGTACGCGTCGTTGCCCATTTTGCGATGTGGGTCATGGTAGACCAGATCCACTGGATACCAAGGAGCCTGGTAATTTAGCGCGTACGATCGCTGCTCTGAAATTAAATTATGTGGTGATTACGAGCGTCGATCGCGATGATTTGCGTGATGGTGGCGCCATGCATTATGTGGACTGTATTTCTCAATCACGAGATCTCTCTCCAAATACCCGTATTGAAGTCTTGGTCCCAGATTTTCGTGGTCGTTTAGATAAAGCGTTGGATATTTTTTCTGAGCATGCGCCTCAAGGCCTACCTGATGTGATGAATCACAATTTAGAAACAGTTCCGCGCTTATACAAAGAGGCTCGACCTGGAGCTGACTACGCACATTCTTTAAAGTTACTGAAAGATTTCAAAGAGCGCTTTCCACATATTCCAACCAAGAGCGGTTTAATGGTTGGCTTGGGGGAAACTGACGAGGAGATATTAGAAGTCATGCGTGACATGCGTGAGCACAATATTGATATGCTGACTATTGGTCAGTACCTAGCTCCTTCAGGACATCACCTGCCAGTTCGTCGCTATGTGCACCCTGACGTCTTTAAGCATTTCGAGGAAGAGGCCTATGCCATGGGCTTCTCACATGCCGCCGTGGGCGCAATGGTGCGCTCTAGTTACCATGCTGATCAACAAGCGCATAGCGCAGGTCTTGTCTAAACGTATGCTCCAAAAGTTTGGTGTAGTTCTAGCACTTGCATTGCTACTTTCTGCTTGTAGTCCCAAGCTAGATTGGCGGACTGTGCAGTCTCCGCAAGATGGCTATAGCGCTTTATTTCCAGGTAAGCCTGAAAAGATTCAGCGAAAAATCTCTTATCAAAATCAAGAGATTCCTCAAACTTTAGAAGCTGTAAAAATTGAGGATGATATTTATTCAGTGAGCACAATTCACCTGACCAAAGATCAGTCCGCCCTAGCACCTAAATTGTTGGATCAATTGCAAGGCAACTTATTGAATCGTGCAAATGTCAGTTTGGAGAGTGCGCTGAGTGTTGATGCTCTTTATCAGACTGCCAATAAACAGCGTGTTGCTACTAAGGATTACTTCTTAGAATTTAAATCTACTGGTGCAGTAGAGCAGTCAATGCGTGTGCGTTGGATTACCAGAGTTGGTCCAGATAATGGAACTTGGATTTATCAAATCTCCGTTTTGCATACAGCTCCAGCAAGGGTGGCTGCAAAACGGTTTTTCTCTGAAGAGGTTTACTCCAACTTCTTCGATGAGTTCCGCCCGGAATAGTTTCTAGGCGAAACCGTAATTCTGGTTAAGGCTTTTCTAAAGCAGCTACCTTAGCTTCAAGAGCTTCTAGTTTTTCTCTGGTCTTTGCTAATACCTTCGATTGCAAATCAAACTCTTCACGAGTCACTAGGTCCATTTTCTGGAAGCCCTGATTCATCATGGCGCGCACATTCTTTTCAATCTCTTGTGCAGGTGAGTTACGAATAGCATCCCCAACCTTGTTTTGCATATCGCTAGCAATGCGCTGAATTTGTTCTAGGATTTCGCCTGTTTTTTGCATAATGCCGACCGCCGTTCTATTGAGAGTTGCATAAAAGACACACCGGTCATTTTATGTTGTTGAGTCAAAAACAGCTGAAACCAGTCAAAAATGCTGCAGTTGCACCAAAATGAACCAAATTGGTGCAAATAAGTGCACTAAAGCTGGGCATAAGCCTTATTTAGGGGAATTGCACCAAATTGAAAGGGGGCGGGAGATTCATGATCACTCCATGCAATAAAGCATTTATCCCTTTTTCATTACACACAGCAAGGAGCAACACATGAAAACTATTCAAAAGACAGCCATCGCTCTAGCAGCATCTGGCCTATTTGCTACAGCAGCATTTGCTGCCGATACCCCAACTAATCCTGAAGATGCAGGCAATCCGATCTCTGCAAACGTGACTATCACTAACGACTATCGCTATCGTGGTATTACGCAATCCAACTATCAGCCAGCCATTCAAGGCGGCTTCGACTATGCCCATGAGAGTGGTTTCTATATTGGTAACTGGAATAGCACCATCAGCTGGGTTGGAAACACTACAAGCGGTAATGTATCAGCACCAATCGAGATGGATTTTTATGGCGGTTTTAAGAAAGAATTGATTGCCCCAGGATTCGCATCTGACTTTGGTGTACTCCAGTACTACTATCCAAGTAAGGGTCAGTATTCTGCAATGCTAAATCCAAACAGTACTGAGCTTTACGCTGCTCAGAACTTCACTTTAGGACCTTTAACTGGTTTTGTGAAACTCTCATATGCAGTAACAACACTCTTCGGTATTCCAAATAGTGCAGGCTCTATGTACCCAGATTTAACAGTGAACTATGACACAGGATTTTGGGGTTTAACGGCTAATGCGCACGTAGGTTATCAGTATGTTGCGGGTCAACCAGCATCTACTGGTGGCATAAATCAGACTGAAAATAACATTAGTTATACAGACTGGAAGCTTGGTGTAACCAAAGATTTTGGTAGTGGCCTAGCTCTTTCAGCCTCTTATGTGGCGACTAATGCTAATCCAGTTTGGTGGAATACATACAGCGGTAGTCCGCTAGGTACGCCAAATAGTGCAGCCGGTCGTGGCGGCGCAGTTGTTGCCCTCACAAAAACTTTCTAATTCTTTCCTCTGAACGGAGAAACGTATGAAATTAATTACCGCAATCATCAAGCCCTTCAAGCTTGACGAAGTGCGCGAAGCTCTCTCGGAAGTGGGAGTTTCGGGCATCACCGTCACTGAGGTAAAAGGCTTTGGTCGTCAAAAAGGTCACACCGAGTTGTATCGCGGTGCAGAGTATGTAGTCGACTTTTTGCCAAAAGTAAAAATTGAAGCTGCTGTTGAAGATGGCATCTTGGAGCGAGCGATTGAAGCAATTGAAAAATCTGCTCGTACTGGAAAGATTGGCGATGGCAAGATTTTTGTCTCACCAGTTGAACACGTCATTCGCATTCGTACCGGTGAAACCGGTGCGTCAGCACTTTAAAGAGGGGTTCAAAATGTTTGCTCGAATGAAACAACTTCTTGCTGGAACCGCTGTAGCCTTGGCTATTGGCGTATCTGGCGCAATGGTAACTTCAGTCGCTTATGCGGCTCCTGATGAGCCTGTAGCGGCTGCTGCTGCCAGTGTTGCTGGTGTGGCTAGTACCGTGGCAGCTACTGTTGATAAGGCTGATACAGCTTGGATGATGCTCAGTACCATCTTGGTTATTTTGATGGTGTTGCCAGGCTTAGCGCTTTTCTATGGCGGCTTAGTCAGAAGCAAAAATATGTTGTCAGTCTTAATGCAAGTAATGACAGTATTTTCTTTAATGGTTGTACTGTGGGTTGTCTATGGCTACTCATTAGCATTTGGTGCAGAAGGTTTGATTATTGGTGACTTTAGTAAAGTGTTCTTGTCCGGCGTTACAACTGCCTCACAAGCCGATACTTTCACACCAACATCAAAGATTCCAGAATTTATCTTTATCGCATTCCAGGCAACATTTGCTGGCATCACTGCATGCTTGATCGTAGGTTCATTTGCTGAGCGCGTGAAGTTTGCTGCTGTGTTGCTCTTTTGCGCAATATGGTTAACTTTCTGCTACCTCCCGATTGCACATATGGTTTGGGGTGCTGGTGGTTACTTGCTTGGTAAGGGTGCGCTTGATTTTGCTGGCGGTACAGTTGTACACATTAATGCTGGTATTGCTGGCCTAGTAGGTGCATACATGATTGGCAAGCGCTTGGGTTATGGCAAAGATGCAATGACTCCTCATAGCTTAACTCTCACTATGGTTGGTGCTGCATTATTGTGGGTAGGTTGGTTTGGATTTAATGCAGGCTCAAACCTAGAGGCTAATGAAGGTGCTGCACTGCCATTCATTAACACCTTGCTTGCACCTGCTGCTGCAGTATTGGCATGGAACTTGGGCGAAACTTTGTTCAAAGGTAAAGCCTCAATGTTGGGCGCTGCTTCTGGTGCGGTAGCTGGTTTGGTTGGTATTACTCCAGCGTGCGGTACTGTCGGCCCAATGGGTGCAATTGCTATCGGCTTTATCTCTGGTCTAGTTTGCTTATGGGCGGTGAGTGGTCTGAAAAGAATGCTTGGCGCAGATGACACTCTCGACGTATTTGGTATCCATGGTGTTGGCGGTATCGTTGGAGCGATCTTGACTGGTGTATTTACTGCGCCTAGTTTGGGTGGCACTGGCGGAGCTGCTCCTGCTGACTTCTCAATTTTTAGTCAGACCATTATTCAGGCTGAAGGCGTCATCATCACTATTATCTGGTGTGCAGTAGTTTCAGTGATTGCATACAAAGTGGTGGATATGGTGGTTGGCCTACGTGTTCCTGAAGATCAAGAGCGTGAAGGTTTGGATGTCACTTCTCATGGCGAAACAGCGTATTCAAACTAATTGACTTAATTAGGGGGTTGAATGACCCCCTAGAGGTAAATATCGGTCAATTTAGTGGGTAAAGAGGGCGGTATCTTCGGATGCCGCCCTTTGTGTTTTAAAAATCTTACAATAGTGTCATGGTCCCACATCTCATCACTGCCCTTAGCGGCCCTCTTCTCGATCTCGAGTCGAAGGTATTGGAAGCAACCCCAACGATTGAGCGCTGGTTCAGGCTTGAATGGCAGGAGCACACTCCGCCGTTCTACTGCTCAGTTGATTTGCGTAATGCAGGTTTTAAGCTTGCGCCAGTTGATACGAATCTTTTCCCGGGTGGGTTTAATAACCTCTCGCCCCAGATGTTGCCCTTGGCAGTTCAGGCAGCTATGGCAGCCATTGAGAAAATTTGCCCGGAAGCAAAAAATTTACTACTAATACCTGAGCGGCACACTCGCAATACTTTCTATTTGCAGAATATTGCACGTCTGTCTTCGATCTTGCGCCAAGCCGGTCTGAATGTTCGCTTAGGTACTTTGTCTGATGAGATTAAAAAACCAACTTGGATTGATTTGCCTGATGGTAATCGTCTCTTGATGGAGCCTTTGTCTCGCCTAGGTTTGAAGAAGCAGCGTTTAGGTTTAAAAGACTTTGATCCCTGTTCAATTTTGCTGAACAACGATTTATCAGCGGGTATTCCTCCGATCCTAGAAAACCTCCACGAGCAATATCTCTTGCCAGGCCTGCATGCCGGTTGGCATGTCCGCCGTAAGTCAAATCACTTTACAGCTTACGATGAAGTCGCTAAGAAATTTGCAAAGGTAGTTGATATTGATCCTTGGATGATTAATCCTTACTTTGCTAGTTGCTCTAATGTGAACTTCCATGAGCGTAAGGGCGAAGAAGAGTTGCAGGCTGCTGTTGAGAAGGTGCTCAAGAAAACTGCGAAGAAATATCGAGAGTACGGCATTAAAGAAAAGCCTTACGTCGTAGTGAAGGCTGATGCTGGTACATACGGTATGGGTGTCATGGTAGTAAACGATCCTGCGCAACTCAAGGGTCTGAATCGCAAAGACCGCAATAAGATGAGTGTTGTTAAAGAAGGCCTTGAAGTCAGCGATGTCTTAATTCAGGAGGGTGTATATACCTTCGAAAAGGTCAATGAAGCAGTTGCAGAGCCAGTGGTGTACATGATTGACCGCTATGTGATTGGCGGCTTCTATCGTGTGCATACTGATCGTGGTCCAGACGAGAATCTAAACGCACCTGGCATGCATTTTGTACCTTTGGCGTTCGAGCAAAACTCTATGCCAGACCTAGGTGCCAAGCCTGGTAGTGCGCCGCCAAATCGTTTTTATCTTTATGGTGTTGTCGCTCGCTTAGCTTTGTTATCCGCCTCTTTAGAGTTAGAGCGCTCTGATCCTAATGCTGAAGCTGCTTAACTTTATTTGAATGCTCGGACATAAGATGAACTTTCTTTTCATTGCCGATCCTTTGGAGTCATTTAAGGTTAGCAAAGATTCCACTTTGGCAATGATGCGCGTTGCGCAAGAAGCGGGTCATCAACTTTGGTTTTGCGAAAGCCGCAATATTCTCTGGAGAGATGACTTTGTAGTAGCGGATTGTCAGTCGCTCACCATTAAGCCAAGTGGCACAGCATGGTTTGAGTTGGGCTCCATTGAGGGCCGCCCATTAAATACTTTTAACGCAGTCATGATGCGTACTGACCCGCCATTTGATATCGAGTATCTCAATACCACTTGGTTGTTATCTGCTGCGGTTCGTCAAGGTGCAAAAGTATTTAATAATCCAACAGCTATTCGAGATCACTCTGAAAAGATATCCATCACAGAGTTTCCAGAGCTCATCCCGCCAACTTTAGTAACGCGTGAGCTGAGTGCGATTGAAGTATTTCACCAAGAGCATCAAGATATTGTCATTAAGCCCCTAGATGGTATGGGTGGTATGGGCGTGTTTCGTGTAGGGCCAGACGGTTTAAATCTCGCCAGTATTGTCGAGACTCTAGGTGAGAATGGCGCACGTACATTGATGGTGCAAAGATTCTTACCTGAGATAGCTCAAGGCGATAAACGTGTGCTGCTCATCGGTGGCGAGGTAGTGCCATTTGCACTAGCCCGCATTCCGCAGGGGAGTGAGATCAGAGGTAACTTAGCTGCTGGCGGCAAAGGGGTCGCTATGCCATTAACGGATGCTGAGAGGAAGGTTGCAGAGCGCCTTGCCCCTATTTTGAATGCCCGGGGCTTGTTCTTGGTAGGATTAGATTTAATTGGCGCTTATGTCACAGAAATTAATGTGACTAGCCCAACCTGTTTTGTAGAGATTACTGAGCAAAGCAGATTTGATGTTCCGAAATTTTGGTTAACAGCGCTTGAAAAGGCATTGGCATAAAAATGGTTGGAATCGTAATTGTTGCTCACACCCCAGTCGCAAGTGCGATGCTCGGTTTTGCTGAGCATGCGTTTGGTGTGGTGCCGGAGAGAGTTAGGGCGGTTGATATTCCGCCCTATGAAGATACAAAGGCTAGTTTCGATCGACTGTTGAAAGCGGCATATGGCGTCAATACAGGTCAGGGCGTTTTAATACTGACGGATGTAATGGGCGCGACCCCAGCTAATGTGGCATCTAAGCTTGAAGCTCTGGGACCGTTATCTGGTTTGAATGCACCTGTGATTGTCTTGGCCGGATTAAATCTACCCATGCTGATGCGTTGTATTTCTCATCGTGGTGAAGGTCTCGAAGAGCTTGCTCATAAGGCACTTCTGGGTGGTCAAAATGGAATTTTGCGTTTGGGTACCAAAACACCGCAAGTCACTACGGAGAAATAGGACTCAATATGCCTGTTGCTGAAATCGAAATCATTAACAAGTTGGGCTTGCATGCCCGGGCATCTGCGAAGTTATCCCAGCTTGCCGCAGAGTTTCCTTGTGAAATTTTCTTATCTCGTAATGGTCGTCAAATCAATGCGAAGAGCATTATGGGTGTCATGATGCTGGCCGCTGGAATTGGCAGCACAGTCACTCTGGAGACAGTTGGTGAAAAAGAAGATGAGGCAATGCAGGCCTTAACAGCATTAATTAACGATCGATTTGGTGAGGGCGAATAAGGATGACCTTTGCTTTGCACGGAATTGCAGTATCTAAAGGCATTGCTATTGGCAAAGCCGTACTGATATCACGTGCAGCATTAGAGGTTAGCCATTACCTGATTGAAGCTGGCAAAGAAGAGGCTGAAGCCAAAAAGTTATTAGACGCTTTTGAGCAGGTACGCCTTGAGTTGGCGCAATTGCGTCAAGGATTGCCTAAAGATGCGCCACAAGAAATGGCCGCATTCTTAGATGTGCACGGCATGATTCTGGCAGACCCAGCTCTAGCTGAGAAGCCGATTAAATTAATTCGTACGCAAAGGTTGAATGCCGCTTGGGCCTTAACAACCGAGCTCAATGATCTTTTGGAGCAATTTGCAGAGATTGAGGATGCGTACTTAAAAGAGCGTGCCAACGATATTCGACAGGTAGCTGAGAGAGTATTAAAGGCACTGCATGCGCAGAAAAAAGATGGTTTAGGCGATTCTGATTTGTTGTCGCCTAGTGATGTTGGAGTAGATGCCATTATTGTGGCGCACGACATTGCCCCCCATGACATGCTGCGTTTTAAAGAGCATGCTTTTACAGGCTTTGTCACAGATCTTGGTGGTAAAACCTCTCATACCGCTATTGTTGCGCGCAGTATGGAGATTCCAGCAGTAGTCGGTGTGCGACATGCCAGTGAAATGATTCGTCATGGCGATTGGTTGATATTGGATGGGGAGCATGGGGTTGTCGTTGTTGCTCCCGATGAACAACTTCTTGCTGAGTATCGAAAGCTACAGGCGCAAGCCTTAAAAGAGGCCCGCAAACTAAAGCAGTTAAAGCATGCCAAGACAGAAACAGCTGATCGCGTTCAGATTGAATTATTTGCCAATATTGAGTTGCCTGAGGATGCTATTCAGGCAGTGAAGTTGGGTGCTGTAGGTGTGGGCTTATTCCGCTCTGAATTTCTATTTATGGATCGCAAGCAGGCCCTCCCCGATGAAGAGCAGCAGTATCAAGAATATCGTCGCGTAGTCGATTTAATGCATGGCTTGCCTGTCAATATTAGAACTATTGACGTTGGTGCTGATAAGGCCTTGGGCGGTGGAGGTGATGTTTCTCAAACGGGTGCATCACCACTGGGATTGCGTGCGATTCGCTGGTCTCTGACTGAGCCGGAAATCTTTTTAACGCAACTCAGAGCTATCTTGCGCGCATCAGCCCATGGCCAGGCGCGCATTATGATCCCGATGTTGGCTCATGTTAAAGAGATTGACGAAACATTTAGATTGATTGAAAAAGCAAAGCAGCAACTACACCAACGCGGCAAGGCATTTAACCCCAACATTCAAGTTGGTGCCATGATTGAAATTCCTGCGGCTGCTTTGATGCTGCCCTTATTTATTAATCGATTCGATTTTCTTTCTATTGGCACGAATGACTTAATTCAGTACACCTTGGCAATCGATCGCGCAGATCATGCAGTTGCACATTTATATGATCCCCTGCATCCTGCTATTTTGAATTTGCTATCAAGCATCATTGATCAAGCTAAGCGCGCGGATGTGCCGGTTGCCGTTTGTGGAGAGATGGCTGGAGACCCTACATTAACAAAGTTATTGCTTGCACTCGGCCTGACAGATTTCTCAATGCACTTTAGTCAACTGTTATTGGTGAAGCGCGAGATCTTAAAGGCAAATGTAGGCCTATTAAAAGCCCGCGTTCCTAGAGTTCTGCGTGCCTACGAGCCCGAGGAGCAGGCTAAAGCATTGGAGCGCTTGCTCTCTTAATTCCCTAATGTTGGGATCCGCAAACCTTGCATGCGGGGTTTCGAGAAATACGAATCTCATCAATCTGAGTGTTGAGTGCATTCCAAAGCAGCATTCTTCCCACCAAAGGCTGACCAAAGCCAATTAATACCTGGAGTGCTTGGGCTGCTTGCATCGCGCCAATAATGCCCACTAGAGGTGAAAAGATGCCCATGCTGGCACAGCTGACCTCCTCAAACTGTTCTTCTGGAGAAAAAAGACAGGCGTAACAAGGGGAGGTGGCGTTACGAAAGTCAAAGACGCTTAATTGACCGTCAAATTTGAGTGCAGATCCAGATACAAGAGGCACCTTTTGGTGAAAGCAGGCTGCATTGATGAGCTGACGAGTAGCAAAGTTATCCGTGCAATCTAGAACAAGATGCACCGTTGGCAAGACTTGTTTTAATAAATCCTCCGTTGCCTTCTCTGCAATTGTATTAATCGTGAGAGTCGGATTAATACTTTGCAAAAATTGTTTACCGGACTCCACTTTACTTTTGCCAATGGAGTTCTGGCTATGCATGATTTGTCGCTGCAAATTAGTAAGCTCAACTTTGTCATGATCAACCAGTGTTATTTTTCCGACACCAGCCGCGGCTAGATAAGGCGCAGCAGCGCTTCCAAGTCCGCCAGCGCCAATGATGAGGATGTGTGAGCCAAGAAGTGTTTCTTGGCCAGCAACATCAATTTCTTCTAATAGTAAATGTCGCGAGTAGCGAAGTAGCTGCTCATCATTCATGTGTATACCCCATTGCTAGAACTTACTCTAGCTTAGAGGCCGAGCGTTTTACTGGCTCACCATTGATAAACGCAACTGCCTGAGAAAGCATGAAGTCATCTGCAGTACCAAGTTCGATAGGCTTCTTAGACTTTTCTTTTTCTTTCTCTTCAGGAGTCTTCTTGGCATTTTTTTCTTCAATGCGTTGTAACTCTTCGAGACGACGTTTTTCACGATCAGCAACGAGTTTTTCTTCTGAAGATTGCTTATTGCGTAAATGTTTCTCGCTGTCGATCTCGCGAGTAATCAGCACATCATCGGGATCGCCATCTTTATTTTGATCAACTGCGATGTCGGGCTTAATGCCGTAAGCTTGAATCGATTTACCACTTGGTGTGTAGTAATAGGCTGTGGTAATTTTTAATGCGGAATCATTAGTCAGTGGGCGTACGGTCTGAACGGAGCCTTTACCGAAGGTGGTTTTACCAATAATAGTTGCGCGTTTGTAATCCTGTAATGCGCCAGCCACAATTTCAGAGGCAGAAGCAGAGTAGGCATTGACTAAAACTACCATTGGTAATTTTTTATACATCTCAGGCACACCAGCCAAAGGATCGCCAGGCTCACTCAGGCGATACATTGCTGGCGTTGCATTGAACACCTGCTTTGAATCGGCTGTCTGACCTTTAGTGGAGACGATCACGGCATCTGCCGGCAAGAAGGCCGCTGCAACACCAACTGCACCTTGCAACAAGCCACCACCATTATTTCTGAGGTCAAGAATGATGCCCTTCATCTTAGGGTCTTGAGCGGCAAGGTCGCTTAATTTTTTTGCTAGATCAGGAACGGTACGCTCTTGAAAGCTTGTGACTCTTACCCAGGCAATGTCGTTATCTAAAATTTTGGCTTTAACAGATTGCACTTTAATTTCAGCACGAGTAATAGTTACTGGAAAGCTGCGCTCTTCACTTTTGCGAAAGACCGTCAAAGTAATTTTTGTGCCCGGCGTACCACGCATGGTGCGTACCGCTTTATCTAGAGACATGCCACGAACGGGTTTGTCATCTAAGCGTGTAATGAGATCCCCGGCTTGTAAGCCAGCGCGTGCAGCAGGACTATCTTCAATGGGGTTGAGTACTTTTACAACGCCATCTTCTGAAGTGATTTCAATACCAAGGCCAGCGAACTTGCCGCTAGTTTGTTCTTGCATCTCAGAAAAATCTTTTTTATCAAGATAGGTGGAGTGCGGATCAAGACTGCTCACCATGCCCTTGACTGCATCAGTTAGTAACTGCTTGTCTTCAATTGGCTCAACATACTCACGTTTGATTTGCGCAAACACATTTGATAGTGTGCGCAGTTCATCTAAAGGTAGTGTCGTGCCTTGCTGGGCAGTGGCAGAGAGTTGGATGGTGGCTGCAACCCCGGCGATGAGGCCAACAGAGACTAGGGCAAAGTTCTTGAAAAATACGCGCATGCTTATGTTTTACCTTAATCCAAATAAAAATGCTGAATGGGTTTGAGATTGTCATCGAGCTCATAAACAAGCGGGATACCATTGGGAACATTGATTTCCATGATGTCTTCGTCAGAAACCTGATCGAGATACTTAATCAAAGAGCGGATGCTATTGCCATGTGCAACGATTAATACGCGCTTACCTGCTTTGAGGGCGGGAGCGATAGATTCATTCCAAAGGGGCAATACACGCTCGACGTTATCTTTAAGGCACTCGCCCAAAGGAATGTCAGAAGCATTGAGTTTTTCGTAACGTCGATCATTCTGCGGATTACGTTCGTCACCCTTTTCTAGGAGTGGTGGGCGCACATCGTAGGAGCGTCGCCAAATATGAACTTGGGCATCTCCGTACTGCTGGGCAGTTTCAGCTTTATTAAGACCAGTGAGGGCGCCATAGTGACGTTCGTTTAGTCTCCAGCTATGGACTACGGGTAACCACATGAGGTCCATGGTGTCCTGAACATGCCACAGGGTACGAATCGCTCTTCTCAGTACCGAGGTGTAAGCTAAATCAAACTCGTAGCCTGCTTGGCGGAGATTTTCTCCTGCAGCTAGGGCCTGTTCCGTGCCTTTTGGGGTTAAGTCAACGTCCGCCCAGCCAGTGAAGCGGTTTTCAAGGTTCCAGGCGGATTCGCCATGACGAATAAGGACAAGTTGTTTCATAGAGCCATTCTATAATCCGGTGATGAACTTTCTCACGCAAATTGATAATCTAGCGCTTATCGCCCTCTTGTTTGTTTCGGGCGCAGCGCTCTTCCTCCCCACATTATCTACGCTTATTAGCGGAAAAGGCTTATCGCCTTCGGAGGCAACTATTTGGATTAATCGCCGAAAAGCGGCTGTTTTGGACTTGCGTCCAGAATCGGACTTTAAAGCGGGTCATCTGCCTGGGTCTAAGCATATCTTGGCCGACCGAATCTCTACTGGACTCGACAAGCTCAAACTGGATCGTAAGAATCCGGTCATTCTGGTATGCCAATCCGGTGTGAGTGCCCGCAAAGCGCTTCCAGAGCTCAAGAAACTGGGATTTTCTGAAGTTGCGGTTTTGGACGGCGGCGTTCAGGGTTGGCAAGCTGCAGCCCTCCCATTAATCAAATAATTTAGCGGGTTTTAGATATGCCACCAGTCATGATGTACAGCACCCAGGTTTGTCCTTACTGCGTTATGGCAGAGAAGCTTTTGCAGAAAAAGGGTGTTACCAATCTAGAGAAGATCTTGATTGATCGTGATCCTGCGCAGCGCGAAATCATGATGACTCGGACAGGCCGTCGTACAGTGCCGCAAATTTATATCGGTGAAACCCATGTTGGTGGTTATGACGATCTAGTCGCCTTAGATCGTGCCGGCCAACTTGATCCACTATTAGCTTAAAAATTTACTCAGAAAGTTTTCCATGACTGATCAAACTACTTCCGCTCCAGACGCAGCTGAAAATTCAAAAGAGCCTGGTTTTCGTATTCAACGTATTTACCTCAAAGACTTGTCTTTAGAGCAGCCACACGCCCCACAAATTTTATTGGTCGCAGCTGAGCCTCAAGTAGAGGTTGAGGTGGATGTTGCCGTTACTCGTTTGGGTGATGAGATTTTTGAGGTTGCTTTAATTGCGACAGTAACCGCCAAAGTAGAAAGCAAAGTGCTGTTTTTGGTTGAAGCAAAGCAAGCTGGTATTTTTGAATTTAGCAATATTCCTCCAGAGCAGATTGATCCCATGTTAGGTATTGCATGTCCAACAATTTTGTATCCTTACTTGCGCTCAAATATTGCTGATACCATCAGCCGCGCTGGTTTCCAGCCAATACATTTGAATGAGATTAACTTCCACGGTATGTACGAACATCGCCTGATGCAGGCTGCACAAGCTGCCGCAACGGAAGGTGGCTCTACCGATGAAAGCAAAATCATTCTTCCTCACTAAGCTGAATTAGTTAAAGCTCACAGATCATGAAAGTGACGCTGCTTGGAGCTGGTTCATGGGGCACTGCTATGGCCGCGCAAGCTGCGCGCCATCTTCAGTCAGGCGACGTGTGTTTGTGGTCGAGAAGTGCCGAGCAGTTAAGAGATATTCAAAAGTCGGGCGAGAATGCAGATTATTTGCCTGGCGTTATCTTGCCTAAGGGCTTGCAATTAGAGGAGAGTTTTGAGCGGGCTATCGAACGCCTTTCTGAAAATGATCTTTTGGTCATTGCGACTCCAATGTCAGGGTTGTCAGAAACGGTAGCGCAGGTATTGCGCCTCGCAAAGCATCCGCTAAATATCGTTTGGTTGTGCAAAGGTTTAGAGCCCAGTACTACTTTGTTGCCACACCAGGTAGTAGCGCGTGAAGATCAGTTACATAGTCATGGTCTTCAGCATTCTTACGGCGCTTTATCCGGACCTAGTTTTGCGCAAGAAGTTGGCAATGGAATGCCCTGTGCATTAACCATTGCTAGTAAATCAAACGCCTTATGCGACATTGTTCAAGGCGCATTTCATCACGGCAATATGCGTATCTATGCGAGCGACGATTTAGTTGGTGTTGAGCTGGGCGGCGCAATTAAAAACGTTCTTGCAATTGCAGCTGGTATTGGCGATGGTTTAGATCTTGGCTTAAATGCGCGTGCTGCAGTATTAACTCGTGGCCTTGCAGAAATGATGCGTCTAGTGAAGGCTGCTGGCGGTCGACCAGAGACCTGTATGGGATTGACTGGTGTTGGCGATTTGATTTTGACTGCTACTGGTGATCTTTCACGCAATCGTCGAGTTGGTTTGGCGCTTGCTGCAGGAAAACCTCTACCTGAAATTTTGGGTAACTTAGGACATGTTGCTGAGGGCGTACTGTGCGCCTCTGCAGTCGGAAATCTGGCGACTCGCTTGGGTGTAGAGATGCCAATCACCGCCATGATGGGGGAGGTCTTGTCTGGAAAGCTCTCACCGCATGAAGCAGTAAAAAAACTGATGGGGCGCGACCCCAAGGTTGAAGTTTAAGTTTCTTAATTTCCGCCAAGCAATCCGTTTTGGCGCCATGCTTCATACACCACAATCGCTACCGTATTTGAGAGATTCAAGCTGCGACTACTATCTTGCATCGCTAAGCGCATTTGATTGGGCGTCGGGATTGAGCTTCTCACTTCGTCATTAATGCCTTTGGTTTCTGAGCCAAAAATAAAATAGTCATTTGGCAAATAGTTGCCATCATGAAACTTCCCAGATCCTTTGGTAGTCAGAGCAAACATTCTCTCGGGCTGAGGTTTTTCATCAATCAGAAATTGCGCCCAGTTTTTATGAACTTTTACTTTAGCGAACTCATGATAGTCCAGCCCTGCTCTGCGAAGTTTGGCATCTTCCATGGGAAAACCAAGCGGCTCGATGAGGTGTAACTTTGCGCCCGTGTTTGCACACAGGCGAATGATGTTGCCTGTATTGGGCGGAATTTCTGGTTCGAATAAAACAATGTTAAACATACTCAGATCTTTGTGATGGACGAAGTGTTCTTAGTAAAACCCAATTAATAACACGAGATGCCCCATTGTCCTTCAATATGCGCGCGATTTCATTTAAGGTTGCTCCGCTAGTCATCACGTCATCAAACACAATGACAGAAGCAGACTCTAGTTGTCCCTGGTACTGCGGGTTGATATAAAACATATCTTGAATGGCGATTTGACGACCAGCACGATTCCCTTGAGCCTGATGCTGCGCGCTGTGATGGCGCTTCAAGATATGTGGGTTTTTACGAATGCGTTTATCGCAACTAATCCGTCTAGCTAACTCCCAACTTTGATTAAAGCCTCGGGCACAGAGTTTTTCTTGGCTCAGCGGTACCGGAAGAAGATAGTCTGCTTGGGTTGTTATGAGCCTCTTTGCAAGCAGGGCATTCCATGTGGATGCCAAGCCATGTGCATATGCCAGTCGACGCTGATATTTCAGTTGATGCAATGCTGATTGCAGTTTGCCATCATATCGATCTAAGCAGTAAGTTGCATCAAAGTAGGGTGGGTTGGTACAACACTCTCGGCATGTGTTTTCTTTTAGCTCATCCACTTGAAGAGTAAGGCCGCATTGCTGGCAGCATTCGTAATTCAATAGTTGTTCTGATTCCAATATGGTGGAGCAATTTTTGCAGAGAGTGAGTTGCTGAAATCTGCCACAAATAATGCAAGCGCTGGGTAGAAGGTGAGAACAGACTGCTTGGAAAATATTCTCTATTGGATGCATGGGCTGCTGAGTATACTGAGCCAATGACCCAATCAATCAGATGGCTTCAGGATGAAATTGCAGCCCGCATGCTGCAAAAATTAGACATCGTGAAGTTGGAGGTAAAAGATGTATTGTTGATTCCAGATTTCCCTGGAGCGCATGCCCCTTTTCTGACAAAACGTTTTCCTGGAATTCGTTTTCATAGTGCGCCAGAAAGTGAGCTATCAGGTTTCGATTTATATAAATTGAGACTGACTCGTTTTTGGAATTCCAAAATGAAATCTACTGCTGTAGTTTCTCTAGAGGACTATATGAAAACGGGAAGTATTAATCTTCCTAGCAATTCTGTAGATTTAGTAGTGAGTGTTCTATTGATTCAGAATTTGGCCGACCCTAAGCATTTCTTGAAGGAGTGCTGGCGAGTGCTTAAAGAAGGTGGCTTACTGACCTTGAGTTATTTAGGTCCCGATACCGCTAAAGAACTCAGGTCTGAATCCTTGGCTCAACAATTGCCAATTCGGAACTTGCCTAGCCCCTGGGATATGCACGACATGGGAGATGCTCTCTTGGGCGAGCGTTTTTCTGATCCTGTAATGGATATGGAGTTTTTAAAGCTGGATTACGACTCAGATGCACTGCTGCTATCAGATGCCAAGGCATTAAATCTGCTCGCTGTAGAAGATAAAAATGATGCTCAATTCACTCAATTGCCCAGCAAACTCACCTTAGAGGTGGTCTATGGACATGCTTGGGCTTTAGGTAAAAACCTTGCTAAACCACAAGATCATGTTGCCTATATTGATCCAAATCAAATCGGACGCAAGACTAGCAGTGATTCTGCTTAAGTGTGAGTGCTTACTATCTTTTAAACCATTGCCAAGATTGAGGCTGACATGGTTTACCCCGTTTGTTGTTGAGTCTAAATAACCCTATAATTAGCGCTAGTTGAATTGCTTGATACCGTTTTTTTGGGCTTTCTGAGGCTGTATTGCCGCAGAAGTTCACGACAATAAACAGAGAATAAGATGAATTTATTTGGAAAAGTCACTAGGGCTTCGCTCTATTTAGTAGCAGCCTTTGGCACGGCGCTTGCGCAAGCCGCTGAAGATATGCCAGGCGGCCCAGCCGTCAATCAGCTGAACTTCACTGCCCCTGCAACAAAAATCATGCAAGAAATCCATTGGTTGCATTGGATGATGTTGATTATTTGCGCTCTCATTTTTGTGGGCGTTTTTGGGGTGATGTTCTATTCCATCCTCAAGCATCGCAAATCATTGGGTGCAAAATCTGCCTCATTCCACGAAAGCACCACTGTTGAGATCATCTGGACAGTGATTCCATTGCTAATTGTGATCGGCATGGCTTTGCCAGCAACAAAAACAGTTGTTGCAATGAAAGACACCACGAATTCAGATATCACCATTAAGACCACTGGTTACCAGTGGAAGTGGGGTTACGACTACATCAAAGGTGAAGGTGAAGGCATTAGCTTCTTATCTACGATGTCTACTTCACGCGAGGCGATCAATAATTTAGAGCCTAAATCCAACACCTACTTGATGGAAGTAGATAACGAAATGGTTGTACCTGTTGGTAAAAAGATTCGTCTGATTACTACAGCTAATGACGTGATTCACTCTTGGACTATCCCTGCATTTGGCGTAAAGCAAGATGCGATTCCTGGCTTTGTACGTGACACTTGGTTCCGTGCAGAGACCATTGGTAAATTCCGCGGTCAATGTTCAGAGTTGTGTGGTGCTGAGCATGCCTTTATGCCTATCGTAGTCAATGTAGTTTCACAAGATGACTACACCAAGTGGGTAGCAGAGAAGAAAAAAGAAATGGGTGCAGCTTCTGATGATCCATCAAAGGTTTACACCCTGGATGAGCAAAAAGAACGTGGCGCCAAGGTATATGCAGCCAATTGCGCAGCATGCCACCAGCCAAACGGAAAAGGCGCTGGCGCTTTCCCGGCCTTGGATGGAAGCAAGATGGTGCTTGGACCTAAAGCGGCCCAGTACAACATTCTCATCAACGGCAAGGGAGCGATGCCAAAGTGGGCTGGCGTAATTTCTGATGGCGATATTGCTGCAGTAATGACTTATACCCGCAATGCATGGGGCAATAAAACGGGTGAGGTTATTCAGACCCAAGATATTGTCTCTGCACGCGCAGGCAAGTAATTTATTTATTAATACAGATCAAACTAAACCGGAGTAATCCATGAGCACAGTCTCTACCACCCACGATCACGCACACGATCACGCGCATGATGATCACACGCCACATGGTTGGCGTCGTTGGTTGTTTGCAACCAACCACAAAGACATCGGCACGATGTACCTCATCTTCTCATTCGTGAGTTTGATGGCTGGTGGCGTTATGGCTTTGGGAATTCGTTTGGAATTATTCCAACCGGGTTTGCAGTTCTTGCGTCCAGAGTTCTTCAACCAATTAACCACCATGCACGGTTTGGTGATGGTGTTCGGCGCGATCATGCCGGCATTCGTTGGCTTTGCAAACTGGATGATTCCTTTGCAAATCGGCGCATCCGATATGGCCTTTGCTCGTATGAACAACTTTAGCTTCTGGATTCTTCCGGTAGCAGCTTGCTTATTGTTCGGCTCATTCTTAGCTCCAGGCGGCGCTCCTGCAGGCGGTTGGACTTTGTATGCTCCGTTGACTTCACAGATGGGCCCAGGTTTAGATATGGGTATTTTTGCACTCCACTTATTGGGTGCTTCTTCCATCATGGGTTCGATTAACATCATCGTGACCATCTTGAACATGCGTGCTCCTGGCTTGACATTGATGAAGATGCCAATGTTCTGCTGGACTTGGTTGATTACTGCTTATTTGTTGATCGCTGTAATGCCAGTATTGGCTGGTGCAATTACCATGGTTCTGACAGATCGTCATTTCGGTACTTCTTTCTTCTCCGCAGTTGGCGGTGGTGACCCAATCATGTTCCAGCATATTTTCTGGTTCTTCGGTCACCCAGAGGTATATATCATGATTCTTCCAGCATTCGGAATCATTAGCGAAATCGTTCCTGCATTCTCCAGAAAAACATTGTTTGGCTACAGCTCCATGGTTTATGCAACTGCATCCATTGCGATCTTGTCATTCATCGTTTGGGCTCACCACATGTTTGCAACCGGTATGCCAGTAACAGGTCAGCTGTTCTTCATGTACGCAACTATGTTGATCGCCGTTCCAACTGGCGTGAAGATTTTTAACTGGGTTGCGACAATGTGGAAGGGTTCGATGACTTTCGAAACTCCAATGTTGTGGTCTGTTGGCTTTATCTTCGTATTTACGATGGGTGGTTTCACAGGTTTGATCTTGGCAATGGCTCCAATTGATATTGGTGTTCAAGATACTTATTACGTTGTTGCCCACTTCCACTACGTATTGGTAGCAGGTTCATTGTTCGCAATGTTCGCTGGCTTCTACTACTGGTGTCCAAAGTGGACTGGCTACATGGCTAATGAAACTCGCGGCAAGATCCATTTCTGGGCTTCCATGATTTTCTTCAACATCACCTTCTTCCCAATGCACTTCTTGGGCTTAGCAGGTATGCCACGTCGTTATGCTGATTACCCAACTCAGTTTGCTGATTTCAATATGATCGCTTCGATTGGTGCGCTTGGTTTTGGTTTGGCACAAGTGTATTTCTTGCTCTTTGTTGTCTTGCCAGCTTACAACGGTAAAGGCGAAAAAGCACCAATGAAGCCATGGGATGGTGCTAAAGGTTTGGAGTGGACAATTCCATCGCCTGCTCCACATCACACATTTGAAACACCTCCTGATGCTAAAGAGTTGCATGCTGCAGGAATCTAAATTGGCCGCACACAAATCCCAATCTGCTAGCAATCGCAGATTGGGTTTTATCCTTTTAAGCGTTGCCCTGGTTTTCTTTGTCGGTATCGTAATTAAACGGAGCGTACTGGGTTAAGGCCCTTGCATAATTATGTCTGCTATCGCCTCCGTTAATCGCCAAATCTTGTTGAAGCTATTGATCGCTTCTGTGATGATGTTTGGTTTTGGATATGCGCTAGTTCCAATGTATAAGGCCTTGTGTGAAGTGACTGGCATCAACGTAGTCACCAGCAAGAATGACTACGGTATCCGGGCTTACAGTGCAAACAAGGTAGGCAATACCCAGGTTGATTATTCCCGCAAGGTAACTATTGAGTTTGATTCCAATAGTCGCGGCCCATTTACATTTCGCCCGGTAAAGAACTTTTTAGAGGTGCATCCAGGCGAGATGACCGAGATTGTTTACGAAGTTACAAATAACTTGAATCGCCCAGTGGATGCTCAAGCGATACCAAGTTATGCGCCTAAAAGCGCCATGGAGTTCTTCACCAAATTAGAGTGTTTTTGTTTTCAGCAGCAAACCTTGGCAGCTCATGAAATGAAAAAGATGCCTGTCCTGTTTGTGATTGATGCGGGACTGCCTGCGGATGTGAAAACGATTACCTTGTCGTACACCTTCTTTGAGTTAGGTGTTGGTCAGCAGCCAGCAGGCTCAACAACTCCTAAATCGAAAACGACGTCATGAGCAAGAAAAGTACTTTTATGCAATCCATGATCGCTGTATTGTGGGCTTTTTTGGGTGTGCGTAAGAAATCAGGATTGCAGGAAGATGTAGCTTCATTAAGTTTTGTCCACATTGTTATTGCGGGAGTTTTAGGTGCCTTGATTTTTATGGGCGTACTCCTCTTAATAGTTAAAGCAGTTGTGTCCCATTGATTATTTTTTGATTGAATAGAGAGAATAAGATGTCATCCAATTCAACCCCTTACTATTTCGTTCCTGGGCTATCCAGTCATCCAGCATCTGCAGCTTTAGGCTTGCTTGCTTTTGGCGCTGGAATGTCTGGCTGGGTAAACCATGCAGCCTGGGGTGGCCCAGTAACTGCAGTTGGTGTGCTCTGGGTTTTGTTCGTGCTCTATAACTGGTTTGGTGACACGATTGCCGAGTCTAATGCTGGCAAAAACGGTGTAAACGTAGATATCTCCTATCGCTGGTCAATGGCTTGGTTCATCTTCTCCGAGATTATGTTCTTCGGAGCATTCTTTGCGGCTTTGTTCTATGCGCGTAATATTGCGATGCCTTGGATGGGTGACGTCGAAAGTAAATTACTCTGGCCTGATTTCACGGCGGTTTGGCCTAATGATGGTCCAGCAGGCTTGGTAGAGAAATTCACGACCATGGGCCCATGGCCAATCCCAACTATTAATACCTTGTTGCTCTTGTCTTCAGGTGTGACTGTTACGTACGCCCATCACGCGATTCGTGAAAATCACATGAAGAAAGCCATTAATGGTTTGGCTGCAACGGTTGGCCTTGGCATTATCTTCTTGGGTTTTCAGATGTATGAGTACTACCATGCATATCATGCCTTGAACTTAAAGCTCACTTCAGGCGTATATGGCTCAACCTTCTTTATGTTGACTGGCTTCCATGGCTTCCACGTATTCCTGGGTGGCTTAATGTTAGCTATTGTGTTGCGTCGAATGATTCGTGGTGACTTCACTGCTGACAATCATTTTGCGTTTGAAGGTGCCGCTTGGTACTGGCACTTCGTTGACGTTGTCTGGCTTGGTCTCTACATCGCTGTTTACTGGATGTAAGGAAATAAAAATCGGGGCGTTAAGCCCCGATTTGTTTTGGGTTGCTACTTTTATTTGCTTAGTTCGTGCCAACCCGAACGCCGCTAGCCTCGATATAGCCAAAGTAGTGGGCAATTAAAATCCCTAAAAAGAGTACGATTGATAGTCCAATACGCAGCATGAGAGACTGAACCATTCTTGAGCTTCCGCCTTTGTCTTTCATCATGAAGTAGAGAGCAGAGCCCAAGCTTCCTACAATCATTAGCAGTGCAACTGGAATAATCCATTTCATCTCAAAATACCTCTGTAAATATGTTTTCTAGCTTAATTACTAGTCGTATAGTCGCTACTTTATCAGCCCTTCTGGTGATTTTAGTGGGCTGTGGAGCTGGTATCTGGCAGCTCAATCGCGCGGATCAAAAGATTCGCCTGGGCGAATCTCTGGCCGCCAAACTGCAAATGCCTGTACTCAACGCTAATTTAGATGGCTTGAGCTTAGAGCAGGCTGCAGAGCGTCGTATTCTTGCCCGTGGTCGTTTTATCCCAGTTGAGGCTATTTGGCTCGACAATCGTCCTCGCCCCATCCCAGAGGGTGGATCTGGTGCTTCTGGGCAATCCGGCTTTTATGTGATGATGCCCTTGAAGTTAGATGGTCAAGAAGCTGTCCTTTGGGTTAATCGAGGTTGGGCGCCTCGTAATAATCAAGATCGTGTTGAGCTTCCCCCGGTCAAGACTGCTGATGAGCTTGTGACTATTGAAGGTGTTGCCTTTGCTCACCCAGGAAGGGTTTATGAATTGGGTCAAAAAAGCGATACGAAATCGAGCCCTAGAATCGAGCAAAATTTTGATTTAGCTCTTGAAGCCCAAAGTCATGAGTGGAAGCAGTTGCCATTTATTGTTCGTGAATCTGATTCAGCCAATAAAGATGGTTTAGTCCGAAATTGGCCCTCCCCAACAAGCGGAGTCGATCGCCATTATGCTTATGCCTTTCAGTGGTTTGCTTTGGCATTGGCTGGATTTTTATTTTGGCTCATTAATGGGCTTATGAAATATCGGCGAGAGCTAGCGGTAAATGGAGATAGAGTGTGAGTGATAAAGAGTTATTGATCCCAGCTTCGCAAATGGATTCTTCCGCAATTAATGCGCAGACCCGCCGTGGCCGTCTGCAGATGTTATTTCTATTGCTTGCTTGCGCAGCACCTGTCATCGCCTCCTATTTGGCGTATTACGTTTTTAAGCCAGAAGGTGGAAAGACTAATTTCGGAACCCTGGTTCAGCCGGTGCAAGATGTAAATCCTGCGTGGTTTGATATTCCATTTAATGGCAAGTGGACATTACTGGTGGCAAGGCCAGCGGGTGAGTGCACTATCAAAAATGAATCTTGCCTTGAAGCCTTATTTTTAATGCGTCAGTTACGTGTTGCAGTTGGTCGTGAGAGTGGCCGCGTTCAGTTAGTCTGGGTCAATACCGATGGCAAGCCAGTAGATCCAGAGGTATTGTTGGCTTATGATCAGAAGGCGGCAGGTTTTTATGTTTTGAGTTTGCCAGCAGATGCTAAGTTAAAGGCCGAGTTTGATGCTTGGCTTAATCGTGAAGGTGCTGGTCAAAAAATTCAGTTGATTGACCCGAGCCCGGCAAAAATGATGGTCTTCCCGGTGACGAATTCTCCAAAGGAATTTGGCAACATTAAAAAAGATCTCGAGAAACTACTGCGTCTCAATCGTAAGGGTGAGAAGTTGCAATGAGTAGTGCACTATTGCTTGCGGAGTTGGCTGCAATTGCAATTGTCTTTGCAGGTCTACCCTTGCTCTATCTCTGGACTCGGTCGGGATTCAATTTTTTCCAAAAGCTCAATTGGGTTTTGGTCTTTATGACTTTTGACTTAATTGTCTTTGGTGCCTTTACCCGTCTCACAGACTCGGGTTTGGGTTGTCCCGATTGGCCTGGATGCTATGGCACATCTAATCCATGGCATGCAATCGGTGAGATTCAATTGGCTGAAGCCAACATGCCTACTGGCCCAGTTACTGTGATCAAGGCTTGGATTGAAATGATTCATCGCTATTTAGCAATGACGGTTGGCGCATTAATTTTGATTCAGGTAGGGGTAGCTTGGGGTAAGTTAAGAAGCTTGGGCAAGTGGCCTTTATTGGGTAGTCTCGGTTTGCTGGTTTTAGTATGTATTCAGGGCGCGTTTGGTGCTTGGACAGTGACGCTCAAATTGCAACCCATCATTGTGACGATCCACTTAATGCTGGCTTTAGTTTTGCTGGCTTGTTTAACGACATACGCACAACAAGAGTGGGAAGAAAAATCATCCTCAGCTCTTCGGATGCAGATCAAACCTCTTTCTGCGAAGTTGCTTTTATTTGCTTCGGTTGTCTTATCCATCCAAATCTTTTTAGGTGCGTGGGTAAGTACAAATTACGCTGTATTAGCTTGCCCTGATTTTCCAACTTGCCTAGGTACTTTTATGCCTGAAACTGATTGGCAAGAGGGCTTCACTCTATGGCGTCAGTTAGGTCTGAATGCACAGGGTGAATCTATTTCCCCTGTTGCTTTGCAAACAATTCATTGGGCGCATCGTGTGTTTGCTGTTGTTGCTGTAGCAGCTCTCGGTCTTCTAGGGGTCAGCGCTATCCAGTTAAGTAATTCAGCATTGCCCAGAATGAGTGGTATTGCTAAGCTATTGCTAGGCTTATTAATTCTTCAGGCGTTAACAGGTATTTCCAATGTGGTATTCCAGTGGCCTCTGCTTGCCGCTTTACTGCATACCGCTGGTTCAGCTGCATTGGTGTTCTGTTTGGTTCGCTTGACTCAATGGTCCTCTTGGAGTGCGCCCATTCATATTAAGATGGTTAAATCATTATGAGTAGCTCCACTTCTTCCGCTCCTGTAGCGATGCCGCGTTGGCGTCAATACTGGGTGCTCACTAAGCCTCGTGTCACTCTGCTGGCTGTTTTCTGCGCAGTGATTGGCATGTTCTTGGCCACTCCTGGTATGGTTCCCTATCCAGTGCTGATTGGTGGCATTTTGGGTATCTGGTTATTGGCAGGCGCAGCGTTTGCAATGAATTGTTTAATTGAGCAAGCGGTTGATGCCAAGATGAAGCGAACCTCTTGGAGGCCGTCTGCAACTGGTGAAGTAACCCCTTTTCACATTACTATTTTCTCGATCGTTCTTGGCAGCTTGGGGATGGTCATCCTATGGAGCTTCTGTAACCCATTAACGATGTGGCTTACCGTAGCAACCTTCGTGGGTTACGCCGTGATTTATACCTGGTTGCTGAAGCCTGCTACACCACAGAATATTGTGATTGGTGGGCTTTCTGGCGCCATGCCACCTGCCTTAGGTTGGGCTGCCGTGACTAATGGCTTATCTGCCGAGGCTTGGCTCTTGGTGCTCATTATTTTTGTTTGGACTCCGCCGCACTTTTGGGCGCTTGCCCTATATCGTCGCGATGACTATGTACAAAGTGGTTTGCCGATGCTACCAGTGACTCATGGTGAGCGCTTTACGCTACTCAATATTTTGCTGTATACCTTGATCTTGATTGCTGCTACTTTGCTGCCTTACATTTATGGCATGAGTGGGCTGGTGTATTTAATTTCCGCAATCATATTGGGCCTGATGTTCCTTGCCTATGTGATTGCCTTGTTTATTTCTTATAGTGATGATCTTGCTAAAAAGACTTTCCGCTTTTCGATAACTTATTTGTCTTTGCTATTTGCAGCACTATTAATTGATCATTATTTCATTTGAGTTGAATATGAATTTATCAAAACCTTGGAATCCTATTTTTCGCTTCTTCATGCTGTTTCTTGCCGGTTTGGCTCTGACGGCATGCAGCCCGAATCAGAGTTTTAAGAATGTAGACATCACGGGTAGTAAGGCATTTGGTACAGAATTTAGTTTACTTGACCCCGATGGCAAAGTGCGAACGCTAGCTGACTTTAAGGGTAAAGCCGTTGTGGTGTTCTTTGGCTATACGCAGTGTCCAGATATTTGTCCTACGACCCTGACTGAGATGCAGCAAGTGATGACTCTCTTAGGGCCTCAGGCTGATAAGGTTCAAGTGCTATTTGTCACGGTCGATCCCGAGCGAGATAGCGCAGATATCTTGAAGCAGTATGTGCCTGCATTTGATTCGCGCTTCTTGGGTCTACGTCCAGCAGACGAAGCAGCTTTAGAAAAGGTCACCAAGGACTTCAAGATTTATTACAAGAAAGTTCCTGGCACTAGCCCTGGTTCATACACCATGGATCACACAGCCGGAAGTTATGCATTTGATCCAGCAGGGCAATTGCGCTTGTACATCAAGCATGCGCAAGGCCCAGAGACCTTGGCACAAGACTTGAAAGAATTACTGAAGTAAGAGTTGGGTAAGCGAAGCTGCTTAAGCAGCTTCAGCTTGTAAGAGGCTACGCATCTTTTTGAGAGCGGCAGTCTCAATCTGACGCACACGCTCTGCAGAGATGCCATATTCACTAGCGAGATCATGCAATGTCTTTGTGCCATTGCCATCTGCATCCATTGCTAACCAGCGGGATTGCACAATATTGCGACTACGCTCATCTAAAGCCATGAGTGCTTGATCGAGTTGCGGGCCATGCAACGCATCTGTTGCGGCAGCAGCCATCATCTCGGTAGGCTCTTGACTATTGTCTGCTAACCACTGAATTGGTGCATAGGCAGACTCATCATCTGTGTCATCACCCTCTAAGGCAACGTCACCACCAGCAAGACGCATTTCCATTTCTTTAACGTCAGAGCCTTTGACATCCAGGGCCTTGGCCAATGCCTCAACTTCATTTGGGGTCAGCGCAGCTAAAGTAGGTTTGTTGCTGCGTAAATTAAAGAACAACTTACGTTGCGCTTTAGTTGTAGCAACTTTAACCAAACGCCAATTCTTGAGAATGTACTCATGAATCTCTGCCTTAATCCAATGGATTGCGTAAGAGACAAGGCGTGCGCCTTGGTTTGGGTCGTAGCGCTTAACGGCCTTCATCAAACCAATGTTGCCCTCTTGAATGAGGTCGGCATGTGGAATGCCATAGCCTAAATACTGACGAGCAACAGATACCACCAGGCGAAGGTGTGAGAGAACCAAAGTTTTTGCAGCATCTACATTTTCAGTACGACGAAATTCCTGCGCAAGGTGAAGCTCTTCTGCGGCGCTGAGCATAGGTACGCGATTCACGTACGAGATGTAAGAGTCAAGTGTGCCAACCCCGAGGGAGGGCAACATTGGAAAGGCAAGCGAAGCCGCAGCAGTCTGCGCTGCTGGCAGTGTTTGCCTTGCTTGCAATTGCGGGTTGTATGCTTTCTTTTGAACCATTTTCTTTTTATATATTTTAGGTATTAATGGAGTTCTATTTTAGCACTCTTGTCAAGAGAGTGCTAATGGTTTTTTACTTCTATAAGTATCTGATTTAATTGAATAATTCGGATGAATATTGGGCGGCAGTGAAGGGGGCTAAATCATTAATTCCCTCACCTTTGCCTAGGGCTAAAACCGCTGGTTTTGACCCATCATTGAGGGTGTGGGCCAGTGCGCAGATCACCCCACCTTTGGCGGTGCCATCCAACTTTGTCACGATTAAGGCGGACAGTCCTAAAGCGGCATGAAAGGCCTTTACTTGGCTTAAACCGTTTTGACCAGTATTGCCATCAAGCACCAGCAAAGTCTGGTGAGGAGCCCCGGGAAGGGCCTTGCCGATGACTCTTTTAACCTTCTTCAATTCTTCCATGAGATGGTCTTGAGTGGCTAATCTGCCAGCGGTATCAATAATCAAAATATCGCTCTTGCGAGACACTGCCGCATGAATTGCATCATGCGCCACGGCTGCAGCATCACCGCTTTCTTGCATGATGACGTCAACTTGGTTGCGACCACCCCATTCCAGGAGTTGATTGCGTGCAGCCGCTCGGAAAGTATCGCCTGCTGCCAGCAAGACGGATTTACCTTGAGACTGAAAGAGCTTGCAGAGCTTGCCGATGGTGGTGGTCTTACCAGCACCATTAACGCCAATTACTAGCCATATTTCCGGAATGGCCTTTTGTTCATGCACATACAAAGGGTTCGGGCTTGGCTCCAAAGGCTTTAAGAGACTTGCCACCTCTTGAATCAGTAGTTGCTTCAAGTCTTCTGGGCTACTGGCTTTTTCTGATTTGGCAGCCTTACGAAGTTTGCTAATCAGTTGTTCAGTCGTAGGCAGACCCACATCACTCAGAATGAGAGATTCTTCTAGGGCATCAAACCAGGCTTCATCAGTCTGATTCGATTTGAATAGGGATCCGAGGGTTTTACGTAAGCCGAACATAATCGATACAATTTAATCCTTGCATCTTATCAATTAAATTCTTGGGATAGGTGATCTTACAGATGCGCTCCACTTTATTGCGTTTTTCTTTCTTTTTGCTGATCTCTTGCTCAGCAGCTTGGGCAGCCCCAGAAGTGGCCCCATCCAATACCCATGAGTTTGTGCTTTCCAATGGTCTGAAGTTGATTGTGCGCGAAGATCATCGGGCGCCTACGGTCGCGCATATGGTCTGGTACCGTGCCGGCTCGATGGATGAGGTTAACGGCAAAACTGGGGTAGCCCATGTGCTTGAGCACATGATGTTCAAGGGTACTGACAAAGTGAAGTCGGGTGAGTTCTCTCGCCTGGTTGCTGCGGTAGGCGGTCGCGAAAATGCATTTACCTCTCGAGATTACACGGCCTACTTTCAGCAAGTTGAAAAGTCTAAGTTGGATGAAGTCATGAGGCTAGAAGCTGATCGCATGTCTAATCTCAATTTTGATGATGCGGAGTTTTTAAAAGAAATTCAGGTGGTGATGGAGGAGCGTCGTTTGCGCACTGAAGATAACCCCACCAGTTTGCTGTATGAGTCACTAATGGCTACTGCCTTCATGAGCTCGCCTTATCGTCATCCAGTAGTTGGCTGGATGAATGATCTAGTCAATATGAAGGCTGCTGATGCACGTGATTGGTATCACAGTTGGTATAAACCAAACAACGCAACAGTAGTGATTGCGGGCGATGTGGATCCTAAAGCGATTTTGCGAGCCGTAGAAAAATATTATGGAGTTGCTTCTGCAAGAGAGTTGCCAGATCGCAAGCCCCAGATTGAACCTCCGCAAAAAGGGATTAAGCGAGTCCAGGTTAAAGCACCCGCAGATAGTGCGCAGCTGGCAATGGCCTGGAAGGTTCCCAAGCTACAAGTGGGCAAGCTAGATGATGATGAGCCTTATGCATTGGAATTGTTGGCTGCAGTGCTTGATGGTTATGACAACGCACGCCTGAATCGAGTATTAGTAAAGCAAGAGCGTGTAGTCAATGATGTGAGTGTCGGCTACGACATGGTTTCAAGAGGCCCAGAGCTTTTTTTGATTAGCGCTAGTATGGCTAAAGGAAAAACAGTGGAGCAGGCTGAGAGCAGTATTCGGAAAGCTCTGAAGGAAGTTGTTGATAAAGGCATTCTGGAATCGGAGCTCAAGCGCATCAAGGTACGCATTCTGTCTGATCAGATTTATAAGCGCGATTCGATCTTTGGTCAGGCAATGGAAATTGGCAGTACAGAGATGGCGGGATTCTCATGGAGGGATATTGATGTGATGTTGGATAAGATGCAAAAAATCACTCCCACACAAGTTCAAGCCGTTGCAAAAAAATATTTGGTAGATGAGGGTCTGACTATTGCAGTGCTAGATCCGCAGGGACGTCAGTCCGCTGAGAGCAAGCAAGGGGGTAATCATGCTGCTAAATAAATTGATCAAGCAAGCTTGTCTTACATTCGCACTGATAGCAGGAGTCAGCACCTCTGCCCATGCGATATTGCCAATTGAAAAGTTGGACTCGTTCAAGGGTGCGCAGGCCTATCTAGTTCAAACCAAATCCCTACCGATGGTCGATATTGAAATCAGTATTGATGCAGGCGATCGTTATGATCCATCGGCCAAGAGTGGCTTAGCTACTGTGGCTGGGCAGTTAATGAACTATGGCGCCAAGTCAGAGAAGGGTTTGTTGAATGAGGCACAGATTGCCGATGAGATTGCTGATTTAGGCGCTAATCTTGGGGTTTCTGTCAGCGGAGAGCGTGCCATCATGCGCATTCGGAGTTTAAGTCGCAAAGATTTGCGTCATCGCGCCGTTCAATTGGCATCAACCATGTTGAGTGCACCTACTTACGATGCCAAAATCTTAGCCCGTGAGAAGCAAAGAATGACTACGGCATTGTTAGAGTTGGAGACAAAGCCGGAGTCAGTATTGGATCGTCGTTTTAGAAAATTGGTTTATGGCGACTATCCCTTGGCTAACTCACCAACGGTGCAAAGTATTGCCAACATCAATGCTACTGATTTGCAGCAGTTTCATAAGCAGTTCTACCGTGGTGATCGGATGATTGTCAGCATTGTTGGTGATGTGAGTAAAGTCGAGGCCGCTGAAATCGTTCAGGGTTTATTGCAAAAAGTGCCTCAGTCTGGATCGGCTATTGCCAAGCTGCCAGAGTTTGAGCGCTCACCAGTAGAGCCTTTAAGTCAACGCGAAGTCACTATTCCATTTGATTCGCAACAAGCGCATATTGCTATGGGAATGACTGCGGTAACCCGTAGCAATCCCGATTACTTTCCATTGCTAGTCGGAAACTATGTCTTGGGTGGCGGAGGTTTTGTATCGCGTCTGATGTCAGAGGTTCGCGAGAAGCGCGGTCTCGCCTATAGCGTGTTCAGTTACTTTGCTCCCGGTAAGGATGTGGGGATATTTCAGGCGGGTGTACAGACCAAGAATGATCAAGCTACTTTGGCCCTTGAGGTGATGAGTTCTACCATTGGACAATTTATTGCTAACGGCCCTACGCAATCTGAACTTGATGCAGCTAAATCAAATTTAATCAATGGTTATCCTTTAAGGATTGATAACAACCGTAAGCTGCTTGATAACGTTTCATCTATTGCTTGGAATAATTTGCCGCTCGATACGATGGAGGTGTGGACTAAACAAGTAGAGGCGGTGAGCTTAGAGCAAGTTAAGGCGGCATTCCAAAAATACTTAGCCATGGATCGGATGAAGATTGTGGTCTTAGGGGCTAAAAATAAATAAGCCAACAAAGTCTGCTTCATTAGGCAAGCGCCCAGAGCCTCCTCAGAAAATTCGCATTATTGGTGGAGTGTGGCGCAGTCGTTTATTGAGTGTGTTGGATTTACCTGGCCTCCGTCCGAGCACTGATCGTGTTCGTGAGACTTTGTTTAATTGGCTAGGGCAGGACTTGGTAGGATTAAGTTGTCTGGATTTATTTGCTGGTACGGGTGCATTGGGTTTTGAGGCTGCCTCACGACAGGCGGATGCAGTCACGCTATTAGAAAAAGATAAGAAGGCCCATGCCAAACTCTTGGCTAATTTTGCTTTGCTCCAGTCATCTCCCGCTCCTGGGCAGGTACAGATTTTGCATAGAGATAGTCTAGAGTTTTTAAAGCAACAGGCTGATCGGTCCAGTAATTTGATCTTTATTGATCCACCCTTTCAGGAGGAGGGCTTATTGAATCAAACTCTAGTAGAGGCCGCTCGCGTTTGCGATGACAGTGCCGGCGGGGGAATTTATGTCGAGTTTCCCTCTAGTCGCTCACGTGATCAGATCGAAGCCCTAGTGCCCGAATGGCATTGCGGGAAATACCTAGAGGCTGGGCAGGTAAAAGCTTGTCTATTTCGCTCTAAGAGGGGCTAAACTCTTGGCTGTAGCCGAAAAAGCCTGAGGAGCGTTATGACTGTTGCTGTATACCCTGGAACATTTGATCCCTTTACTCGTGGTCACGAGGACTTAGTGCGCCGTGCCTCCAGTATTTTTGGAGAATTGATTGTTGGTGTTGCCGATAGCCGCAGCAAGCGCCCCTTCTTCACTTTAGATGAGCGTATTGAGATTGCTAAAGAGGTTCTTGGCCATTATTCCAATGTGAAGATTGTAGGTTTTACAGGCCTGTTAAAAGATTTTGCCCGCGAACATAATGCGAGGGTGATCGTGCGCGGCTTGCGTGCAGTTTCGGATTTTGAGTATGAGTTTCAGATGGCAGGCATGAACCGTTATTTGTTGCCGGATGTTGAGACACTATTCTTGACGCCTTCTGATCAATACCAGTTCATCTCTGGCACCTTTGTACGTGAAATTGCTTCGATGGGTGGTGATGTGAGTAAGTTTGTATTCCCATCTGTAGAAAAGTGGTTGGTGAAAAAGATCGAAGCCAATAAGAGTAAAGAGTAAGGCGCCAGGGAAACAAGATGGCTCTAATGATCACGGACGAATGCATCAACTGCGATGTGTGTGAGCCTGAATGCCCGAATGATGCAATCTACATGGGTCTAGAGATCTATGAGATTGATCCCAATAAATGCACTGAATGTGTAGGGCACTACGATGCGCCTCAGTGTCAGCAGGTGTGCCCAGTGGATTGCATTCCACTGAACCCCGCATTCCCAGAAGACCAAACGCAACTCATGGTGAAGTATCAAACCTTAACTGCGGCTAAAAAAGCACTCGCTAAATAAAGTTTGTTATAGCCCCAGTATGTCTGAGTGGGCTAGTTTGATTTGGAATGTAACTCCAGCATTGCTGCCTGAGTATCGCCCTTCATAAACAAACCCAGAATCTGTAAGCCATCTTCGATACTCGCATCGATCTGCTTTTGCTCAAGCTGCAAAGGCCTTCTCAAAACATAGTCAGCAACGTCCATCACTCGCGCACCTTCTGCGGCGCGGTCGCGTGGATGCCCGATGCCCAGTCGCAAGCGCCAGTACTCAGGAGTTCCTAGGTGAGCTTGGATATCTTTTAGGCCATTGTGTCCACCGGTGCCACCACCAAGCTTGATGCGTGCAGTGCCGGGCTTGAGATCAAGCTCATCCTGTACTACCAGCACATCCTTGGGTGTAATTTTGTGGAAGCGGCACAGTGCCCCGACAGACTGACCGCTAAGATTCATATAGGTGCTGGGTTTGAGCAAGAAGAGATCTTCATCCCCCCATTTAGCTTTAGCCACTTTGCCATGAAAGCGTTTTTCAGTTTCAAAGCGGGTGTTCAATTGTTTAGCAAGGGCGTCAACAAACCAGAAGCCAGCATTGTGCCGATCTTCTATGTGTTCTTCGCCTGGATTGCCAAGGCCAACAATTAATTTAGTCATGATGAGTGCTTAAGGATAAAAGCATTTCTGCAAAAAAGAAAACCCGCTTGTAAGCGGGCTTCCTCTGTCGCAAAGATAAGGCTTAAATAATTAAGCTTTGTCCTTTGGAGCTTCAGCAGCAGGAGCCGCAGCGGCTGCAGGAGCAGCTTCAGTATCGGCAGATTTCACTGCTGGGATACGTGCGTTAGCTAATACTGGGTTTTCTTGCTCAACATGCAATACCAAGGTAACGCCTTTTGGCAATGCGATGTCTTTAGCATGGATACCATGACCAACTTCAATCTTGTTCAGGTCCACTTCAATGAATTCTGGCAAGTCTGCTGGCAAGCAAGATACTTCCAATTCAGTTGCGATGTGGCTGATTACAGCGCCTTGCAATTTCACTGCAGCTGATGTGTCAGCGTTGATGAAGTGCAATGGAACGCGCATGTGAACTTTCTCAGTCGCAGAAACGCGCTGGAAGTCGATGTGCAGAACCAAAGGCTTAAATGGATGCATCTGGTAATCGCGCAACAACACTTTTTGTGCTTTGCCGCCGATTTCGAGATCAAGGATAGATGAGTGGAATGCTTCCTTGCGGAGAGCATGGAACAGTGCGTTGTGATCCAACTCAATTACAGTTGCGGCGTCTTTACCGCCATAAATGATGCCCGGAGTTTTACCGGAGTTGCGCAGACGGCGGCTCGCACCCGTTCCCTGTACGCTTCTTTCAAAGGCTACTACTTTCATATTGAATTCCTAAATTAAGGTTAATTTCCGTTCGCGACCAAACAGAAAAGCCTTCAATTATATCGTGGGAATGGTGTTTTTTGCCTAGAAAAGGCTCAAAACTGCCAAAAACAGGGGTAGAAACGCTATTTTTGGCTTATTCAGCGAACATCGACATCACTGAATCACCCTTGCTAATGCGGGAAAGGGTCTCAGCGAGGATGGGCGCAACGCTCAATTGACGAATTTTGGCAATTTTCATTGCTTCTGGAGTCAATGGAATCGTGTCGGTAACGACTAATTCGTCTAATTCAGAGGCGGCGATACGGGCCACAGCACCGCCAGAAAGCACGGCATGAGTACAGTAGGCAGTTACGCCCTTAGCACCACGCTCTTTAAGCGCCTCAGCGGCTTTACAGAGCGTTCCACCGGTATCAATGATGTCATCCATAATGACGCAATGACGGCCTTCCACTTCGCCGATAAGGTGCATTACTTCTGATACGTTTGCCTTAGGGCGGCGTTTATCAATAATTGCCAAATCTGTACCCAGTTGTTTGGCCATCGCACGGGCGCGAACTACGCCGCCGATATCCGGCGAAACAATGATGAGATCTTTTTTGGTTTTTTGGGCCTCTAAATCAGCCAATAGAACTGGTGAGGCATAAATGTTATCAACTGGGATATCAAAGAAGCCCTGAATTTGGTCAGCATGGAGATCCATAGTCAAAACGCGTTCAACACCGGCAACGGACTGAAGCATGTTTGCAACGATTCTGGCAGAGATGGCAACCCGTGCTGAGCGTGGGCGGCGGTCTTGTCTAGCGTAACCGAAGTAAGGGATCACTGCGGTTATGCGGCTTGCTGATGCTCGTTTGAGGGCATCAATCATGATCATGAGCTCCATCAAACTATCATTTGTTGGGGCACAGGTCGATTGGATAACAACCACGTTCTTACCGCGAACGTTTTCTTGAATTTCTACCTGGATTTCACCGTCGGAGAACCGACCAACAAATGCCTTTCCCATCGGGAGATTGAGCTCTTTGGCTACCGCATGGGCCAAAACCGGATTTGCATTGCCTGTGAAAAGAGTCAGTAAATCAGCGTTCATTGGGGCGGACATAGGTGATTTTGGAATTTTGGTAGGGGTCGAATGGATGTCTTTTGGTCGTATCTACAGTAGTTGGCAGGGGAAGAAGGATTCGAACCTTCGCATGCTGGAATCAAAATCCAGTGCCTTAACCAGCTTGGCGATTCCCCTACAGGTCAATCTGAAGAAACCAAATTGTAAGCGGGATTTTTATTTAGCCCTCGAACAATTCGACCTATCCATCCTTTTGGAAGATTTTGCAGAAGAATTTCCAGATTCGCGGTGTCCGTCTTAGGGTCTAAGGCGGCAAAAACGCTACTTCCAGAGCCGGACATGCAAGGCGCCGAGTTTGGCACTGCCTTGTAAATCCAATCTAATGCTTGCTTCACTTCAGGACATTTCTGCACCGCTACTGCCTGACAATCATTCGACTGATATGACCTTGGCGATGCAAGAAAGCCATCTATTGTAATCGGAGCGTGATCTCGGGTCAATTGAGGGTCTTGAAAAATCTGAGCAGTGGCCACCCCCTTGTTGGGGAAGATCACCACAAAATCTTGGGTTGCCAAGGAAATTGCCTGTAATTTCTCCCCAACCCCCTCAACAAAAGCATTTTGGCCAAAGATGAAAAATGGCACGTCAGCGCCAAGTTTTAGGCCAAGTTGGCAAAGTGTGGCGATATCGAGATGAAGATCCCAAAGGGTATTTAATCCAATCAGGGTGGATGCGGCATCGGAGGACCCGCCACCGAGACCGGCGCCCATTGGAATATTTTTCTTGAGACTGATTTCAACCCCCCGATCAATCCTGCAGTGCCCCTTAAGAAGTTGGGCTGCGCGAACGACCAAGTCTTGCTCAGGAGGGACTCCAGGAATGGGATTGATGCGGCGAACTTCGTTTTCCGGAATGAGTTTCAAGTTGAGAACATCGCACCAATCAATCAGTTGAAAAACAGATTGCAGAAGGTGGTAGCCATCATCACGGCGCCCAACGATATGCAAAAAGAGATTGAGCTTTGCGGGGCAAGCGACTTCTAGCGCATTACTCATGATTCATTCTTTACTCGTTCGGAGTATCAAATACCAAGCGGATATCAATCGATCCGATATTAGAGCTGCGAGTCATCGTCAGTTTTTCTAAGCGCTGAGCATCATTCCAGTTGTAATTTAAGGTCCAGCCGTCTTGTGTAATTTTGCTGACTTGACCTTTTTCATTTCGCTCTACACTCGCATTGCTACCAGGTCGGGTTTGTCCCCGTAACCAGTCAGATAAACCACGGGCTGGTAGTGGAAGTCCTAATGTATTTTGAATAAGAGTGTCGGCATCAATGGCTGTGGTGAGTTGACCATCGCGTTCCAGAATCGCCTCTCCAGGCTTAATCGTAATTTTGGCAATTGAACCGCCGACTGGATTACGAATTTCTAAAACGTCAGTGAGTGCATCTTGAGTCAAGGTGAATCCACCTGATCCACCTTGATTTGTACCTTCGGTAAGCCCAGTGACCTTCACCGCGAAGCGCCCGTCCCATGAGCCTTTGAGGGCGGTATCCGCCACAGACCAATCAGGCTTTAAGCGTTTCAAAGTTTCCTTGAGGGTGGGGTTGTTGGCATCTAATTGCTGGCCTTTTCGCCACATATCTTCGGCTTCGATTGGGCGATTCATAACCCATAAGACTTCACCAATATGCGCAGCAATATCTGCCTCGGGCTTCATATTGAATGCTTGTTGCAGTTGTTCGAGCGCAAGAGCATTTTTGCCCATGCGAAAGTTCACCCAACCAAGACTGTCCAAAATAAAACCATCTCTAGGTGAGAGTTGATTTGCTTTGCTAATGAGCTTGAACGCCTCGGGTAATTTTTGGTTCCGATCGGCCAGGGAGTATCCAAGTGCATTCAGGCTATTAACGTCATTTGGATTCTTGCGCAAGATTTCGCGCAGAGTTTTTTCCATCACATCGAGGTGTCCGGATTTTTCGGCAGACATGGCGTAGGTATAGAGCAGCCCAGGATCTTGTGGCTCTGGCTTTAATGTTGAGACGATTTCGTAAAAAGCCCTTAAGGCTTCTGATTCATTACTTGCCTTACCGAGTAAGGACTGAATCTGTAGCAAAGTTTTTTCGCGCTGCGCAGGAGTTTGCTGATTTAGAAGAGAGATGGCAGGTTGAACTGCATCTGACCAGCGTTGATTCAAGATTAAGAGTGTGATGAGCACTTCTTTGGGTTTTGTTTGCTTTGGTCCAGCCAAACTATCCCAGGTTTGGGCTGCTTGAAGTGCTAAATCAGGTGCCCCTGCAGTAATGGCAATCTCCATGGCCCTTTGGGCTAAACGGGGGTCATCGAGTTGGCGAGCAAGCTCCAAATAGGTCGTGTATGCCAGACCAGCTTCACCGCGTTGCAGGGCAATTTCGGAGGCTAAGACCTCAAACACCGCTTGACCGCTTTCTAGGCTACTGTTTTGGGCGCTGGCATAGCTGGAAGAAAGGCTCAAGCCAAGTCCGCCTGCGAGCAATAAGACCCTTAAAGAAGGCTTTAATGAAAATTTGGTCATGAGCACATTCTAATCCGCGAATCTACAATCCATTTATGCCTGAACTCCCAGAAGTTGAAGTTACCCGCTTGGGTATTGCGCCCCACTTAGAGGGGCGTAGGGTGAGCGCAGTCAAAATTATTGATGGTCGACTGCGTTGGCCTGTACCCAGCAATTTAAATACAGTACTTTCTGGCCAGAAAGTCTTGGGAATAGAACGCAGAGGCAAATACCTCTTAATGGAGTTTGATGCCGGGTATTTATTGCTGCATCTAGGAATGACAGGCACATTGCGCGTACTGCCTAGCAGTGACATCCTCAAGCCACATGATCGAGTGACATTCGAGTTTGACAAGCTGAGTTTGCGTCTGCATGACCCCCGAAAGTTTGGCGCCGTTTTGTGGCACCCGAAATCCAAAGGGCCGATTGAGAGCAACCCACTCTTGCAAAAACTCGGGGTTGAGCCGTTTTCACCGGAGTTTGAAGGTGAGCTTGGCGCAGATGTCCTATACCAATGTTCACGTAAGCGTAGTGTTGCCGTGAAGCAGTTTTTATTAGCAGGACAGGCGGTAGTAGGTGTCGGCAATATCTATTGCTCAGAAAGTTTATTTGAGGCTGGCATCCATCCAGCAAAGGCTGCTGGAAAGCTAACCCGTCCACAATGTTCGAGGCTGGCTAATGCAGTGAGATTGATTTTGAAAAAAGCGATTGCTGCAGGCGGCAGTTCTTTGAAAGATTTTGTAAACAGTGAGGGTGACCCAGGCCACTTCATGGTGCAAACCAAAGTCTATGATCGCAAAGATCAGCCCTGCAAGATATGCAAGACGCCGATTAAACAAATAGTGCAAGGTCAACGTTCCACTTATTTTTGTCCTCAATGTCAGAAGCGCTAATTCAGCATTTCGCCACCAAGCTCATTGCTTGGCATGGCAAAGACGGACGGCAAGGTTTGCCATGGCAGAGTATTCGTGATCCATACGCCGTGTGGGTTTCTGAAATCATGCTGCAACAAACTCAAGTAGCTACTGTTCTGGAGCGCTATCCGCGTTTCATGAAACGCTTTCCAAATGTGAAGAGATTGGCTGCTGCACCAGTAGATGATGTTTTAGCGGAATGGGCGGGACTCGGCTATTACACGCGTGCTCGTAATCTCCATGCCTGTGCTAAGCAGGTCATGGAGGAGTTTGGTGGGAAATTTCCAGAAGATCCGATTCTGCTTGAGCGGCTTAAGGGGATTGGTAGGTCGACTGCAGGCGCCATCGCAGCCTTTGCATTTCATGAGCGAGCACCCATCTTGGATGCAAATGTCAAACGCATTTTGGCAAGACTTTTTGGTATAGATGGCGCTATCCAAGAAAAGGCAGTGAATGAAGAATTATGGTCCCTAGCCAAAATACTCCTTCCTAAAAAATCTTCGGATATGCCGGTATACACACAGGCTCTGATGGATTTTGGGGCAACGTGGTGTACCTCTCGTAAGCCGGTGTGTTTAAGTGGCGAGAGAAAATGCCCATTTGAAAAAGAATGCCAGGCCAATCTCAGCGATCAGGTTTTGCAATTACCTCGTAAGGTAATCAAAGCAAAGTCCCCTGAATTTAATTGTGATATGTTGCTACTGAGACATGGTGATTCAGTCTTGCTGCAAAGACGCCCAGACAAAGCTATCTGGGGTGGGCTGTGGTCTTTGCCCGAATCTGCGTGGAGGGCTAAGGAAAAGAACTCTAAACCTTCAGTCAGCAATTCAGATGCTTTTACTGCGAAAGAGTTGTTGCGGCTGGTGTTGCCAGAGGAAAAGACTACTTCTGCTTTAAAAAATTGCCAATCCATCGAGCAGGGGGTGGAGATTAAACATATCTTTACGCATCGACGTTTATGGATGCAGATCTGGCATGTGACTTCAAGTAATGCCGTGAAATTCTCTAGTGATGATTTGAAGTGGGTGCCACTGCGTCAGCTTGGCAAGTACGGCTTACCTCAACCAATCAAATTGCTACTGCAGGGATTGAGTCTAGCTCACGGTGACGACTTAAGAAATTAATCTGCAGTGCCGCTAAATCTTTTTGCGGCAGAAAATGCGCAGCAATGCGACTGACTAAATAGACCGAGCGATGCTGTCCACCAGTACAGCCGATGGCAACAGTCAAATAACTACGGCCATCTGCAATATAGTGGGGCAACCATTTTTCAATAAATTGAATAATGTCACTTTCCATACTGACCACTTCAGGAATTTTTTCCAAGAACTCACGCACAGGCTGATCTTTGCCAGATAGCGGTCGCAAAGCTTTGTCGTAGTGTGGGTTGGGTAAGCAACGAACATCAAATACGAGATCTGCTTCACTTGGCAAACCTTTTTTAAATCCAAAGGATTCAAAAATCACGGTAAGCCCTTGGGGCTTGTCTTTCAGAAGATCCTGTATCCAAGAGCGCAGCGCATGGGCAGGCAGGTTGCTGGTATCAATACTATGCGCTTGAGTACGAAGGGGCTCTAGGAGGTTGCGCTCTGTATCAATTGCCTCTATCAGGGTGGCTGCCTGAGTCTCTTGCGTTTTTCCAGAGAGTGGATGACGCCTACGGGTCTCTGAAAAACGCTGGATGAGTGTATTGGTATCTGCATTCAAGAAAACAACTCGTACATCATGATTGCGCCGTAAGTTTTCTAAGATCTGGGGTAGCTCTGCAATTGACTGGCCACGACGGGCATCAATGGCTACTGCAACGCGTTCACTCTTTTCACTCTCTAGTGTGGTGATGAGGTTTTCCAAGAGAGTGACCGGAAGGTTGTCTACACAGTCATAGCCTGCATCCTCAAAGGCCCTCAGCGCAACAGATTTACCTGAGCCGGAAATACCGGTAATCAGATTGATTTGCATATTAAATGAGTCGACCCTGTGACTTAGTGGATTCCGCCTCTGCATTCATTTGCAGACGCTGACGCTCCATAAATTCTTTTAGAGTATCAATGCCCCGCAGTTGCAAAATAGTATTGCGGACTGCTGCCTCTACTAAAACTGCCAAGTTGCGTCCTGCAGCCACTTGAATCTTAACGGTTCTAATCGGAATGCCCAGCACATCAATATGCTGCGCTTCCAATGGAAGGCGCTCAAATTCACCATCGTTACGACGAACGAGCTGTACGATCAAGCGTAATTTCAATTTACGACGCACGGCTGTTTCACCAAAAATAGTGCGGATATCCAATAAGCCTAGCCCACGAACCTCTAGGAGGTTGCGCAGAATCACAGGGCAGCGACCCTCAATGTAATCTGGTCCAAGACGAGCAAAGTCCACGGCGTCATCAGCAACTAAACCATGGCCACGAGAAATCAACTCTAAGCCTAACTCACTTTTTCCTAAGCCTGATTCGCCCATGATTAAGACGCCTAAGCCCAAGATATCCATGAACACACCATGCATCGTAATCTGGGGTGCGCCAATCTTCGTGAGATAGGTGCGGAGGTGGTCAATTACCTCGGCGGCAGAAATGGTGGTTGTAAAGAGTGGGGTGGATGATCTTTGGCAGAACAGTTGTAGATCGGCATCAGCTGTTTTTCCATCCGCCACAATGACACAAGGTGGCGTTTTGGAGATTAAGCTAGAGATCTGATCTTGCCTTTGTTTTTGTTCTAGCTGAGCATGGTAGTCAACCTCTTGCTCACCGAAAATCTGAATACGGCTTGGGTGAATGAGGTTTAAGTGACCTACTAGGTCTGAGCTAGCTGCAGCAGCTTTAACAGCCTCTGGAGGAAAAGTGCGATCTGCCCCTTCGAGCCCCCCAATCCAGGAGAGCTTTAAGTCAGAGACATTGTCATCAAAGATCTGCTGGGCAGTTACTCCCTCAAGGAGCAGGGGTTGGGTTGTCAAGCGGAGCCCCAAGTCTGTAACAGCTGGCACACCTTTTCTGGGCTATCTTCCGTTGCAAGCGATTTGCGAGCGTCTGCGTCGGAGAGGAGTTGTGCAATGGAGGACAGAATTTCTAGATGTTGCTGAGTCGCTTTTTCAGGGACGAGCAAAAAAATCAAAATAGAGACGGCCGCACCGTCGGGCGCAGCAAATTCAATCGGATCCTTTAATTTAACAAACGCAGCAATCGGACTCTTCAGGCCTTTTACGCGGCCGTGAGGTATGGCAACGCCAGCGCCTAAGGCGGTAGAGCCTAAGTCCTCGCGAGCATTTAAGAAGCCAACAATTGCTTCGGATTCAAGCCCAGCCTGCTTGGCAAATAGCTGTCCTACGGCCGCAAATGCCTCAGCCCGATTTTTAGAGGGGCTATTTAAGGCAATGCGGTCTATAGCGAAAAGATCGGTCAGGGCATTCATGTCAATTGATTATAGGTGTCCTGACGCTGAACATCACTCAAAATGCTTTTCATGGTGATGGTCTTGAATCTTTTCTTTGTGCTTAACAACTTGACGCTCCAGCTTATCGACCACCGCATCCATTGCATGGTACAGATCAGCGTTATGCGCTTCGGCATAGAGATCCTTGCCTTTAAGGTGAATCGTGATCTCGGCTGCTTGACGAAGATTTTTTTCTTTAGCGTTGTCGACTATCAAAAATGCTGATGCATCTAGGACGTGATCAAAATGTTTGCGAATTTTAGCTAACCCGGCTTCGAGGTGGGAACGCATGGCTGGAGTAACTTCAACATGACGGCTATTAATTTTCAGATTCATCAGCAGCTCCTATTCATAGCAAAACAAATGCATGCGCAAATAATTACCTGGGGTGCGCAGCAGGCCCCTGTAATCTTGTACTTAATTATTTGGAAATGAACTTCATGAACCTCCAGCGTATCAGCGATTTTGCTGAAAACCAAGTGGGCAGATCATGTTTATTTAATAAATATTCAAAAAACTCTGAATATTTACATGCGGAAGTTTTCGCCTAGATAGACTCTTCTAACGGCATCATTCTCAATGATTTGATCCGGCTTGCCTTCTGCTAGCACACTGCCCTCACTGATGATGTAGGCATGGTCACAAATGCCTAAGGTTTCTCGTACATTGTGGTCCGTGATGAGCACACCAATTTGACGATCTCTTAAGAAACGTACAATCCGCTGGATCTCTCCAACTGCAATCGGATCAACGCCGGCAAATGGCTCATCCAGCAAAATGAATTTAGGCTGAGAGGCAAGTGCTCTTGCAATCTCAACTCGACGACGCTCACCGCCAGATAAGGAAAGCGCCGGATTGTCACGAAGATGGCTAATTTGAAGTTCGCCTAAGAGCTCATCCAGGCGCTGTGCTATTTCAGTCTTACTTAATGGCTTACCGCCTTGTACTTGTAGCTCTAATACGGCTTGAATATTTTCAGCCACATTGAGCTTTCTAAATACAGAAGCCTCTTGTGGAAGATAGGACAAGCCCATACGAGCTCGCTCATGAATGGGAAGATGGGTAATGTCGGTGCCATCTAAAACAATATTACCACCATCTAAAGGAACTAAACCAACAATCATGTAGAAAGAGGTTGTTTTGCCGGCGCCATTTGGCCCTAGGAGCCCAACTACTTCACCACACTTAACCTCTACTGATACATCCCGCACTACCGTGCGAGAGCCGTAACGCTTTTGAAGGTGTTGAGCGCTGAGGGTTGCTGGCTTTTGAATGCTACTGGAATCCGTGGTCATTTCTCTAGTGTAGCTTTTCTTCTTGGTGAAAGGATAGCTTTAGCCAAGGGCAGATCTTCTGCTTTAGCATTTGGCGGCGGCGTGACTTGATAGCGCTGCAGGACATCGTCATAATCAATTTTCCAGCCGTGTAATTGATCCAGCATTTGCATATTCAAAAGACGCTTTAAGCTGGCGTCTCCCGTCAAGGTCAGTAGCTCAGTTTTTGCATTGTAAGTAACTGTCTGACCGCGGCCCTGCATAAACTCATTAGCGGGGCCTTCGCGTCTTTGTCTGAAACTAGCAGTCAATTCTGGCTTACCTTGAACATCAACATACTCATAGCCTTCTGGATCAACCTTGATATTACCTTTTTCGCCGGTAATCAAAATGCTACCTTTGGTTAAGAGTACTTGACCGTTAAGCTCATATATCTGCTGCACATCATTTACGGAAACTTTTTCAGCCTCCAAAACAATTGGTTTATCTTGATCTGCTTTTTCAGCATGGGTGGCGGTAAAGAAGCAGACTGCCAATGCTGCGGATGACATTCTGAATAGGCGTAATAAGCTCATGGTTGTGCTCCAGGTTGAACGCGCTCAATACGGCCTCTTACTTGCCCAGATAAAACCATACTTTGTTCGATGTTATTGAACACGCCGCCATCAGTTGAGCGCATGACGGAAACTCCTTGCTCAAGCGTAATAGGCTTATCGGTCTCAATAATGTCGTCATTAATAAGTACCTTGAAATAGGAAGAGCGTGCAAGCATGCGTGGTCTTGCTGGCTCAGTGGCGGTGGCAGCTTGTGGTGGACGAAATATTTCAGCGTTATTAATGAGATCCAGTATGGTGATATCACCATCTATATGACCCGTATCTGCCTTAACAGTAATCGGCGATTTTTCAGGGGGAAACAAGCGAATACGGGGTGTTTCAATATCAATCGAAGCATCATCGTCGTAGTGAATGACTTTCTTACCTAGTACTCGATATTTGGTATTGCCAGATTCATTGAGGGCAGATAGGGCACCATTGGTAATGGTGTAATCAGGCTCATGTAAGCGCACCCGTTCAATGGCCGATTTTTCTGCCGGAGCATTTTTCTTGACCAGCCAAAAAGTGACGAGCGTGAGTGTGCCCATCAAGATCAAGGGCATCACGCGTAATAAGGTACGCCAGATTCCGAGCTTGATTTTTTGGGCATTCAATTCCATTACAAAGTGACCTTAAGCGCGCGCTTGAGTGAGCAATTCGTCATAGCGGTTTTGCGCCTTTAAGATCAGGTCGCAAAGTTCACGAACTGCACCACTACCGCCAGCTCGAGTAGTGACAAAATGAGCAATTTCTTTCACGGCATCATGTCCTTGTGCAGGACATACTTTTAAACCTGCAGATTTCATCATTTGAAAATCAGGCCAGTCATCACCCATGACGGCGCAATCAGATGGCTTAAGTCCAAGCGATTGCAACATGTTTTCTAAGGCCGCAGCTTTATTTTCAACGCCCATATGTACATGTTTAATCCCCAACTCATCGCAACGGGCTAAAACCATTTTGGAGCTACGCCCAGTAATGATGGCGGTTGAAATGCCAATTTTCTCTAAGAGCTTGATTCCCAAGCCATCCTGAATATCAAAAGCCTTCAAAGATTCTTTACCGTTTTCACCAATAAACACTTGACCATTCGTTAGTACTCCGTCGACATCAAGAACAAGCAGCTTGACTGCCCCAGCCCGATCCCATGCCTGTGGATATTGGCTCAGAGGGTTAGTGTTATGAGTGCTAAAGGCAGTTGGCATGTGATGAATAGTTGAATGATTAAAAAGTAAGCGACTTAAATAACCTTGGCAGCAAATAGATCATGGAGGTTAAGCGCTCCTAGTAATGTGCCTTTGGGGTCGGTCACCACTAAATGATTAATGCGATGTTTTTCCATCATCTCAATAGCTTCTTCTGCGAGTAGCTCAGGAGGAATTGTGCGTGGCGCTGAAGTTATTGCTTTTTCTAAAGTGAGGCCATCCAGATTGGTGCTCTTCTCCAGTAGCCGACGTAAGTCGCCGTCAGTAAAGATACCGGCGACTTTATTTGCATTGTCTAAAGTCACCACCATACCCATGCGTTTAGAAGTCATTTCGAGTAAAGCTTCTTGCAGAGACGCAGAGATCGCAATCTTCGGAGTCTCATCAAAGTTGCGCATCACTTCACTGACATGCATCAGTTGCTTGCGACCCAAGCGGCCGCCTGGGTGGGAACGCTGAAAATCTTCAGCCCCAAAGCCGCGCGCATCCAGTAGGGCAACAGCCAAAGCATCCCCCATGGCGAGTGCAGCAGTCGTGCTGGTGGTTGGCGCCAAGTTCAGAGGGCATGCCTCTTTCTCAACGCTGGTATCTAAATGGGCATCCGCCAATTTTGCTAAAGAAGAGTTTGGTGCGCCAGTCAGTGCAATGAGTTTTGCACCAGTACGTTTGACAATTGGCACGATGGTGAGAAGCTCATCAGTCTCGCCAGAATTAGAAAGTGCGACGAAGACATCATCACGCGTGACCATTCCCAGGTCGCCATGACTGGCTTCGGCTGGATGGACAAAAAACGCAGGTGAGCCAGTAGATGCAAAGGTAGCAGCAATCTTACGTGCAATATGCCCCGATTTACCAATCCCAGAAACAACGATACGGCCTTTGCAGGAGTGAAGAAGATCTACCGCCAAAACAAGGGCGTCGGCGTTGGCGCCCTCAAGGCGATCACGCATTGTGTGCAGTGCAGCAGCCTCAATTGTGAGGGTGTCGCGCGCAAGCTTTAGGGTTCGGTCACGAGTCTTAGCTATCATGGGGTGAGTATATGCCGTCAGTCCTTCAGTTAACTCTCATCTTGCTGGCCTCCGGAGTGGCCGGGGTAGTTATTTTCCGCTATTTTGGGCTACCCCCTATTTTGGGCTATCTTGCCATTGGCGTCCTGATTGGGCCGCATGCCTTTGGTTTGGCCAGTGATTCCGCCACAGTCAAGTATTTGGCTGAATTTGGGGTGGTTTTCTTGATGTTCTCAATTGGCCTGGAATTCAATCTCCATAAGCTGAGGGCTATGCGAACTATCGTATTTGGCCTGGGTGGCAGCCAAGTCGTTTTGACGATGCTTTTGGCTGTGCCAGCCAGTCTTTTGCTCAATTGGGCATACCCCATTTCATGGCAGGCAGCTATCGCCCTGGGAGGTGCATTAGCCATGTCTTCCACTGCCATTGTTACTAAACTCATTTCAGACCGTTCAGAGCTAGAAACCGAACATGGCAGAAACGTCATTGGTATTTTGTTATTCCAGGACTTAGCAGTAGTTTTTTTATTGATTTTGATACCTTCCCTGGGAAGTAACCCAAGCGATTTATTTCTTGCCCTTACTACGGCATCGATCAAGATTACGGTAGCGCTGATTCTCATTTTCTTTATTGGCCAGACTTTAATGAGTCGGTGGTTTAGTGTGGTTGCAAAGCTGCGCTCTCAAGAGCTATTCATGCTCAACTTGCTACTCATTGTTTTGGGTATGTCAGCCCTCACTGAGCATTTTGGTTTATCACTTGCGCTCGGAGCTTTCTTGGCCGGGATGCTGATTGCTGAGACACCCTATCGCCATCAGGTGGAGGAGGACGTAAAGCCCTTTAGAGATGTGCTCTTGGGTCTGTTCTTTATTACCGTTGGCATGCTGCTCGATTTCGAGGTGATCTATCAGCAGTGGATGCTGGTCTTACTCTTATTGATCGGTCCTCTGATTTTCAAGTTCGGTTTGATTGCATTGCTGTCACGCGCTTTCGGCTCAAGTCCTGGTGTTTCTATTCGAACCGGTTTATGTCTTGCGCAAGCAGGCGAGTTTGGATTTGTATTGCTAAATCAGATCGATGGCCTGAATTTAATTGACCCGGAGTTAAGTCAAGCAGTATTGGCGGCGATGTTGCTCTCGATGTTTGGAGCGCCTTTCTTAATTCAATACAGCGATCGAATTGCGATGCGCTTCTCGAGTAATGAATGGCTGTTGCAATCATTGGCACTTACACGGGTCGCAGCAAAAAGTGTTCGTACAGAAAACCATGTTGTTATTTGTGGTTTTGGTCGTTCAGGACAAAGCTTGGCCCGCATGCTCGATCAGGAAAAAATTCCTTACCTTGCATTGGATATGGATCCGGACCGAGTAAAGGAGGCCGCTGCGGCCGGTGATAACGTGGTCTACGGTGACGCTAGTAGAGAAAATTATTTGGTAGCTGCTGGTTTGTCCAGAGCAAAGGCGGTAGTGATTACCTATGCAGATACGCCGGCAACATTAAAGGTATTACATCAAGTTGAGCACTTACGTCCGGGCATGACTGTATTGGTGCGTACAAAAGACGATGCGGATTTAGCAAAGCTGCAAGCAGCTGGCGCTACTGAGGTGGTGCCGGAATTGATTGAGGGTAGTCTCATGATGGCCTCACACGTCTTATTGATGATGGGTGTGCCGATGCGTAAGGTAGTGCGCCGTATTACGAATGCACGTGAAGCTCGCTACAGTCTATTACGCGGTTACTTCCGCGGTGTCGCTGATGAAGTCGATTCCAAGGAATCATGGCGCTTGCATTCAGTTACTTTGTTGCCTGAATCAGCCAGTATTGGGCAGACTCTTGAAGAATTGCATCTTGAAAATGAAGGTGTGAGCGTGCAAGCAGTCAGACGAAAAGTCGGCGGGTCAGACTATGTCAAATTGGAGCTCACTCCAGACTTGCGCTTGCAGGCCAATGATATCTTGGTGCTCTCAGGCAATTCAGAGGCGACTGATTTAGCCGAATCTAAATTGCTCTGAGTACACCTAGTTACTTCCGTTTTCTGAATTATTTTTTCTTTTTGGCTGGAGCTGGTTTGCGAAGTAGCAATGGTGCTAAGTAGTGGCCGGTAAAGCTAGCCTCGTTCTTCGCAACTTCTTCAGGCGTACCGGTAGCAATAATTTGCCCGCCACCAGCGCCACCTTTAGGGCCTAAGTCAATAATCCAGTCGGCAGTCTTAATCACATCTAAATTGTGCTCAATGATGACGATCGTATTACCTTGCTTCTTCAGGGTCTGAAGAACAGTTAGTAGCAGTTGAATGTCATGGAAATGCAAGCCTGTAGTTGGCTCATCCAAGATATACAGTGTTCTGCCAGTATCGCGTTTAGAAAGTTCTAGCGAGAGTTTGACGCGTTGCGCCTCACCACCAGATAAGGTGGTGGCACTTTGACCTAGCTTCACATAACCTAAACCTACATCGAGCAAGGTTTTGAGTTTGCGTTTGACAATTGGAACGGCTTGGAAAAATTCATGAGCTTGTTCGATGGTCATCGACAGCACTTCATGAATATTCTTACCTTTGTAACGAATGTCTAATGTTTCGCGGTTGTATCGTTTGCCATGACAGACATCGCAAGGTACATAGACATCTGGCAAGAAGTGCATTTCAACTTTAATAACGCCATCGCCCTCGCAAGCATCGCAACGACCACCTTTGACGTTGAAAGAAAAACGTCCAGCTTCATATCCGCGCTCGCGTGCAGCAGGTACGCCACAGAAGAGCTCTCTAATCGGTGTAAATAATCCGGTGTAAGTAGCGGGGTTAGAGCGGGGCGTTCTACCAATTGGAGATTGGTCGACACTGATGACCTTGTCAAAGTTTTCTAAGCCTTTAATTGCATCATGCGCTGCAGGTTCAGCATTTGAGCCATAAATATGTTGTGCGACTGCATGATGCAGTGTGTCGTTAATCAGTGTCGATTTGCCAGAGCCAGATACACCAGTGACACAGGTTAAGAGGCCGACTGGAATCTTGGCATGAACAGATTGCAAATTGTTGCCACGTGCACCAATGATTTCTAAGAACTTGTCATTTACTGGAATACGTTTTTCTGGAACTGCAATCCACTCACGACCAGATAGGTAGGCACCTGTTAAAGACTTTAGATTGGCTTCCACCTCTGCAGGAGTACCTTCAGCTACGACTTCACCGCCATGAACTCCAGCGCCAGGACCAATGTCAATGACATAGTCAGAGGCACGAATCATATCTTCATCGTGCTCAACAACGAGAACGCTATTACCCAGATCACGCAAATGCTTGAGCGTACCGATGAGTCTATCGTTATCACGTTGATGTAGACCAATCGAAGGTTCATCTAGTACATACATCACACCAGTTAGGCCGGAGCCAATCTGTGATGCCAGACGAATACGCTGCGCTTCACCACCGGAGAGAGTGTCTGCACTCCGTTCTAATGAGAGGTAATCTAAGCCAACATCATTGAGGAAGCGTAGACGTGAGCCAATCTCTTTGACAATTTTGTCGGCGATTTCTCGTTTAGCGCCTTTGAGCTCTAAAGATTCAAAATATTCTTTAGCTTCTTTTAAAGGTAGGGCACTGATTTCATAAATAGCGCGGGACTGCTTGCCATCACCTACTTTGACAAAGCGAGCTTCTTTTCGTAAACGACTACCGTTGCATGATGGACAGGTTTGTACATTTTGATAACGTGATAATTCTTCACGAACTGTTGCCGAGTCAGTCTCACGATAGCGGCGCTCAAAGTTGGCAACAATACCCTCGAAGGCATGCTCACGAATACTGTTCTTGCCACGCTCGTTGATGTATTCAAATGGAATGGTGACATCGCCAGAGCCAAGCAAAATAAGATCTTGTTGTTTCTTATTCAGAGTCTCAAAGGGTTTCTCGACATCAAAACCGCCATGCTTTGCAAGTGTCTGTAAGAGCTTGAAATAAAACTGATTGCGACGATCCCAACCTTTGATGGCACCAGAGGCGAGGGATAAATCGGGGTGCGCAACAATGCGTTTTGGATCGAAAAAAGACTGATGCCCAAGGCCATCACAAGATGGGCATGCACCCATTGGATTATTAAATGAGAAGAGACGTGGTTCTAGCTCTTGCAATGAATACGAGCAGATAGGGCAAGCAAACTTGCTGGAGAAAATCATCTCTTTGCCTGTGTCCATATTGACGATCATGGCTTTGCCGTCAGCAAGACGCAGAGCTGTCTCAAATGATTCTGCTACGCGCTGCTGAATATCGGGGCGCACCTTGATGCGATCTACAACGACTTCGATTGAGTGCTTATCATTTTTCTTTAGTGCTGGTAATTGATCGACTTCAAAGATCTCTGCTTTAGCAGTATTGGTTGTGCCGCCACCAGAGCGCACCCGAAAGCGCACAAAGCCTTGGGCTTGAAGATCTTGGAATAAGTCAACGAATTCACCTTTACGCTCGCTGACTACCGGAGCCAGAATCATGAGTTTGGTGTCTTCGGGCATTGCTAAAACCGTATCTACCATTTGGGAAACGCTTTGTGCTTCTAGTGGTAGATCATGGTCTGGGCAATGCGGGGTGCCAGCGCGGGCAAAGAGTAAACGCAAGTAATCATGAATTTCTGTCACCGTACCTACGGTTGAGCGCGGATTATGGCTGGTGGCTTTTTGCTCGATTGAGATTGCCGGGGAGAGGCCTTCGATCGTATCAACATCCGGTTTTTCCATTAATTGCAAAAACTGACGTGCGTAAGCCGATAAGGACTCAACATATCGACGTTGACCTTCGGCATACAGCGTGTCAAAAGCCAATGAGCTTTTACCCGAGCCAGACAGACCAGTTAAAACGACTAGTTTCTCTCTAGGGATATCTAGATTGATGTTTTTGAGGTTGTGCGTGCGCGCACCGCGGATCTTAATTTCGTTATTCATGATTTTTTAGCGTAACTTGTTAATATAGCCCTTTCCCATGAATCCTTCTGAACTTCGCTCCACTCTGGCCTTAGCAGGCATTTTTGGCCTCCGTATGTTGGGCCTATTTCTGCTTTTGCCGGTTTTCAGCATTCATGCGCATGGTTTGCCGGGTGGCGAGCATGCCCTATGGGTTGGATTAACCCTGGGAATCTTCAATATTGTTCAGGCCTGCTTCTATATCCCTTTAGGCCGGCTTTCTGACCGAATCGGTCGAAAACCAGTCGTTTTGTGGGGACTTTCTTTATTTGTCGCGGGCGCCTTGATTTGTGCCGCTCAAGACGATCTTCTTTGGATTGCTATTGGGCGTGGGGTGATGGGCGCTGGCGCGGTCTCAGCAGCAATCTCCGCCTGGGTTGCCGATTTAACGCGTGAGCAGGTTCGTACCCGTGCAATGGCCTTGGTGGGAGGTAGCATTGCCTTGTCTTTTGCTTTGTCGCTCGTGATTGCTGCGCCAATCTATCGCTTAATTAGTTTGAGCGGAATTTTTGTAGTCTTAGCAGTATTAGGTATTGGTGCGATGTTTGTGGCTTATTACATTTTGCCAAGCACTAAGCCTGAGCCCAAGCTTCAACAAGCCAGTCTGAAAGAGGTATTTTTGCGCCCTGAGTTAATGCGCCTCAATGCCGGTGTATTTGTATTGCATGCAACTCAGGTAGCGATGTTCTTAGTGGTGCCACGTTTATTAGTGCAAGCAGGATTACCCTTGGCATCACATTGGCAGGTTTATCTCCCTGTTGTTTTGCTTTCTTTTTTCTTAATGGCGCCGATTCTAATTTTTGGTGAAAAGAAGCAGCAGCTAAGAACCATCTTATTGGTGGCGATTGTGTTGCTCCTGATTGCTGAGGTTGTGTTTACAAGTACTCACTCTATTATTGGCATTGCGATTGCCTTGTTAATTTACTTTGTAGGCTTCAACTTACTGGAAGCATTACAACCATCATTAGTCTCTCGCTTTGCCAAAGAATCTAAAGGTACTGCATTGGGTGTTTACAACACTACCCAGTCGATTGGCCTCTTTACAGGCGCTGTAATCGGTGGTTACTTGATGGATAGCCTTGGAGATTTATCGGTCTTTACGATGGGTGCAGCCCTCCTTTTATGCTGGCTTATAATTGCTTGGTCGATGCGCGAATTACCTGCAAAAGTAGTGGATTCAAAGGATGTAGCGGCAAAGGCATAACCGTAGCTTCATTGGTTTAATTAAAGCGAGTAGTTTATTTTTTAGCAGTAATAACAGTAGTATTTTCTTCGGGAGACAACATGGCTTCGGTAAATAAGGTCATCATCGTAGGTAACGTAGGGCGCGACCCAGAAACACGTTATATGCCAAGCGGCGACGCAGTAACCAACATTTCAGTAGCGACATCAGATCGTTACAAAGATAAGCAGTCTGGCGAAATGAAAGAGACCACAGAATGGCACCGCGTTGCATTCTTTGGAAAACTTGCAGAGATCGCTGGTCAATACCTCAAAAAAGGTTCACAGGTTTATGTAGAAGGTCGTTTGCGAACACGTAAATGGACTGACGCTAGTGGCCAGGAAAAATATTCCACTGAGATCGTTGCAGAAACAATGCAAATGCTTGGTGGTAAGCCAGTAGGCGGCGGTGGTGATGGTGGTGAAAGTTATAGCCGCTCAAAGCCGGCTGAGCAGTCTGCACCAGCATCTTCAAATGCTGCATCCCTTGGTGCAATGGATGACGATATCCCGTTTTAATTGGTGCGTAAGCAGTTATTTGACTGCGTAGCAATCAACCCCAGCAAGCATGAGCTTCCTGGGGTTTCTTTTTGATGTAGGCGTATGCGATGCTTAATTTGCTGTATTCACCTTAAAATGTGCTCATGAATCTCCTAGGGATAAGCAAATCTCCACTTTTGGCATCTATAGCCATTTGTATTGGTGCTTTGCCGCAGTCGTCCTTAGCAGCCCCCTTTTTCTTTCCAGACATGAACCCCTCTTTTGTTAAAGGGGATCCTCCGGATTGGTTAAATGAAGGGCGAGGTAATGACGGATACCTCACGATTAGTTCTGAAGTAATTCCTGTGAGTAGTTGTACGCAAATGGCTAGTCGTAGTTTTTGGGGATCTGATAAAACGCAACTCGTATTATCGGTTGTGACTCAGGGCTTCAAGGGTAAGCTCGATAAGTTAGAAATTCCAATTGCTACCTTTGATGGAAGAGAGGGCGGTTCTGAGTGCGCCTCATTGAGTACGACTCCATTATTAATAGTGCCCATGACGGTGCTGGGAACTTATTCCATATTCAATCCAGGAGCACTCTCCTTAGTACTCAATGTCAGAAGTTCAAGTGACTCTAATCAGGATTTCATTGGTTCTGCCAAATTGCTACTGGGGGCTGCTGCAATTGTTGCAACTGGTGGTTCAGCAGCTGCGATCGGCGGAATTTCAGCAACAGTTGGAAACTCAGTGGTAGGTGAGACCCAAAAGAAAGCCAATAGTCTTTTACAGGGAATGATTGACGCTAAGGTGCCCGTTACTTTTAATTGGTCAGAATTGCGCAAAGGGATTCGAGCGGTTGAAATCCTAGTTTATAAAGCGGATCAAAGTGTTGGCAGCCTGAGTGACAAGCAAATTCTGCAATTACAAAAAGATCCTAAATCTGAAAAACAACTTCTGTTTACTGTAAAACTGGAGTTTCAATTTTTCCGTAGCGTGTTTTATCCAACAGTGTCCCAAATTGAGGGACTGGCAAGTCGAGAAAATCTTTCATCTGAATACATTTTGAATTTCCAAATGCCTGGCTCAGGACTCAATTTTATGCAGATCTTAAATAGCTCAGCACCTAGCCTACTTCAGCGTATTTCTAAAGCAGAAGGCCTTGATTTGGCAAAAGCTTGTTCATCGGGATTTACAAAACTCAAGGCTGCTGGGCTTGATGATGTCGATAGTGCCATTGTCATGAAATCATTTATTGACGAAGCGAGAGATGATGCCGATTGGTATGCAAATCCAGCGCTAGTTAAAAGCTGTTTCTCGCAAGCGCCTAGTATTCAAAAAAATCTTGAGCTGATTTATGGGCCCAGCGTAGCACCAGTAAAACAGGTGACCGAGCCTTAGTTATTGCCTAGCGTGGCGCGTATTGTCAGGCCAGGGCGCATTGTGATCGGTGCGGAAGGGGTTGATATCTAGACCACCGCGTCGGGTGTAACGAGCGTAGACAGAGAGCTTCTCTGGTTTGCATTGGCGCTTGATATCCGTAAAGATGGTTTCAACGCAATGCTCATGAAACTCACCTTTTTGTCTAAATCCGATTAAGTAGCGCAGCAAGCCTTCTTCCAAAATGGGACGGCCTTGATAGCGAATTTGCACGCTAGCCCAATCTGGTTGACCGGTCACCGGGCAATTGGATTTGAGTAAATGAGAAACCAAGCATTGCTCGATGGGTCCAAACGATTCATTCACCTCAAGCAAAGCAGGATCAGCGGATAGGTTTGGATCGATTTCGATATCAAGACGATCCATGAGAACGCCGCTCATCTCCTGCATTCCATTTTTGGCAACCATCTCGGTTGGATTGATACGAGTGGCAATCTTGCTCCCAGCTACTGCCGATAAATCTGTGATCAATCTTTCGCGTACTTCAGCTTCATCTTCAAAGCGGGCGCTATTGAGACTGTTCAGATACAGCTTGAATGACTTGGATTCAATCATGTTTGGCGAGTCTGCTGGAATCTGAAACTCTGCCAAAGCGATCTGGGGCTTCCCTTTTTTATTGAGCCAGCCAAGCTCAAAGGCATTCCAAATATCAACACCTACAAACGGTAAAGCTTGATTGGGTTTGATGTCTAGCTTGAGGCGATTCTCAGAACGCGGAATAGGAAAGAGCAGGCTCGGATCGTATTGATCGGGATATTGTGTTGCCTGGCCAAGCGGGATTGTGGACATTAGCTTTTAGGTTTATTGGAAACGCCAGATACAACGTGACCAGTAGGCGCTACTGATGCGGCAGATTGGCAGTGACCTGTTTGATCATCAAAGAAGAAGTCTGGCTCAAACTCGCGCAGGAATTCGCTCTTGGAAAGTCCGCCGAGGAACATGGCTTCATCAACATCGATACCCCAAGCCATGAGTGTGCGAATGGCACGTTCATGTGCGGGTGCAGAGCGAGCGGTGACTAAAGCAGTACGAATACGCATCCCTTTTTCACTGGTACTACGTTGTAAGCGATGCAGCGCTTCTAGCAAGGGTTTAAATGGGCCCGGTGGTAATGGGATCGCAGCCTTCTTACTCTCATGATCGACAAAGGCAACCAAGCCTTCGCTCTGGAATACTTGCTCCGCCTCATCGGAAAATAAAACAGCATCTCCGTCAAAGGCGATACGGATTTCATTTGGGTGAGACTCTGCAGTCTTGCTCGATTCTGGATAAACACGTGCCGCAGGAAAACCTGCATCGATTGTGGCACGCACATCATCTTCGTTAGCCGAGAGAAATAGGTTGGCATGAAGTGATCGAAGGTAGTGATAGGGTGGGCGCCCTCTAGTAAATACGCCACGCTCTAAATGAAGGCCATGATGTTCGGCTGAACGGAATACGCGTAAGCCGCTCACTGGATCATTGCGAGAAAGAATTACTACCTCAACACGTTGCTCACCCTCTTCATTAAAAGCGAGCAACTTCTTTACCAACGGAAATGCAACTCCAGTTTGTGCAGCTTTAGATAGGCGCTCTAATTGGAGTTTCATGTAGGCGCTGTCATCGGTTGATTCGAAGATACGATTTTCTTCTTCAAAATCAAATAAAGCGCGCGATGAAATCGCAACGACGAGTTTCCCGGTGAGTGTGTATGACATTTACGGATTACATCTCATTTAAGGAACAGGCGATAAGCAGGATTATCAGTTTCATTCCAGTGTGGGTAACCGAGTGAAGCTAAGAAATTTTGAAATTTCTTCTGCTCATTTTTGGGAACCTGCAGGCCAACCAAGATGCGACCATAGTCTGCACCGTGATTGCGGTAATGGAAAAGACTGATATTCCAGTTGGGTGCCATGCTGGTCAGGAACTTCATCAAAGCGCCTGGGCGCTCAGGAAATTCAAAGCGATAGAGCAATTCATCTTGAGCAAGAGTGGAGCGACCACCCACCATGTGGCGCAGGTGAGATTTTGCTAACTCATCATGCGTCAGATCGATCGTTGCAAATTTTGCTTTGCGAAAATGCTTTGCAATAGTGGTGCTATCAGCGGCCTTTTGAGTGCCAATACCAACAAAAATATGCGCTTCGCTTTGGTCGGCAATGCGGTAGTTAAATTCAGTGACATTACGCTTGCCAAGCAACTCGCAGAAGCGCTTGAATGAGCCACGCTCTTCAGGAATGGTGACCGCAAAAACAGCTTCGCGGAATTCACCAACATCAGCGCGTTCAGCAACAAAGCGTAGGCGACTGAAATTCATATTCGCGCCACAAGCAATTGCTACCAATGTTTTCTTTTTCAGGTGATGCTTCTCGACATACTTCTTCATGCCGGCAATGGCTAAAGCGCCAGCCGGTTCCAAAATGCTGCGAGTATCTGTGAAGACATCATTAATAGCGGCGCAGATTTCATCAGTATCAACAGTGATGATGTCATCAACTACGCGTTTGCAGATACGAAAAGTTTCTTTGCCAACGAGTTTGACTGCAGTGCCATCCGAGAAGAGGCCGACATCTTTCATCTCGATGCGCTTATTGGCTTCGAGCGATCTTCTCATTGCATCTGAATCAACTGACTGAACGCCGATTACTTTGGTCTTGGGGCTGACTGCTTTGACATATTCACCAATGCCCGCAATGAGGCCACCACCACCGATAGCGACAAAAATGGCATCGATAGGCTCTTGGTGTTGCTGAAAAATTTCTTGGGCAATCGTTCCTTGTCCAGCAATGACATCGGGGTCATCAAAAGGATGGACAAAGGTTAAGCCCCGTTTTTTCTCCAACAATTCAGAGTATTGGAAAGCATCGCTATAGGACTCACCATGCAAGATCACTTCAACCCAAGACCCACCGCGTGCCTTGACTGCATCAATTTTGACGCTGGGGGTGGTGAGGGGCATCACGATGACCGCTTTGCACTTCATTTTGGCTGCCGCCAAGGCCACGCCTTGGGCATGATTGCCGGCTGAAGCTGCAATAACCCCCCGTTTTAGGGCTTCTGGGGGTAAATGGGCCATTTTGTTGTAGGCGCCACGCAGTTTGAAGGAGAAAACCGGCTGGTTATCCTCTCTTTTGAGTAAAACTTGGTTACCTAAGCGCTTCGTGAGTTCGGGGGCTACTTGGAGCTCTGTTTCCCTGGCCACATCGTAGACTCGGGCCGATAAAATTTTCTTTAAATAGTTCGTTGCCATGCGATGAGCGTACCATGAATGGGCTCTAAGCCCTTAGATTTGCAAGGGTTTATCGCCTTAGACCAACATCTTTCTTGGTTTCCTGCCAATATCAGGATCCCTCAATTAAAATGCATATTTATCAAATATGACGCTATGAACGCTCCATTAGCTTTGAACCAGTTGTTGGATGCCGAAGCGGGCTCACCCCGCCTCCGCGAAATCCCCTACAACTACACCTCTTTTTCCGATCGTGAAATCGTTATTCGCTTGTTGGGTGAGGAGTCATGGCGCGTTCTGAATGATTTGCGTGGTGTGCGCCGAACTGGCCGCTCTGCCCGTATGTTGTTCGAAGTTCTGGGTGATATCTGGGTTGTGCAACGCAATCCTTTCCTGCAAGATGACTTATTGGATAACGCCAATCGTCGCAAATTGTTGATTGATGCTTTGTGGCATCGCCTTGGCGAGGTGAAGAAAAGATCTAGCGGCGAATCTGCTGAGCAAGTGCAGGTTTTATTGAAAGCCGCACACCATGCGGTTGATAGTTTTGAGCAGGGCTTTAAAGAGGTTGCAGAAATTCGTAAGCGCGCTCGTAAAGAGTTGGGTCGAATTACCGCCTCTGACAATATTTGTTTTGATGGTGTCTCACGTGCAGCGCATGTGACTGATGCAACAGACTGGCGTGTTGAGTTTCCATTGGTAGTGCTTAAGCCGGATTACGAATCTGAAATCCCTGGTTTAGTGAAAGCCTGTGTTGAATTGGGTTTAACCATCATTCCTCGCGGAGGTGGTACGGGTTATACCGGCGGCGCTATTCCTCTCTACGCTATGTCGGCAGTGATTAATACTGAGAAGCTTGAGCAAATCGATGCTGTCAAGCTTAAACACTTACCGGGTGTAGAGCATGAAGTTTCTACGATCTTTACTGGGGCTGGTGTAGTCACTCGTAGAGTTTCAGATGCTGCAGAGCGCTCTGGGCTGGTGTTTGCGGTCGACCCAACTTCAGCGGATGCGAGTTGCATTGGTGGCAACATTGCCATGAACGCTGGCGGTAAGAAGGCGGTCTTGTGGGGCACTGCACTGGACAACTTAGCTAGCTGGCGCATGGTCGATCCAGAGGGTAATTGGCTAGATATCGAACGTCTTGACCACAATCTGGGAAAAATTCACGTAGTAGAAAAAGTACGTTTTCAGCTGACTTGGTCTGATGGCTTGAGTGAGCCAGGCGAACGCATTCTTAAAACAGAAATTTTAGAAGTAGAAGGTAAGCGCTTCCGTAAAGAAGGTTTAGGTAAGGATGTGACTGATAAGTTTTTATCAGGCTTACCTGGCGTTCAAAAAGAAGGTTGCGATGGCTTAATTACCAGCGCTACTTGGATATTGCATCGCATGCCTAAGTTCATGCGAACTGTTTGCTTAGAGTTTTTTGGTCAAGCACAAGAGGCGATTCCGAGCATTGTAGAAATCAAGGCCTATCTCGATGGTTTGAGTAAGGATGGTGGGCCAATCCTTGCCGGCCTAGAACACTTGGATGATCGCTACTTAAGAGCAGTTGGATATTCCACGAAGTCCAAGCGCAATGCTTTGCCTAAGATGGTATTGATTGGCGACATTGCTGGCGATGATGAAGAAACGGTGGCGGCAGCGACTAGTGAAGTTGTGCGCATGGCTAACAACCGAGTGGGCGAAGGCTTTGTAGCGGTGAGTGCTGAAGCACGTAAGAAGTTTTGGCTTGATCGTGCGCGCACTGCTGCGATTGCTCGTCACACTAACGCTTTTAAGATCAACGAAGACGTGGTGATCCCATTACCTCGTATGGGTGAGTACACCGAGGGCATCGAGCGCATCAATATTGAGCTCTCGCTTAAAAATAAATTACAAGTTTTAGATGGTCTCGAAGCTTTCTTGAAAAAGAGCGCATTGCCACTAGGTAAATCTACCGAAGAGTACGAGATTCCAACTGCAGAGATTTTGGGTGATCGCGTTCAACAAGCTTTAGAGCTTATTTCTAAAGTGCGGGCGCGTTGGTCAGACTGGCTGACGCAGATGGATACGTACTTCCCAGATTTGCAGAATTACAGTTTGCGTGCTTCATGGAAGGCTGAGGTTCGTGCTGAACTGAGAATCATTTTTGGCGGCTTGGTGTTTGAGCCGATCCTCAATGAATTAGAGGCTATTCACAAAAACATCCTACGTAAGCGTGTATTTGTAGCCTTACATATGCATGCTGGTGATGGTAATGTGCATACCAATATCCCAGTGAATTCGGATGACTACGAGATGTTGCAAGATGCACATCGTGCAGTTGATCGGATTATGAAATTAGCCCGCTCATTGGATGGTGTGATTTCTGGTGAGCATGGGATTGGTATTACAAAGCTCGAGTATTTGACTGAGGAAGAGCTCAAAGATTTCCGCGCTTACAAAAAACGTGTGGATCCTGAGGGACGCTTTAACAAAGGCAAATTAATGCCACATGCGGATCTCAGCATTGCCTACACTCCGAGCTTTGGCTTGATGGGCCATGAGTCCATCATCATGCAGCAGAGCGATATTGGCGCGATCGCAGATAGCGTGAAAGATTGTTTACGTTGCGGTAAGTGCAAGCCAGTCTGCTCTACGCATGTACCGCGCGCAAATTTGCTTTACAGTCCACGCGACAAAATTTTGGCAACCTCGCTGTTAATCGAAGCCTTCTTATATGAAGAGCAGACACGCCGTGGCGTGTCGATTCGTCATTGGGAGATGTTTGATGACGTTGCAGCGCACTGCACCGTATGTCATAAGTGCTTAACGCCATGCCCAGTCAAAATTGACTTCGGTGATGTCACCATGAATATGCGCAACTTGTTGCGTAAGATGGGTCAACAACGTTTCAATCCAGGAACGGCGGCATCTATGCTCTTCTTGGATGCCACCGACCCAGACACAATCAAGTTGGCTCGTAAGACCATGATTGGTTGGGGTTATAGGCTTCAGCGTTTGGGTAACGATGTATTCCGTAAGCTGGCGCGTAAGCAAACTGCTCATCCACCTGCAACAGTTACTAAGCCCAATATAAAAGAGCAGGTTATTTTCTTTGTGAATAAGAAGATGCCTAGTAATTTGCCGAAGAAAACTGCGCGCGCACTTTTAGATATTGAGGATGCGAATTACGTGCCGATTATTCGTGATCCAAAAACGACTTCTGCGGATACGGAAGCCGTGTTTTATTTCCCTGGTTGTGGATCTGAGCGTTTGTTCTCGCAAGTGGGTTTGGCTACGCAAGCAATGTTGTGGAATGTGGGTGTACAAACGGTATTACCCCCAGGCTACCTCTGTTGTGGCTATCCACAGCGCGGCAATGGTGACTTTGATAAGGCAGAGAAGATGATTACGGATAATCGTGTTCTCTTCCATCGCGTTGCTAATACCCTGAACTACTTAGATATCAAGACGGTTGTAGTTTCATGTGGCACTTGCTACGACCAGTTAGCGGGTTATCAGTTTGAACAGATCTTCCCAGGTTGCCGCATCATTGATATTCATGAGTATTTACTCGAGAAGGGCGTTAAGCTCTCAAACGTCACTGGCGTGAAATATATGTATCACGATCCATGCCACTCACCGATGAAGTTGCAGGATCCAATGAAAACGGTAAATGAGTTGATTCAGCTTGAAGATGGCAAAGCCATTCAGAAGAATGATCGCTGTTGCGGTGAGTCTGGAACCCTTGCTCTAACTCGCCCTGATATTTCCACTCAAGTGCGCTTCCGTAAGCAGATCGAGATGGAGAAGGCTGCCAATGAATTACGTAAAGACGATTTCACTGGTGATGTCAAAGTGCTAACAAGCTGCCCTTCTTGCCTACAAGGGCTTACTCGCTTTGATGCCGATAGTGATACGACTGCCGATTACATCGTAGTTGAAATGGCACAAAAATTGTTAGGCCCTGATTGGATGAAGGATTATGTTACTAAGGCAAATCAAGGCGGCATTGAAAGGGTATTGGTTTAATGATTCCAACGAATGTTGTAGTGCATCAGCAGTCAAAAGTTTTAGAACTCTCTTATGAAAACGGCAACACTTATCGCCTTCCTTTTGAGTTCTTAAGAGTGGTTTCTCCTTCTGCTGAGGTTCAGGGTCACGGTCCTGGACAGGAAACTTTGCAAACCGGTAAGCGTGAAGTCCTCATTGCCAATATTGAGCCTGTAGGCCACTACGCCTTGAAGCCTTCTTTTTCAGATGGTCATGATTCTGGTTTGTATTCTTGGGACTACTTAGAATTTTTGTGTGAGAACCACGACGCACTTTGGAAAGAGCATTTAGATAAATTAGCTGCTGCTGGATTAGACCGAGATGCTCCAATGGGTGTTGCTGGTGGCAAGTCTTGCGGTAGTCATTGAGTATTTCATTAGATAGAGCAAAGAATATGAGTAAGACTCACTTTGGATACCAAAGCGTCGATGAGACTGAAAAAGCAGGTAAGGTCGCAGAGGTATTTCATTCTGTAGCTAGCAAATACGATGTGATGAACGACTTAATGTCATTCGGCCTTCATCGCCTGTGGAAGAAAGTCACGATTGCTCGTGCACAAGTTCGTCCCGGGCAAAAAGTTTTAGATATTGCTGGTGGTACAGGTGACTTGGCTGCGGCATTTGCACGTGCAGCTGGCTGGGGTCATAACCCAGAGGCACAAGTGTGGTTAAGCGACATTAATGCTTCCATGCTCGGAGTTGGTCGCGATCGTCTTTTAGATCAGGGCTTGGCTTTGCCTTGCGTTCAGTTCGATGCAGAGAAAATCCCTTTCCCCAATAATCATTTTGATGTAGTGACGGTAGCCTTTGGTTTGCGCAATATGACGCACAAAGATGTTGCTCTAGCGGAGATGTTGCGGGTCATTAAACCTGGCGGTCGAGTTCTAGTCTTGGAGTTTTCTAAGCCAGATGCTTTTTTACAGCCAGTCTATGACACGTATTCATTCAAGGTTTTGCCTTGGTTGGGTGAAAAAATCGCTCAAGATTCTGAGAGCTATCGTTATTTAGCCGAATCCATTCGGATGCACCCAGATGCTCAAACCCTGAAGGAAATGATGTTGGGAGTGGGTTTTGATGAAGTGGATACCCATAGAATGACTGGGGGTATCGTTGCACTTCATATTGGTATTAAATACTAGTGAATTTGTAGTTTTTAGCAGTCCAGAATTAAAGTAGTTCCATAGGAGATAAAAAAGATGAATAAGCATTTTTTCAAGGCAACGCTATTAAGTGTCAGCTTAATTTTTGCCACGGTTGGTCATGCTGATGCCGCTCGTTTAGGTGGCGGTAGAAGTATTGGTAAGGCACCAAGTGCGCCAATGCAAAAACAAGCTGCTCCTGTACAAAAACCAGCTCAACAAGCTCAGCCAGCTGCTCCGGCTACAGCTCCTAAAGCACCAGCACCAGCAGCCAGTCGTTTTGGCGGCATGGGTGGAATCCTCGGTGGTCTTGCTGCGGGACTTGGTATTGGCTACCTCTTATCTCATTTCGGTTTGGGTGAGGGCGCCGCTTCATTGATTACTGGATTATTGATTGCTGCTTTAGCAGGTTTTGCCATCATGTTCGTCATGAGAAGAATGATGCCTGCTTTATCTGGTGCTAACAAAGGCCCGCAAGTAGCTTCCCAAGGAATGCAACGTGCCAATGTGGATCAGGCGCCTAGGCAGGAGCCTGCGTTTACGCCAGCTGCAAATGCATTTGGTGGAATTTCTAGTGAGCCAGCGCCATTCCAGTCCACCCTGCCACCAGGTTTCGATGAGTACGCATTTTTGGATAATGCAAAGCAATATTTCTCAACCCTGCAAAAAGCATGGGATCAGGGCGACTTAGCTGCTTTGCGCGAGTACACCACACCTGAAATGTTCGCAACAATTGAACAAGACCTATCTGGTCGCGCCGACAGTGCCAACCAAACTGATGTGGTTACGCTCAATGCACAGTTATTGGGAATTGAAACAGCTGACAATACTTATTACTGTAGCGTTCAGTTCACGGGCATGATCCGTGAGCAAGCAGGTGCACAGGCAAATAATTTTTCTGAAATTTGGAACTTAAGTAAGCCTGTAAGTGGTCCTGGAGGCTGGGTACTAGCGGGTATTTCACAGTTAGTTTAAGCTTGAGGTACTTTCCCTTGAAAGCCCGCACTTGTGCGGGTTTTTTACACTTATGACCACCACTTCTACTACCCATCAAATTGCTGCTTCTGCTGCCTCTCAAGGAATTAATCACGTACTCAAAGCTGAGCCATGGGCTATGGCAGAGTTGGCTCGACATGCTGGCAAAGTGATTTTGTTGGGTTTGCCAATCGGCAATTTGGGTTTTGAGATAGCGCCCGAGGGCTCTTTGGTTGCTGTAAGCAATATTGATGCCCCATCTCTTGAGCTGGAAGTCTCTTCTGAGGTGCTTAGCTCATTAGCTGGCGGTTCTGGTAATTTGCGGGAACAGGCCATGAAGTCCGTCAAGATCACTGGCGACGCTGACCTAGCGCAATTATTAGGTCGCTTGGCAGGGCAGATTCGGTGGGAGTATGAAGAGGATCTGGCGCGTTTCATTGGAGATGCACCTGCTAATTTTGCTGTACGCCAGGGTAAAAAATTCGTTTCTGCCGGGAAATCTGCGGCGACTGACTTGTTGGAAAATGTTATTGAGTATGTCAGCGAAGAAAGAAAAGTACTTTTGAATAAACGAGATTTTATGATTCGTAAAAATGAATTAAATTCTTTGCGTGATGCAGTTGATCGCATAGAAAAGCGCATCCAACTTATAGAGCGAAAAGGTTAATTCATTGTGCGTCGTCTAGCCCGCCTTTCCTTTATTTTCTTTACTGCATGGCGCTATGGCATGTTGCCATTACTGCGCGATATTCTGAAGCCTGGTATTCGTCGTGGCATATTGACTGTCATTTGTTGGACCTCTCCAGGTCAATCTTTACCCAGAGGTGAGCGGATTCGATTGACTCTAGAGGCGCTGGGCCCAATCTTCGTGAAATTTGGTCAAGTGCTTTCTACACGTCGTGATTTATTGCCTGAAGATATTGCTAACGAGTTGGCGAAACTGCAAGATCAAGTCCCGCCATTTTCGAATGAAGAATCTTGTCGCCTCATTGAGCAAGCACTTGGGCAGTCCATCGAAGAAGTATTTATTAGTTTTGATGCAACCCCCGTAGCGAGTGCCTCCGTAGCCCAAGTGCACTTTGGCTTATTGCGTGGAACCGAGAAGCATCCAGAGTGGGAGGGCCGCGCTGTTGCGATTAAAGTTCTGCGCCCTGGCATTCTGCCAATCATTGATGGCGATCTTGCTTTGCTCTATGACTTAGCAAAAATTATTGAGAGACTTTCCGAAGATGGACGTCGCTTAAAGCCTCGTGAAAACGTTGCTGAGTTTGACACTCATTTGCATGATGAATTAGATCTGATGCGTGAGGCAGCAAATGCAAGTCAGTTGCGTCGCTATTTTGTTGATTCTAAAAAGTTAATGATTCCAGAGATGTATTGGGATTTGTGTCATACGAATGTCATCGTGATGGAAAAGATGGATGGCATCTCGATTGGGAAAACAGCCGAGTTGCGCGCTGCAGGTGTTGACTTTAAAAAACTTGCAGCCGATGGCGTAGAAATATTTTTCACGCAAGTTTTCGAGCATGGTTTCTTTCATGCGGACATGCACCCTGGCAACATCATGATCAGTCTTGAGCCAGAAACATTCGGCCGATTTATTTCTTTGGATTTCGGTATTGTTGGCGCGCTGAGTCAGTCTGATAAAAGTTATTTGGCATTAAATTTCCTCGCCTTCTTTAATCGCGATTACCGTCGTGTTGCTGAATTGCATATCGAGTCTGGTTGGGTTCCGGCAAACACGCGCGTCGAAGAGCTTGAGGGGGCGGTGCGTTCCGTTTGTGAGCCTTACTTTGATCGACCACTGAAAGAAATTTCCCTGGGGATCGTGCTGATGCGTTTATTCCAAACTTCCCGACGGTTTAAGGTGGAAATTCAGCCGCAACTCACTTTGCTTCAGAAGACCTTACTGAACGTTGAAGGTCTTGCGCGTCAGCTTGATCCAGACTTAGACCTCTGGAAGACTGCAAAGCCAATTTTGGAAAAATGGGTCAGTCAGCAGCTTGGTTGGCGGGCTTTGGTTGACGGTATCAAGGCTGAGGCGCCAAGCTGGGCACAAATCTTGCCGACCCTGCCGCGTTTGATTGCGGAGAGTTTGGCGCAGGCACGCATCCCTCGAAGAGAGTCAAATGCTGAATTGGAGGTCTTAAAAGGCCTTTTATTGCAGGAAAGACGCACCCATCGCCTTTTGGCAGGGGCTTTGCTATTTGCCGGCGGTTTTTTGGCTGGGATTCTGATAATCGGCCTTGGTCTTTACTAGTCTGTCGCCTGCCGGCGCTTAAACCGCTAAAATGCCAGGTTAGGCAAAGTTCAAGCATAGGCAAATGAAAAAATACTTCATCGCAGGCATTCTGGTGTGGGCACCAATGTCAGTCACTATTTGGGTGATTGCATGGGGTTTGGGCCTGCTCGACGGTGTTTTTGGCTCTGTTATGCAAGCCCTCATCACCATTTTCCCCAATCAGTTTGCTGGAGATTTACGGCATTTCCGTGAGTTGCCAGGTGTCGGCATTCTGATTGTTGTTGCGGTCATCATGCTTACTGGATTGCTTGCAATTAGTTTTGCAGGGCAATGGTGGCTGAAGATATGGCACCAGTTCATGAATCGCATTCCTATTGTGCGATCAATTTATTCCAGCGTTCAGCAGGTATCCTCCACGCTATTTTCTGGTAGTGGCCAAGCTTTTAGTAAAGCATTATTAATTCGTTATCCCCATGCAGATTCTTGGGCGATTGCATTTCAGACTGGTATGCCAGCTAAAGAAGTGGCTGCGAAGTTGGGTGAGGAATATGTCAACGTATTCCTACCAACCACACCAAATCCGACTTCTGGATTTTTTATGATTGTCCCCCGTGCGAACACCATTGAATTAGAGATGAGTGTCGAAGCGGCGCTCAAGCACATTGTTTCAATGGGATCTGTTCCTCCCACTAGTTCAACTGGTTTGCCCGCGATTGGGCCAAACCGTCATCTTTGATTTATAGGAAATTGTTATGTCGATGCGAAGCCATACCTGCGGTCAGGTAACTGAATCACTCATTGGTCAGGAAATTACCCTCTCTGGTTGGGTAAATCGACGCCGTGATCACGGTGGCGTAATCTTTATTGACTTACGAGATCACCAGGGTTTTGTGCAGGTGGTATGTGATCCGGATCGTCCAGAGATGTTTGCTTTAGCTGAGCAGGTGCGTAATGAGTTTTGTATTCAGATCAAAGGCTTGGTTCGTGCGCGTCCAGCTGGCACTGAGAATAATGATTTAGTGAGCGGCAAGATTGAAGTGCTTTGTCATAGCTTGGTGATTTTGAACGCATCCATCACTCCCCCATTCCAATTAGAGGATGAGAATTTATCTGAGACCACTCGCTTAACTCACCGCGTTCTGGATTTGCGTCGCCCACAAATGCAAAAGAATTTGCGCTTACGTTACAACGTCGCTATGGAATGCCGGCGCTATTTGGATGCTGCGGGTTTTATTGATATTGAAACGCCGATGTTGACGAAGAGCACTCCTGAAGGTGCGCGCGACTATTTAGTTCCTTCACGTGTTCATGATGGCCAGTTCTTTGCACTGCCACAGTCTCCTCAGTTGTTCAAACAGTTGTTGATGGTGGCCGGCTTTGATCGCTACTACCAAATTACAAAGTGTTTCCGTGACGAAGATTTGCGTGCTGATCGCCAACCTGAATTTACTCAGATCGACTGTGAAACCGCTTTCTTAGATGAATTGGAAATTCGTAACTTATTTGAAAACATGATTCGTCATATTTTCAAAACCACCATGAATGTGGAATTGCCAAACCCGTTTCCAACAATGCCATATTCAGAAGGTATGGCACGCTTTGGTTCAGACAAGCCTGATTTGCGTGTGAATTTTGAATTCACTGAATTGACTGACTTAATGAAAGATGTCGATTTCAAAGTCTTCTCCGGCGCAGCTAATCAAGAAGGTGGGCGCGTAGTTGGTTTATGCGTACCTGGTGGCGCTGAAATTAGCCGTAGTGAAATTGATGACTACACTCAATTTGTAGCAATCTATGGCGCTAAAGGTTTGGCATGGATTAAGGTGAACTCCGTTGCAGAAGGCCGTAATGGCTTGCAATCACCAATCGTGAAGAATTTGCATGATGCTGCCATTGAAGGCATCTTGAAACGCACTGGCGCTAAAGATGGCGACATCATTTTCTTCGGTGCTGATAAAGAAAAAGTAGTGAATGACGCTATCGGTGGATTGCGCTTGAAGATTGGTCATTCTGCTTGGGGTAAAGAGCATGGTCTCTCTACCGAGGGTTGGAAGCCATTGTGGGTAGTAGATTTCCCAATGTTTGAGTACGATGAAGACAGCGCCCGTTGGGTTGCATGTCACCATCCATTCACTAGCCCTAAAGATGAGCATATGCAATATCTTGAATCCAACCCAGGCAAGTGCTTGGCTAAAGCCTATGACATGGTTCTCAATGGTAGCGAGATTGGTGGCGGATCAGTTCGTATTCACCAGGAAGCAGTTCAGAGCCAGGTATTCCGTGCATTGAAGATCGGCGCTGAAGAAGCACAGGCTAAATTTGGATTCTTATTAGATGCCTTGCAATATGGCGCGCCTCCGCATGGCGGTATTGCGTTTGGTTTGGATCGCATTGTCACCATGATGACTGGTGCTGAATCTATTCGTGATGTGATTGCCTTCCCTAAAACGCAGCGTGCACAGTGTTTATTGACTCAAGCTCCTAGCCCAGTAGATGAGCGTCAGTTAAAAGAGCTGCACATTCGCTTGCGCCAAGCTGCCCCAGCTGCTTAAGTAAAAGAGTATTTAAAGCATCTTGAAAATCCCCATTTCGGTTTTAGTTGTCATCTATAAATCGAATGGGGAGGTCTTGCTGATAGAGCGGGCCGATAAATCCGGCTTCTGGCAATCTGTTACCGGAAGCGTTGATTTCGCTGATGAAGATCTTCGTGTCGCTGCTGCGCGCGAAGTCCTTGAAGAAACTGGTATTGATGTTCAATCTCTCCCAGCAAACTCTTTACGAGATATGCATCATCAGATTGAGTATGAGATTTATCCACAGTGGCGTCTTCGCTATGCTCCTGGTGTCACTAGAAATACTGAGCATTGGTTTTCACTTCTGGTGCCGAATGATACTCAAGTCCAATTAGCTCCCCGGGAGCATATCGCCTATCAGTGGCTCCCATTTACAGAGGCCGCTACTAAATGTTTTTCTCCCAGTAATGGTCAGGCCATTCTGCAATTGTTCTCTGCGCCTTAGTGCAGAAGTGACTAAGATAGAGCGATGAGACATTCATCAGGGCATCATCATTCGGCAGCAGCTTCTAAGCCTTCACAAGGGAGTGATTGGAAGGTTATTCGCGATTTACTGCCTTATCTTCTCGAATATAAGTTTAGGGTAGCTATTGCTCTGACATGCTTAGTTGCTGCTAAGGTTACCAATCTCGGTATTCCGATTTTGATGAAGCAATTAATTGATACTCTTAATATCAAGGCAGATTCTCCGCAAGCATTGTTAGTAGTCCCGGCCGGATTGATACTGGCCTATGGCCTTTTAAGAATCTCTGCTTCAATTTTTACTGAGTTGCGTGAATCTCTTTTTGCGCGGGTCACCCAAAATGCGGTACGTAAAGTAGCGCTCCAAGTTTTTGAGCATTTACATTCCTTGGCGCTGAGCTTTCATTTGGCTCGTCAGACTGGCGGAGTGAGTCGGGATATTGAGCGTGGTACCCGCGGCATCCAGTCTCTGATCTCTTATTCGCTTTACAGCATCCTTCCAACACTAATTGAATTTTGTTTGGTGCTGGGATTCTTAGCCTATGCATACGATATTTGGTTTGCCATTATTACCCTGGTTGCCTTAGTACTCTATATTGCATTTACGGTCATTGTTACTGAATGGCGAACCCATTTCCGTCGCACCATGAATGATATGGATTCCAAGGCCAATCAAAAAGCAATTGATTCACTATTGAATTTTGAGACAGTTAAGTATTTTGGTAATGAGGCATTTGAAGCGAGTCGCTACGATCAGAATTTAATGCGCTATCAAGCCGCTGCCGTTAAATCTCAGAAATCCTTAGCAGTTCTGAATTTTGGGCAGCAAACTATTATTGCGGTTGGTTTGGTTCTCATACTTTGGCGTGCGACCTCCGGTGTGATTGATGGATCGATGACCTTGGGTGACTTAGTTTTGGTGAACACCCTGATGATTCAGTTATATATTCCATTGAATTTCTTGGGGGTGATTTATCGTGAGATCAAGCAGGCGCTCACAGATATGGATCGCATGTTCTCACTCCTTAACACCGAGAAAGAGATTGCTGATGCACCCAATGCGACACCTTTACTAATTAGGAATCAAAGTCGTGGACCTGATATTCGCTTTGAGAATGTTTCGTTTCATTACGATGCCAAACGTGAAATTCTGAAAGACGTGAGTTTTAATATCCCTGCGGGAACAATTACCGCTGTCGTGGGACAGAGTGGTGCGGGTAAGAGCACATTGGCGCGCTTGTTATTCCGTTTTTATGATGTTCAATCTGGCAAGATCTTGATCGATGATCAAAATATTGTCGATGTCACTCAATCGAGTTTACGAAAGGCGATTGGTATCGTTCCACAAGACACAGTCCTATTTAACGATACGATTGGCTACAACATCGCCTATGGCAATCCCAATGCCTCGATTGAAGAGGTGCACGAGGCCGCAAGAGCCGCACAGATAGATCGCTTTATCCAACATCTCCCCGATGGCTATGAAACCCAAGTAGGTGAGCGTGGCTTAAAGCTGTCAGGTGGCGAGAAGCAGCGTGTTGCGATTGCACGAACCCTCCTCAAAAAACCAGCGATGCTCATTTTTGATGAGGCAACATCGGCGCTGGATTCCAAAACGGAGCGAGCCTTTCAGGAAGAATTGCTTAGCCTCGCCAAAAACCGTACAACTTTGATCGTTGCACACAGGCTTTCGACCATTGTTCATGCCGATCAAATTTTGGTCATGGATCATGGCCAAATTGTGGAGCGTGGAACCCATATTGAACTCTTGGCTGCTAATGGCCGATATGCTGAGATGTGGCAAATGCAAGAGCGAAGTACTCTTGATTAGAATATCCGTATGAGCCAGCAAGAAACTATTCTCAAAAATGCTTTTGCGGCAGCTTTGGCGGTTGCCGATCCCAAGAAAATCGTCCCAGAGTATCTCAGCAAGATCTTTCCACCAGGTTCAGAGCCTAAAGGAAGATGTTTGGTGGTGGGGGCCGGTAAGGCAAGTGCGTCTATGGCAACAGCCCTAGAGTCTCATGCGAAAAGTTGTTGGCCTGATGCAATTCTTGAGGGCGTAGTGTTAACTCGATATGGGCACCACTCCCCAACCAGTCATATTCAAATTATTGAAGCAGGTCACCCCGTACCCGATCAGGCGGGCATGGATGGCGCTAAAGAAATCTATCGCTTGGTTGCTGAGCTGCAGGCTGGCGATATTCTGATTACCTTGATTTCTGGTGGTGGCTCAAGCTTGCTTACTTTGCCTCAGGCCGGGATCAGTATTGACGATATGCGCAAGACTACTGAAGCGCTATTGCGTTCTGGCGCACCGATCGAGGAGATGAACGTTGTTCGCAAACACTTGTCAGCGATTCAGGGTGGCAACTTGGCAAGACTAGCAATTGCACGTGGCGCCCGAGTTGAGGCTTTGCTGATCTCTGATGTTACGGGAGATGCACCTGCGGATATTGCCAGTGGCCCTTGTGCTCCAGACTACTCCACCTATCAAGATGCCTTGGATATCCTGGATAAACATGAGCTAAGTGCTGACGCTATTCCATCATCTGTTTTATCGCACTTAAAGCGTGGTCTTGCTGGTGAAATTCCTGAGACTTTAAAAGAAGCTGATCTAAAGGGCGCTCTAGTAAACAATCATGTGATCGCTACTGCGTATAAGAGTCTTGAGGCTGCAGCAGATTACGTCCGGACACAAGGCTACGAGCCGGTGATCTTGGGCGACACGGTTACAGGCGAAGCTAGGGATGTCGGTATTGAGCAAGCGGCTTTGGTGCGTGAGCATTTGTTGGCTAAGACTGGCAAGCCCATTGCCCTTATTTCAGGTGGTGAGTGCACCGTCACAATTCCCAATGGAATAAAAGGTCGTGGTGGTCGCTGCAGCGAATACTTACTCTCACTGTTTGCCGCTTCCCAGGAAATTCCTCAATTGGCGGCATTGGCAGCCGATACTGATGGGATTGATGGGAGCGAGAAGAATGCCGGTGCGTGGTTCACTCCCGAGACTCGCTTGGCTGCAAGCAAGGAAGGTCTCATTCCTGCGGAGTATTTAACTCAGCACAATTGCTACGATTTTTTTGCACAATTAGATGCATTGGTGGAAACTGGACCTACACTGACAAATGTGAATGATTTCCGCATCATCTTGCTTGATAAATAATTATGACCATTAGCCCAATACAAATTGAACTGATTCAGCCGGATGACTGGCATTTACATATTCGTGATGGTGAAGTCATGAAAGATGTATTGGCAGATACTGCGCGCCAATTTGCCCGCGCCATTATCATGCCGAACTTGAAGCCGCCTGTGACGACAGTGGATTTGGCAAATGCCTATCGCACTCGGATTGAAGTGAATCTTCAATCATTGGGTGTGACGAGCTTTACTCCTTTGATGACTTTATATCTCACTGATAACACATCAGCTGATGAGGTACGCAAGGCAAAAGAGGCTGGCATTGTTGGATTTAAGCTTTACCCAGCTGGCGCAACAACCAATAGTGATGCAGGGGTCAGTGATATCAAGCGTTGTTACGCTGCGCTTGAGGCAATGCAGTCTGTCGGCATGCCCTTGTTAGTGCATGGCGAGGTCACTAGTGCGCATATTGACATCTTTGATCGTGAGGCGGTATTTATTGATCAAGTGCTCGAGCCTTTGCGTAAAGATTTTCCTGAGCTGAAGATTGTGTTTGAACACATCACTACTAAGCAAGCTGCACACTATGTGCGTGATGCACAAACTGCTGGAAAAAATACCATAGCTGCAACTATTACACCGCAACATTTACTCATGAATCGTAATGCGATTTTTGCTGGGGGAATTCGCCCACACAATTATTGCTTGCCAGTACTCAAGCGTGAAGAGCATCGAGTTGCTTTAGTAGAAGCGGCGACGAGTGGCAGCCCCAGATTTTTCTTGGGCACCGATAGTGCGCCACACGCCAAGGGTGCTAAAGAGGCTGCTTGCGGTTGTGCTGGTTGTTACAGCGCTTTCAATGCCTTGGGTTTATACGCTGAGGCATTTGAGAGTGTTGGCAAGTTAGATAAGCTTGAAGGTTTCGCTAGTTTTTATGGTCCTGACTTTTATTCATTGCCCCGCAATACTAAGAAAATTACTTTGGTGAAGCAGGCACAAAGCATTCCAGCAGAACTTCCTTTGGGTGATGCCACGATTGTGCCGCTACGTGCTGGTGAGACCATTGCCTGGACTTTGGCTTAAGTCATTCAACACTTCCCTAATTCATTTTTAGACTAAATTTCTGCGACTGCGTTAGACTGCAGGCGCAGAGTCAATTGGGCAATCGCCGCCTCTTTATTGAGGGGGAGGAAAGTCCGGACTCCATAGGGAAGGGTGATGGCTAACGGCCATCCACGGTGACGTGAGGAATAGGGCCACAGAGACGAGCGTATTTAGTTACGGTGAAACGCGGTAACCTCCACCTGGAGCAATCCCAAGTAAGCAGGCGATGAGGCGTCCCGCTGAGTCTGCGGGTAGGGAGCTTGAGCCGTCAGGTAACTGCCGGCCTAGAGGAATGATTGCCCCTAGATGCAAATCTAGGCGACAGAATCCGGCTTATCGATTGACTCTGCACTTCTCTCAATACTTATTCGTCGTTTAGAACGTCAATGGAATAGGTGATCTCAGCTGTTTTGGCGAGCATCGTTGTGGCTGAGCAGTACTTTTCGTGGGATAGCTTCACTGCGCGCTCAACCTTGCTTAAATCGAGATTTTTGCCTTTAACCGTGAAATGCAGGTTAATTTTGGTAAATACCTTAGGCTCAGTCTCGGCTCTCTCGGCGGTTAGCTTGACATCACAGGCGCTGATCTCCTGGCGTGCCTTTTGTAGGATTAAAACTACATCAAAGGCTGAGCAGCCGCCAGTCCCTGCTAAAAGTAGTTCCATAGGCCTTGGAGCACTATTTTTACCGCCAGCTTCAGGTGGCCCATCCATGGTGACTTGATGGCCGCTTCCAGTTTCTGCTGAAAAGGCCATTCCGCCAATACCCAACCAAGATACTCGACATTCCATGTTAGTGGCCCCTAAATTAGTAAATTAATCAATATTATCAATAGTTTACCAATAATAGTGGAGCTTTGTTTTGGCGTTGATATTGCTAAAAAACATCAAAAAATTGATTTTGGTCAATATTCTTGCGTTGCACCATATTTTTTGTGTAGAATAACCATATTGGCTGTCAGTCTTATATAAGAGATCGATATGCCTCCCAGTGTCTCCTCCACTTAAACATAGGTGGATTCCAACCCAGGACTCGTTCCTGGGTTTTTTTTGGGTTACAATTCAAGGCTTTACTGGATTACCGAGCCGGTCAGCGGTAATTTGTTGTACCAGTTAAATTGCAGAATCTGCGAGCTTGCAAACATAAGCAGGGCCAAGGTGGACGTAATTTGGTTGGAGTAATTTTTTTTGACCATAACAATTTTAGAAATCATGAAAACTTTTTCTGCAAAATCCCATGAGGTAGTGCATGAATGGTTCGTGATTGACGCTACGGACAAAGTCCTCGGTCGTGTCGCCAGTGAAGTGGCACTCCGTCTACGCGGCAAGCACAAGCCTGAATACACCCCACACGTTGATACCGGCGACTTCATTGTTGTCATCAACTCTTCTAAGCTGCGTGTTACAGGCACAAAAGGCTTGAACAAAATTTATTACCGTCACAGCGGATACCCAGGTGGTATTAGCTCGACTAACTTCGACAAGATGCAAGATCGTTTCCCAGGTCGCGCTTTGGAGAAGGCTGTGAAGGGTATGTTGCCAAAAGGCCCACTAGGTTATGCCATGATTAAGAAATTAAAAGTCTATGGCGACGCCAGTCATCCGCATGCGGCTCAACAGCCAAAAGCGTTAGAGATCTAAGGAAACCAAATGGCTATTAATTACGGAAATTGGAATTACGGTACAGGTCGTCGCAAGAGCTCTGTAGCACGTGTATTCATTAAATCTGGCAAAGGTGAGATTACTGTTAACGGTAAACCTATCGATGCTTACTTTGCTCGCGAAACATCACGCATGATCGCTCGTCAGCCTTTGGCTCTCACAGCTCACCTAACAACCTTTGATATCAAAGTAAACGTTAGCGGTGGCGGTGAAACTGGTCAAGCTGGTGCAGTTCGTCACGGCGTTACTCGTGCATTGATCGACTACGACAACGCCTTGAAGCCAGCCCTGTCTAAAGCAGGTTTGGTAACTCGCGATGCTCGTGAAGTTGAGCGTAAAAAAGTTGGTCTGCATGGCGCGCGTCGTCGTAAGCAGTTCAGCAAGCGCTAATTTCTTTCAGTCGCTTAAAGTTTTATCGAAAGGGTCGCGCAAGCGGCCCTTTTTGTTTCTACAATCGAGGTATTCAAGGAATAAAATTCATCAGTCAGTATTTTGGAGAATGACATGATTAAAGTTGGCATCGTAGGTGGCACTGGATATACCGGAGTGGAATTGCTGCGTTTGCTCGCGCAACACCCCGAAGTAAAGATCCAAGCAATTACTTCTCGCACAGAAGCTGGCATGCCAGTAGCTGAGATGTTTCCATCTTTACGTGGCCGCATTGATCTCAAATTCACGACACCGGATGAAGCTAAGTTAAATGAGTGCGATGTGGTGTTCTTTGCAACACCTCATGGTGTAGCAATGGCACAAGCAAAAGAACTGCTCGCGAACAATGTGAAGATTTTGGATCTCGCAGCTGACTTCCGTTTAAAAGACGTCAAAGAATTTGCCAAGTGGTATGGCATGGAACACGGTTGCCCAGAAATTTTGGCTGAGGCAGTTTACGGTTTGGCAGAAATCAATCGTGAAGAAATTAAAAAAGCCCGCGTAGTGGGTTTGGCTGGCTGCTACCCAACCTCTGTGCAGCTTGGGCTTGCGCCATTGCTTTCACCAAAGTCTACTGGCGGCAAACAACTGATTGATGGCACACACATTATTTCTGACTCTAAGTCAGGTACATCTGGTGCTGGCCGTAAGGCGGAAATCGGCACATTGCTGTCAGAGGCGGGAGACAACTTCAAGGCTTATGGAGTTAAAGGACATCGTCATCTTCCAGAAATCATCCAGGGATTGAAGGCTATCGCTGGTCACGATCAGATTGGTCTGACATTTGTGCCGCATTTGACACCAATGATTAGGGGTATTCATTCAACGCTGTATGTTCGCTTGACTGAGGCTGGAATGAAGGTGGATTTCCAGAAGCTGTATGAGGATTTCTACAAAGGCGAGCCTTTTGTAGATGTGATGCCTGCCGGTAGTCATCCAGAGACACGGTCTGTGCGGGGCAGCAATGGCTTGCGAATTGCTATTCACCGTCCTGGCGATGGGGATACTTTAGTCATTTTGGTGGTGGAAGATAACCTGGTGAAGGGTGCCTCAGGTCAGGGTGTTCAGTGTATGAACCTGATGTTTGGCTTGCCGGAGACTACTGGATTAACGCAAATTGCTGTTTCCCCGTAACTGAGGGTGCTGGAAAGACCCTTCAGCACACTTGGAATTAAAAGCCTAAAATGAACCATTGCCTTTTGAATTAGGAGTAAATCATGACCCAATTAGCTACGCAAGACACTGCACAAGATTTAGCCGAGCCACCAGTTCCATTGGTGTTTACGGATAGCGCTGCTGCAAAAGTGGCCGACTTGATTGCTGAAGAAGGCAATCCTGAATTAAAACTGCGCGTGTTTGTTCAAGGCGGTGGTTGCTCAGGATTTCAGTATGGCTTCACATTTGATGATGCTGTGAATGAAGATGACACACTTTTTGAAAAGAATGGCGTCACTTTGTTGGTTGACTCGATGAGCTTCCAATATTTAGTTGGTGCTGAGATTGATTACAAAGAAGACATCAACGGATCACAGTTCGTAATCAAAAATCCAAATGCCCAAACTACTTGTGGTTGCGGATCTTCTTTCTCTGCTTAAAGAGAGAAAGCAATTTATTTACGCAGGATAGCAAGCGCCTAGAATTCTAGGACCCCTCGCTCCCGTAACGGCTGGCAAATTCGCTGGCCGTTTTTCTTTGTGGGCCCAAGCAAGCCATGCGAATGCAAGACCTTCCACTAGCTGTGGATCAATGCCGAGCGCATCGCTGGTCACAATCTCTAGTGTGTTTTTAAATAAGATTTCAGCTCTGGATTTAAATAAATTGAGAAGTGCGCTATTACGTGCACCACCACCACAGATAATCAGTGTCTGGGTTTGCGGGGCATAGCGCTCTAAAGCTTGCAAGGCTGAGTCCACAGTTAATTGCAATAGTGTGGCTTGAACATCTTCTGCATTAATGTTGTCTGAGCCAACTTGCTTTTGCAACCACTCTAGATGAAAGTCATCACGCCCTGTACTCTTTGGTGGCGCTTTTGCGAAAAATGAATCTGTCAGCATTCTTGATAACAGCGCTTGATTGACTTTGCCTTGTGATGCCCAAGTACCGTTCTCATCAAAAGCATGACCTTGCTGATCTGCAATCCAAGCATCCATCAGCATATTGCCGGGCCCGCAATCAAATCCTTTTACTTCACCATCTTTGGGTAATAGGGTCAGGTTAGCAATACCGCCAAGGTTGAGTACAGCGATATTTTTATCTGTAGCGAACTGTTGGGCATGAAAGGCTGGCACTAGAGGCGCACCATGACCACCTGCTGCTAAGTCGCGACTTCTAAAGTCCGCGATGACATCAATTCCGGTCAACTCTGCCAGAAGCGCTGGATTGAGAGTTTGATGGGTATAGGCAAGGTGATGAGCAAGATCAGCTTGGTGACGAATAGTCTGACCGTGGGCGCCAATCGCGCTGATATCTGCTGAAGACAGCTTGGCCTGACTTAGTAATTGCTTGACTGCATCCGCATAGGCTACTGCTAAGGCATTAGCAGCCTGATTTTCCCGGTGAATCTCGTTTGGCCCGGGGGTCTGGAGATCCAGTAGGGCTTTGCGTAATTCAGGGCTAAAGGCAATGCTTGCGGAGTCCAAAAGGGAGGTCTGACCGGAGGCTTCAATCTTTGCCAGCACGGCATCGATCCCATCCAGGCTAGTGCCAGACATCAGGCCAATATAGAGAGATTGAGGCTTATTCATGCAGTATCAGGGCTTTATTCTCAGGAATGCGACAATTATGCTTTAGCAATCTAAATACTAATTTAACCGACTAAGTAAGTCACTAAGCTAACCCAATCAGCATGACGGCTAAACCAGAACAAAAATACCCACTGACTCCTGAAGTTTTTGCAGCCCTTGAAGTAACCAAGAGGGGTTGTGATGAGTTATTGGTCGAGGCAGATTGGATTCAGAAGTTGGCTAAGAGCCAGGCGACAGGTACGCCTTTGCGTATTAAGTTGGGTTTAGATCCAACTGCGCCTGATATTCATTTGGGCCATACCGTTGTTTTGAACAAGTTACGTCAGTTACAAGATTTAGGTCACACTGTGATTTTCTTGATTGGCGACTTCACCAGCATGATCGGTGACCCCTCTGGACGTAATGCAACACGTCCACCGCTGACCGCTGAAGAGATTGCTGTGAACGCGGAGACCTACTATCGTCAAGCGAGTATGGTGCTGGATCCTGCTAAAACTGAGGTGCGCTACAACAGCGAGTGGTGCGACCCTCTAGGTGCACGCGGCATGATTCAGCTGGCAGCTCGATATACCGTTGCCCAAATGCTAGAGCGTGATGACTTTACTAAGCGCTACCGTAGCGGCGTGCCCATCTCTGTACATGAGTTCTTATATCCATTGATGCAGGGCTATGATTCTGTTGCCTTGAAGAGCGACTTGGAGCTTGGTGGTACGGATCAGAAATTTAATCTCTTAGTTGGGCGCGAGCTCCAACGTGAGTATGGCCAAGAGCCGCAATGTATTTTGACTATGCCTCTCCTCGTTGGTTTGGATGGCGTAGACAAGATGAGTAAGTCCAAAGGCAATTACATTGGCATCAGCGAGCCTGCTGGCGAGATGTTTGGCAAGCTATTGAGCATCTCCGATGAATTAATGTGGGATTACTTCACCTTGCTCTCATTCCGCCCCATGGCTGAAATTGATTTAATGAAGCAAGAGGTGGCTGCCGGCAGAAATCCAAAAGATTGCAAAGTGCTACTCGCACAAGAAATCGTTGCACGCTTTCATTCTCAAGCTGCTGCAGAAAAAGCATTAGAAGACTTTAATCACCGCGCTAAAGGCGGGATTCCGGACGACATCCCGGAAGTAACTCTTTCTGGTGCCCCAATGGGAATTGCTAGCCTTTTGAAGGCTGCAGGTTTGGCGCCATCTACGTCTGAAGCGATGCGCAACATCGAGCAAAACGGCGTGAAAGTTGATGGCGCAACAGTTACCGATAAACAGTTAAAGGTTGATGCGGGTACTTATGTTGTTCAGGTTGGCAAGCGTAAGTTTGCCAAGGTTACGCTGAGCTAAATCTCAAATATCGAGGCTAGCAGAGCCGCTAGGCGGGGTGAGGCCAAAGTGCTCATAAGCCTGACGAGTTGCTACTCGGCCACGCGAGGTTCTTTGCAAGTAGCCTTGTTGAATCAAGTAGGGTTCTAAGACATCCTCAATGGTGTCACGCTCTTCACCAATTGCTGCGGCCAAGTTATCAATACCTACAGGGCCACCATCAAACTTATGCAAGATGGCTTCTAGTAATTTACGGTCCATCACATCAAAACCACTTGGATCGACATCGAGCATCTTCAATGCTGCATCGGCCATATCTTTGGTAATCGTACCAGTGCCTTTGACTTCAGCATAGTCACGTACGCGACGTAATAGGCGATTGGCGATACGTGGAGTGCCTCTAGCACGCTTTGCAATCTCAATCGATCCCTCTGGGTCAATATCGGCCTTTAGTAAGCTGGCGGAGCGTGTAATGATTTTGGTGAGCTCTTCAGTGGTGTAGAACTCCAGTCTTGCCACAATGCCAAAGCGATCACGTAGAGGATTGGTGAGCATGCCAGCACGAGTAGTCGCGCCAATCAAAGTAAATGGCTTGAGATCAATCTTGACGCTACGTGCTGCAGGGCCTTCGCCAATCATGATGTCTAGGCTGTAGTCCTCTAGTGCGGGATACAGAATCTCCTCCACTACTGGAGAGAGGCGATGAATCTCGTCAATAAAGAGCACATCATTTGCTTCTAAATTGGTCAGCAATGCAGCAAGATCACCAGGTCTATCCAGAACAGGGCCGCTAGTTTGGCGCAAGTTCACACCAAGCTCTCTGGCAATGATGTGGGCTAGGGTAGTTTTACCAAGGCCTGGGGGGCCAAACAAAAGAACGTGATCTAGAGCTTCTTGCCTTGCTCTTGTCGCAGTAATGAAAATTTCTAATTGGGCGCGTGCCTTAGTTTGGCCAACATACTCATCAAGCTGTTTTGGGCGCAAGGCTCTTTCGAAGACGGCTTCCGAGTTTCCGGCTGCACCGCTAACGATGCGGTCATTACCTTCCGGTAAATCTTCTGGAATTGAGCTGAGGTCTTCTGTGTGGATTGCCATACTGCAAGTGTAGTGGTGTTTGGGTGACTAGTTATGAAGACTTCGAGAGGTATTTGAGACCCATGCGGATACCATCGGACACAGTGGTATCAGGCGGTATTTGTTTGAGGGCAAGATGCGCTTCTTTTTCTGAATAACCCAGCGCCAAGAGGGCCTGTAATACTTCACTGCTTGCCTCAATTGCTTGGGGCTTGCCACCAACAATTCCTAAATCTGGAGCCAACTTACCTTTGAGCTCAAGGCAAAGGCGTTCAGCAGTCTTTTTGCCAATGCCGGGGACTTGAGTCAGGCGCCCTGCTTCTTGCATAGCAATGGCTTGAGCCAATTCATTGACACTCATGCCAGAAAGTACGGCAAGGGCAGTGCGTGAACCAACACCGCTAATCTTGATCAGTTGTCTAAAAGCTGCGCGCTCTGTTTCTGTAGCAAAGCCAAAGAGTTGCTGCGCATCTTCCCGCACCTGAAAGTGGGTGAGAAGCGTAATTTTTTGATTGGTCTCTGGCAGTTGATACAAAGTGCTCATTGGCACATCGATCTCATAGCCAACGCCTTGGCAATCGACCAAGAGACGGGGTGGATGAACTGAAACGAGAATGCCTTGTATGCGACCAATCATGTAAAGATCTTAACCTGTTTGTATTGTTATTTCTTGCTAGTCTTTTTGGGTGCAAGAGCAGCAGTAATTGCTTTCGGAATCTGGGCATGATGCGCAGCGCAAATCGCTACCCCTAAGGCATCGGCCGCATCGGTTCCAGGGGCACGGCTTAGACGCAGTAATCGCTTCACCATTTCCTGAACTTGAGGCTTGGTGGCTCTACCTGTTCCTACGATGGACTGCTTTACTCTGAGTGCACTGAACTCTGCAACAGGGAGTTTGTCGGATACGAGGGCTGCGATCACTGCACCTCGGGCCTGACCCAGCATCAGGGTAGAACGAGGATTGACGTTCAGAAATACTTCTTCGATAGCCGCCTGTTCTGGTTGGTAGGTCTCTAGAACTTCTTTAATACCGGCGTACAGGATCCCCAATCTCACAGGAAGGCCTTGGTCTGGATCACCGCTTTCAATCGTCCCAGAGGCTACGTAGCTCAGTTTTTGGCCATCAACATCAATGACACCAAAACCCGTTGTTCGTAGACCAGGGTCGATTCCTATCCAGCGCATGGGTGACTTGTTATTTGCCTTGTTTAATGACGGAAGTGACGCGTGCCAGTGAAGATCATGGCGATGCCATGCTCATTAGCAGCCGCAATGATTTCATCATCACGCATGCTGCCGCCCGGCTGGATTGCGCAGCTTGCACCACCATTCACAACGACATCCAAACCATCACGGAATGGGAAGAAGGCATCGCTTGCTACCGCAGAACCTTTGAGGCTTAAGCCTGCGTTTTCAGCTTTAATGCTTGCCATACGTGCAGAGTCTACGCGGCTCATTTGGCCAGCGCCAATGCCTAGGGTCATGCCATTAGCGCAATACACAATCGCATTGGATTTGACGAACTTGGCAACACGCCATGCAAACATCATGTCGTGCATTTCGCTTGGGGTTGGGAGGCGCTTGCTGACAACACGCATTTCGTTCTCAAGGACGTTCTTCGCATCAGGAGATTGAACTAATAAACCACCGCCAACACGTTTAAAGTCAAAAGTATTAAATGCAGTACCTAGAGGAATTTCTAAGAGACGTACATTTTGTTTGGCAGCAAAGATAGCCTTTGCTTCATCGCTAAAACTAGGTGCAATCAATACTTCTACAAACTGCTTGGAAATCGCTTCAGCAACAGCGCCATCACATGGCACATTGAGGGCAATAATTCCGCCAAATGCTGAGCTCGGATCTGTTTTGAATGCCTTTTGATAAGCCTCTAGACCATTAGCAGCAACAGCTACGCCGCAAGGATTTGCGTGTTTGATGATGACGCACGCTGCAGCACCGCCAGCATTGCCAGTAAAGCTCTTGACGCATTCCCAGGCGGAGTCAGCATCGGCAATGTTGTTATAAGAAAGTTCTTTACCTTGTAATTGTTTGTAATTGGCAAGTGCGCCATCAACTGGGTAGATATCTTTGTAGAAGGCAGCTGATTGGTGTGGATTTTCACCATAGCGCATCTCTTGTACCTTTTCAAAGGCAAGATGCAAGGTTTCTGGATAAGCAGAACGCTTCTTGTGATCGAGGTCATCACCTAATGCAGATAGATAATTTGCAATTGCGCCATCGTATTGCGCTGTGTGGGCAAATACTTTTTTAGCTAGACCCAAATTGGTCTTATAAGAAACCACGTTCTTATTGGCTTTCATTTCTTCAAGTACGGGTGCGTAATCTTCTGGAGAAATGAGTACGGTCACATCTTGATGGTTCTTAGCGGCAGCACGCAACATTGCCGGTCCACCAATATCGATATTCTCAACCGCATCTTCAAATGAGCAATCCGCTTTAGCAACCGTCTCATTAAATGGATAGAGGTTAATCACGAGCATGTCGATCGTATCGATGCCATGCTCTTTTAAAGCGGCCATATGCTCAGGGAAGTCCCGGCGAGCCAATAAGCCACCATGAACCATGGGATGCAATGTCTTCACGCGGCCATCCAACATCTCTGGAAACTTAGTGAGTGAAGATACCTCCACTACAGGCAAATTATTTTCAGCTAAGAGTTTTGCTGTGCCACCTGTAGAGATCAGCTTGACACCTTGCTCATGAAGGGCTTTAGCGAACGGCACAATGCCATTTTTATCGGAAACAGAGAGTAGGGCTGTGCGGATCATATTTTTCAGAAGGTTTAATTAATCAAGAATTTGCAAATAGGGTTGGGCTTATTTCAGGAGTTGGTGTTCAACTAACTTCTTATGCAGTGTGTTGCGGTTGATACCAAGGTATTGGGCAGCCAAGGATTGATTCTGCTTTGCGTGCTGCATCACTAGTTCGAGCATCGGCTTTTCAACTACTGCGAGAACCATTTGGTACAAGTCAGATGGGGGCGTTCCTTTGAGATCATCCAAATAGCCTTGGAGTTGGGTCTCAATACATTCAGTGATGGGGTGCTTAGTGGTCATGGATAAATTAAATAACTAAAAACTAAATTTAGGCTGCTTCTAAAAACAACAAACGATCAGAATGGGATTTCATTTCATTGAAAAAATCATTCACCATCTGTAATTGGGTTTTGCAATCATCGGCGGTATTCATTCTTTGGCGGAAGGCATGGGAGTCACGCAATCCCTTGCAGTACCAACCAATATGCTTGCGCGCTGTACGCAAGCCGACATATTCGCCATAGAACTCGTAGTGATCAATCAGATGGGCATTCATGATCTCTTGAATCTCATTGATCTGCGGTGTAGGTAACTTGCCGCCAGTTTCCAGGTAGTGATGAATCTCACGAAAAATCCAGGGACGCCCTTGAGCGGCACGGCCAATCATGATGGCATCAGCACCAGTTTCTTTTAAAACAAATTGGGCTTTTTCTGGGGTAGTGATATCACCATTAGCAACCACCGGAATGGCAACACTATTCTTCACGGCGGCAATGGTTTCGTACTCAGCTTCGCCGTGATACAGGTCAGCTCTCGTGCGACCATGAACGGTCAACATGGAGATGCCAGATTTCTCAGCAAGACGTGCAATATCAATTGCATTTTTATGTTCGCGGTCCCAACCTGTCCTAATCTTTAAGGTCACTGGTACTGCGTCAGATCCTATGCCTACAGCCTGAACTACAGCTTCCAAGATTTGCTGCACTAGAGGTTCGTCTCTCAATAGCGCAGAACCGGCTGCAACATTGCACACTTTTTTGGCTGGACAACCCATATTGATATCGATAATCTGGGCGCCATGATCGACATTAAGCTTGGCAGCTGCAGCCATCATCTTGGGATCAGCTCCAGCAATCTGGACTGCAATCGGCTTAAATTCACCTTGGTGATTAGCGCGACGCTGGGTTTTTTCACTCTTCCACAGCAATGCGTTAGAGGCAATCATTTCAGACACGGCATAGCCGGCACCAAGCTTTTTGCAAAGCTGGCGAAAAGGGCGATCCGTTACCCCTGCCATTGGGGCAACAAATAATCTATTTGCGAGAAGGTGCGGGCCAATCTTCATGGGTTTTGGATGCGTTCTGGAGGGCTTCTAGTGCTGGGGAAAGGGTGTCACTTTAGCACAAGTCAGCCTCAATCTGCCTAAAAAATAGGCAGATTCTGTGATTTAGATCAAATGAGGAATGCTTGAATTTTGAGGGCTGTTTCAGCCTCTTAGCGCCTACCAAACATCATCTGGCGAGCTAAGGCTGTCTTGATTGGTGGGAGCCATTGGAGGGTCGATAAAGCCAATCCACGACCGATCACAATAGGGAATAGCTTGGAGGTGAAGATTCGAGCCATGAAGTCAGTTAAGCCTATGGTTGCTGACCGATCCGCCTTACGGCTTTGGGCATAGTCCTGCAATGTTGCCTCAATCGCTGGTGCAGTTTTTTGATCTTCAGGCTTAGAGAACAGGATGCTGAGTTTTTCGGCCAAGAGGTAGGCGTCCCTCAATCCAAGGTTTAGACCCTGTCCTGCAACAGGATGCAAAGTCTGGGCGGCATTGCCAATCCAAACTTCATTACCCTGACTAATTTCTTTGCGGTAATTAAGTCCCAACTCATAAAGGCGGCGATCATGGATTTTGAGGAACTGACCAATACGTGAACCAAACTCGGCTTGCAGGCTTTTCAGGAAATCAGTATCACTTAAAGCAAGACGCGCTTGCGAAGAGCTTGGCGTTCCACACCAAACCAAATTGAGAATGTTGGGGCCATAGTGACTTGGCAAAACTGCCAAAGGTCCTTCAGAAGTAAATCGCTCCCATGCTTGATGGGGCGATGCATTCTCAACCTCGACTAAGCCAACTAAGGCGGATTGCTCGTAGTCTCTACCGGATTCCACCCAATCCTGGGTTTTAAATAAACCACCTTCAGCATGCACTACGCATTTGGCTTGAATATGTGAAGTATCGGTATCGGCACCTTTGTTGGTATTGATGTGCTCCCAAACAAAATTGGGACTCTTTGTTTGAATGACTCTTAAAGCCTGACGCAGTGTGAGATGAATATCGCGATAGCGAATGATGTGACCTAATGCATCCTCTCCAAGTTCTTCGCGAGTCATCAGGGCACGACCAAAGCGACCTGCTTGTGATACGTGCACTCGATGAATATCTGCGCACTCCGTAGGCCACGCATCAATGGTGTCTAGCAATAATTTGCTGCCGTGCGATAAGGCTATTCCTCTGCTATCGGCAGCAGCTAAATCAGCATCATCAATAGGGTTGCGATCGAGCAAGACAATCTTAGCTTCTGGAAATTTTTGCAAGCACCATGCTGCACAGGCTAAGCCAACTGGCCCGCCACCTTGAATCAAAATATCGAAGTTCTTTGCTGACATGCTTAGTAACTTAATGATTCTTCATTAGCGCTTCAATCTCATCGGCCTTGACTGGTACGCCGCGAGAAATTAATTCACATCCAGAATCATTCACTACCGCATCATCCTCAATGCGGATGCCAATATTCCAGAAGCGCTCATCTACATCATCTGCTGGACGAATATATAAACCTGGCTCAATGGTGAGGACCATGCCAGACTTAAGGTGGCGCCATGGTTTTTCAGTGGAATCTGTAGATGTGCCAAGTGGCTCGCGATACGAACCAACATCGTGCACATCCATGCCCAACCAGTGCGAGGTGCGGTGCATATAGAAGCGACGATAGGCGCCAGTCTCAATTGCATTATCTAAAGAACCTACTTCTGCAAGCTTGAGAAGCTTCTCATCAAGCAGGCCTTGAGTGAGCACCTTTAATGCTGCCTCATGTGGCTGCATAAATGTATTGCCTGGCTTTGTTGCTGCAATGGCAGCTTCTTGTGAAGCTAGTGTGATGTCATACAGAGCGCGTTGCGGCCCAGTGAACTTACCGTTCACTGGGAATGTGCGGGTAATGTCGGAAGCATAGCCATCTAGTTCGCAGCCCGCATCAATCAAGCAGAGTTCACCGCTGCGCAGTTCAGTATCGCCAGCGCGGTAATGTAGGATGCAAGAGTTGGCACCACCAGCAACGATGCTGTTATACGCAACGCTTTGCGCACCGCTATAGCGGAACTGATGAAGCAGTTCTGCTTCGAGATGGTATTCACGCATACCGGGTTTGCAGGTTTGCATGGCACGAATATGGGCGCGTGCAGAAATTTGGGCAGCGCGACGCATGACATCGATTTCATGAGCATCTTTAAAGAGACGCATTTCATGAATTAAACTCTCTACATCATGAAACTCAGATGGTGGGTTCACACCAGCACGTGCTTGGGCCCGTACTTGTTTCATCCAATGACGTAAGCGACGATCTGTTTCAGCGCTTTCTGAGAGGCGAATATAGACGGCATCTTGATCTGCTAATAACTCACCCAGTTTTTTATCGAGCTCATGATTGCTATGGGCGTATTCCACACCCAAGATCGATGGCGCAGCTTCTGGTCCCAAACGAATGCCATCCCAAATTTCACGCTCCGCATCTTTAGGTCTGCAAAAAAGATGTGATTCCAGCTTTGGTTGTGATGTTGATCCAGCAATCTTTAATACGAGCGTTGCACCCGGCTCTTCAAAACCAGTGAGGTAGAAAAAATCACTGTCGTGACGATAAGGAAATTCGCTATCTCGATTGCGGGCAGTCTCAGGTGCCGTAGTAATGATGGCAATGCCCCCACCAGTTTTTGCACAGATCAGCTTTGCGAGTTCAACTCGGCGTTGTTGGTAAATATTAGACTTATTCATGCGCTGCATTGAGATCTTGTAATCGTTGAGGTGTACCTACATCGTGCCACGGACCGGCATATTTTTCACCGGACACTCGATTTTTGGCCATAGCCTCCCTGAGGAGTGGGGCTAATTTGGTAGGTACATTTAACTCTAACTCTTTGAAGAGATCTCGGTGATAAAGCCCAATGCCGGAAAAGGTGAGTTTTTCAGCTCCATCTAGTGGTTCATTAGTCACTTTGGAGTCTTTCAGATAAAAGTCCCCCTCAGGATGTTGAATTGGGTTTGGAACCATCAACAGATGGGCCAAAGGCTGATTTGGCATGCTGCGTAAGGCAGAAACTTGATCCAAAAGTCCCTGAATTGGCAGCTTTGGGCTAAAAACATCCCCATTAATCACCAAGAAATAATCGCTGGGGTTCAGCAAAGGGAGTGCTTTGCGAATGCCCCCAGCAGTTTCGAGGGCGCTAATTTCTGGGGAGTAGGTGATATTTAGATCAAATTGACTGCCATTTCCTAGAGCTTCCTCAATCTTTTTGCCAAGCCAAGCATGATTGATGACAACCTCTTTTAGGCCTGCTGCACTTAAAGCTTCCAAATGCCAGGCAAGCAAGGACTTATTTTTGATGGTGAGCAGCGGTTTAGGTAATTCATCCGTTAGCGGACGCATACGCTCGCCACGACCGGCAGCCAGTAAAAAACATGGAATGAGGTTGTGATGATTCATGATGGTTTGCTGTTATTCCTTGGTAGGACGCGTCAATTCCAAAATGCGTGCCAAAGGCTTTAATTCGATATAACGATTTGCAGTAGCAATCGCATACTCGAGCACCAATGGAATATCTTTGAGATAGCCATCTTTACCATCGCGATGAAACAGCCTTGCAAAAATACCTAAAACTTTGAGATGTCGCTGTAAGCCCATCCACTCAAAGTCACGATAGAACTGACCAAAATCATCTGGCATTGGCAATCCTGCTTTGCGTCCGGCTTCCCAAAATTTAATCACCCAATCAATCACCCGTTCTTCAGGCCATGCAATATAAGCATCACGCCAGAGCGAGGCGGCATCGTAAGTAATGGGACCATAAACTGCATCTTGAAAATCGATCACGCCTGGATTATTTTTTTCCGTCACCATCAGATTGCGTGAGTGATAGTCGCGATGAACATAGACTTTTGCTTGTGCAAGATTATTTTGAATGATGAGTTCAAATGCTTGCTTGACTTGAAAATGCTGAAGTTCAGTTAATTCGATTTGCAAGTGCTTCTTGAGATACCACTCAGGAAATAAATCCAGCTCACGTTTTAAGAGTGCCTCATCATAATTTGGCAGGACATCAGGTTTGCTTGCCAACTGCATTTGTACCAAAGCATGGGTCGCATCTTTGTAGAGATGATCGGCACTCTCAGAATTGAGTTCTGCGAGGTAGGTTTTGGTGCCAAGATCGTTGAGCAAAAGAAAGCCCTCACCCAAATTTTTTTCTAGAATTTTTGGGACATTTAAACCTGCACTTTCAAGCAATAAATCGACCTTAATGAAGGCATCTAAGGGCTCATGTTGGGGTGGGGCATCCATCACGATTAAAGTCGGAAAATCTGGCTTTTTGGACCCAATCCGGAAATACCGTCGAAAGCTGGCATCTGCCGAGGCGGGGGCCAAAGTGGGGAGATCTAATTGCCAGCTAGGTTCAAGGCCTTTTAGCCAGCTACGGAGGGAGTCTAAGCGAGAGTCAGTCATGGTCGATTCGTATAATAAGGCGGGTCTGGATCTATGAGTCATTATCGCCGTCGCGCCGGCCTTTGCGCCCCTCTTTTTTTAGCTGTCACCCTGCGCGTAATCATGGGGGTTGCATTGTCGCAATTTGCCCTCTCAACTATGGCCCAGGCACCCGCACCTTTACCTCCTTCTGCACAGTCTTTAGGCAGATCTGCCAACTCCGTTTTAATACCTGATCGGGGTGATGTTACTGTCCTCAAGTTAGACGATCAACTGCGGGTTGGAAAACCGATTAATGATGGGCAGGCTTTAACGTTTACTTCTAGCGATTCGATTGATGGAATCGTTGATCGTGAAATGCGCTTAAAGGGACGCGCACAAATTCGTCGTAATGGCGCAGTGATGAAAGCGGATGAAATTAAATACGACCCTGATTCTGATGTAGCCAACTTATTAGGCAATACTGAATTTTCAAAAGGCAACGCATCTTTCAGAGGGCCAAAAGCGCGTTTTAAAGTAGATGCGCGTGAAGGAGAAATGGAAAGCCCCAACTACGAGCTGCGTGATAACCGTGCTAGTGGTAATGCAAAAAAATTAACGATTGAAACTGCTGATGTATTTGTGTTTGATAAAGCCACCTACACAACCTGTACTCCAGAAAATTTAGATTGGTATTTCACGGCGAGTACTTTGGAGATTGATAACGAGCAAAAAGAAATGGTTGGTACGCATGGGGTCATGCGGTTCTATGATGTGCCAATCGCTTATGTGCCTTACTTCACTGCGCCAACATCAAATCAACGGCGTTCCGGAATCTTGGCACCAGTAGCTGGTTATAACTCCAATAATGGTATTGATGTGACCCAGCCTTACTATGTCAATATTGCGCCAAATCGTGATTTGCTGTTACTGCCCCGAGTCATGGGTCAACGTGGTGTGCAGTTGGGCGCTAGGTACCAGTTCTTGGACAAGCAGTACTCTGGCAATCTAATGGGGGACTATCTTCCTTACGACCGAAAGACTGGAACCGATCGTTGGCGTTATGACTGGCAGCAGAGGCAAAACTTTAGTGGTGACTTATTGGGAATGGGTGGCATCCCCATTGCTGGCGCCTGGACTGGATATGCCAATATGGCGAGGGTTTCGGATAACCTTTATCCAACCGACTTTTCGCAAAGTATTGCGGGGGCTGTAACTAGTCAGTTCCGTCAAGAAGTGGGCACTACTAAAAACTTGACGGGTAGCTTAAGTAATTGGAACGTGTCAGCAAAGGCAGCCACCTTCCAGACTTTGCAACCTGACCCAACGGTGACTGTTCAGTCACCATATAACATTCTCCCAAACATTAACGCGAGTTATAGCAATCGTTTAACGCCAACAGTTGCAGATGCTAGCGGTAAGTATTTGGCGCTGCCTTCTGGTCCGGTCACTACATTCTCAACGGATTTCACCAGGTTTGCTTACAACGTAAACGGAAACCCTTTGGCAGCACCTGCAGGCGCTCCATACGGTACGTTCTTGTATAGCCAGGCAGATAGAACGGTTATTAAGGGTGCTATGGCCTTACCTCAAATCACCCCTGGGTACTACATTACTCCCAAGGTGAGTTTTCAGTCGAATACTTATGTAGCAACTGCCTATACACCTGGAGCCCCTAATGCCCAAGGTTTTACGATCCCCACCTTCAGTCTTGACTCAGGTTTAGCATTCGAAAGAGATGCTACCGAGTTAAAAGGTTTCTTTGGGCGTGATATGTTGCTCACGATGGAACCAAGGGCTTTTTATGTTTACACGCCCTATCAGAATCAAACCTACACACCAGTTTTTGATACGGCATATGCGGGTTTCGGAATAAGTCAAATCTTTGCTGAAAATGACTTTGTAGGTAATGACCGCATTGCGGACAACAATAAACTGACTATGGGCATGACCAGCCGTATGATTGAGGCAAATACTGGTGCAGAACGTGCGACAGTAACGCTGGCGCAAAGGCAGGACTTTACTGGGCAGAAAGTGACGCTTGGAGCTACTAATACAAATCCAACAACGTATTCAGACACTCTAGGGGCTGGATCGATTCGCCTGCTTGGAAACTTTTCTGCTGATGTGTTCGGTCAGTACAACACGCAATTAAACCGCTTAATGCAAACAACTGTTGGCGGGAGTTGGCGTCCAACACCCGGGCGTAGCTTAAATTTTGGTTATCGAAACGTTTTTGGATCAACTAATCAGTTAACCCCCGTTTCAACCGCAGTCACTACCACTGACCAATATAACATCTCCGGCCAGTGGCCTCTTACGCGAGAGGTTTCAGTCTTAGGCCGTTGGGGTTACGACGCTCTATCAACAAGGACCCTGAATACCTTAGTAGCCCTTGAATGGATGAAGGATTGCTGGACTTTACGTGGCGCCTACTCTCAAATGCTCAATACCTCGCAAATAACCACCACCCAGGTTTTATTCCAAATAGAATTTAGGGGTTTTGGTAGCGCTGGCAGCAATCCAGTTGATATCATGAGACTTAATGTTCCTGGATATATGCCTACTTCCAAGCCTATACCACCTTCAATATATGAGAACTATCAATGATGTATAGGAATCGATTTAACCAAGCCCTTGCGGCCATGATTTTGGCCTCTACTGCTTTTATGTCTCAGTTTGCATTTGCACAAGATGGCTCCAAGACTTCGGCTGATAGCAAAATTCGCAATATTGATGGTGTTGCAGCGGTCGTCAATACAGGTTATGTCACGCGTAAGGAGATTGATGATCGTATTGCAGCGCTTCAAAAGCAGGGTGCCAAGCTTCCCGATCCAGCTACTCTACGCAAGACAGTGCTTGAGCGTCTCATCGTTGAAAAGATCCAGTTGCAAAATGCCGAGCAAGAAGGTGTAACGGTAAGCAATAAAGAGCTCGACAAGATTATTGGCGATATTGCGGCTAAGAATAAATTAACCATTGCGGAGTTGAAGGTAAAAATTGCCGCTACTGGGAGTACTTATGATCGCTATCGCCAAATGTTGCGTGATGATGTGATTATTAGTCGCTATCGTGAGCGCGAGGTAGAAGGTAAGATTAAGATTTCTGATGCAGAGGTGGACAATTTCATTATTGATCGCAATCGTGAGGCGGCTGGCGGGGGAAGGGCGACGCGCTCTACCCCAGCTGCTAAGGGTGAGCCAGAGGAAATCGACGTAGCTCAAATTTTTATTCCAGTAGATGCAAATGCAGGTGCCGGTGCTCAGGCTGCAGCAAAGGAGCAGGCGGAATCTTTATTGCGTGAAGCACGTGGTGACGTCGATTTTTTGCAGCTTGGTGCAATGGCTGCAAAAGACAATCCAAAAATTAAGTTTCAAGACTTGGGTTACCGTACCCCAGATCGCTTGCCACAATTATTTTATGAAGCTGTGAGAAATACGGGTGGTGGGCAACTTGCTAATGCAGTGGTAAAGAGCCCCGCTGGCTATCACGTACTCAAGGTTCTGGATCGACGCGCCTTAGTTGCTGGTGCACCTGAGCCACAGCAAGCAGCTCCCCAAGAAAGTGCGACTACTCCACAAAACATCATGGTGACACAGACTATGTCTCGTCACATCTTGTTGCGTAGTCGCGCAGGCTTAACAGATCAAGATGCCGAAAGACGATTGGCTGGTTATCGCGATCAAGTTCGCGCAAAGACTGCTGATTTTGGCGAACTGGCTAAAAAGTATTCTGAAGATGGATCTGCTGCGAACGGTGGCAATCTGGGTTGGATGGGTCCTGGTGATTTGGTTCCAGAATTTGATCAAGCAATGAATCGCTTGCAAATTGGTGAAGTCAGTAACCCAGTGAAAACCGAGTTTGGTTGGCATTTGATTCAGGTTCTCGAGCGTCGTGAAGCGCAATTAACTCTGGAGAAGCAGCGTCAATTTGCCCGTGCGGCAATCCGTGAGCGTAAATTTGAACAAGCTTATCAAGATTGGTTACGTGAATTACGCGACACCGCTACGGTGAAGATCATTAATGCAGATGATCCAGCAGCCAGCCCTCGTTAATTTAGTCATTAGCTCTGGAGAGCCTGCAGGGATTGGTCCAGAGGTTTCTATTGTAGCTGCTTTAGCATTCTTGCAAGAGCAGCCTGCAAGCACGATTACTTTGCTTGCTGACCCCAGCTTAATTTCAGCGACTAAGATTCCTCAAGAGTTAACGAATCGATTGCAGGTGGAATCAATCGCCTTAGCTACACCAGCAATAGCAGGTCAGCTCAATCCGAAAAACGCTCAGTATGTCCTGAATATCCTGGATGCCGCCGTTAAGGGATGTCTTGAAGGTCGTTTTGATGCGATGGTGACCGCTCCGATACAAAAGAGTGTTATCAACGAAGGCAATGTTTCAAGTGATGGCTTATTTACAGGACATACTGAATATCTAGCTCAGCTTTGTCATCAAGAGCATGTTGTCATGATGTTATGTACAACATTGCCAGAAGGATTTTTAGGCTTGCATCAAAGTCGTGACCTTCGGGTAGCCTTAGCTACAACCCATCTACCCTTGAGAGAAGTTCCTGAAGCGCTAAATCAACAGCATATTTTGGAAACGATTCAGATTGTCGATCGGGATTTGAAGACAAGATTTGGAATTTCTAAGCCAGTGATTCGGGTGGCGGGACTTAATCCTCATGCAGGTGAATCAGGCTATCTCGGTCGTGAAGAAATTGATGTGATTGAACCTGCTATCAAAGCTGCTAAAGAACTAGGCATTCAGGTGAGTGGACCTTATCCAGGTGACACGATGTTTGATGCCAAAGCCTTGGATAGCTTAGATGCATTCATTGCGATGTATCACGATCAAGGTTTGGCGCCATTTAAGTTTGTGAGCTTTGGTGGTGGAGTGAATGTCACTTTAGGTTTGCCAATTATTCGTACTTCGGTAGATCACGGCACAGCGTTAGATCTTGCTGGTAAAGGTTTAGCTGACTCAGGCAGCATGTTGGAGGCACTACGCTTGGCCTACCAATTGGCTATCAATGTAAAGAATTTAAAAACATGACGCATCGCGCTCGTAAACGATTTGGCCAAAATTTTCTGCAGGATTCTGGAGTAATTTATTCCATTATTGCCGCAATCAATCCGAGTGAAAATATGCATGTGATTGAGATCGGCCCCGGCCTTGGTGCACTCACAAGACCCTTATTAAATAATCTAGATCACTTAGATCTTTTGGAAATTGATCGAGATTTAGTTGCCTATTGGAATCAGGAGAATCTTCAGGGTCTGAATGTCATCGAGGGTGATGCACTCAAGTTTGATTTCCTCGAATGGGCAAACGCACGACCGGCTAATAGTGGCTTGTGTAAGGTAGTTGGTAACTTGCCTTACAACATCTCCTCCCCATTACTCTTTCATCTTGTTTCTGCTGCCCATGCGATTGATGAGCAGGTATTCATGCTCCAAGCCGAAGTGGTTGAGCGTATGGTCTCTAAGGCTGGCGGTTCTGAATTCAGCCGACTATCTGTCATGCTGCAAGCTCGCTACGATATGGAGCAAGTTTTAGAAGTCCCGCCCGAAGCTTTCGACCCACAACCTAAAGTCAATTCAGCGGTCGTGCGCATGATTCCGCGACGGGATTTCAACTTAAGTGATGCGCAGTGGCATGCCTTGGAAAAGGTCGTGGCCGCAGCGTTTTCCCAAAGAAGAAAAATACTGCGTACAAACTTATCCGCCTTTGCAGATCGACTCTCTTTATCCGAATCGGAGTTAAAGGCGCGTGCCCAGGATATTCCGGTGGAGCGCTATATTGAGTGGGCCAAAACTTTAGCCCATTAACCGCTCAGTATTACTTGTAGGCGGCGGGATCAATCACCCGCATTTCAGCTTCAATCCACTTTTCCACTTCTTGATGCAGTTGCCCGCCAGTTTTTCCAGCAGAAGTAATGGCGGGGCCGATTGAGAAGATGACTGTTCCAGGCTGCTTTAGGAAGCTATTCTTAGGCCAGCAACGACCTGCGTTGTGGGCAATTGGGATTACTAAGGCTTCAGTAGCGCTGGCAAGCCTTGCACCACCCTTGCTATAGGGCTTATGTGATCCAGTAGGTGTTCTAGTGCCTTCTGGAAATAACAAAATCCACTTACCTTCACTCAAACGTTTTTTTCCTTGTCCAACAACGGAGAGTGCAGCAGTTTCTTTGCTATTGCGATTAATGTGAATCATCTTGAGCAAAGCCAAAGCCCAGCCAAAGAAAGGAATCCAAAGCAACTCTCTTTTAAAAACGAAGCAGACTTGCTTAGGAAGCTTGGCAATATAAAAAATGGTTTCGTAGGCAGATTGATGTTTACTCAACACAACAACCGGTTTATCCAAAACCGCCATCATGTTTTCCATGCCCCGAATCTCGTAATGGATACCACAGAGGGGTTGCAAGATCCAGATCACCACCTTATTCCAGAGTCCGATAAAGCGATAGCGATTCTCAGGATTTAAGAAAGGAAAAACGAGAATGCAGAGCACTGACCAGATCGGCGTGAATATCAGCAGGAAGATCGTAAATAGGGCTGAGCGAATAAAAATCATATTTCTATTAAACCTTATCTTGCAGGAGTGTGGTCGCAAATGCCATCAAATCTGCATGAATTTGTGTCCCCTCAGGGAGGCCACCCTTTGCCAAAGTTTTATTGCCTTTGCCGGTTAAGACTAAATGCGGGCTAGCACCCAAAGCAATGCCCGCTTGAAGGTCACGTAAGGAATCACCAACAATCGGCACCCCTAATAAGGGTGTAGCGCTCTGATTTTTTTTATAACGAAGTGCGATCTCTTTCATCATTCCCGGCAAAGGCTTGCGACAATCGCATGCATTGGCATCGGTATGTGGACAAAAGAAAATGCTATCGATATGACCACCCAAGGGTTTGAGTAGCTTATCCATCTTGCCATGCATCGCATGGAGATCATTGATATTGAAATAACCCCTTGCCAAGCCAGACTGATTCGTCGCTACAGCAATTTGGTAGCCGGCTTGATTGAGTAGTGCAATTGCCTCAAGACTGCCTGGCAAAGGAATCCACTCATCACTCGACTTCACATAATCATCTCGATCTTCATTGATCACGCCATCGCGATCCAGAATGATGAGTTTAGAAGAGCTGATGCTCATGCTAATTTGCCGAGATCGGCAATGAGATTCATTTTCTGGTGAAGTTGTTGCAGGAGAGCCAAGCGGTTATCACGCAGCTCTGGATTTGGATCCATCACCATCACATCGGCAAAGAATTGATCAATTGGGGCGCTGAGAGCTACGAGTGCCTTCAATAGATCTACGAACTGACGCTGCTCATAGGCGGCGCTCAGTGTTGGGGTGAGTTTCTCAAGCGCCTGATGGAGCGCGATTTCAGCGGGAACCTGCAAGAGCTTGCTTGAGCAAGCCGCCGGAATAGCGCCTACATTCTTTTTGAGGATATTACTGATGCGTTTATTGGCAGCAGCTAGTTGAGTAGCTTCCGCCAAGGCGTTAAATTCACGCAATGCAGCTAAGCGATCGATTAAATCATTGAGTTGAGCAGGTGACTGACTTAATACAGCATCAATCTCTTCAGTCGTGAATGGCTTGCCTGCAACTGCTTGGTCGCGTAAGTAGGCACGCAGACGATCAATGATGAAAGCGTAAATATCTTCTGCTTTAGCTTTTTCTTGTACGTCTTTTTGTGAAAATTGTTTGCGAGCCAACTCAATTAAGTCGGGCAGACTTAGGCTCAGGTTCTTCTCTAGCAAGAGACGGCAAACACCTAAAGCGTGACGACGCAGGGCATATGGATCCTTGTCACCTGTCGGTGCAAGACCAACACCCCAAATGCCGACCAATGTTTCTAGCTTGTCCGCAATAGCGAGGATGGTGCCGATTTGAGTTTGTGGCAATGCATCACCAGCAAAGCGGGGCATGTAGTGTTCGCTGCAAGCGGACGCGACTTCGGCATTTTCGCCATCATGCGTTGCATAGTAGCGACCCATGATGCCTTGGAGCTCTGGGAACTCGCCAACCATATCGGTTAGTAAATCAGTTTTAGCAATTTCAGCGGCGCGACTAGCTAGCGTCTCGTCAGCTGATAAGGCTTTGGCAATACCTACTGCAATTCCTTGAACACGCTTAGTGCGATCCAATTGATTGCCAAGCTGGTTGTGATAAACCACTTTTCCAAGATCAGCTACTCGGGATGCTAACGGGCGCTTTTGATCTTGCTGGAAGAAAAAGCGCGCATCGGATAGACGCGGGCGCACTACACGTTCGTTACCAGAAATAATCGCTTCTGGCTTATCAGTCTCGATATTGGAAACAATGAGGAAGCGATTGCGTAACTTGCCTTGCTTATCAGTCAATGCAAAGTATTTTTGATTAGTCTGCATTGTCAGGATCAAGCACTCTTGAGGAACCCCCAAGAACTCTTGATCAAAATGACATTCATAAATTGCTGGCCACTCAACCAGAGCAGTTACTTCATCCAATAGGCTATCTGGCATCAACACTAAATCAGCACCAGCAGCTTTTAATAATGCAGATTCGATAAATGTACGACGCTTATCAAAGCTTGGTAATACTTTGGCTTTAGTGCTGAGATCGGATTCATACTGATCTGCGGAGGCGATCGTAATAAGGCCTGGAGCTAAAAAGCGATGACCTTCAGTTTGATTGGCCGCATCTATTCCTAGTGCGCTGATATTAAGGACTTGTTTGCCATGCAGGGCAATGATGCGATGTGCAGGACGAGCAAACTCAACGTCTGCCAGTTCACCATTTTTCTGTAGCACTTGATAGTGCATCATTTTGGCGATAGGCAATTTGCTGAGTGTTTGCTCAAGTGCTTGTTGGGCGGTTTGCTCTAATGCTGCGCCTTTAGCAACGACATTGAGATACAGTGCCTCATTTTTTCCTTCGCCTGATTTTTCTAGGGTGGAGAGATCAATATCAGCGTAACCCAAAGAGGCTAATTTCTTTTGAAGTGGCGCAGTAGGTTTGTCTGCTGCATCAAAAGCAATGCTGGTCGGCAGTAATTTTTCGCGTACTGGATAGTCTGGCGCTTGACTCAAGACATGAGTAATCTGAACAGCAAGGCGACGCGGTGTTGCGTAGCCAGTGGCAACGGAATTTTCACTCAAGAGGCCAGCGGACTTCAGTGTGGAATAAATGCCCTCACTAAAGGCATCACCTAGGCGGCGTAAGGATTTTGGTGGAAGCTCTTCGGTAAACACTTCAATCAGGAGATTGTCTGATTGAGAAAGGGAATTCGGTGTACTCATAATTAGATCGAGCTGATTAGGCTTTGGATTGACGTTGGCACATCGGGAAACCCAACTTCTCACGAGACTCAAAGTAAGCCTGCGCCACTGCACGAGATAGATTGCGGATGCGTCCGATATAGGCGGCACGCTCAGTCACTGAAATAGCACCGCGCGCATCTAGTAAGTTAAAGGTGTGCCCAGCCTTGAGCACCATTTCATAGGCGGGTAAGGCTAATGGCACCTCCATCAAGCGTTTGGCCTCACTCTCATAATTGGTGAAGTTTGCAAACAAGAGGTCGGTATTGGAGTGTTCGAAGTTGTAGCAAGATTGCTCTACTTCATTCTGGTGATACACATCACCATAAGAGATGCCATCGGCCCAAACGAGGTCATATACGTTGGAGCAATTTTGGATGTACATCGCCAAACGCTCGATACCGTAGGTGATTTCGCCTAAAACAGGTTTGCAATCAATGCCGCCCACTTGCTGGAAATAGGTGAACTGAGTGACTTCCATGCCGTTCAGCCACACTTCCCAGCCCAAGCCCCAGGCACCGAGGGTTGGGTTCTCCCAATCGTCCTCAACAAAGCGGACATCGTTTTTTTGAAGATCAAGACCTAAAGCAGCTAGGGAGCCCAAGTAGAGCTCAAGAATATTTTCTGGTGCAGGTTTAAGCACTACCTGGTACTGGTAGTAGTGCTGCAAACGGTTTGGATTTTCTCCGTAGCGACCATCTTTTGGTCTACGTGAAGGTTGGACGTAAGCCGCTTTCCATGGCTCAGGGCCAATGGCCCTCAAGAAAGTGGCTGTATGAGATGTACCGGCACCGACCTCAAGGTCAATAGGTTGCAATAGGGCGCAACCTTGTTGGTCCCAGTAATCTTGGAGTTTGAGAATGATTTGCTGAAAAGTAAGCATGATTTACCTGGCTAAGCCTTTGATTTTACATGGCTAAGCAGGTGAACTATGAAATCGCGATTAGTTTCGTTTATGGCGAATCAGGCCCAGGATGAGCAAGAGGCAAGAAAGGCTCAAAATGGGGGCATTTCCCCAAATGACATAAGGGGTTTTGCCTGAGTAGGCTTGAATCTTCAGGCTGAGCACGCCTTGGGTAAATTCACCAAGCTGAGATAGCACTTTCCCGTCTGGGCCAAGGGCTGCCGTAATACCAGTATTTGTAGCTCGCAGCGCTGGGAGGCCAGTCTCCAGGGAGCGTAACTGGGACAGCCTTAATTGCTGTGCTGGCGCTTGAGAATCCCCAAACCAGGCCAGATTAGTCATATTGATCAACAAGTTAACGGGTTTACTGCTGTGATGAATTCGGGACGCTAGCTCCCCGCCAAATACGTCCTCATAGCAAATCGTGATGGCTGCATGAATTGATTCTTTGCCAGATCGAATAATGCTGAAGGGGGCCTGATCTAATGTGCCACGTGCAAAGTCGCTCATAGGAACATGAAATGCATTCACAAACCATTGAAAGCCGGGCGGAATAAATTCACCAAAGGGTACCAAGTGGGATTTGTCATATTGATAACTTGGAGCGTTTGGAGAAAGTCCAAGAGCCCGGTTGGTGTATTTCACACCAGTAGAGCCACCAGTCTCTCCAATCAAGCCAAGCAAAACATTGCTGGAGGTATTGGTAGAAAACTGTTGGAGTGATCCTAATAAGCCTGCAGGTAGGTTACTTTGTGGCCAAGGATATGCAGTCTCTGGAGTAATGATGAGATCAGCTGCTTGGCTTTCGATGGCATTGGTATAAAAACTAAACTGGTCTTCAATGGATTTGGGGTTGAACTTGAGGCTTTGCTCAAAATTACCTTGAATTAAACGAACACTGAGCGGCTCGCCAATTGGGTTTGTGAAGGTCCAGAAGCTCGCGAGTTGTGCAAGTGCGATCGTAGAAATAATGCAAGCACTGCTAAAGAATATATTTTTCTTTAATTGACTGAACTCCCAAGAGACCCATACCACTAAAAATGTGCAGGCTAGGCCACCCAAGAATGGCGCAACAGGCGCGAAGGGGCCGTTGAATTGTGCTTCAGCAAGCCCCATCCAAGGAAAGCCAGTTAAGACTACGCTACGTAAGTATTCAATGAGCACCCAAGATGCTGCTAGTACCAAGCCTGTTAAGTACTTGCGTTTAGGTAAACAGAGGATGAGGGTGGCGACTGAAAAATAGATAGCCAAAAAGGCAGATAAGAGCAGGACGGCAAACCCAGAAAGAGCTGCATGCATACCACCAACATCATGCAGGCTAATGTAGATCCACCATAAGCCCAGAACAAAGTAGCCTAGACCAAAGGCCATTCCAGAGGTAAATTGATTTTTAATGGATGGTCTTGCTTGCTGACTCATCCGCCACCAAATCAAACTCAGAATGGGGATTTGTATCCAGCCACCATAAGTGAGCTCAGCAGCAGCGGCTAGCAAGACTCCCAGAAAAAATAGCAGCAATACATTGATGCCATTACCAAACCTGGTTGATTGCTGATCAATCAAATTAATTCTCAGGGAAGTTTTTTAGGAAGTTGTCGTGCGAGCAGAATATGGATCTGTCTTGGGTCAGCGCGCTGAACCTCAAATTCAATTCCGTCGATCTCAATAACTTCACCCATCTTTGGTACTCGACCAAGATGTTGAATGACTAAGCCAGCAACAGTCTCAATATCTTCATCGTGGAATTGAGTGCCTAGAGCCTCATTAAATTGTGCTAGCTCTGTAATACCCTTAACTCGAATATCGCCATTATCTAAAGAGATCAGGTTGTCTGCCTCTTCATCAATATCATGCTCATCTTCAATATCACCAACAATTTGTTCCAGCACGTCTTCAATCGTAATCACACCAGCAACACCACTGTATTCATCTACAACGATTGCCAGGTGATTGCGGTTATCTTTGAAGTCACGCAGCAAAACGCTTAAACGTTTAGATTCTGGAATGAAAACTGCAGGGCGGAGCCAATCACGTACCTGAAAATCTTTTTCAGAGGAGTGACGCAATAAGTCTTTTGCTAGCAAGGTGCCAATGACATTGTCGCGGCTACCTTCAAACACAGGAAAGCGTGAGTGAGCGGCAGTAATCACGTTTTGGATAATTTCAGGTAGAGATTGATTGATATCAATCCAATCAATCTGGGCTCTAGGAATCAAAATATCACGAGCACATAGCTGGCCCACCTGAAATACGCCCTCAATCATGGAGAGAGCATCTGCATCAATTAAGCCCTCGGTCTGCGCTTCTCTGAGGGTCTCAATGAGTTCTTGGCGACGTTCTGCTGGGCTGGTTGGTTGTGGCGTTAAAAAATCGGCCAATCGTTCTAAAAGGGATTTATTGGGGTCAGGCATGTAATAAGAATATCGTAAAAATATGTAAATTCAGTGAAGAGGGCGTTAAGAATGCTTTAAATGGGTGCGTAAGGATTTGTAAAACCCAGTGATTTGAGAATCGCAATTTCTTTACCTTCCATTTTGCGTGCTTCAGCATTGCTCTCATGGTCAAGGCCTTGGGCATGTAAGCAACCATGAATGATGAGGTGAGCTAAGTGAGCCTTAGTAGTTTTAGCTTGCTCCCTTGCCTCCTTTTGAACTACGGGAAGGCAAAAAATAATATCAGTAGCCAATGTCGTTTTAGTTAGCTCATATGGAAAGGTGAGTACGTTGGTTGCGTAATCTTTGTTCCGAAAAGCAAAATTCAACTTTTTACCCTCAGCGGCATTGACGAAGCGCAAGGTGACAAGGCCGTTGAGGAGGGTGCTTGCTTTCACCCATTTTTTCATTGCTGCTAAAGAGGCAATCGCTAGCACTTTATCTTCAATGGCATCACTAGCAAATTGAATATCAATTTCCAATTTAGAGGAAGTCGCTTGCTTGATTGCCATCTTAGTGGGTATGGGTTGAAGTGAGTTCGCCAATAAGCTCACCTCGGAGGGTGTAATTGAGCACTTCAGTAATGCGTATGTCTACTATTTCACCTATGAGGGATTCAATATCTTCATTTGGTGCAGCAAAATGAATTACGCGATTGTTAGCGGCGCGACCTTGTAGATTGACACCGTCTTTTGCTAGGCCTTCAACGAGTACTCGCTCAGTATTACCCAACATGTTTTTACTAATTTGATTTGCTTGTGACTCCAGTAGGGCAAGCAATGTTTGTAGCCGCTTAAGTTTGACCTCATAAGGAGTGTCGTCACTCAAATTGGCAGCAGGTGTACCGGGACGTGCGCTGAAGATAAAGCAAAAGCTGTTATCAAAATTAAGCTCTTCAACCATCTTAAGTAGCTTTGCAAAATCCTCATCGGTCTCGCCTGGAAAGCCCACAATGAAGTCGCTAGAGAGCGTCAAGTCAGACCTCACAACGCGCATCTTACGAATAATGCTCTTGTATTCCAGGGCGGTATAACCCCGTTTCATGGCGGATAAAACCGAGTCGGATGCGTGCTGTACTGGAAGATGTAAATGACTTACCAACTTGGGAACTTTGGCGTAGACATCAATTAAGCGCTGAGTAAATTCTTTGGGATGACTAGTCGTGAAGCGAATTCTTTCGACGCCTGGAATTTCTGCAACATATTCAATCAAGAGTGCAAAGTCTGCGATTTCTTCTGTATCACCCATTTTGCCTAAATAGGCATTGACGTTTTGACCGAGCAGCACAATTTCTTTAACGCCTTGCGCAGCTAGGCCTGCTACTTCAGTTAATACATCATCAAATGGGCGTGATACTTCTTCACCACGAGTGTAAGGAACTACGCAATAGCTGCAATACTTTGAGCAACCTTCCATGATGGAGACATAAGCAGAGCCACGAGTTTGTCGCGAGGCAGGTAGGCGGTCAAACTTCTCTATTTCTGGAAAAGAAATATCTACTTGAGATCTACCGGTTTCGCGACGTTGAGCGATCAGATCAGATAAGCGATGTAAGGTTTGTGGGCCAAAGACGACATCAACATAAGGCGCCCTGCTAATAATTTGTTGACCTTCCTGACTGGCGACGCAACCTCCAACACCAATTAATAAATTGGGTTTGGTTTTCTTGAGTTCACGTAAGCGACCTAAATCGGAAAATACCTTATCTTCCGCTTTTTCACGAATAGAGCAGGTGTTCAGTAGAACAACATCTGCATCTTCAGGCGTGTCAGTCATAACCATGCCCTCATCGGCATGCAGGAGGTCGGCCATCTTGCCCGAGTCATACTCGTTCATCTGACAGCCGAAGGTTTTGATATAGAGCTTTTTCATATGCCGTTCTCAGGTTTATAACTGGGGGCCAAGCTCAAATTTTACAAAAAACAAATTACAGCAAGCGCAGAGCCAAAATAGCAACAATCGTTGGAGGTAGTGCGCCTAGGAACAGATACAGTGCAGAAACCGCGCCATTCGGGAAATGGCTGCGTAAGATTGCCAAACCAGCTGGGTTAGGTGCATTAGCAATAACGGTTAAACCGCCACCAGCAACTGCGCCACCCACCAAAGCTAATTTGAATTCTGCAGACGTGCCGGTTACTAGAGAGCCAAGGTAAGTTAGTGCTGCATTATCAGTAATCGCAGTAAGTGCTGTCGCTCCGTAGAAGACTGCTGTTGGACTCATCTTCTCCAGGAGTGGTTGCAACCACCAGCCTTGCAGGGCGCCTAAGACCACCAAGCCGGCAAGGAAGAATCCAACCAATAATGCCTCACGCAAAATCAATGGGCTTTGATGTTTTGGATAAGCAGTGGTGTAGCCAATAAAGAATAACAAGAGCCACATGAAAATAACTGGGTCATGTGCGAAGTAAACAATGCCCGCTAAAAACAGCAAATGAACTGAAGTAACGGTGAACGGAATTTTTTCAGGAATCTTTTTCTCTTCTGGTTCAACGAGCTGGCGGTGGAACAACAATGTCAGGATCAGTGAGTTGATGAAGATCGCCGCACTACACGCTAAGCCAAAGTTGAAGAACATGAAACTGCTGGACCAACCCCAAGTAGAAGCCACCATCAGTACGGGCGGCGCAGCAAAATTGGTCAATGTACCGCCAATCGAAACGTTGACGAAAAGTACCCCTAAAGTTCCAAACAGCAAGGGGGTAGAGCATTTATGTTTGTAAACCAGATCGCGTAATAAGAATGCCGCAAGCGTCATTGCTGCTGGTTCGGTAATAAATGAACCAAGTAACGGAGTAAGGGATAAGGTGAGGAAATACAGCATTGGCGCTTCGCGTGTTCGCAAGGCGACATGTAAAAATTTTCCTAGACTATAGAGAAGGTGGGTTGCAAAAGTCAGAATCGGTTTGCTACCCGCAGCCACCATGATGGCAAATACAAAAAGCGGCTCTGTGAAATTACGCTTGCTTGCGTATTCTCTGGCGCTATCAAGACCAGTTGCAAAGCCAATGTAAATTAACAGCACTGCTGCCCAGAAACCAAAAACAATCTCTACTTCGCCAAGTAGATGCCATAAGCCAGAATGCAGGCGAGACTTTTTGGCTAGAGTTTCAAAATAGGAGGTGCTAAAGGTGTGCAGTACCGCTATCGCGAAAATAATACTGGCACCGAGTTCTGTAGGGGTAAAGTTCATGGGAAGATATTATCAGACTGTAGTTTTAACTAATTCGATTTTGTTTGACTGCCATTAATCGCTATCTATATTGGGGTAAATATGAGTTTAATTCTGGGGTATGAGGATTTAATTGCCAACGCAATGGCTCAGATTGAAACGGTGCCCTTGGATCAGGCCAAAACCCTGCTTGATGATGAAAACACGGTTTTTATTGATATTCGGGATGTTCGGGAGTTAGAGCGCGAAGGCATGATTCCTGGTGCTTTTCATGCTCCTCGGGGCATGCTGGAGTTTTGGGTGGATCCTAAAAGCCCCTATTTCAAGCCGGTTTTTGGTGAGGGTAAGCGTTTAGTGCTTTATTGCGCCTCGGCCTGGAGATCTTCCTTGGCCACCGAAACCCTTCAAAAAATGGGAGTTCCCTGTGTTTGCCACTTGGAGGGCGGTTTTAGCGCCTGGAAAAAGGCGGGGCTCCCCGTGGCAGAAAAGCACCCAAAACCCCATTCAGGCTAACCCTTCCTCATTTTTGAGCCTTGAAATGCTAGATTTTGACCCCATCTAGGGTCAATCTAGTTGATTGGTATTCATTAAGGGGGTAGCTACATGACTGTTGCTAGTAAAGAGACTTTAGGCTTTCAGGCCGAAGTAAAGCAATTATTGCAGTTGATGATTCATTCCTTGTACTCCAACAAGGAAATTTTTCTTCGTGAGTTAATTTCTAATGCGTCTGATGCTTCAGACAAGCTCCGCTTTGAGGGGATAGAGCATCCAGATTGGTATGGTGATGATCCTGATTTAAAGATCAAGGTCAGTTTTGATAAGGCCGCTAGATCCGTCACCATTTCTGATAATGGCATTGGCATGAGTCGAGATGAGGTGATTGCCAATTTAGGAACGATCGCTCGTTCCGGAACAAAAGAGTTTTTCTCAAAACTCTCTGGTGATCAGCAGAAAGATGCAGCCTTGATTGGTCAGTTTGGCGTTGGTTTTTATTCGGCATTTATTGTTGCTGATCGCATTACCGTGGAAACTCGTCGAGCTGGTTTGCCAGCAGCCGATGGCGTGCGTTGGGAGTCTGATGGCTCGGGTGAATTCACTGTAGAGAGCATCGATCGCCCACAACGCGGCACATCCATCACCATGCATTTGCGCGAAGACGAAGATGACTTCCTTTCTACGCACAAGCTGAAGTCAATTATTCGCAAATATTCCGATCACATCTCGCTACCTATTCAGATGAATAAAGAAGAGTGGGATGCTGATAAAAAAGAGCAGGTCATAAAGGATGAGCTCGAGAGCATTAATCAGTCCAGCGCTTTATGGGCGCGCTCCAAATCAGAAATTACCGAGGAGCAATACAACGAGTTCTATAAGCACTTATCCCATGATTATGAAAACCCACTCTGCTATTCATTAAATCGGGTAGAGGGTCGCAGCGAATTTACACAACTGTTATATGTTCCAGCGCGAGCACCATTTGATTTATGGGATCGAAATAAACGTGGTGGGATCAAGTTGTATGTCAAGCGAGTATTCATCATGGATGATGCAGAGCAATTGATGCCTATGTATCTACGTTTTGTTACAGGCGTGATTGACTCAACAGATTTGCCATTGAATGTGTCTCGTGAAATTCTGCAAGAGTCGCGTGATGTCAAGGTTATTCGGGAGAGCTCTACTAAGCGTGTGCTGAGCATGCTTGAGGAGCTGGCTAATAGCGATGATGAGACCAAGAAAGAAAAGTACCGCACCTTCTGGGCGCAGTTTGGGCAGGTTCTGAAGGAGGGTGTTGGCGAAGATCAAGCAAACCAAGAGCGCATTTTGAAGCTCTTGCGTTTTGCAAGTACGCACTCTGATTCAGCTGAGCAGACAGTTTCTTTGGCGGACTACATTTCTAGAATGAAAGAAGGTCAGGACAAAATTTATTACGTCACTGGCGATTCATTTAACGCTGCAAAAAATAGTCCGCATCTAGAAATCTTCCGCAAGAAGGGTGTTGAAGTGCTTCTGCTGTCCGATCGCGTGGATGAGTGGATGCTTTCTTTCTTTACAGAGTTTGATGGCAAGCAGATGACTTCAGTTGCCAAGGGTGGACTTGATCTTGGCGATCTTAGTGATGAGAAAGAAAAGAAAGAGCATGAAGAAACTGAAAAGAATTTCAAGGATCTGCTCGATCGTATGAAAGCTGCCTTGGAAGACAAGGTGAAGGATGTGCGCGTTACTTTCCGTTTGACTGACTCTCCAGCATGTTTAGTTTCTGATGAGAATGAGCTATCTGGTAATTTATTGCGGATGCTCAAGGCTGCAGGCCAACAAGCGCCCGACATGAAGCCGATTTTGGAAATTAATCCTGAGCATCCACTGCTACTGAAGCTCAAGTCAGATGACAAACAGTTTGATGAGTGGACTGAGGTGCTTTTTGATCAAGCGCTCTTGGCAGAAGGTGGTCAGTTAAGTGATCCTGCTGCTTATGTAAAGCGGATTAATCAATTGCTTTTAAGTTAAGACTGCAACTGAGGTATTAAAAGAAAAACCCGACTTGCAATTAACAAGTCGGGTTTTTTGTTGACTACTTTAAATCTACAGCACTACCGATACAGGTAATGGCAGATTAGTTCGGTGCTTTAGCTGGTTGATTATTTTTGCCAGCGTTGTAACCAGAGTTGTACTCAGATGCTTGCTCTTTTTTGTAGGCATCGTATACATAGCCAGATGCTGCACCAACTGCCGCGCCACCAACTGCACCCCAGATTGGGTTGCCGTGAAAAATGGCTGTACCAACTGCACCTGCAGCTGCGCCGATACCAGCGCCAGATAAGGTGCGTTGTTCTGTATTGCTCATGTTGGAGCAACCTGCGATTGCTAGGGTTGCAGCAGTAATAGCGATAATTTTTTTCATATCAACTGTTCCTTATGTCTATAGATTAAATATGCTGAGTGGCTTGGATTATTTTCTGGCGCAAGGAAAACGTGCCGCCAAGAAGCCCAAGAAAACACCAGCTGCTGGCTTGTCTGCAGTTTGTTGATTGGCGTCAGCAAACTTTACAAACTCACCAATAACTTCATCACGGGCCGGAGCAGGTTGCTTAACGCAAATGTAAGGCTTGGCACGTTGTGGGTGACGTGTGGCTAAGTAAGTGTCATAAATAGCTGTGGTGTAACCAATGCAAAAGCTACGGGATTCTGGGCTGGCTGGTAATTTGCAGACTTTTGCCAGCTCTTGCGTACTCAGAACAGGAATTTTTTCCTGCGCTTGTGCCAAGCCAGAAAAAGCAGCCAAAATAGCCAAAATTGATAAAACTTTTTTCATGGGTTCTCCCTCGGGTGTATATATTTCGATCATAAACCATATTGATGCCCATAAATTGCACTAAATGGGTGCAACACCAGAAAAAATTGCCTTATGCATTCCCCATAATGATGCACAAAATATCTGGGAGGTACTTCAATGGAAGTCTTGAAATCAGGCAGTGATGTCTTATTTATATTGCTCGGCGCCATTATGGTTTTGGCAATGCATGCAGGGTTTGCTTTTTTAGAGCTCGGCACGGTTCGCAAAAAGAACCAAGTCAATGCTTTAGTCAAAATCTTGGTCGACTTTGCTGTTTCGACAATCGCTTATTTCTTTATTGGCTACAGCATTGCTTATGGCGTGAACTTTTTCTCAGGGGCAGAATTATTGGCCGAGAAAAATGGCTATGAGCTAGTCAAATTCTTTTTCTTATTGACCTTTGCTGCTGCAATTCCAGCCATTATTTCTGGCGGTATTGCAGAGCGCGCTAAATTTAATCCGCAATTAATTGCAACCTTTGTCTTGGTGGGCTTTGTCTATCCCTTCTTTGAAGGAATCGCATGGAATCAGCACTACGGCATTCAGGCCTGGATTAAAGGGCTGACTGGCGAAGAGTTTCATGACTTTGCGGGCTCGATCGTGGTTCATGCAGTAGGAGGATGGATTGCATTGCCGGCCATTATTTTGCTGGGCGCACGACGTGGCCGTTACACCAAAGAAGGTCATATTGCCGCACACCCACCATCAAGCATTCCATTCTTGGCTTTGGGCGCTTGGATTTTGGCAGTGGGTTGGTTTGGCTTTAATGTAATGAGTGCGCAGACCATTGATAAGGTCAGCGGCTTAGTCGCCATGAACTCTTTGATGGCAATGGTTGGCGGGACTTTGGCTGCATGGGTGATTGGTCGCAATGACCCTGGCTTTACTTACAACGGCCCTTTGGCTGGTTTGGTAGCTGTCTGCGCTGGATCAGACTTAATGCATCCATTAGGCGCATTAGTCGTGGGCTTAATTGCTGGCGGCCTATTTGTATATATGTTTACCTTAGTGCAAAACCGCTGGAAGATTGACGATGTATTGGGCGTTTGGCCATTACACGGCTTATGCGGTTTGTGGGGCGGTTTAGCCGCAGGTATTTTTGGAAGTAAAGCGCTTGGCGGCATGGGTGGGGTCACTTTCTTAGGGCAGCTCATCGGCAGCCTTTTAGGAGTTGGGATTGCTTTGGTAGGGGGTATCGTGGTTTACGGCCTCTTGAAAGCATTCTTGGGCATCCGTATGTCGCATGAAGAAGAGTATGACGGTGCTGATTTGAGTATTCACCGCATTTCTTCCACTCCAGACCGCGAGCCTAACTGGTAGGCTTTCATAAATATAGTCATTACCTATAATGGGTCATGGCTATATTTGAACTAGACGGAAATGCTCCCCAGTTAGCTGAGGGGGCTTGGGTTGCCGAGAGCGCTGAAGTAATTGGCATGGTTGAGCTCCAAAAAAATGCGAGCGTTTGGCCTCAGGTAGTAGTACGCGGGGACAACGACCATATTCAGATTGGTGAGGGAAGTAATGTGCAAGATGCTTCTGTCTTGCATACTGACCCTGGCTATCCCTTAGTCATTGGCAAACACGTGACTGTTGGTCACAAAGTGATGTTGCATGGTTGCCAGATTGGTGACGGTAGTTTGATTGGTATTGGTGCAGTTATTTTGAATGGCGCCAAAATTGGTAAAAACTGTCTTGTAGGTGCAGGCGCTTTAATCACAGAAGGAAAAGAGTTTCCGGATGGCTCCATGATTTTGGGCACGCCAGCGAAAGTTGTTAAATTGCTTAGCCCCGAACAAATTGCTGGCATTAATGACATCGCGGGACGCTATGTTCAGAATGCGCTTCGTTATCAAGCGACACTACGCAAGATTGCATAATTAAGACTTACCCGTGATCTACGTCTTCAACGTTCTCTTTCCTGTTTTTGCGCTGATCTTATTAGGCTACTTCAGTGGCAAAAGTGGTAAGTTGGGCGCTAATGCATCTATTGAACTCAATCGATTTGTTATCTGGCTTGCGCTCCCTGCCCAACTCTTTAACTTCGCAGCCAATAGTGGCTGGGAGACGCTCTGGCAGCCTGGATTTATTGCCGCCTTTTTAATCAGTGCCTTAATTGTCTTTGTTCTCGTTCTGATCTTCTATTGGTATCAAGGGCGTGACTTAGCAGCAGCAAGCTTTGCTGGTTTGAGCGCCTCTTATTCGAATACCGGCTACATGGGTATTCCGTTATGTCTACTCGCGCTTGGTCAAGATGGCCTAGCACCAGCCATCATTGCTACATTCCTGGTGTTTATTCTGTTTGCATTGGCGACGATTCTGATTGAGATCGATATGTTGTCGCATAAAAAGTCCCATGAAATAGTTTGGAGTGTGCTGAAGTCCTTGGCCTCCAATCCACTTTTAGTGTCACCCGTATTAGGTCTAGCATGGTCTGCTTCTGGTTGGGTAATTTACGACCCATTGGCACAAGTGATTTCATTTTTGGCTGCAGCAGCAACACCTTGCGCGTTGGTATCAATCGGATTATTTCTGATTCGTAAAGATGAAAATGCTTCGAGCAAGGTGTGGGGCATTAGCTTTGGCAAGCTGATTATTCAGCCAATCATTGCCTGGTTAATTGCTGGCCCTCTTCTGGAATTGCCTACGCTATGGGTCAATGCGGCAGTGATCTTAGCGGCCATGCCAACTGGCACAGGGCCATACATGCTGGCTCAATACTATATGGCGGATGGTAGAGTCATTTCTCGAGTGGTGCTGGTAACTACTGTTGGATCACTACTGACACTCTCACTATTCCTTTGGTGGAATAGAGGGATTTAATCCCTCTGCATCAATTTGTTTTTCCCAGGCAGCATCAATGAAAGCAGGCAAGGTCATGCATTCATTAAATATCTTCATGAGTGTCGGGTAGGCCTTCATATCCATCTTCGCACTGAGCGCATTAAATATTTGCGGCACTAAACAAATATCGACAAGACCCGGCATATCTCCATAAGCAAAGCGACCCACCCTAGCGTTTTTAGTTAATTGTTTCTCTAGGTTCTCTAAACCCAGCATCATCCAATGCTGGCTCCAAGCATCTTTGTTCTCTGCACTCACACCCAGGTTTTTCATTAAGTAGCGCAGCACCCGCAAATTACCAATGGGATGAACATCGATAGCAATATCCATTGCTAAAGCGCGCACCCAAGCCCGATCAATTGCACTCTTTGGGAGTAGTGGAGGGTTGGGGTGCGTTTCCTCCAGATACTCAATGATGGCGAGTGATTGATGAATAGCATGATCACCTTCAATTAAAAGAGGTACTAAGCGAGTAGGATTTTTATCTGTGTATTCCGCACTAGTCTGTTCGCCACCATTCTTGAGAAGATGAATCGGAATGATTTGATGATCGACCCCTTTTAAATTGAGGGCAATGCGCACCCTAAAAGCTGCTGAGCTACGCCAAAAACTATAAAGTTGGGTTTTCATAAGAATTTCCTGTGATCGTAAGTCTCAGTATATTCAGGACTTCATTGCTCGTCACACCCGAGTGCTTTAGACTCAAGGTCATGGATCAAATTAATTTCTGGATTGGCATGATCGCCACAGTTGCCTTTGCTGTTACAGGGGTTTTAGCCATCTCTGATCGTGGCGTTGATTTATTTGGCGTCTTGGTTTTGGGCGTCATTACTGCAATTGGCGGCGGTACGATTCGCGACATGATTTTGGATGTCCCAGCTTTTTGGTCAATTTCGCAAATTTATATCTGGGTTGCTCTTGGTGCTTGTGTGTTGACGTTTGTGGCGGAATCGTTTTTTACACAACCGCAGATCTATCGGACGATGCTTTATATAGATGGTCTGGGCGCGGCTTTGTTTGGGATTCAAGGGGCGGATAAAGTCTGGAATCTTGGATTCGGTTTGCCGGTAGCGCCTGTCATATTGGGCGTGGTTACTGCTATTGGGGGCGGCCTATTACGAGATGTTCTAGCGGGCAGAAAAACCTTGCTGATGTCCCATGAGCTATATGCGATTCCCGTGACTATTGGATGCACTCTCTATGTGTTGGCGCTGAATTACTTGCCGCAATACACGCTAGAAGCTTCGGTAGTTTGCATGCTTGCTATATTCGGATTACGCGTAGCTGCCATTCATTGGGATCTACGCGTACCCAAATTATTTATTACTAATAAGCGCTAACTGCTCCATCGCTACGAGGGTCCCAGCCGCCGCGCAAGGTTCCGGAGGGCTCTCGAATAATGCAGCCCGCATGCCCTACGGTTTCATCAAAAGCATCTAGCATTTCAATTTCATGTCCAAGAGCATGGAGCTCTTTAGCGACCCATGGGTTAAAACGCGATTCGAGTTTTAAGCTATCACTGGTTTGCCCCCAGGTACGTCCCAGTAACCAGCGAGGACGACTAATTGCATCCTGAGGATCAAGTCCATAAGTAGCTGTGCGCGTAAAGACCGCACATTGTGTTTGGGGCTGTCCATCGCCTCCCATCGTTCCATAAACCATAGAACGTCCATCATTAAATAAAGCCATGGCTGGATTTAAGGTGTGGAACGGCTTGCGATAGGGCTCTAAGTGATTCAGTGTTTTAGGATCTAATGAAAAACTGCAGCCGCGATTTTGCCAATTGACACCGGATTTCGGTAACACAATTCCTGCACCAAATTCATGATAGATACTTTGAATAAAAGAAACGCAGTTGCCTTCACCATCGACAACGCCCATCCAAATCGTGTCAGCAGGACCCTTACCTTGACCCCAAGGCAATGCTCTTTCAGGGTCAATATTTTTAGCCAGTTTTTTTAAGAATGCTGGTGCCAAGAAAGACTGTGCGTGTTTAGTCATGTAAGCTGGATCCGTGACGTATCGATCCCTGACTTTAAAAGCCTGCTTAGTGGCCTCAACACAGTGGTGTACATACTCAGCACTGTCTACTTTGAAGCGCTTGAGATTGAGTTGATCTAAGATTCCCAAAATCATCAATGACACAACACCTTGAGTTGGTGGAGTCATGTTGTACACATTTCCGATGCTGTGCTTTAACTCCAGTGGATCAATTAATTTTGCGTGGTGACGATGAAGGTCACTCAGTCTGAGTGGGCTACCGAGTTCAGTCAGTTCTTTGGCTAATAACTCTGCTAAGTCTCCGCGGTAATAATCATCAGTTCCTTTGCGTGCAATTTGGCGCAAGGTCTTAGCAAGGCGATCTTGTTTAAAGATGCTGCCAACCGCAGGCGCTTGACCGTTGATTAAAAAGGTATTTGCGAAACCTGGAATATCAATGAGCTCTGCACGTTTTTTGTCAGTTAAGCTCGATTGACTGTAAGTAACTGGCACGCCAGCTTCTGCGTAGTAGATAGCATCAGCCAAGAGGCGGGAGAGTGGAAGCTTGCCGCGAAGACCTTGTTGAGAAAGTTTCTGAGCAGCACCCCAACCAGAAATAGTTCCAGCAACAGTATTGGCTGCAACAGCGCCTCTAAATGGAATCGCTTTAGTAATACCGCGCTCTGCGTACCAGTTTTTAGTGGCCAATCCTGCTGCAGCTCCACAGGCGTCAATGCCCCCCATTGCTTTTCCGGGTGAATGAACTACCCAGAATGAGTCTCCACCAATCGAATTCATATGGGGATAGACCACTGCAATCGTTGCTGCAGCAGCAATCATTGCTTCTAAAGCGTTACCACCCTCTTTAAGAACTCCTAAGGCTGACTCAGATGCTAGCGAGTGTGGCGCTACCGCCATTCCACGAATACCCCATTTTGGTTGCATTATTTGTATTTCTCCTATTGCAGTTATGAGTAATTAATTTAGTAAAGGTAGTTTAGATTCTTGCAGACACCAAATTGAAGCATGAAGTTCCATCATCCCAAAAAAAGTGCGCTTTATGCACTGCATTAGGGAATGTACTGACCTTGTCTTGATCAATATGCTCTACATTGACTCAGCAGGAAAAAACATGATTTGTTGCATTGCAATGCTGATAAGTCATTTCGGAAATCTTGATGTTCATCAACTTTTAACCATATGTGTGTAGTTAGTATTTTTTCAGGAGGAGTCAATTATGAAAACAAACCGTCGTAAGTTTCTCAGTGCAGGAATTGGTGCAGGTGTTGTTGGGGCTACCTTGGGCGCTCCATCCATCGTGCGAGCGCAATCATCACAAACTTTTAACTGGAAGATGACCAGCGCCTACCCAAAGGGTGCGCCGTTTTACATGGATGGACCTGGTAGCGCAACTGATTTAGCAAAACGCATTGGGGAGATGTCCAATGGCCGCTTAAAGATTCAAGTTTTTGGCGCTGGAGAATTGATTCCCGCATTTGAGGGTTTTGATGCTGTTCGATCTGGCACGGTTGAAATGAATCATGCTAATAGTTATTTCTGGACTGGCAAAACATTTGCAGCTCAGTACTTTACGGCTGTGCCATTCGGCCTAAATTTTCAAGGGATGAATGGTTGGCTATATGACGGTGGCGGTATTGATCTCTGGAATGAAACCTATGCACCTTTTGGCATGATTGCCATGCCTTGCGGTAACACCGGTGTGCAAATGACTGGTTGGTTTAAAAAGAAAATTAATAGCGTCGCAGACCTCAAGGGTCTAAAAATGCGTATCCCTGGACTTGCTGGTAAGGTCTATGCCAAGTTGGGTGTTGATGTAAAAGTATTGCCAGGCGGTGAGATTTTCCCGGCGCTTGAGCGTGGCGTGATTGATGCAGCTGAATTCGTTGGCCCATTTCAAGACCGTCGTCTTGGATTGCAAAAAGCAGCTAAGTTCTACTACACCACTGGTTGGCATGAGCCAGCAACTACTTCTGAGCTTTTGATTAATAAAGCAGCTTGGGAAAAGCTACCTAAAGATCTTCAAGCGGTTGTGCAAAATGCATCTGCAGCTTGTAATGTCATTGGTGAGGCATGGTGTCAGCGTAACAATGCCGAGGCAATGAAAGATTTGGTTGAGAAGCAAGGCGTTACTGCTCTGCAATTGCCAGATTCAGTAGTAGCTGCGATGCGCACTGAAACGAAGAAGATTTTGGACGAGTCTGCCGCTGCTGATCCTATGACTAAAAAAGTACATGATTCTTATTTTGCCTTTAAGCGCAATTACGATTCCTGGGCTTCTTACAGCGAGGCAACGTACCACAGCAAAGTTCGCGGTTGATTTTTGTTTTAATCATTTAAGTTAGGAATATCAGTGCATCCTTTGTTATTAAAAATCGCATTGCGTATCGAAGGCTTAATTGATTTCACTGGCAAGGCCACGTCTTACGTGGCCTTGGCCATTGTGGGATTAATAACAGTTAACGTTTTTTTACGCTACACCATGAGCATTGGTTCGGTGTGGGCACAAGAGCTTGAGTGGCATCTATTGGCGGCATTAATCTTATTCGGTATGAGTTATGCCTTGTTACGTGGGGATAATGTTCGGGTTGATTTGTTCTACGCCAATTACTCACCTAAGACAAAATATCGAGTAGACATTCTTTCAGCAGTGCTCACAATCATTGTGGCGCTGCTATTTATCTACTTGTCCTCATCATATGTTGTCCAGTCTTTCTCGATTGGAGAAATGTCGCCCGATCCAGGAGGTATTCCTTATCGCTGGATTGTGAAGGGATTAATTCCAATTGGCTTTGCTTTACTGGCTTTGCAAGGCGTCGGGGAGCTCTGTCGGGTGATTCTGAATGGCTATAGCACCAAAGGAGGTCAGCATGTTTGATATGCATGTGATGGCCATTCTGATGCTGATAGGCTTTTTCATTCTATTGATGATTGGTGTTCCAGTTGCTATTACTTTGGCGACAGTGGGGTTCGTATTTGGATTTTTAGGATTCGGAACCTCCTTGTTTAACTTATTGCCAGCAAGAGTGTTTGGCATTGTGGCGGGTTATCAATGGCTTGCAATTCCCTTGTTTATCTTTATGGGGATCATGCTGGAAAAATCCCGGCTCGCGGATGATTTGTTAGACGTGATTGGGCACATAGCTGGTGGTGTCAAGGGCGGCATGGCGGTCGGAATTATTTTGTTCGGGGCTTTGATGGGTGCTACCACCGGGATTGTTGGTGCTACTGTCATCACCTTGGGTCTGCTGACCCTGCCAACCTTAATACGACGTGGCTATAACAAGAGTATTGCCTGCGGTGCGATTTGTGCCTCTGGTACTTTGGGTCAAATTATTCCACCTAGTCTCATTTTAATTTTGCTCTCCGACATCATGCAGTTGTCGGTTGGTACTTTGTTTGCCGCTGCAGTAGGCCCTGGGTTGATTTTGGTGGTGGTTTATATAGTCTTCATTTTGATTTTAGGCTGGCTCAAACCTGATTTGATGCCGCCTATTCCTAAGGAAGAGCGCAGTCGTGTTTCTGGTAAAGAGCTATGGGTACGTTTTTGGAAAGTCGTGGTTCCACCAATTATGTTGGTAGTTGCTGTATTGGGCTCTATCGTTGGCGGTGTTGCTGCACCAACTGAAGCTGCAGCGATGGGTGCCGTCGGTTCAATTTTGGTAACTTTTTTATCTGGTCGCTTTAAGTGGGATATTTTGAAGCAAGTCGCAATAGATACCACCAAGATCAGTGCATTAATGATGTTTATTTTAATTTGTGCACAAGTCTTTGCTTTGTCCTTCAGGGGGCTTAATGGTGAGGAGCTCATCTCTGGGATGTTCGAGGTAATACCCGGCGGTATTAATAGCGATATTTGGTTCATGCTCTTGCTAATTTTTGTGCTCGGATTTTTTATTGAGTGGATTGAAATTAGTTACATTGCAGTACCATTATTTCTGCCTGTTCTCTTGGCGCAAGGTGCAGATCCTGTTTGGATTGCGATGATGATTACGGTTTGCCTACAATCATCATTCTTAACGCCGCCATTTGGTTGGGCACTTTTTTATCTCAAAGGAGTTGCCCCGCCTGAAGTAAAAATTAGGGACTTGTACATTGGTGTCTTGCCGTTCTTGTTTATGCAGGGTGTAGCATTGTTCTTAGTTTTCTACTACCCACAAATTTCACTTTGGTTGCCTAAAGCAATTGGTTGGTAGAAGAGTTGTTCATAAAAAAGAGGAGGCATTGCCTCCTCTTTTTTTTGTTCAAAATTTTTTATAACTTGATGAGGAGATACCCTAATTTGTATATTTGAAAGTAAATTTCCAAGGGATAATCTGCCCCTGAAAAAAATTATTAGGAATGTTGGAGATGTCACGATCAACTAAGGTCGCCCCCATGACTGCTGAGGAACGCAAAGTTATTTTTGCTTCGTCCTTGGGTACTGTTTTCGAATGGTATGACTTTTATTTATATGGCTCATTGGCTGCCATTATTGCTAAACAGTTTTTCTCAGGGCTAGACCAGGGTTCCGCTTTTATTTTTGCCTTGTTGGCTTTTGCTGCTGGCTTTATCGTCCGACCGTTTGGTGCTTTGGTATTTGGACGGCTCGGAGATCTGATTGGTCGTAAGTACACCTTCCTAGTCACCATTTTGTTAATGGGTGTCTCAACCTTTGTTGTTGGCATCTTGCCAAATTACGACTCGATTGGTGTTGCTGCCCCAGTCATCCTCATTGCATTGCGGATGCTACAGGGCCTGGCCTTGGGTGGTGAGTATGGCGGCGCTGCCACTTATGTTGCCGAGCATGCACCGCATGGTCGTCGCGGTGCATATACATCATGGATTCAGACGACGGCTACTTTGGGTTTGTTTTTATCTCTCCTGGTGATCTTGGGTGCTCGTGAGCTGACGGGTTCTGATTTTGAGGTTTGGGGTTGGCGTATTCCATTTGTCGTATCCATTGCATTGCTTGGCATATCGATTTGGATTCGTTTGTCCATGAATGAATCGCCTGCTTTCAAAAAAATGAAAGAGGAGGGCAAGCTATCTAAAGCGCCGCTGACCGAGTCGTTTGCCCGCTGGAAGAATTTGAAGATTGTTCTCTTGGCCTTATTTGGCTTGGTGGCTGGTCAAGCAGTGGTGTGGTACACAGGCCAGTTTTACGCTTTGTTCTACCTTACTCAGGTGCTCAAAGTAGACTCCACAACAGCTAATCTATTAATCGCTGCCGCCTTAATCATTGGTACACCGTTTTTTGTTGTTTTTGGAACCTTGTCGGACATGATTGGTCGCAAGGTCATCATCATGGGTGGACTGTTGCTCGCTGTAGTGACCTATATCCCAGGCACGCCAGTTTCTGTATTTAACGCATTAACCCACTTCGCAAATCCCGCCTTAGAAAAAGCGATGGTTGCTGCGCCAGCAACGATTACTGCTGATTTGAGTGAATGTAGTTTCCAGTTCAATCCAACTGGCACAGCTAAGTTTACGAGTTCATGTGACATTGCTAAGCAGGTTATGGCATCTTACTCTGCGAGCTACAAAACAATTTCTGGTGCAGTAGGAAGCCCCGCCATTATCAAAATTGGTGAAACTGAAATTCAGGCGTATTCAGCAAAGGGAATGACTTTAGTAGAGAGTCAGTCGAGAGATGCAGAGTTTAAAAATGCTATCCGTAATGCGCTAAATGATGCGGGCTATCCAGCGAAAGCCAACCCTGAAGAAATCAGTTATGTGCCAGTACTGTTGTTATTGGCCTATTTGGTTATTTTGGTGACCATGGTGTATGGACCTATTGCAGCAATGCTAGTTGAGATGTTCCCAACACGCATTCGCTATACATCAATGTCCTTGCCATACCATATTGGTAACGGCTGGTTTGGGGGTCTGCTGCCAACAATATCATTTGCCCTGGTGGCTCAAAACGGAAATATTTACTATGGTCTTTGGTATCCGATCATCATTGCTGCGATTACATTAGTAATTGGTACTTTGTTTATTCGCGAGACAAAAGATGTGGATATTTATGCGAACGATTAGTTAATCTTTTGCTCAATAAAAAACCCGATCAGCTTATGGTCGGGTTTTTTATTGCCAACATTAATCCCAAAGATCTTTTTGATTACCGCGCTGAAAGAGGGCTTTGTTTTGACTGGCTATCGAGGTAATTCTTTGTCCAGGAATCAGATGAATGTTGGCGCCCGCTGCAAGGATTCCTGGTTTATTAACCCGTAAGTACCAGCCACTTTTTCCGGACTGCAGCATTGCCTTGGCCGCGCCTTTGTATTTCATCTTTGCGTTGAACTTAAAACATGGCTCTCTGAGTTTTACGACAGTAAATTCAAGTTCGCCAATAGACAACTTATCCCCCACAAATACTTCATCCTCAAGAAGTCCCTCGATCGTGAAGTTCTCACCCATAGACCCAGGCTGGAGATTAACTATTTGCTTGGTTTCTCTGCTGAGTAGTTCATTCCAAAATGCATAGTGTTCGATTGGATAAACATATATCGCTTTTTCAAGACCCCCATGTACTGATAAATCGGCCTGTTCGTCACCTACAACGCCTAGTGATTTGATTTCCACTGGAGTTGCTTGGCTTAGGGTACTCACCGGCTTTTTATTAATCGCGGAAGCTACGCTTGAGTAGTTGGGGTGATTTAATTCAAACAAGGGGGTTACTTTGCCGCAGGAAATCGATAGTAGTCGCATAGGGATTCGCTGATAAGATTGAACGATCACATGAAGAAAGCAAATAATGCAACTGTATAGGATCGTAGTAGGGGTGATTCTGGGTATTTGTCTGAGCCAGCCAGCCCTCGCAAAATGGGATGAGGAGCGTGATGTCACCGTCAATGGTAAAGATGAGCTCGTGTACTACTTTAAAACTAATGAGCAGGGGCAAAAGCTAGTGCTCGATAAATATGTAAAGCGCCTCATTTTTATTCGGCCCGACCGCCTCCATAAGCGCACAATTCGCTTAATTAAGATCGATGATCAACCCATTGAAGTGATGAGTGATCCTTTCTCACGCTACCCTGAGCAAACCGCAATTACCTTTGAGAATAAGGATGAGGTGCTCAAAAAACTCTTTTTAGCAAAGAAGATTGAGGTTTTTGTTCGTTACAACCGAGATGAAGCCATCAGCACTTTTCAAATCAAGTAGCATCCTAGCTCAGACCTCACATCAGCTCACCTATTAAACCCTGGAGCCCTTTTGGACTTTTCATACCTTATCGATCTATTTCTGCATCTAGATAAAAATCTGGCATTAGTCGCTAACCAGTGGGGCGTTTGGATTTATGCCCTGCTATTCGCCATTATTTTTGTGGAAACCGGTTTAGTGGTCATGCCCTTTTTGCCTGGCGACTCTTTGTTATTCGTTGCTGGTGCGATTGCAGCAGTAGGGGGTTTAGATTTATTTGCCTTGATGGCCCTTCTCACTACAGCTGCCGTAACGGGTGATGCCCTGAATTACTCCATTGGTAGAAAAATTGGTAACCGGGTTTTTTCTTGGGAAAACTCACGTTGGTTTAATCGGAATGCGTTTGATAAGGCGCATGCTTTTTATGAGAAATATGGCCCAATCACCATTGTTCTGGGGCGTTTTATGCCATTTATTCGTACTTTTGCCCCCTTTGTAGCTGGGGTGGCTCATATGCGCTATTCCGTCTTTGTTTTCTATAACGTGATTGGCGGCATTGTTTGGGTATGCAGTCTGACCAGCCTTGGTTTCTTCATTGGCGATCACCCCTGGGTGAAGAGCAATTTCTCACTCGTGGCGCTGGCAATGATTGTCATTCCGGGCTTACCAGCCCTGTGGATTTTTATGAAAGAGGTCTTTAAAAAACTCTCTCACCGCACTAAATAAATTGATCGACTTAGTCAAATAAGCTAAAATCACAGCTTCGGCGAATTAGCTCAGCTGGTTAGAGCGACGGAATCATAATCCGCAGGTCCGGGGTTCAAATCCCTGATTCGCCACCAAATTCTTTAATAAGTCGTTTAAAATCAACGACTTATATCATTAATTTTCCATGAAATTCACTGGGTACGTTAACAAAATACGTAACCCATGTCGAATAAAAGTCCATCCTACATAACAAAAAATAGACTTGGAATCTTCTGTTTTCAGTATTCATATGCCATTAATATTGATTCAACGTGCTTTCCAAGTAAAAACAGGAAGCTTTTTAGGAAAAGTTTAAGAACGAGAGATAGGGGTGTTGCGCTTATTGCTGCACGCTACCTATGGTTGGTTGTGGAACGAATACGAAAAAAATACTTCTCCAATCCTAAGTTGTATGGTCAGGCTATGGACCTCCTGTCTCGCTATGAGGCGGCTAGCTTAGATGGTTGGGAGGCGGTCGATCACTTTTTATCAAAATTAGATGCTGATGATGATCGGTTGCTCACATTGGGGATTGAGCAACAAAAGGAGGACGCAAGCAGTGGAAATCATGAGTCTGTTAAATACGAGGAGCTCCTTGCCCACCTACAAGCGCAAATGAAATCTAAGGCTCTTGGAGGTGAAATTGATAAAGAATCTCCCATCATTGGCACTTTAGTGGCGAAATGGCTTGAGGCAAAGCAAAGAACTCTTAAGCCAGGGTCTTTAGAGTCGGCAAGAAGTCATATAGAGGTATTTTGCAAGGCTTTGATCGAGTTAAAAGGAGGTGAGTGTAGGGTTGGTGAGATCACCCCTGATTTAATGCGTCAATTCAATGATCTCCTTCAAGGACTACCTGCAAGAAGAAGTTCAAAGCAAATGGTCAATATGCCATTTCTGGAATTAAGCAGGCTAGATGGCTTAAAAATATCCTCAAAAACGTATCATTATTATGTAAATACAATCATTGATTTTTTGAATTGGTTGGAATCTCAGGGCTATATTGAAAACACAAGATTCAAATCAATCTTACAGTCATCCAAAAAGAGTGTTCCCAAGAAGTCGTCAAGTAATAGAGTTCCATTTTCTAACGAGGATTTAAGTAAGATATTTATATCTACTGAATATCTTGGCGGGAAATTTAAAAGATCATCTGATTATTGGGTTCCACTCATTGCTCTTTTTACTGGTGCAAGACTGGGTGAAATTTGTCAGTTATCTATTTCTGATATCCATGAAATTGATGGCGTTTTATGTTTTGATATTAATGAAAATGACAAATATAAAAGTATTAAGAGCAAACAAGGCTCGGCGAGAACAATACCCGTGCATAAAGTATTAATAGCCCTTGATATTAAGGGATACATTGACTACCTTAAGAAGCTAAATCAGATCAGATTATTCCCCTTGGAGAGGAGAACTGCCCTTAATAAATTTGATGCTATTCAAAAGAGAATTGCGAATAGATTTAAAACGGTGGGAATATTGAGTGATCAGGGCTCAACTAGAGTATTTCATTCTTTCAGACATACAGTTCGTACGCAACTTGTAGACCAGAACATAGAAGAGAGAACGATTGACTCGATTGTTGGCCATAGCAGTGCTGAGAGATCAATTGGAAGTAAGGTTTATACACACTCAAAACTAACAAAACAAAAATTAGTGGCTATCAATAAGCTTGCTTATCCTTTGGATTTTGAAAAAATCAAGCCTTGGAGTAGTTGCCTTTTTAAAAGGGTGGAGGCCCCATTAATCACTCTCAATAATAGTTAGTATTCACTAACTAATCAATAAAAGTATATATAATCTAAAAATAATCTTATTTATTTCATATCGTGGAATAAATTTGGGGTAAAAAATAGCTCAGTTTATATAAATACAGTTGAAGGCTAGCCATTTTTAACCTTCACTATATTAGCCGTGAGTTTTTATAGTTATTTTTTAATGTTTCTTTAGAGAAACAAACCCCTTACTTTGTCAAAAATTAATGAGAATAAGATGAGAGATAGATTATTAAGTGAATATAGTAACTTTTTTAGAGAAAAATTAAATCATTGTGAATTATTTACCATTACCGTAAGTTTTAAATGTTCATATGGATCTAAAGGTGTAACAAATGCTTGTTTGGATACGTATGATTTTAATATATTAAGAAAAATAAGAAAACAATTATGGAGAAATTATAAAAAAAATTTAGATACTATTCCATATGAGTATTTTAGGTACCATGAATATGATGAGAAAAGTATTTTTAAAAGGGATAGTATGAATACCCCAAATCATATTCATGGAATATTACCAATTGATAAAAAATATATGGGTAATTTTTGGAATTATGAGTTGAAAAGAGTAAACACTAGAATAGTGAAAGATATTAAGAGTTTGAGATATGTATCTAGTCTCTTAATAGAGCCAATGAGATCTGATGAATTGAGTAATTGGATCAATTATTGTTTAAAAAAGAAAAACATGGAGAATATATAGATTAAAAAAACCTCTTGAGGGTATTTATCATGCTCTAATAGGCTGGAAGTTGTAGAACATATAAAATTATCAGAGAAATTAATTAATAATGAGGGTTTTATGAGCAGGTTTATATTTTTATTTGTTAGCACAATTTTTTTCTTAAATTTTGCCCATGGGGCATCCTTCGATTGTAAAAAAGCCTCAACAACCGTTGAAAAAATAATTTGCAGTGATCCAGCGCTAGGAAAGCTAGATGAGGTTTTGGCGAGTAATTATTCCAATATGGGCGCTGCGGATATTGGAGACGGCGCCAGAAATGCTCTTAAGTCGACACAAAAAACTTGGATATCTCAAAGAAATAAGTGCTTAGACTCTGCGTGTTTAACGTCTTCATACGAAAAAAGAATAGATGAAATATGTGCTTATCCAGTATTGACGGGAATGCATCCTGATTGCACGGGCTCAAGTGAGTTAAGAACAGCAAAGCCCGTTGTACAACCTAAAAAATAATAAAACAAAGCGGATGCTCTTTAGGGCAGACTGTTCACGTTTGTTTGCGTAGTATAGTTGCCACGTAGTTATAAAAAATATAATTTAAATGAAAACCAAGGGCTTAAGAACTACATGATTATTTTATTAATAGGGCCATTACTGTTACTTATAAGCGCTATTTGGCTGTATTTTGATAGCCGTAAGGTTAATGGCGCCTTACTTCGTATTGATCCGAATGCAACGATCGTTGAGCCACTTCCATGGGCAATTATTACGTTTTTTTTGGGGCTGATTACATTGCCTTTGTATCTATTTAATAGGTATAAATTGATCAAGAAAATACGTGAAGCCGGCGGGGACGTATCGACTCTAAAAATCATGGGAAAAGTTCTAGCTATGAGTGGTATTGCGATACTGCTAATAGCCCTGTCTTATATTTATATGAACGCTGGCGTTAAGGGATGCGGTGACTCTGCTGTAAAAGAAACACTTGTTGGTAGATTTATCTCCGTGATGAGCGAACCTGGAATGCCTCCTGATTTGGTAATGGCTATCAAGAAAAACAGAATTAAGATGAGCATAGAGCAAGTGGTAGAAACGAAAAGAAATACTGAATCCAAGTATGTTGAGTGCGCGGGTAATATGGTAATTTCATTTCCACAAGAGGATATGGATAGGGCATCACAACAAACGTTGGCTTCAGCGATATCTGGATGGGTTGAGCCTGCATCGAATGTAATGACTGGTAGGTTTAGTTATAAGGTTTATAAACAACAAGGCTCGAACGAACAAGATTTTGTTGTCGATAATTTTAAGCCTGAGTCTAGAGATTTTGATAGAGAATTGGATGTTTATATAAATGCATACGCTCTTATATCTGCATCTGTTAAAGATATTACAGCTTCATCTAAAAACACGATGCCGTATTCTGCGGAGTACAAAGGGATTGCTATACAGAGCTGTATAAAAGTAGGTCAATCAAAGGCAGTATGTGAATGTTTAATTAATAAATTTGAACAGGTTGTTGACCAGGAGGATTTGGAAAGATTAGGATATGTGGGAGCACGACCAATGTTTAAGCTCTTCGGCGATAAAACTTACCCAGGATTTATCGCTTTTTCTCAAGAGGCTTTAAGGGTGTGCAAGGAAAACCCGACGGCTTTAATGGGCAAAGTGCAGGATGCTCCAGCACCAGTGATGCCTGTAGCGCCGCTAATGTCTCCAAAAGTAGAGATGAGCAATTCTTTTTCACCAAGTTTTGACTGTGCGAAAGCAAGCACGGGAATTGAGAAATTAATTTGCAGGGATAGGGATTTATCGAAGTTGGACGTTGATTTGAGCATTGCGTATGCTAAAGCGCGAGAAAATTCTGTAAATCCGAATAAAGTCCAATCTGAGCAAATTTATTGGATAAAGTCATCTAGAAACGCTTGCTCGGATAAGAGTTGCCTGATGACAGTCTATAAGCAGAGAATTGCAGAGGTAGGCAAATGATGGCTATTCATCTAAAGTGGCTCGTAGCAATATTTAGTTCTTTATTGGCGTGCGGTGTGTTTGCAGATCAAACTGTCACATATAAGGATAAATATGGGGCGATAGTTGGTACTTCTACGGAAACTAGAGGTGTCGTTACATACAAAGATAAATATGGAGCCCCACTTGGTACAGCCACGCAAGGCAATAATGAAGTGACATACAAAGATAAATATGGTTCACCAGTGGGTACAGCTACATTTCCCTTGGGAGTAAAGCCTAATGTAGATCAGCAATCACCACCAAAGCAGTTTTATGGAGAGCCGAGAACAAGTGGTTTTTAGTGTGTTAAAAAGGTGCGATATAGGTTACAATGTAAGGTCGTAACCCATTGTTTTTTATGGATTTATTGTTTTGGTGTCCGGTCCCTGATTCGCCACCATATCTTCAGGCCATTGCCCGGCGGCAGTGGCCTTTTTCTTGGGTGTGACTGCTTGGGCGTAAGCGATGGCTAAATTTTGGAACTTCGTGCTTTTCCAGTTGGGTTGGTTTGCGTGTGTCATTGGCGCTGCAAATCATCAGGTGTTTTGGCCTGTTGTTATCACCTTACTCTATCTGGCTATCCATGTTGCCCGCTCCAATCAGCCATCTTCAGAGATGAACCTTTTATTAAAGGCATCCATATATGGAGTAAGCGCTGACTCACTTATATCTTTATCTGGATTTTTAATCTTTGAAGATGCTTGGCCAAGCAGATATTTATCACCTATTTGGATGTGGACGCTCTGGGCTTTGGTTGCCAGCACAATCAATGGATCACTGTCTTGGTTGCGTGGAAGGCCTATTCTGGCAGCAGTATTGGGTGCAATTGCAGGCCCGATGTCTTATGAAGCGGGCATCAGAATGGGTGCTGGAGCATGGGGGCCGCAGGGACAAGTGGGCGGACTCATGCTTTTAGCAATCGTTTGGGGCGCGGCAATTCCACTGTTCTTGTATTGGGATCGCGTAAGAGTAGTCCTAGATAAAAATCAGCCATAGAGCCAAAAAAGTTTCTTGCAAATACTACTGTTTTTATATACAGTAACTTCTAAGTTGTTAAACAGTACAGAAACTTCGGGAAAAAGCCCAATACATAGCGAAAAGGAATTAAAAAATGGCCTTGGATGATAAGAAGAAATCAGCCTCATCAGAGTTTGACGGCATGAGTGGAGACAAGCAAAAGGCATTAACGGCTGCTTTGGCGCAAATTGAAAAGCAATTTGGCAAAGGCTCAATCATGAGATTGGGTGATGCAGAGATTCATCAAGATATTCAAGTGGTTTCTAGTGGGTCATTGGGCTTAGATATTGCCCTGGGTGTTGGTGGTTTAGCACGCGGTCGCGTCATTGAAATATACGGTCCTGAATCATCAGGCAAAACAACACTCACATTGCATGCAATTGCAGAAATGCAAAAGATTGGTGGCACATGCGCTTTTATCGATGCTGAACATGCTTTAGATGTTCAATATGCTTCACGCTTGGGGGTAGACGTTAATAATCTATTGATTTCACAACCCGATACTGGCGAACAAGCATTGGAAATTGCAGATGCATTGGTGCGTTCAGGTTCAATCGATTTAATCGTGATCGACTCAGTCGCAGCCTTGGTGCCAAGAGCGGAAATTGAAGGCGACATGGGTGATTCATTACCGGGTCTGCAGGCACGCTTGATGAGTCAAGCATTGCGTAAGTTGACCGGTGCAATCAAGCGCACCAACACTACAGTCATTTTCATTAACCAAATTCGAATGAAGATTGGCGTGATGTTTGGCTCCCCTGAAACCACTACTGGCGGTAATGCGCTGAAGTTTTACGCTTCTATGCGCTTAGACATTCGCCGTATCGGTAGTATTAAGAAGGGTGACGAAGTCGTCGGTAATGAGACTCGCGTCAAGGTAGTCAAGAACAAGGTTTCACCTCCGTTCCGTGAAGCCATCTTTGACATCATGTACGGCGCTGGCATCTCTAGAGAAGGTGAAATTATTGATATGGGTGTTGAAGCCGATATCGTAGAAAAATCAGGCTCTTGGTACAGCTACAACGGTGATCGCATTGGTCAAGGAAAAGATAATGTGCGCGAGTTCTTAAAAGAGAACCCAGCTATTGCACAAGATATCGAATCGAAGATTCGTGCGAAATTGGGCGTCAAGGCTGGCACAGCAGTAGTGAGCGACGTTTTGAGTGAAGAAGAGGAAGCGTAATTCTTCAATGTCAGAATTAGGTAGCACTGTTAAGAAGAGTAAAAAACAAAGCCCGAGTCTTAAAGCTCGGGCTTTGCGCCTTTTGTCTATGCGAGAGTACAGCCGCAAAGGACTGGCTGCAAAGCTTGAGGAGTCTGCAGCAAGGATGTTGAAGTTCCAGTCTTCCGAGGAGGAAGCTGAGGTGCTTGTCCCAGCAATTCCCTTGACCACGCAAATTGAAGCTGTTCTAGATGATTTTGAGGCTCGTGGTTGGTTGTCTGACCAGCGCTTTGCAGAGGCTCTAGTCAGACGCCGTAGCGAGCGCTTTGGTACTCGAAAAATACAGGATGAACTCGCTCAGGCCGGGGTAGATAGTGCAAAGACCATTGATCTGCTTAAGAATCTTAAGGAAACCGAATACCAGCGTGCCCACGAGTTGTGGTTGCGCAAGTTTGGTGCGTTGGCATCTGAGCAAAAAGAGCGGGCTCGCCAGTATCGATTTCTGGCCTCCAAGGGCTTTAGCTCTGACGTGGTCTCCAAGGTGGTCGCTGGACGCCCTGACTAGGGCAATTACGGAGCTAAAAATCCCAAGTTGATGCATTGCAGCATGATAGACTTATAAAGTTGCGTGAACCACACGCCATTTTTTGGTTTGATGAAGAAAAAAGCTAAAAAAGGTGCTGGTTTTACACATTCTTATCGCTTGCTAAAAAAGACACCGTTTCGGAGTAATTATGAAAATTCACGAGTACCAAGGCAAAGAACTTTTGCGCCAATTTAATGTGCCTGTTCCAAATGGCATTCCTGCATTCAGTGTTGATGAGGCTATTAAAGCTGCAGAAAAGCTAGGCGGCCCAGTATGGGTTGTTAAAGCTCAGATTCATGCAGGTGGTCGCGGTAAAGGTGGCGGTGTGAAATTAGCTCGCAGCATGGACGAAGTGAAAAAGTACGCTTCTGAAATTTTGGGTATGCAGTTAAAGACTCACCAAACTGGCCCAGAAGGTCAAAAAGTAAATCGCCTCTTAATTGAAGATGGCGCTGATATCAAAAAAGAGTATTACTTCAGTATCGTTACTGACCGTGGCACACAAAAGAATGTGATCATGGCGTCCAGCGAAGGCGGTATGGACATTGAAGAGGTTGCTGAATCTCACCCAGAAAAAATTATCAAAGTATTTGTTGATCCATTGATTGGGTTGACAGATGCTGATTGCGACATCATTGCTAAGGGTATCGGCGTTCCCGATGCTTCTATTCCAATGGCGCGTGATGTATTCAAGAATTTGTACAAGACCTATTGGGAAACTGATGCTTCATTGGTTGAGATCAACCCATTAATTCTTGAAGGCAACGGCAAGATCAAAGCTCTTGATGCTAAATTTAATTTTGATCCCAATGCTTTGTACCGTCATCCAGAGATCGTGGCTTACCGCGATATCGATGAAGAGGATGCAGCTGAGATTGAGGCTTCTAAATTCGACTTAGCTTACATTTCACTCGATGGCAATATCGGTTGCTTAGTGAATGGTGCTGGCTTAGCAATGGCTACGATGGACACCATTAAATTGTTTGGTGGTGAGCCAGCAAACTTCTTGGACGTTGGCGGTGGCGCAACAGCAGAGAAGGTTACTGAAGCATTCAAGATCATGCTCAAAAACAAGAGTGTTGAAGCGATTTTGGTAAATATTTTCGGTGGCATTATGCGTTGCGACGTGATCGCTGATGGCGTAGTGACAGCCTGCAAAGCGGTGAATTTGACTGTACCTTTGGTTGTTCGCATGAAGGGTACCAATGAGGAGTTGGGCAAGAAGATTCTTGCAGACTCTGGTTTGCCAATCATTAGCGCCGATTCAATGGCAGAAGCTGCTACGAAGGTAGTTGCTGCTGTTGCGAAAAACAAATAATCAAGGAACTTCAATATGTCTATTTTGGTAAATAAAAATACACGAGTGATTACTCAAGGTATTACTGGTAAGACTGGTCAGTTCCACACTGAGAAGTGCCAGGAATACGCAAACGGAAAAAACTGTTTTGTAGCGGGTGTAAATCCTAAAAAAGCGGGCGAGTCCATTTTTAACATTCCAATTTACGGAACTGTAAAAGAAGCTGCTCAGCAAACTGGCGCTACTACTTCTGTAATTTATGTTCCGCCTCCTGGCGCTGCTGCTGCGATTTGGGAAGCTGTTGAAGCTGACCTCGATTTTGTTATCTGTATTACCGAAGGCATTCCGGTCAAGGATATGTTGGAAGTACGTAACAAGATGCATGCAAAAGAAGCTGCAGGCGGTAAGAAAACTTTATTACTTGGCCCAAATTGCCCTGGAATCATTACTCCAGATGAAATCAAAATCGGCATCATGCCTGGCCATATTCATAAGAAGGGTCGCATTGGCGTTGTTAGCCGTTCCGGTACTTTGACTTATGAGGCGGTTGGTCAATTGACTGCGATTGGTCTGGGTCAGTCCACAGCGGTTGGTATCGGTGGCGACCCAATTAACGGCTTGAAGCACATTGACGTGATGCGTATGTTCAACGAAGACCCTGATACTGACGCGGTCATTATGATTGGCGAAATTGGTGGCCCTGACGAAGCAGAAGCAGCTCGCTGGTGCAAAGACAATATGAAGAAGCCGGTTGTTGGCTTTATCGCTGGTGTAACAGCGCCTCCTGGAAAACGTATGGGCCATGCTGGCGCATTGATTTCTGGTGGTGCCGATACAGCCGATGCTAAGCTAGCGGTGATGGAAGAATGTGGCTTTAAAGTAACAAGAAATCCATCAGAAATGGCAGCTTTGCTTAAAGCCATGTTGTAATTGTGTTTAAGAAAAGGATGCGTAATAGCATCCTTTTTGCAGTGCCCGTAGTTAAAACATAAAAATATAAGAGGATGACATGGAGTTTTTAACAATGTTAGATTGGTCTGTCGTTGCGCAGATCATCTTGATCGATATTCTGTTGGGCGGTGATAACGCTGTTGTAATTGCCTTAGCTTGCAGAAATCTACACCCAAATCAACGCCGTAAAGGTATTTTGTGGGGTACGGCTGGCGCGATCATCTTGCGCATTGTCTTAGTGGCCTTTGCTGTGACACTGCTGCAGATTCCGTTCTTAAAGTTTGTCGGTGGTCTGTTATTGCTATGGATCGGCTACAAATTGATGGTGGACTCTGGCGGTGAAGAAGGACATGATCTCCAAGCCCCAGATAAGCTCTTTGCTGCCATTAAAACCATCATCGTTGCTGACATCGTGATGAGTTTGGATAACGTGTTGGCAATTGCCGGTGCTGCTGGTCAAATTGATGACCAGGCACATCAGCTGGGCTACATCATCTTTGGTTTGTTGGTTTCAGTACCACTCATCATTGGCGGTAGTCGCATCGTGCTGTACCTGATTGATCGTTTCCCGATTATCGTTACCGCGGGTGCTGGCTTGCTGGGCTGGATTGCAGGCGGCATGATTATGTCTGACCCAGGTGTGATGAAGTTCTTTGGTGCTGGAGTAGAGTCATATAGCTTGGTAGCTGGTGCTATTGGTGCGATTGCAGTAATGGCTGCAGGTGAGTTGGTTAAGCGCAAACATAAGAAGGCTTAATTAGTTTTACCGAGTAGCGCGCATTAAAATCAGAACAATCTGATAGCAGTAGGCCCCTAGAAAAATGGCTCTATGTTGGATCATAGGGTGATTTAACTAGGGGTTTTTACATGCAAAATTCAGCATCGCGCAATAACTTAGCTCAATCCAAAGAGGCTGGCTTTACCTTGATCGAGGTGATGGTGGTTGTAGCCATCATTGGCATCTTGGTTGCTGTTGCCGTTCCTAAATATCAAGATTACATAGCCCGAAGTCGAGTTGTGGAGGGCTTGAATCTCGCCTCTACTGCCAAGCTTGCCGTCACAGAGGTATTTTCGAGTCGAGGCGCTGTAGCAATGGATGAGGCAACTCAGGGGGCCTTTACTTTTGCGCCAACGCGCAATGTGAAGTTCATTGAAATCGATCCTTCTGGGACCATTGTCATTGGCTATCAAGCCAATGTGGCGCCTGCAGGTAAAAACACCTTGTATCTCATTCCAACAAACGAGCCTGATGCTGTCATTCCAAGTGCAATGGATTTATCAAGACCTGAGTCCTCATCATGGTCAGGGGGTTGGTCTTGTAGAAGCCCAGATAGCAACTTATCCCCACAATTACTGCCTTCAGAGTGCCGACTCACTAAGTAAGCCTCTCTTTGCTTCGTAGAGGCAAGGTGAGAGCGTTTAGATAAGAGAATGACCCACTTATTTGATTACGATCAAATAAGTGGGTCAAATCATATAGACAGTAGCGTAATGACGCGATAAATTGAATGGTTAAAGTAAAGCGAAGAACAGAGGATGCCTTGAAGAAAACCAGCCCATCTCGCAGTTTGATTGTGAATCTGACCCAGCAGATGATGCAGGTTCTGCCATTTTCTGAAATGAAGCCAGAGCATGTGGATTTTTTCATTGAAAATTCGCAGGAAGAGTACTTTGCGCCAGACGAGGTATTTTTATCGCCGCAAAGTCCTCCGGTCAATAGATTATTTTTTATTCGTAAGGGCGGCGTTGTCTCTCGTCGTGGTCTCTCCAATGAAGCGGGTGAGGCGCATGAGTTTGAAGCGGGGGAACTCTTTCCAGTCAGCACTGCAATGGCAGGGCGATCTCCAACCGCAACCTATGCCGCTATTGGAGATTGTTTCTGTTTAAGCATTACAACTGACGTGATGCGGCGCTTGGCAGAAATGTCACCACAGTTTGCTGACTTTTTAAGTCAAAGCATTATGAAATTCTTAGAGCGTTCTTGGCAGGTATTGCAGAGAACCTATACGTCCCAAATTTTCTCAGAGCAGTCTTTAGAAACCCCTTTGGGAGATTTGCCTCGTAAAAAACCATTGTGTGTCACTCCTAATACCAGCATCAAAGAAGCGCTCACATTAATGCATGAGCGCAGAGTTGGTTCGATCCTGGTAGGTGACTCAGAAGAAGGGCTGCAGGGTATCTTGACGCGTTATGACATCTTGGGAAGAGTGACGATTCCTCAGATAGATGTGCATCTACCCATCAAAGAGGTGATGACTAAAGGCGTGAAATCGCTCACCATCCGCGATAGCGCGCAGGATGCTGCATTGATGTTTTTGCAGTTGGGGATTAGGCATATCCCGGTGATGGATGGCAGTGAAGTAGTCAACATTCTCTCTGAGAGAGATTTATTTGCGATGCAGAGACTCTCGCTAAAGCACATCAGTATGGCAATCCGCTCTGCGCCTGATTTGGCGAGCGTAGCCCTGTGCGCAAAAGATGTTCGACGTTTTGCTAAGAACCTCATTGGTCAAGGAGTTCAGGCTAAGCAGCTAACCAGATTAATTAGTGATTTGAATGATCTAGTGTGTGACAGGTTGATTGAGTTGTATGCGCACCAGCACCACATTGATATGAAAAGCTTTGCGTGGATTGCCTTGGGTTCTGAGGGCCGGTCTGAGCAAACCATTGCGACCGATCAAGACAATGCTCTGGTATTTGCAGGAGAAGCAAGCGATGCTGTGCGGGACAAGTATCTTGCATTTGCTCTAGATGTTAACCAGGCTCTAGATGTCTGTGGTTATCCATTGTGCAAGGGCAATGTGATGGCAAGCAATCCGAAGATCTGTTTAAGTGAGGCCGAGTGGAATCGCAAGTTTGCCCATTGGATTGACGAAGGTTCTGGTGAGAATTTATTGAACGCCAGTATTTACTTTGACTTTAGAAGAGTTGCCGGTAATCCCGACTTACTTCTCAAGATGAAGGAAATTATCCTGACTCATGCTCCCCGCAATCTGCGTTTCCTGAAGCAGTTGGCAGACAATTCATTACGCATGAAGGTGCCTATTACCTGGCACGGCGGCTTGGATACGATTAAGCTTGATGGTAAGCAGTGCATTGATTTGAAAAAACATGGCACTGCTATCTTGGTGGATGCTGCACGAATTTATGCTTTGGCAAACGCCATACCTGAAACCAATACCAGAGAGCGTCTCATAGCAGTAGGTCAGGCTTTAAAAGTCCCTGAGGCAGAGTACATGTCCTGGGTGACAGCATTTGAATATCTACAGATGCTACGTTTATCGATTCAGATTGATGGCCATGAAATCGATGGCAATCCAAATGCTATTGAGCTCAATAGCTTAAATAATATTGATCGACGTATTTTGAAAGAATCCCTGAGCGTCACACGAAACTTCCAGCAGCGCCTCGAGCGCGCATTTGGTCAATAAACATGAATATCGATTGGATTAAGGGTTTGTGGGGCGCGGCGCCCATGGATCCTTATCGTTGGGTTGTGTTGGATGTGGAGACTACCGGCTTAAATACCCGAAAAGCCAGCTTGATAGAAATTGCTGCAATCTGCATTCATTTGGATCCAGTGACCCAAACTATAAAAATTGACCTGGCTGATAGCTTTGAAATTGTGCTCAAGCAGCAAGCCAACAAGACATCTGATAAAGAAAATATTTTGCTGCATGGTATTGGGGTGCAGGCTCAAAAGGCGGGTATCGATCCAGCCACCGCACTACTCAAGTTTGAGGAGTGGGTTGGTAATTCTCCATTGTTTGCCTTTCATGCGGTATTTGACGAGGCCATGATTCAAAAAACCTTTAAGCAATTCTTAGGGCGAAAGCTAAAGAATGCCTGGATTGACATTGAGCCATTGGTGGCGAAGTGTCATCCTGAAGTAAAGGCTAAATATATGGATGATTGGATGCAGTTTTTAGGGATTGAGTGTGCAGTGCGTCATCAGGCTGCAGCTGATACCTTTGCCACTGCAGAAATCATGATGCAGATTTGGCCACTATTAAGACAGCATGCCAGCTCAATTGAAGACATTGAGCAACTCGAGAAGCGTCTGCGCAAATTGCCTCGTCACTAGTAAATCCCGCGCAACCCCTAAAGGGCTGGGGTTTGACTCAATTAAGTACTTGTTTTTTATAAGGAAATCAGGGGTTAATACCTAGCAATTTTTAGGGTTAATACTAGTTATTTCTTTTGCCAATACCCAGGATATTAGCGGTTAATGATGAATAGCTGCGTGTTTTGCGGTTATTGATCGGATAGGACTCTGGGGAAACCTGGAATTATGGTTATAACAAAAGCGATTCTCTGGAGGGAATATGCAACATTCTCATGACGCTCACGGCTACTGGAAAGCAACCCTGAGCTTATTGACTAAGATCCTGATTGTTTGGTTCCTAGTTTCTTTCGGCGCCGGCATTTTATTTGTTGAACAAATGAATGCGTTTTATCTTGGTGGATATCCACTTGGATTCTGGTTTGCTCAACAAGGTTCCTTAGTAATCTTTATCGCCTTAATCTGGTGGTACAAGAGCAGTATGGACAAGATTGATCGTCAGTTTGACGTTCACGAAGATTAACAGGAGATATTCATGGATTTACAAACAACTATATATATCGCTGTTGGTCTGAGCTTCGCGCTCTACATCGGCATTGCGATATGGGCCCGTGCTGGGTCTACTAGCGAGTTCTACGTTGCCGGTGGCGACGTTAACCCTGTTATGAACGGTATGGCGACAGCTGCTGACTGGATGTCTGCTGCTTCTTTCATTTCGATGGCCGGCTTGATTTCCAATATGGGCTACGGCGGCGGTCTCTTCCTGATGGGTTGGACTGGCGGCTACGTTCTCTTGGCTCTTTTGCTTGCTCCATACCTGCGTAAGTTCGGTAAGTTCACAGTACCGCAGTTCATTGGTGATCGCTTCTACTCCAAGACAGCATCTACAGTGGCGGTTTTGTGCTTGCTCGTAGCTTCTTTAACTTACATTATTGGTCAGATGACTGGTGTAGGTATCGCATTTGCCCGCTTCCTTGAAGTTTCTAAGGAAACTGGTATTTATATCGGTATGGCTATCGTGTTTGCGTACGCTGTGTTCGGTGGTATGAAAGGTATTACTTATACCCAAGTAGCCCAGTATTGCGTATTGATCGTTGCTTACATCATTCCAGCTGTTTACATCTCTTTAGCATTGACTGGTGTAGCAATTCCACAGTTCGGTTTGGGTTCTAACTTGGTTGGCACAGATGTGTCCCTGTTATCTCGCCTTGACACTGTTGTAACTGAGCTTGGATTTGGTCAGTACACAACCACAACTGCTGGTAGCAAGCTCAATATGTTTGTGTACACACTCTCATTGATGATTGGTACTGCTGGTTTGCCACACGTGATCATGCGCTTCTTTACTGTGAAAACAGTTGCTGATGCACGTTCATCTGCTGGTTGGGCATTGATCTTTATTGCTGCTTTGTACACTACTGCTCCTGCTGTTGCAGCAATGGCTAAGTACAACTTGATCGCTACAGTAAATACAGCTGTTGCAACAAACGGTGATTTATATGCTGTTGAATCAAGCATCAAAGCTGATGATCGTCCAGGATGGATGGCTCGTTGGGAAAAAACTGGCTTGTTGAAGTGGCAAGATAAAAATGGTGACGGTCGTGTTCAGTACTACAACGACAAAACCAAAAATCAAGCTGCTGCTGACAAGGCTGCTGCTGCTGGTTGGAAAGGCAACGAGTTGACAGTGAATGCTGACATCATCGTGTTGGCTAACCCTGAAATTGCGATGTTGCCAAACTGGGTTATCGGTCTGGTTGCGGCGGGTGGTTTGGCTGCGGCGCTTTCTACAGCGGCTGGTTTGTTGATGGCGATTTCTGCTGCGATTTCTCATGACTTGGTGAAGAACGTATTTATGCCAGAGATTAGTGAGAAGGGTGAGTTGATGACTGGTAAGGTTGCAATGGCGGTATCCATCGTCGTGGCAGGTTATTTGGGCCTCAATCCACCAGGCTTTGCGGCGGGTACTGTGGCGTTAGCGTTCGGTATTGCTGCTAGTTCCTTGTTCCCTGCAATCATGATGGGTATCTTCTCTAAGAAGATGAACAAAGAAGGTGCAATTGCCGGTATGCTTGCTGGTCTATTCATCACCTTGTTCTATGTGTTCGCACACAAAGGTATCTTCTTCATCAAGGGTACTGAGTATCTTGGTCTCATTGGTGGTGCGAACAGCTTCTTTGGTATCACTCCAGAAGCCTTCGGTGCAGTTGGTGCCGGTGTGAACTTTATCGTTGCCTTCATGGTAGATAAAGTGACTAAAGAGCCACCAGCACACATCCAAGCAATGGTTGAAGCTGTACGTATCCCACGTGGTTCAAAAGCAGTAGATGGCGCACACTAATTAGAGTGCATGTCATTGTCGGTACTAGTTCGCTAGTGCCGACTAATAAAAAAGGCCCCCGCAAGAGGGCCTTTTTTATTAGTCTAAAATGAATCGACTTTAATTAAAGAGGTATTCAATGGTTTTTGATATCAGTACAGCCCTGACATGGATTTTGTTTCTGGCCATGTTCCCTATTGCGTTTTACTGGTATCGCCGCGCCTGGAGGGTGCTGGTTAAGAAAGACTACTCAGAGGTAGCTCTGAAGGGCGGTAAGTCACCTAAGAATCCTCAAAAATTTGCCCTGATTGTTGGCGCTCTCAATTTGCTTGGGGGTTTAATCATGACTTACGCTATTTTTGGCGTAGTGGTTTTAGGTTTGCCTTACGAAACCTGGTCAGCAATTGCTGGTTCAACCTTGTGGATGAAGATTATTTTCGATTTTATTATTCGTCGCCATGCCCATATGGAGCCATGGGGTAGAAAGAAGAGTTAAATCAATGCCCTGACGGGCATTTTTTATTTCTTCTTCTTGTTCATGCCGTATTTGTCTTTGAAGGCTTCCCTACCGAGGATGACGTAATTCGAGATTGTGCTGAACACTAAAGCAAACACAATAGCGAAAAACAAGCTGATGTTTTCGTTGAAGTACAAAATAGTCATGGTGATGCCAACACCCAAGCTGGCAAGGATTGCAATACTGTTTTTACTGAGTTTTCCAGCCATATATCCTCCAAAATTATTCGGCAATTTTCCATTCGCCAGACTTGCCACCACTCTTCTCGAGTAGCTTCACATCCCCCATGACCATGCCACGGTCTACTGCTTTGCACATATCGTAGATTGTGAGTAGGGCAACTTGGACTGCAGTAAGGGCTTCCATTTCAACGCCTGTGGGCCCGGTGGTTTCCGCTCTCACTTGGCAGCTAATGCTACTGGTTTCTGGGTGTAGGAGAAATTCTAGGCTTACATGAGTCAAGGCCAAGGGGTGGCAAAGCGGGATCAGATCAGATGTCTTTTTAGATGCCTGAATACCTGCAATTCTGGCGATACCGAGAACGTCACCCTTTTTATGCGTTCCTTCCTCTACCATTTTGAAGGTGCTGGGTAACATCGAAATCTTGCCGCCGGCAAGGGCGATTCGGTGGGTATTGGGTTTGTCGCCCACATTAACCATATGGGCTTGGCCGGAGGCATCAAAATGAGTTAGTTTGTTCATGGAATAGGTTTTACCATATAGGGATGGAAGTCATAAAGACATCGCAAAAACTATCGCTATTTAAGCGAATTTTGGCTGCTCAGCTCATTCTGAGCTTGGCTTGGCCAAGTGCCGGCTTTGTTTATGCCGCTGGTCCTGCGCCTTCCTCAATCACAGGGGATGTCTCGGTTCAGGGTGAGTCTGCAGCCTTGCAGAACCTGGATAGAGCAGTTCAGTCGCCCGATGCCCGCTCTTCAAATCTACCCTCTCGCAATACACCCCTAACTCAGCCAAGCTTTGTACTCCCAGATATGGGTGATCCAGGTGGCGATAGCTTAAGTCGTATGGATGAGAAAAAGTATGGCGAGATGATCATGCGCCAGATTCGTCCAGATCCAGATTATTCCAATGACTTGCCTATCTATGATTATTTAAATCAAATGGAGCGACGCCTATTGCAAGCTGCAAAACGTTTGCAATTGGGTGGGGCTAATGAGCAGGGCAGTGGCGCCTATAACTTTGAGGTATTCGCTGTTAAAGACAGCAGTATTAACGCGTTTGCATTGCCTGGTGGATTTATTGGTTTTCATACAGGCTTGTTAGTGAGTGCTGAAACAGATTCAGAGGTAGCCTCAGTTATGGGGCATGAGACTGGCCACGTTTTACAGCGCCATCTAGCGCGTCAGATGGACAAGCAGACCACCAACACGATGATTGCCCTTGCAGGTATTTTGTTGGGCGCCTTAGCCGCCTCACGTAACCCAGGAGCTGCTTCTGGTTTGATGCAGGGTGGTCAGGCGGTGGCAGTGAACAATCAACTCTCCTACTCCAGAGATGCTGAGCGCGAGGCTGATCGTATTGGCTTTCAGATTCTGGCGGCAAGCGGTTACGACGTGAATGGTGCACCAGGATTCTTCCAGAGGTTGCAAAAAGCTACGGGGATTATGGATAGCGGTGTTCCATCCTATGTACGCACTCACCCATTAACCACTGATCGTATTGCGGATATGCAAGATCGCGCTCGTAATGTCGCCAGCCGAAATGTGCCAACTGCGGTGGAGTTTTATTTCATTAAGGCACGTGCTCGTATGGAGCAGTCTGGAAGCTCTAGTCAAATGTATGACTTAAAAAATACCTTTGATAGCTTGAGTAAGCAGTCTTCTCCAGGCAAACAGATGGAAGGTTTTTATGGGCTAGCGCTCGTTGCTCAAAAGCAAGGTAAGTTCGATCAGGCTGCCAGCTATTTGCAACAAGCACGCAATCTAGCCAATAGCGCAAGTGCGTCTGGATCTCCCATAATTCGACAGAGCCTATCTTTAGACATTACCGCCTCCGAATTAGCATTAGCTAGGGGTAAGGGTGATGAGGCCCTGCAAATTGCTCAAGCGACTTTAAAGGCCTTCCCACAATCCTATGCTGCTGGCGCAGCGATGATGAATGCTTACCTGAAACTAGGCCGCACTAATGATGCCATTGCCTGGTTAAAGGCGCGCACTAGGTTGCAGCCTAATGAGGTGGTGTGGTGGACCATGCTATCGAATGCCTATGATCAGGCAAAGAATGTGCCGATGCGCCATTACGCTCTTGGAGAGAAGTATGCGCTAGAGGGTGCTTGGCCATCCGCCATTGAGCAACTCAAGATTGCTAGATCTTCTGGTGGCGCCGACTTTTATCAGGCTTCTAGTATTGATGCGCGCCTGCGTGAAATGCAGAAAGAGTATCAAGAAGAGCTGAAGGAGCAGGGCAAAAATATGCCTAGCTAATTAATTGCTAGGCGCTTTGATGAAGTGGAAGCGCTCACTTAGTTCCGCCGAATGAATGGGTTCGATCGGTAAATTTTTGCCATGCCACCGCCAAGATCCTCTGAAGCTACAGGCATCTTCTTGAACTTGAGATTGTTCTGAGAAGAGCTCCAAATCATGATCATGCAATAGTGCAACCGATAAAGATTCTGTTTTGGCGAACGCGGTGTCATCGACTTGATCTGAGCTTGATTGAGGGATCAGTCCAGTAATGTAGATGTTGCCTTTTTCATCACTCAGAGCACCCTGCGGTTTTATTTCTGTAGTGCACTGGGTTAATAGCTGAGGACCACTTTCAGTGGGAATGATTCTGGCAATCCATGGCGTGGCATCCAGTGTGATGAAAACCCGTTGTGGACCATTCTGAAAAAAGTATCGACCTAATTCATCGTGCGCATAATTTCTGCAGATAAATTCATTGAGGGCCGCATGCTGAATGACGCTGCCAGCTAGTTTGTTGGTTTGGGCGAACTCATCGCGCATACGCCATTGACCGCGACGATCCAGGGCTAACCATCCAAAGCAGTGAGGAACATTGGGCCACTTAATGAGAGACCGGAGTACTTGCTCATCCATGAAGTGGCAATCTTTGAGCCATCACTAATTAGTGCAGTCCGTGTGGAGTAGATGGGGCATCAAAAGTATCTTCAGTTGAATGGCTTGCATGCAGGTGAGCAATGCGCCAGCCCTGACTATCCTGCAATAAGACCAAAGTGATATTGAGGAAGAACTCGGCTTCAATTTGATCGGCGCGCAGATGCACGGCTTCAGTAGTGTCGTAGACTGCGGCACCTAAAACAGAATGGCTAATACAGGCAATCGGCTCTAAAAAGAGAGCTTGCTTTGCCAACAGGCGTTCTAAACCCTCCCGAATTTCTGCATGTCCACTTAAGCGTTGCCCCTCTGGGAGCACGCAAGTAATTGAGTCGTCATCTAGCCAGATTGCCAGGGCGCCTTTGACGTCACGATGCTTCAACGCATCACGCCAGGCATCCACCACTTCATCGGCATTATGAAAAAGTCTGGCAAGTTTAGTCATGGCTTACTTTCTGGTGATGTGTATCGCGACAAAATTAGTGGAGTGATTGAATGGTGCCCAATACAGTCGTGGGCAAAATATCTTTTAAGCATTTGAGATGCCCAAGCGGGCACTCTCTTTTGTGACAGGGGCTACATGGCAAGTTAAGCCAAATGACTTTTGCCTTATCGGATAGCGGTGGCGTATGGTGTGGATCGCTTGAGCCAAAGATCGCCACTTGAGGAACTTTTAGTGCTGCGCCGATATGCATTAAGCCAGAGTCGTTGCTGACCAGTGCCTTACTCATACCAATGAGTGCAATCGCTTCATCCAGTGAAGTCTCGCCACACCAGTTCTGAATCTGAGAAGTATTTGTCACCTGGGAAATAATTTCCTTACCCAATTTGTGATCACTCTTGCTGCCCAAGAGAATGACATGCGCATCAGATTCATGCGTGATTAATTGCTCTGCGAGAGTAGCGAAGTGATCGGTGGGCCAGCGTTTAGTGACGCCGTACTCAGCGCCTGGGCAAAACACATAGATTGATTTTTCATTCATTCCCGCTGTTTGCAACTTAGTGCTGACAGATTGTTTGGCTGCGGGTGAGATGTTGAGTGTGGGATCTGCTGATTGATTGACATCAATCTTTTGTGAAGGCTGTATTACATTGCTCAGTGCAAAGTAATGATTTGCCATCGGGGGGCGATTAGTCTTACTGGGATTATCTAAAGCAAAATTGATGAGTCCAAAACGCATCTCTCCGCGATAGCCAATTCGTAGCGGAATATTAGCGAGCCAAGGAATGAAGGCAGACTTCAGGCTATTGGGAAGAACAAAGCAGGCGTCGTATTTAGTTAATTCCAGTTGCCTTGCTAGCTGCTTGCGTAGACCCCACTGCAATTGCTTATGCTCTAGGCGCGCTTCAATGACTTGATGAACTTCAGCGCAGGCGCGATAGATGGGCGCAACCCATGGACTTGCTAAAACATCAATCTGCGACTGCGGGTAAATTACTTTGAGATTCGCCAGCAGAGGCTGGGACATTACGGCATCACCAATCCAGTTGGGGGCGATGATCAGAATACGATTCATATGAGGTATCCCGACACAGCACCCCGGAGCGGGGTGCTGATGGGCTTAGTGCCCGTGGGGTTCGGTGCCAGGAATGAGTTTGTACTCAGTGCCGCAATAAGGACACTTTGCCTCACCCGTTTTAGCAACATCCAGAAATACACGTGGATGTGAATTCCAGCTAGGGGTTTTATTGGTTGGGCAATGTAAAGGCAAATCAGTATTGCCATTCACCATCACAACTTGAGCTTCACTCATTCTCTGATTTCCTATTACTTAACGTAAGTTAACCAAGACTTGTACTTATCGCTTCTACCGTAGACCGCATCAAAGTAGGTCTTCTGAATTTTCTCGGTAATCGGACCGCGCTTACCGTCACCAATAGTGCGGTCATCCAATTCACGAATTGGCGTTACTTCTGCAGCGGTACCAGTAAAGAAAGCCTCATCAGCAGAGTAGATCTCATCGCGGGTGATGCGCTTCTCACGCAATTCAAGGCCGAGATCTTTGACGATCTCAATAATGGAGTCACGAGTAATGCCGTCTAAGCAAGAAGCCAGATCTGGGGTGTAAACGATCCCATCACTCACCATAAAAACGTTTTCACCAGATCCTTCAGATACATAGCCTTCTGTATCCAGTAGCAGGGCTTCGTCGTAGCCATTAGCCGTTACTTCTTGGTTGGCCAAAATAGAGTTGATGTAGTAACCAGAGGCCTTGGCGCGTACCAGTGATGAATTTACAAAGTGACGTGTAAATGAGGAGGTTTTAACGCGGATACCCTTGTTAATGCCATCTTCACCCAAATAAGCACCCCATTCCCAGGCGGCGATCGCGGTATGGATGCTGTTACCTTTTGGAGAGATGCCGAGCTTTTGGGAGCCAATAAAGATGATTGGGCGGATATAGCAAGATTCCAGCTTATTGCTATTAACGACCTCAATAATGCCGCTGGTGATTTGCTCAGGGGTCCAAGGCATAGTCATTTGGAAAATCTTAGTTCCATTGAAAAGGCGCTTAACGTGCTCTGGAAGGCGGAAAATAGCGGTGCCCTGGGGGGTTTTGTAGGCGCGAATGCCTTCAAATACACCCATTCCGTAGTGGAGACTGTGGGTTAGCACATGAATATTGGCCTCACGCCAGGGAATGAGCTTCCCATCGGACCAAATAAAGCCATCGCGGTCGGACATCGACATTTTCTCTACCTTTTAAATATGTAATAAATAGGGTGATTCAATTCGGTAAAACTGGGTGCCATGCTGCTAGGGAGCCCCTAGGCCTGGGATACGTCTCAGCCTTTATTGTAGAGCAGGGAGCGGGGTGAGGTAGTCCAATTCCTTTGGGGTAGAAAGCCCAGACGATTTAGAATGGAGCATTCCCCTAAAACCACTAATTTTGCCATTCTCATGCCGGAAACTCTCTTTAAAGTAAAACGTCTCAGTGATCTCGCTGCAGCAGGTCTGCTGAAGGGAAAGCGGGTTTTAATCCGCGCCGATCTCAATGTGCCTCAGGATGATGTGGGCAACATCACAGAAGACACCCGTATTAAGGCCTCTATGCCTGCGGTGCAAATGTGCTTGGATGCTGGTGCGGCCGTCATGGTCACCTCACATTTAGGGCGTCCAACTGAGGGCGAGTTCAAGCCCGAGGATAGTTTGGCTCCAGTAGCCGATCGAATTGCCACCCTCTTAAATCGTAAGGTTCCCTTAATTAGCGATTGGGTTGATGGTGGCTTTGAAGTCAATTCAGGTGAATTGGTACTGCTAGAGAACTGTCGTCTCAATGTGGGCGAGAAAAAGAATAACGATGAGTTGGCTAAGAAGATTGCCGCTCTGTGTGATGTGTATGTCAATGATGCTTTTGGTACTGCTCACCGCGCTGAAGCAACCACGCATGGCGTTGCTAAGTTTGCGCCGATTGCTTGTGCCGGTCCTTTGATGGCCGCTGAGTTAGATGCTTTGAGCCGTGCTCTAGCAAGCCCAAAGCGCCCATTGGTGGCGATTGTGGCTGGCTCTAAGGTATCTTCAAAACTGACCATTCTGAAAGCATTGGCTGACAAGGTGGATGAGTTGATTGTGGGTGGCGGCATTGCAAATACCTTTATGTTGGCTAAAGGCTTACCGATTGGTAAGTCATTAGCAGAGCCGGATTTGGTTGATGAGGCGCGAGAAATTATGGAGATTATGGAAAAGCGCGGTGCGCACGTTCCCATTCCTGAGGATGTCGTGGTTGCAAACGAACTCTCTCCATTAGCGCGTGCGAATCGTGTGCCTGCTGATCAAGTTGCGGAAGACGACATGATTTTGGATATTGGCCCTAAAACTGCTGCGCGTTTATCCATCATGTTGGCGCATGCTGGCACGATCGTTTGGAACGGCCCATTAGGCGTATTTGAGATTGACCAGTTTGGCGGTGGCACCAAAATGTTGGCTGCAGCAATCGCGCATTCACCAGCATTTTCAATTGCTGGTGGCGGTGACACATTGGCTGCAATTGCGAAATACGGTATTGAAAATCAGGTGGATTACATCTCTACTGGCGGCGGTGCCTTCTTGGAATTCTTGGAAGGCAAAACCTTGCCAGCCTTTGCAGTACTAGCTGAAAGAGCGAAAGACTAACTATGTTGAGAGCAACAAAGATCATTGCCACATTAGGCCCTGCATCAGAAAAGCCAGAAGTATTGCGTGAGATGATTCGTGCAGGTGTGGATGTCGTGAGGATGAACTTTTCTCATGGCACTGTTGCTGACCATAAGGCGCGTCATGATTTAGTGCGCAGTATTTCTGCTGAAGCTGGGAAAGAGGTTGGCATCATGGCCGATCTTCAAGGTCCAAAAATTCGCGTGGGTAAATTTGTTGATAGCAAAATTCTTTTAAAAGAAGGCGCGCAATTTATTCTGGATGTCGCATGTGAGTTGGGCAATCAAGAGCGCGTTGGTTTGGATTACAAAGAGTTGCCACAAGATGTCAAACCGGGCGATCGCCTCTTGTTAAACGATGGTCTAGTTGTACTTCGCGTTGAGAGTGTTAAAGGTGGAGAAATCTTTACCCTCGTTGAGCAAGGTGGCCCACTCTCGAATAACAAAGGCATTAACCGTGCTGGTGGTGGTCTGACTGCACCAGCGCTGACAGAAAAAGATATTGCTGATTTAGACGCAGCGATCGCGATGGGTGTAGATTTTCTGGCGATTAGCTTTCCTAAAGATGGCGCAGATATGGCTTATGCCCGCAAGTTGGCAGATGCCGCTAGCGCAAAGTATGGTGTTGGTAAAGTGCGCACGATTGCAAAAGTAGAGCGTGCAGAGGCGATTGAGTTTGATGCATTGAACAGCATCATCGCGGAGAGTGATGGGATCATGGTTGCGCGTGGCGACTTAGCGATTGAAGTGGGTAACGCTGCTGTCCCTGCTTTGCAAAAGCGCATGATTAAGCTGGCACTTGAGGCTGACAAATTCACAATTACCGCTACACAAATGATGGAGTCCATGATTAATGCTCCAGTGCCTACTCGTGCTGAAGTCAGTGACGTAGCTAATGCGGTATTGGACGGCACAGATGCAGTGATGTTGTCTGCTGAATCTGCTGCTGGTATGTATCCCGTGCAAACCATCAAAGCGATGGCTGAGATTTGTGTTGAGGCTGAAAAGTCAGACCGTGTAAAGCTGGATACTGATTTCCTGGATCAAACCTTCTCACGCATTGATCAAACAATTGCCCTGGGCGCGCTCTTTACAGCGCATCACCTCAATGCCAATGCGATTGCCGCTTTGACAGAATCAGGATCCACTGCGGTTTGGATGAGTCGACACAATATTCATTTGCCCATCTTTGCCTTAACTTCAAAGATTGCAACTCAGCGTGCCTTGAGCACTTATCGGAATGTATTTCCTGTTGGCTTAGATTACACCAAGCAACGTGATACTGCGCTGCAAGAGGTGGAGGATTGCCTGAAGAAGTTAGGGGCGGTGAAGAAGGGTGATGTAGTGGTTCTAACTTCAGGTGAGCCTATGGGTGAGCCAGGTGGCACGAACTCACTCAAGATTATTCAAGTGAAGTAATTCACTTTTTAAAATATTGATTCAAATAATTCATTACTAACATTTTTAATTAAGAGACCATCATGGCTTTAGTATCTTTACGACAACTCTTGGATCACGCAGCTGAAAATGGCTATGGCTTGCCAGCATTTAATGTGAACAATTTAGAGCAAGTTACAGCAATCATGGAGGCAGCAAATGAGGCTGATTCTCCAGTCATCATGCAAGCTTCTGCTGGTGCTCGTAAATATGCCGGTGAATCATTCTTACGTCATTTGATTTCTGCTGCGGTTGAGGCTTACCCACATATCCCCGTTGTAATGCATCAAGACCACGGCCAAAGTCCAGCGGTTTGTATGGCTGCGATTAAGAGCGGCTTTACTAGCGTGATGATGGATGGCTCGCTAGAGGCCGATGGCAAGACGGTTGCCAGCTATGAATACAACGTCGATGTTTCTAGGGAAGTGGTGAAGTTTTCCCACTCTATTGGGGTTACGGTTGAAGCGGAATTGGGTGTTCTAGGTTCATTGGAGACGATGCAGGGCGACAAAGAAGATGGTCATGGTGCTGATGGCAAGATGACGCGTGAGCAGTTGTTGACAGACGTTGAGCAAGCGGCTGACTTTGTAAAGGCTACGCAGTGCGATGCTTTAGCGATTGCGATTGGTACTAGTCATGGTGCCTATAAATTTACGAAGAAGCCTACTGGTGACATCTTGGCTATCGAGCGTATTAAAGAAATTCACACACGTATTCCGAATACACATTTAGTGATGCATGGTTCTTCTAGCGTTCCACAAGAATTGCTCGCAGAGATTCGTGAGTTTGGTGGGGATATGAAAGAAACTTATGGCGTGCCTGTTGAAGAAATTCAAGAGGGCATTAAGAATGGTGTGCGTAAGATCAATATTGATACCGATATTCGCTTGGCGATGACTGCTGCTATTCGCCGCTATATGTTCGAGAACCCAAGCAAGTTTGATCCACGCGATTATTTAAAGCCCGCACGTGAAGCCGCCAAGAAGGTTTGTATTGCACGTTTCAATGCTTTCGGCAGCGCAGGTCAAGCATCCAAAATTAAGCCAATTCCCCTGGAAAAAATGGCAGAGCTTTACAAGAGTGGCAAATTAGCCCAGATCGTGAAGTGAGATAAATATGCCAGCTTTGTACGCCACCTCCATTAAGTCCCTGCCTTTGCTCTCCAAAGGAAAAGTGCGTGATGTATACGCGCTAGGTGATGACAAGCTACTCATGATCACCACCGATCGCTTGTCTGCCTTTGACGTAGTCATGGGTCAGCCGATTCCTGAGAAGGGTATTGTGCTTAACCAAATGGCCAACTTTTGGTTTGACAAATTAGCCAAGGTAATTCCGAACCACCTGACAGGTATTGATCCTGAGAGCGTTGTGCCTGCTGATGAAGTGGATCAAGTTAAAGGTCGTGCGGTAGTGGCTAAACGCTTGAAGCCAATTTTGGTTGAAGCGGTAGTGCGTGGCTACCTAGCTGGTAGCGGTTGGAAAGACTACAAAGAGACTGGAAAAGTTTGCGGTATTGCATTGCCAGAAGGTTTAGAAAACGCACAGAAGTTACCTGAACCTATTTTTACTCCTGCAGCTAAAGCAGAAGTGGGTGAGCATGATGAAAACATTTCCTTTGACAAGGTGATTGAGATGATTGGTGAGAAATTAGCCAATCAAATTCGTGAGGTCAGCATTCGCTTATACAAAGAAGCTTCTGAATTTGCCGCGACTCGTGGAATCATCATTGCTGATACCAAGTTTGAGTTTGGTTTGGATGATGATGGTCAGTTAGTCTTAATGGATGAAATCCTCACTGCCGACTCTTCCCGTTTTTGGCCTGCTGAAACCTACTATGTCGGTGCAAATCCACCTTCTTATGACAAGCAATTCGTTCGAGACTGGCTAGAAACAGCCATGGTCGACGGTAAGCCTTGGCCAAAAACGGCCCCTGCGCCTGCTTTGCCGGCTGATGTGATTGATAAAACAGCAGAAAAGTACCGCGAAGCCCTCGCTCGCTTAACTAAGGGCTAATTTCCTAGGGCCCCTAAAAAGGCTGGGATAATAAGACCTTAGATAGATTAACGGTGTAGATCAGGGCATTTGGAGAGGTCAATGAGCAAAAAGCCAGTAGTTGGAATAGTAATGGGATCCAATTCAGATTGGGACACCATGCAGCATGCCGCTCAAATGCTGGAGCAATTTGGTATTGCTCATGAAGCTAAAGTGGTTTCAGCTCATCGCATGCCAGACGATATGTTTGCGTATGCAGAAAATGCTTCCAAAAATGGACTAAAGGCAATTATTGCTGGCGCTGGTGGTGCTGCGCATTTGCCAGGCATGTTGGCATCTAAAACAATCGTTCCAATCTACGGTGTTCCGGTTGCCAGCAAATATTTACGTGGTGAAGACTCCCTGTACTCCATCGTTCAAATGCCTAAGGGCATTCCAGTGGCAACATTTGCGATTGGTGAGGCTGGAGCTGCAAATGCCGCTTTGCATGTGATTGCTAATTTGGCGGTCAATGATGCTGCTTTAGCAAAACAGTTAGAAGAGTTCCGTGTGAAGCAGTCCGATACTGCGCGCGCCATGAATTTGCCGGGATATTAAAAGATGGCAGATCGTTTGGAGCCCATCTTGCCGGGCTCGTATTTAGGAATTTTAGGTGGTGGTCAATTGGGGCGCATGTTTACCCAGGCAGCTCAAGCTATGGGGTACAAGGTCTGCGTGCTGGATCCTGGATCAGATAGCCCTGCAGGTTCTATTGCAGAAAAATTCATTCAAGCTGATTACACTGACTCCGCAGCTCTAAAAGAGATGGCAGCATTATGTAAATCCGTTAGCACCGAATTTGAAAATGTTCCTGCTCAAGCTTTAGATGAGCTGGAATCTTTGGGTGTCTTCGTAGCGCCTCGCAGTAGTTGTGTTTCTTTGGCTCAAAACCGCGTTGCTGAGAAAAAATTCTTAGCTACCTGGAAAGCGGAAACCAATATTGGCCCCGCTCCTTATTGCGTAGTCGAGCATGATGCCGATATTGAGCATGTGCCTGCGGATTTATTCCCTGGTATTCTGAAAACCGCGCGCATGGGTTACGACGGCAAAGGACAAATTACTGTTTACGACTCTGCCAATCTAGTTGCTGCCTGGGCTGAATTGGGTAAGGTGCCGTGTGTTCTTGAAAAGCGTATGGATTTGGATTTTGAGGTGTCCGCTTTAGTGGTGCGTGGATATGATGATGCGGTTGTTGCATATCCAGTTTCTCAAAACATCCATCGTGATGGCATCTTGCACACCTCCACTGTGCCTGCACCATCGCTGAAGCCTCCTCAAGAGAAAAAAATTATTGAGGCTGCAAAAGCACTCATTCGTAAGATTGATTACGTAGGTGTTTTATGTGTCGAGTTCTTTGTCCTCAAGAGCGGTGACATCATCGCTAATGAAATTGCACCTCGTCCGCATAACTCTGGCCACTACACTATGGATGCCTGTGTCAGTAGTCAATTTGAGCAGCAGGTTCGAAGCATGGCTCGTCTACCTCTGGGTGATACCCGCTTGCTGGCACCAGTCTCTATGCTTAATCTCTTAGGTGATCTTTGGTATGAAGGTAGCGAAGATAAGGCAAGAGAACCTGCTTGGGATCAGGTGCTCTCGCATCCAGATGCCAAGTTACACCTCTATGGAAAATCCGATCCACGCATGGGTCGCAAGATGGGTCACATCAATTGCTTGGGTGAGTCGCTGAATCAAGCGCGCCAAAATTGTGCAGCTGTTGCACTTGAATTAGGGATCGAGCCCTAGAAATGCCCAGCGATAGTAGCTCACTGCAATCATCCGCAGTGATTAATGAAGCAGTACAGACTTTGCGAGATGGTGGCTTAGTTGCCTTTCCGACTGAGACTGTTTATGGCTTAGGGGCGGACGCGAAGAACCCTGATGCCATCAAACGGATTTTTACCGCTAAAGGCAGACCTTCAAATCACCCGCTTATTGTTCACTTGGCAGCGTCTGATAAGTTTGACCAGGCTCAGGTTGATTGGGTTCCAGTTCTAGCGCCTTGGGTAAGGGACTTATCAGAAGACGCATTAAAACTCATCAATGCATTTTGGCCGGGTCCGCTGACCTTAGTCTTTAAAAAAGATAAAAGCGTTTTAAATGAACTTACCGGCGGTCAAGATACCGTGGCGATTCGGGCGCCTGCGCACCCGATTGCACAAGAATTGCTGCGTAAGTTTAAGGGTGGGGTGGTTGCTCCTTCGGCTAATCGTTTCGGAAAAGTTTCACCCACTAGTGCAGCTGATGTGCGTAGCGAGTTTGAAGGCATGTTGGAGCTTATGATTTTGGATGGTGGTGATTGCGAAGTCGGTATTGAATCGACCATCATTGATTTGTCTTCTGGTGATCATCCAGTTTTATTGCGCCCAGGCCTTATTACTCCAGGGGAAATTCTTGCCAAAACGGGTATTCAAGTTTATTTGCCTGGTGAAATTGATTCGGTGAAGCAGGGTGGAGATATGCCAAGGGTCTCTGGTAGTCTTCGTGCCCATTACGCCCCGACAACCCCTCTCAGAATGTATGCCTCGGGCAGAGTCTTGGATGCGCTCAGCGAGTTCCCGGATATTAAGTCGCGAGTAGCGGTTGCAGTATGGGATTCGGAATCTTCATTAGGCGTTGATGGACACCCATCAGCTCATTTTGAGGAAGTGCTCGTGCCTAGTGATAGCGCTGCATTTGCAAGTCGCTTGTATCGCTCCCTGCGAGATTTAGATCAGCAAGGATGGGATCTGATTTTGTTTCCGGAGCCGCCAGCAGGGGAAGAGTGGGATGGCGTCAGGGACCGACTTCAGCGGGCCTGTTTTGGTTCTGGACCATCATCCAGTAGCCACGCTAATAGTTGATCGTGCGCCTCTAAACCTTTCCCAGCATTGGGATGGTTGATGAATGAGCTCACCGCATACATTTTCCCGGACTTACTCATCACATAACCCGATATTGCTCGGACATCAACCAGCGATCCTGTTTTAATTCGGGCCTCAGGTTTTTTCTTTAAATGCAGAAATTTCCGTAAATGCCCCATGAGGCGATTGCGCATGGTGCCGTCTGTTCCTGCAATCGGTAGGCTGTTATAAAAATTGTCCGCTACAGATAGATTGCGAGCAGCTACTAATAATTGCGTCAAATGCTCGGCAGATATTGCTTCAGTACGTGATAGGCCAGAGCCGTTCTCAATGATCAGTTCTGGAAACTCGAGCCCCAATCCCTTTAACCAGCTCTGAATCACAAGCTCACCATTTTCAGTGGTCGCTGGTTTACCCATCTTCTCAAATGCTAAGGTCAACATCAATTGCCTTGCCATCACGTTGTTAGAAAACTTATTGATATCTTGTACATCATCAGCTAAAGGGATGCCTTCAAACTGTAGCAGTAGTCGTGCCGCCAAGGGAACGGCGCCAGAATTTCCGGTGGGTGCTTGGGCCCAAGTGCCGCCAGCCAATTCCCAGGCTGCAGCAAAGCCTTGAGTCAGAAAGGTATTGGCATCCAGGGCGACAACGTTGTAATTCACCCCTTTGCAGGCATTGGGAAAACTACCTGAGAACTGCGCAGTGAGAGCTTGGTTAGTGCTGGTGCCATCACCCTCAGGTTCTAAGTTAAAACGAAGATTGCTTTTCCAGCTGTCGCAGGATTGATTAACCAATTGCATTTGGTTAATCACTTTGAGTTGGGAAAGTGGCGGTGTGTAGCTAATGTCAATAAAGTCTGCAGTACGCGATTTGCCCAGTTGAAACGAGAGGGTCCTAAATGCATACAGCAGGGGATCTGGTGGGACGTTATAGGCACGCAAAGATTCGCCATCGATCGTGTTGTGTTCCATCACGCTAGGAGCATAAGCACTTCGATCAAAGAATAAATTGCCATCAATTTTTTGGATACCTAAATTCTGTATAGCCTTCATCATTTTGGCGAATTCTTCAGGGATGAGCTTAGGATCGCCCGTGCCTTGTAAATAGAGATTGCCTTTAAGAGTTCCTTTGCGAATCAGTCCATCGGTATAAATATTTGTGCGCCAACGATATTGCGGGCCTAATACATCCAATCCGGCAAGGGTGGTGATGAGCTTCATGGTGGACGCAGGGTTCATTGCCTCTTGAGAGCGCCAGTCCAATTCTGTTTTTGCTGTCACTTTTCCTGGTCGTGCTTGATCAATTTCCATCACGGATATGCTGATCGCATCTTTAGGAATCTGACTTTTCTCAAGGCTAGCAGCTACAGCCTTGGGGATGTATTTGAGAGCAGTCTCTTGCGAGACTAAGTCGGCAGAGTGTGCCTGAGGGATCAAGACCAGAATGGACAGGCCAGCCAAAAGAATGGCCGCTTGAGCTAGGACTGAGGTTGAAGAATTCTGGGTACGCATTCCCCATAGGATAAACCTTGATGCCCGGTGGGTTACAACAGCCGCAAATTAATGCTGATATCTTTTCTTATAAGTATCGATAGTTTGGTTTTGTTCTTCGAGAAGGGCCATAAATCGCTTTATCCGATCTGATAGCGGCCCGTCAATTTCAAGTGATTCACAGGTGTGGATAAATTCAGTAGCCTGTAACAGTTGTGCCCCGCCTTTGACTTTATGGACCAGGCTTCGAAACTGCGCCTCGTTAATAGGGGCTTGATCGTTATTGAATGCAAGCTGATTTAGAACCTCTAGATGTACCTTTTCAATTTCTTCCAGAATCACGATGATTTGTTGAGGGTCATCTTTAATGAGATTGGAGAAAGCCTCAAATGAATAGACCTCATAACTACTACTGGGGTCTTGGCTAGATTCAAAATAGCGCATGAGTTCATTTTCAAGGGCACTCAAACTCAATGGTTTGATAAGAACACCATTCATGCCAGAGGATAAAAATTGATGGCGTGAGTCTAAAGCGTAAATATCAGCCGTGACGCCAATGATGACTAAGTCACGATTACCCAGAGATCGAATTTGTTTAGCCAGCTCAGAGCCCTGCATACCTGGCATAGACTGATCTGTGAGCATGAGATCAAAATGATGGTCTTTCAACAATATGAGTGCAGCGGCAGCATTCTCACAAACACGAGTGTGTATTCCTAATGCCTCCAATTGCAGTGACAAAATTTGTCGACTGGCCGGATGATCTTCCACTACCAAGGCTTGAATGGGACAGTTTTTCCGCCCCACCTTTTTTGAGATCAAGTTTTTGGATGACGTTTGTAAGGAATCGAAGCTAGTGGGTTGGGGGGCAGCAATACTCGTTCTCGGAAAAGCTACTGAGAAATGAACGTTACTTCCAAATCCGGGAGCACTTTCAAAATAGAGGTGACTGTTCATGGAGCTCACCAAATGATTGGTGATAGTAAGCCCAAGCCCTGTACCCCTATCTTGTTCTGATTGATAAGAGTCCTGCGTAGCCGGTAATTGCTCAAAAGCTTGCAGAGCCAGTTTAATTTGCTCGCTGCCCATGCCCACCCCAGTGTCGATCACTCTGAACTCGAGTAATTGACCAGCATGATCATCTGCGAGCACGGTGGTAGAAAAGTACACCTCGCCTTCATTGGTGAACTTAATGGCATTGCTGAGTAAGTTCTGCAGAACTTGTCGTAGACGTAAGGAATCTATCATCAGTACTTCGGCGATTCTGGGGTCAATCGAGGTATGCAGTAGTAGATTTTGTTTCTGAGCCATAGTAGAAAATGCCGCATGAATATCCATGATCAATTGATGGGGGTTGCATGGCTCGAGATTGAGAGTGAGCTTGCCAGCTTCAATCTTTGAAATATCCAATACTTGATTGAGCATCCCTAAAAGTGATTCAGCTGAAGCTTGAGCGCTCTTTAATAGTGATTTATCTTTTTTAGGAAATTGCGCGCTACTGAGTAGCAGCTCCTGCACTCCTAGAATGGCATTCATGGGAGTGCGAATTTCATGACTCATGGTTGCGAGAAATGCGGATTTGGCTGCATTGGCCTTTTCAGCTAACTCCTTAGACTGCAACAACTCAAGAGCAGTTTTCTTCTGATGAAAATACTTTCTTTGGAGCTGATAGAGCATTACCCCGCCAATAATGAATACCAGGATAGCACTCAGCCAGGGCAGTAAGCTTGATTTTGGCTTGGCTTCATCACCTAAGGCAAAGAGCTGGCGTGAGGCAATGGGATCCAAGTCATTTAAAAAATGACTCAATACATCATGCAGTGGAGCATCTTGATCGGAGATTAACCAGCGGTAGGCAAATGGATCTCGACTGTATAGCCCATCTATTTTTAGATCTGAATTTGGGGTTTCTTGTATCAATCGACGCGCTAAGCGGATTGGCATCACCAATGCCTCGATATCGCTTTTGATCAGGGATTGCATCAAGTCATCGGGTGACTGATCCTCTTTATCTTTGGCATAGTCATTAAAGATGGAAGGCGTATTCTCAAGGCCTCGATCGAAATAGGCAATTTTTAGACTCGGAGAATCTAGCTTACTCGAGTTCTTGGTAACAACGGCATCATGCCCCCAAAAGATGGCTTCAGATAAGGAACCAAATTGCAGAACATGATCATTAATTCTGGGTGGATCGATGATGAAATCCACATCGCCTTTGCTGAGCTGTTTTAAACCTTCTTGATCTGATTTTCTCCATACCGCTACATATTGCTGTCGCGTACATTCTTCAATTTTTGATATGAGAGCTTTAAATGGTGCAGTACCTTCTTGCTGATAAGTTTGGTTAAGGTAGGGGGCATATTTTTCATGAATGCTAAATCGCACAACTGGATGGGCATCGATCCATGATTGCTCTGCAGCGTTAAATGGGCCTGCATATGTCAGGCCTACATAGACAGAGCAGAGTACAAATACTTTTTTCAAAATGAATCGATGCATGCCGTCTTTAGCTTTCGATGATGTTGTTCATGCGGCAGAACAAGATCAAGTCGGCAATATTGTTAATGCCCAGTTTGTCAAAGACTCTAGTCTTATAGGTTGCCACGGTCTTATTGCTAATGTGAAGTAAGTCTGATATCTGCTGATTGGTATTGCCTTTGCCGAGATACTTCATGACTTGTAGCTCGCGATCCGATATCAGTGCCAATTTATCGTTATCACTTAAAGAGGTATTGCCATTCTTCCCGTGCGTGAAGAAGGTGTACCCCTGTGAGATCGCAACACATGCCGCCAAAATGACATCAGCACCAGCGGTCTTATTTACAAAACCATGAGCCCCTAGAGAGCGCACTCTACCCCCGTAGACTGCTTCATCTAAGCTAGATAAAACCAGAATGCGAACGTCTGGATACATCAAGCCAATCCGGCGAATGACATCAAAGCCATCGGTCTTGGGCATATCTAAATCTAAGATCACCATATTGGGATTGACTTCTTTGATTGAGCGAAGACACTCTTCTCCATGCTGCGCTTGTCCTGCTATCTCAAAAAGCAATTGATCCTGCAACATACTTTTTAATGCCATCAGCATTGCTGGATGGTCATCTACCAACATCACGCGTTTTCTCATTACTTGTCTCCGTTTAGGTTTTTATGAGGGTGCAGCGAAAAAATGGCCTTAGCGATACGGCTATCGCTCGTGTGTAACATTTGATGTCGACTTATCGGTGACATCATCAGTCCGCCATAGCAGTGGTGCGCTCCCATTGCCATGGCATTTTCTAAATCCTTTACCAGGGTGATGTTGCCGGCATAGATTTGGGTGTGGAATTTCTGGTGAAGAGAAATCATTTCATTTGGCAATCCTTCGGCACGGAATTGCCCTATATCGATATGTATGCCTTCAGGTTCCATTTCTTCGATCCACCGGATTTGAGAGCTACTTCCAGAAAAATCTAGAAGATGAATCAAAACCCCGAGACGGCGCATTCTCAATAAGCCCTCCATGCAGGAATGCATGGAGTCAACATCATTGAGCTTATTGATGCCTAAACTAATGAGACCAACCGGGAGTCGTGAGTTCAGGATGAGGTCGCTTAAGGCATCAATAAACCCAGCTGAAGCTAAGTGTTGAGTCGGCAGAGGCAAGATGCCTGGAATGAAGCGACCACTTCGGTACCAATAGGTAATCGTATCCAAGCCCTCCATGAACAATCTGAGGAGCTGTGTGTCGGTGGCCGCCAGTAATGGTCTAAATAATGAGCTCGTCAGCTTGCTTCCTTGGCTATTAAAGATAGGTTCGTTGCTAATCGCTTGTCGCTGGGACCAGGATCGGTGTTCTTCGAGCGCTTCGCCACTAAGGCCTAGCCAAGGCTGGCCGCAGGCGTCGCGCACTTCTTGGAAGGGTTTGTTCTTCCAAGCCTTTACAAGCGTGTACAGCCGGGATTTCGGGCTCATCAGCATTCTCCAATCATTGAATAGCCAGTCTAGGCAGGTCAGATTGGAGCGGTAAGGGCTTAAGGCTTATTTATATGTAGGAATCTACCTACTTGCCTCCCTCCATTATAGAAAGCGCGGGATTCCTTTTGAAATTTAAGGTGAATTTGCCCTTGAAATCCCTGGAATCAGACCTATATAATCAGCACTCCCTACACGCGAGTGCTAAAACAGGCTTATTCAGCTGAAAAGCTTGTTGCCTTCGTGTTAAGAGACTGCAACACATTGATTTATATTGGTTTTTTAATTAGTTAACACTTACTAACATAGGAGAAGGAATGAATCTGCGTCCTTTACATGATCGCGTAATCATTAAACGTTTAGATCAAGAATCAAAAACCGCCTCTGGAATCATTATTCCGGATGCTGCTGCTGAAAAGCCAGACCAAGGTGAAGTATTGGCAGTTGGCCCAGGCAAGCGTGATGACAGCGGTAAGTTGAATGCACCAGACGTCAAGGTTGGCGATCGCGTGTTATTCGGCAAATATGCAGGTCAAACAGTTAAGGTCGGCAGCGACGAGCTTCTCGTAATGCGCGAAGAAGACATCATGGCTGTTGTACAGAAGTAATCGGTACCTAAGAAAGGAACTCAATCATGGCAGCAAAAGACGTCGTATTTGGAGATAACGCCCGTACCAAGATGGTAGAAGGCGTAAACATTCTTGCGAACGCAGTAAAAACAACTTTGGGACCAAAAGGTCGCAACGTGGTTATCGAGCGTTCATTTGGCGGCCCAACCATCACTAAAGATGGTGTATCCGTAGCAAAAGAAATCGAACTTAAAGACAAGCTCCAGAACATGGGTGCTCAGATGGTGAAGGAAGTTGCTTCCAAAACCAATGACATCGCTGGTGACGGTACAACTACCGCTACTGTATTGGCTCAGTCTATCGTTCGCGAAGGTATGAAATACGTAGTTTCAGGTCACAACCCAATGGACTTGAAGCGCGGTATTGATAAAGCGGTTGCAGCTGCAATCGAAGAACTCAAGAAGATCAGCAAGCCTTGCACAACCACTAAAGAAATCGCTCAAGTTGGTTCAATCTCAGCTAACAGCGATCACAGCATTGGCCAGCGTATTGCTGAGGCAATGGAAAAAGTAGGTAAAGAAGGTGTTATCACTGTTGAAGATGGCAAGTCATTGGAAGATGAGCTTGAAGTTGTTGAAGGTATGCAGTTTGACCGCGGCTACCTCTCTCCATACTTCATTAACCAACCTGAAAAGCAAGTTGCCGTATTGGAAACTCCATACGTTCTCTTGTTTGACAAGAAAGTTAGCAACATCCGTGATTTGCTCCCAGTACTCGAGCAAGTGGCTAAGTCTGGTCGTCCATTGTTGATCATTGCAGAAGATGTTGAAGGCGAAGCCTTAGCAACTTTGGTTGTAAACAACATTCGCGGCATCATCAAGACTTGCGCTGTTAAGGCTCCTGGCTTTGGTGATCGTCGTAAAGCCATGTTGGAAGATATTGCAATCTTGACTGGCGGTACAGTAATCGCTGAAGAAATCGGCCTCACACTCGAGAAAACAACTCTTGAGCACTTGGGTCAAGCCAAGCGTATCGAAGTAGGCAAAGAAAACACCATCATCATTGACGGTGCTGGCGATGCTAAAGCAATTGAAGCTCGCGTGAAGAATATCCGTGTTCAGATCGATGAAGCAACTAGTGACTACGACAAAGAGAAATTGCAAGAGCGCGTTGCCAAATTGGCAGGTGGTGTTGCAGTAATTCGTGTTGGCGCTGCTACTGAAGTTGAAATGAAAGAAAAGAAAGACCGCGTTGATGATGCATTGCATGCAACTCGTGCAGCGGTTGAAGAAGGTATTGTTCCTGGTGGTGGCGTAGCATTGTTACGTGCGATGCAGGGTATTAAGGGCTTGAAAGGCGATAACGCTGACCAAGACGCTGGTATCAACATCGTATTGCGCGCAATGGAAGAGCCAATTCGTATCATCGTTTCTAACGCAGGTGACGAAGCTAGCGTAGTTGTTAATGCAGTGTTGGCTAGCAAAGGCAACAACGGTTACAACGCAGCAACTGGTGAATACGGCGACCTCGTAGCTCAAGGTGTGATCGACCCAACTAAGGTAACAAAAACTGCATTGGTTAATGCCGCTTCTGTTGCAGCCTTATTGTTGACTACTGATTGCGCAATCTGCGAAGCACCAAAGGATGATTCCGCTGGTGGTGGGATGCCTGATATGAGCGGCATGGGTGGTATGGGTGGAATGGGCGGCATGATGTAATAGCCGTAATTTCCTCAGCTATCAAGCTGTAGAAACTAAAACGCCTGGTTCACAAGACCAGGCGTTTTTTTATTCCTGAATAGGATTGATTTCTAAGCTCACTTCTTCCGAATTGTTAAGGGAGTCCCGACCGTTCCTGCATAGACAACAATTAAGTCAACTGGCTCAGTCCCTGGGTTTGAGCCGTAGTGCCATTCTTTAAACAGTTCTACCAATGGCTCACCCGCTTTGAGGGTTATTTTTTCACCAGTTTTTGTAAAGATATTGAGCTCACCCTTGAGCAGAACTCCAGCATTAATAACGGGATGCATATGCATTGGTATGGATGCGCCCGGAGCAAATCTGTATCGAATAATAGTAATTTCAGCTTGACCTTCGCCATATGAGGGAAGTACGGCACCATTCCATGACTTTGTAGTTTTGATTAAGACATTAGCCTCTACGCCCGGAATATCAGTGTAGTAATGTTTTCGTTCTGCATCAGCCTGAGCATATTGAGATGCTATAGATATGAAAATGAGCGCGATAAATTTAAGTAGTTTCATTTGAATAATGAATAAATAATGAGTAGGTAGGAATAAAAAAACGGTGGGTAAGTTTTTCACTTATCCACCGTTTAACTTGTTAACCATCTAAATTTCACTTAGATGAATACAGCTAGATACTTAGCTGACAGACTTCACCATATCTTCCACAACTTTCTTCGCATCACCGAAGACCATCATCGTTTTGTCCATGTAGAAGAGTTCATTATCAAGACCTGCATAACCTGCAGCCATGGAGCGCTTATTTACGATGATCGTTTTAGCTTTAAATGCTTCCAGGATCGGCATACCAAAGATTGGGCTGCCTGGTGTACGAGCGGCAGGGTTCACCACGTCGTTTGCACCAAGTACTAGCACTACGTCAGCTTGTCCAAAGTCGCTGTTGATATCTTCCATCTCAAATACTTGATCGTATGGAACTTCAGCTTCAGCTAAGAGTACGTTCATATGACCAGGCATACGACCAGCCACTGGGTGAATCGCATACTTCACAGTGACGCCATGGTGAGTTAACTTCTCTGTCAATTCTTTGAGAGCATGTTGAGCGCGGGCAACTGCTAAACCGTAACCAGGAACAATCACCACAGTGTCAGCGTTTTCCATGAGGAAGGCCGCATCTTCTGGGGAGCCAGTTTTGTAGTTCTTTGGACCGCCATCATCAGCACCACCAGCAGAAGCTTCGGCGCCAAAGCCGCCCAGCAAGACCGCCAAGATAGAGCGATTCATGGCCTTACACATGATGTAAGACAGAATTGCGCCAGAAGATCCCACGCAAGCGCCGGCAATAATCAAAACTGGGTTGTTCAATGTGAAACCAATACCTGCAGCTGCCCAACCAGAGTAGCTGTTCAGCATCGATACCACCACCGGCATATCGGCACCACCGATTGGGATGATCAATGTCACGCCCAATACCAAAGCAATGGCACACATTACCAAGAATGCTTCGTGGCTGCCTGTCATGAAATACATAACGCCACCAGAAACCATGCCGATAGCAAGAATCAAATTGAGTAAATGTTGACCGGCAAAAGTCACTGGTTTACCACTCACTTTTCCTGATAATTTGCCGAAAGCAATAACGGAAGCTGTGAAGGTAATCGCGCCAATAAATGCACCAATGAAGAGTTCGATCTTTTGTGCGCCAGTGTGATCATGAGCAGGGTTATATACCGCTGCGATAGCGATCAATACTGCTGATAAGCCAACGAAGGAGTGCATGAGCGCTACGAGCTCAGGCATCTTCGTCATCTGCACGCGCTTAGCGGCAATCGTTCCAATGATAGCGCCACCAACAATCGCGCCAATAATCAATGAGAAGACTGGCTTAAAGTCAGGAATCATGAAGGTGGTGATCACGGCGAGCAGCATGCCGACCATGCCGAAGGTGTTACCTTGGCGTGAAGTAGTTGGTGAAGACAATCCACGCAAAGCGAGGATGAACAGCACCGATGAAATGAGATAGGAAATCGCGGTTATGTTTGACATTATTGTGGTCTCTATAAGATCTTGTTCTAGTTTTATTTAGTTCCAGCCGCATCAGCCTTTGGGGCTTTTTTCTTGAACATCTCCAGCATGCGACGGGTGACCATAAAGCCACCAAAAATATTGATTGAAGCCAAAAAGACTGCAATCGCACCAATGATGCTGGTGAGAGTGATCTCATCGCCACCAATCACTTCAGTTTGAAGTAAGGCGCCAACAATAATGATTCCAGAAATAGCGTTAGTAACCGCCATGAGTGGAGTATGCAGTGCAGGAGTGACGTTCCAAACCACGTGGTAACCAACAAAAATGGCCAACACAAACACGGTGATGTTTTGGACTGTGAGGATGCTTTGAAAAGCAGCGAGATCCATGATGTTTCCTTTGAATAATTTTTTATTAGTTTTTACGGATGGCTTGGCCATCACGGCACATGAGGCAGGCAGTAACAATGTCGTCATCCGTTGGGATTACTAACTTCGCCTCAGCATCAACGATCAGTTTCATGAAGTCGAGTAAGTTACGGGCATACAAAGCAGAAGCATCTGCTGCCACCATACTTGCGAGATTGGTGTAACCAATAATCTTCACACCATTTTTTTCAACGATCTTGTCAGCCTCTGTCAAAGGACAGTTGCCTGAGCCATTGTCGCCACGACCAGCTGCTAAGTCGATCACGATAGAGCCTGGTTTCATATTGGCAACGGTATCGCTGTGCAATAAGACGGGTGGCTTACGACCTGGAATCAAAGCAGTGGTAATCACAATGTCAGCTTGTTGAGCGCGTTCAGCAACGAGAGCTGCTTGACGCTTCATCCAGGCTTCTGGCATTGGGCGAGCATAGCCGCCAACACCTTGAGCGATTTCACGTTCTTCGTCAGTCTCATAAGGAACGTCAACAAACTTCGCGCCGAGAGATTCGATTTGCTCTTTAGCAGCAGGGCGTACATCAGATGCTTCGATAACAGCGCCTAAACGCTTCGCCGTTGCGATCGCTTGAAGACCAGCAACACCGGCACCCAAGATCAGCACGCGTGCCGCTTTAACCGTTCCAGCTGCAGTCATGAGCATTGGCATAAAGCGCTGATACTCATTGGCTGCGACCATGACGGCTTTGTAACCTGCGATGTTCGCTTGAGAAGACAGAACGTCCATACTTTGGGCGCGTGTGGTTCGTGGAGCAGCCTCTAATGAGAATGCGGTCACACCTTGCGCAGCCATGGCTGCAATATTTTCGTTATCAAATGGGTCAAGCATGCCAAGTAGCACGCTGCCAGATTTAATTTGTTTGAGCTCGGTAGCTTCGGGCGCACGTACTTTGAGTACGATCTCTGCACCAAAGGCGTCAACAGCACTACCAATTGTTGCGCCAACGGCTTCATAGGCAGAATCTGGCTGGCTGGCTGTTACGCCCGCATCCTTTTGTATAACAACCGTATGACCTTGGCTAATCAGCCTCTTAACGGTTTCCGGTGTGGCAGCAACCCGAGTTTCCCCAGGTCTGATTTCCAGCGGTACTCCTATGCGCATGGCATGTCTCCAAATGCTAATGATTCAAATAATCTATTTTAGGTATATATACGCGAATACACATATATATGCATACCCTTATGTTTTGTACCGGCTCATTTAAGCTCTTCAGGCTAACTTGAGTTAAGGCTTCTACAATGGGGTTTTCAGCTTATATTGAATTCTCGCATTTTTTGATGATCCCGCTCAATTCTTCCGCAATACCCGCTTCAAAGCCATCCAAAGTCGTTGTAGGCATGTCTGGGGGTGTAGATTCGTCTGTTGCGGCCTGGATGCTGAAGCAGCAAGGCTATGAAGTGATTGGCCTTTTCATGAAAAACTGGGAAGACGATGACAATGATGAGTATTGCTCCGCACGCCAGGATTGGCTAGATGTCGTTTCCGTGGCAGATCTCATCGGAATTGATGTTGAGGCGGTCAATTTTGCTGCCGAGTACCGAGAGCGCGTTTTTGCCGAGTTTTTGCGCGAATACGCTGCAGGGCGAACGCCCAACCCTGATGTTTTGTGCAATGCAGAAATTAAGTTCAAAGCCTTTTTAGACCATGCCATGAGCTTGGGTGCAGATGCGATTGCTACTGGCCACTATGCGCGGGTGCGTCATGAGGGTGGGCGGACGCAATTATTAAAGGCGCTTGATGCCAGCAAAGATCAAAGCTACTTCTTGCACCGCTTAACCCAAGCCCAATTAGCAAACGTTCTTTTTCCACTTGGGGAAATTCCAAAGACAGAGGTCCGCAAGATCGCCGAGCAAATTGGTTTACACAATGCGCGCAAAAAAGATTCCACTGGGATTTGCTTTATTGGCGAACGCCCCTTCCGTGAGTTCTTAAACCGCTACTTGCCTCGTACACCTGGACCCATTAAAACCCCTGAAGGCAAAACGGTGGGAGAGCATATGGGGCTTGCCTTTTTCACTCTAGGTCAGCGTAAAGGTATTGGCTTAGGCGGCAGTCAAAATGGCAATGGGGATGCTTGGTATGTCGCCCGCAAAGACGTAGTGAACAACACGCTATATGTGGCACAAGGGCACGAGCACGCATGGCTTCTAGCCAATCAGCTTTCTGCAATTGATGCCAGCTGGGTTGCAGGCACAGCTCCAATGCCTGGCCAGTATTCTGCAAAAACCCGCTATCGCCAAGCTGACTCTGCATGCTCGCTAGTCGCAGGAGTTGAAGGGCCCCTCAGTTTCCAATTAACTTTTCCGGAGGCTCAGTGGGCAGTGACGCCTGGCCAGTCTGCCGTCTTGTACGACGGCGATATTTGCTTGGGCGGCGGAATTATTTCCGCCTAAGTACCCTCAGGTACTTTAGAAGTAATTTCTGAATTTAAGCCGCTGGAGGCGCTGTTTCTGTAAAGGAAGGTCTTTGCATCAGCTTTTGATACAGAGCGTCTAGACTGGGGTATTGAGCTTGCCACGCTACATTTGGGAAGCGGAACAACAGGTAGCCCAGTGCACATCCCACTGCAATATCAGCCAAAGTCATCTGGTTGCCGTGACACCAGGGGTTTTCGCCTAATTCACGGGACATTTGGGCTAAAGCAGCATCAATTTTGCCCATTTGGCGCTCAAGCCAGGTATCACTCTGCTGCTCAGGCGTATGAAATGTATGCTCTAAACGAGCCAAAATGCCAGCATCTTTAATCCCATCAGCCAAAGCCTCCCAGGTTTTGACTGTGGCACGTTCGCGGCTACCTGCCGGAATCAGCTTTCCTACTGGGCTCAGGGTATCGGCATACTCCGCAATCACTCGGGAGTCATAAATGGCCTCGCCATCATCCAAAATCAAGCAAGGAATCTTGCCTAAGGGGTTATTGAGGGCAATTTTGGTATCTGCAGCCCAGACATTTTCAAGTTCTAGGTCAACATCAACCTTTTTTTCCATGAGAACAATACGTACCTTGCGTACGTAGGGGCTAGTGAGGGATCCGATGAGTTTCATATTCCCAAGTATAGCTATCTCAGCCAAATTGGGTTGCCCCCTTAGAACGATTAAAATCAGGGTTTATTGACACATTCAATGTAAAGGCAATATTCGTGAGTCAGCCGATTTCTACCCTTAATGCACTTTCCCCTTTAGATGGTCGCTATGCCGGCAAACTGGATGCCTTAAGGCCTTGGTTATCCGAGGCCGCATTTATGCGCCAGCGTGTATTTGTTGAGATTCATTGGCTATTGGCATTGGCCTCGGCAGGACTTCCTGATGTGCCAAAAATTAGTGCAGCAGATGAGGCATTTTTATTGTCTTTGCCTGAAAACTTCTCTGATGCCGATGCGCAGCGCATTAAAGACATTGAGGCGGTGACCAACCATGATGTGAAAGCGGTTGAGTATTTCTTAAAAGAAAAAGTGGCTGGTCGACCAGATCTATTGAAAGCTAGTGAATTTATTCATTTCGCCTGCACCTCTGAAGACATTAACAACACTTCACATGGTTTGATGTTGCGTGGTGCGCGTGACGAAGTGTTATTGCCGCAACTCAGAAAAGTTCTTTCTGTATTAACGGATTTGGCAATTGAGAATGCGAAGGTTCCTTTGTTGTCGCGTACGCATGGTCAGCCAGCTTCCCCAAGCACCTTAGGTAAAGAATTGGCTAATATTGCGAAACGTTTAGAGCGAGCGATTGCAACGATTGCCGCAGTCCCGCTTTTAGGAAAAATGAATGGCGCGGTTGGTAATTACAATGCCCACTTATCTGCTTACCCAAATTTTGATTGGGAAAATTTTTCCAAAAACGTAGTCGAAAAGCGTTTAGGTCTCACATTTAATCCGTACACAATTCAGATTGAGCCGCACGATGGCATGGCTGAACTGTTTGATGCGATTGCTCGCGCCAACACAATCTTGTTGGATATGGACCGTGATTTCTGGGCTTACATTTCGATCGGTTACTTCAAGCAACGCACTAAAGCAGGTGAGATTGGTTCATCAACTATGCCGCATAAAGTGAACCCAATTGACTTTGAAAACTCCGAAGGCAACTTGGGTGTAGCCAATGCTTTATTGCGTCACCTGGCTGAGAAGTTACCAATTTCTCGTTGGCAGCGTGACCTTACTGATTCAACTGTATTGCGCAACCTCGGCCCAGCTTTTGGCCACAGCGTTTTGGCTTATGACAGCGCCTTGCGTGGCCTTGGTAAATTGGAAGTAAACCATGCGGCGATCGCTGCTGACCTAGATGAGTGCTGGGAAGTATTAGCAGAGCCAGTGCAAACTGTCATGCGTCGTTATGGCATTGAAAATCCGTATGAGCAACTCAAAGAGCTCACTCGTGGCAAGGGAATTAATCAGGCTGATTTGCAAACCTTCATTCGTGGTTTGCAAATTCCTGATGATGCAAAAACCTTGTTGCTCGAGATGACACCATCTTCTTATTTGGGCAAGGCGGTCGAATTGACCGAACGTCTGAAAAAGTGAGTTTGACTCCAAACCTTGGGCGCGCACCGCAGGATTTGCAATACGGTGCCCGCCCAAAGATCTGGTTTGCCGTTTATCAACTGCTTTGGCATCTCTTATTGCCCTTTGCATTTATTCGCCTTGCCTGGCGCATGCGCCACTCATCTGACTATTTAAATCATTTCTCTGAGCGTCTAGGCTTTTCTTACGGCAAAAATATCACTCAGGGATCAGTATGGATTCATGCGGTATCAGTTGGTGAAACCAGGGCTGCCCAACCTTTAGTTGAGGCTTATCTAGAGCGTGGTGAAACAGTTCTGCTGACCCATATGACGCTTAATGGCCGTCGCACTGGAGCTGCCTTATTTGCTAAGGCGATTGCCGCTGGTCGACTACGTCAAGTCTATTTGCCCTATGACCTTTGTTGGTCGGTTGCCAATTTCATGCGCGCATTTAAGCCGAAATTCGGTCTATTTATGGAGACCGAAGCTTGGCCAACCGTAGTCTTCTATTGCGCAGAAATCAGCCTGCCATTATTTTTGGTGAACGCGCGCTTATCTGAGCGCAGTGCGCGTCGAGTAAATCGATTTGGTAAAGCAGGAAGGTCTTTGTTTCAAGCATTTACAGGCATCTTGGCTCAAACCCAATTCGATGCTGACCGCTACCGTAGCCTTGGCGTAAACAATGTGGAGATTGTTGGCAATCTCAAGTTTGATGTGCCACTAGATCCAAGCCTGGTCCAACAAGGTAAATCCTGGAAACAAGAGTTGCATGCAAATCAGCGTCTGATGGTTTGTGCTGCCAGTACCCGTGATGGTGAGGAGGCGATTATTTTGCAAGCGTGGAGGGATTTGCTCCTCAGCAATGCTTTTGATGTTGCCCCATTACTTTGTTTGGTGCCCCGTCACCCCGAGCGTTTCTCAGAAGTTGCAAATCAAATTCAGGATGCCGGATTGAAATTTCGCCCCCGTTCAGAATGGATTGAAGCGCCAAAGGGTGATGCTGATGTGGATGTGATTCTGGGTGACTCCATGGGTGAGATGCCCATGTATTACAGCGCCGCTGACTTGGTAGTGATGGGCGGAAGCCTTCTTCCGTTTGGTGGTCAGAATCTGATTGAAGCATGTGCTGCTGGTTGCCCGGTATTACTCGGTGAGCATACCTACAACTTTCAGCAGGCTGCTTTGGATGCTATCAAGATGGGCGCTGCAAAGCGTATTCAGGGTGAGCTTATATTGAGTGAACCAGTGGCTCTCATGGAAGCTTTAAAAGAATTACTTTTGAATACTGCCGAGCTGGCAAGGATGTCGAGTGCCGCAACGGCCTACTCGATTGAGCATCAAGGCGCGACTAAGAAAATATTAGCCGCCCTTGAGTATCAGAATTTCACACTAAATTAACCGTTCAGATAGAGCTCAGACCTGAGCTCCAAAGTTTGGATCATCATTGCGGGCAGCATCATCCGGCTTCTTGTCGCCCTTCACTAAATCTTCACGAGTAACACCAAGCCACATTGCTAAAGCCGCAGCAACGAATACAGAAGAGTAAATACCAAACAAAATACCGATGGTTAATGCTAAGGCAAAGTAGAAGAGGGTAGGGCCACCAAAAATCAGCATCGCCAGAACCATCATCTCAGTACTACCGTGAGTAATTACGGTGCGGCTAATGGTGCTGGTAATGGCGTTATCAATAATCTCGCGGGTATTCATCTTGCGGTACTTGCGGAAGTTTTCGCGAATACGGTCAAAGATCACCACTGACTCATTGACTGAGTAACCCAGCACAGCCAGTACTGCGGCCAAAACGGAGAGTGAGAATTCCCATTGGAAGAAAGCAAAGAAGCCTAAAATAATGACGATGTCATGTAAGTTCGCAATGATGCCGGCAACAGCAAATTTCCACTCGAAGCGGAAAGAAAGGTAAACCACGATGCCAATCACTACAAACAACAAGGCCATTAATCCATCAATTGCGAGTTCACGACCTACTTGGGGGCCTACGAACTCCACGCGCTGTAGCTTTGCTCCAGTTGTTGCTGGCTCAAGCGCTTGCATCACAGCCGCACTTTGATCAGCAGAGGAAATCATTTTTCCTTCGGCATCTTTTTGGAGTGGCAGGCGAATCATCACATCACGTGAGCTACCAAAGTTCTGAATCTGGGTATCGGAATAACCTAACTTTTCCACATTCGATCTAATTGAATCTAAAGGGGCGGTTTGTGGATAAGTAACCTCCATTACCGTACCGCCAGTAAATTCAATTGATAGGTGAAGACCGTTATGCCAGAGGAAGAAAACGGCAGCTAAGAAGGTGATGAGAGAGACTGCATTGAGCGCCAATGCGTGGCGCATAAAGGGAATGTCTTTTTTGATCCGGAAAAATTCCATGACTTATTTCTCCTGAGGACGCCAAACTTGGCCGATAGCGAGTTTTTGAACTTTTTTACCTCTGCCGTACCAGAGGTTAACCAGGCCACGTGAGAAAAAGACCGCTGAAAACATCGAAGTCAAAATACCAAGGCAATGCACTACCGCGAAGCCTTTGATTGGGCCGGAGCCAAATGTCAGCAATGCTAGACCAGCAATTAAGGTAGTGATATTTGAATCCAAGATGGTTGCCCAGGCCTTATCAAAGCCAATAGCAATAGCTGTTTGCGGAGCTGCACCATTACGTAGCTCCTCACGAATACGCTCGTTAATTAACACGTTGGAGTCAATCGCCATACCCAGTGCCAATGCCATCGCAGCAATGCCTGGCAGGGTTAAGGTAGCTTGCAGCATGGATAAAACGGAGATTAAGAGCAGTAAGTTCACTGCTAGTGCCACAACTGAGAAAGTACCAAACAAGAGGTAGTAGGCAATCATGAAAATAGCGATTGCTGTAAAACCAATGATGAGGGATTTAAAGCCTTTCTCAATATTTTCAGCACCGAGGCTTGGTCCAATCGTCCGCTCTTCAATGATTTCCATTGGGGCTGCTAAGGAACCCGCACGCAACAAGAGTGCCAAATCATTCGCACTCTCAGTAGTTGGTTGACCAGTGATCTGAAACTTGGAGCCAAACTCACTTTGAATAGTGGCAATTGTGAGAACCTCACCTTTGCCTTTTTCAAACAAGATCATGCCCATTGGCTTGCCAATGTTTTCACGTGTCACTTCTTGCATTACGCGACCGCCGGCAGCATCTAAAGAAATATTCACTGCAGGACGTTGGTTTTGGTCGAAGCCTGCGCTTGCATCCGTAATGCGATCACCACTAAAGATCACAGATTTTTTGAACACGCCTTGGCGGTTTTCACCAAAGCGGAAAACATCCATTCCTGGGGGAGGGGTCTCACCAATCGCAATAGTCGAGACGATGGGGTCAGCCAATCTGGACTCCAGAGTTGCTGTGCGACCAATGATGTCTTTTGCGCGAGCAGTATCTTGTACGCCTGGCAGTTGAACAACAATGCGCTCTGCACCTTGCTGTTGAATGACCGGCTCTTTAACGGCCAGCTCATTCACACGCTTATTGAGCGTCACGATATTTTGCTTCACTGCGTTGTCTTGGATTTCTTTTAAGGCAGTTGGCTTAAATTCGCCTACGAGTTTAGGTGATAGCCCAGTAGGCTTAATTTGCCAGATCAGATCAGGCTGGCTAGCCATCAATACTGAACGTGCTTTTTCAGCATCTTCAGTGCTACCAAAAGTTAACGTGATGCTGTCCTGGCCGCGTTCAATTCCTTGTTGACGAATCGATTTATCACGCAACTGACTACGAATATCGGTTGCCAAAGAAGTAACCTTCTTTTGAACTGCGCCCTTCATATCCACTTGCAGCAAGAAGTAAACGCCACCACGCAAGTCAAGGCCGAGAGGCATCGGTAATGCATTAAGCGCATTGAGCCAACTCGGTGTATTGGAGAGTAGGTTTAATGCAACTGTGAAATTGGGATCATTTTGATCAATATTCAATTTCTGTTGCAGCAAGTCACGTGCGCGCAATTGAATATCGGTATTGTTGAAGCGAATTTTGATTGAACCTACATTGCCTGTAGATTCAAAGAAGATGCCAGTATTACTAATGTTGTCATCCGTCAGAATCTTTTCGACTCGAGACTGTGTCGCCAAATCAACCTTGATGGTTGGTTTGGCGGACGAGACTTGAACCGCTGGAGCCTCCCCGTAGAAATTGGGTAATGAATATAGTCCTCCAATCAGCAGTGCAAATAGGATGACTATGTATTTCCAGAGGGGGTAGCGATTCATATCGAGATACTTTTAAACAAGCTTATTAAGCAGACTTCATTGAGCCTTTTGGCAATACTGTTGTAATGGCGCCTTTTTGCATTTGCACTTCAGTGCCAGCAGAAATTTCAACAGTCACTACTTGGTCTTTCAATCCGGTCACTTTGCCGATGATGCCGCCAACTGTCACTACTTCATCGCCAACAGCAAGAGACTCAAGCATTGCTTTAGTTTCTTTTTGACGCTTCATTTGTGGGCGAATCATGATGAAGTACAAAACTACAAACATCAAAATCAGGGGGAGGAAGCTCATCAAGCCACCAGAATCTGCACCCGCGGCTGGAGCCTGGGCAAAAGCGTTACTAATCCACATACAAAACCTCCATGAGTTACCGATTGGAAAATGCTTCAGTTTTTAGGCTTTTAAAGCAAAGCCGTAAACCCGCAATTCTAAACTGTATGGGGCTTGGAGGGCTGATTTTGGGTCAATAGGAGGTGCCCATTGACGCTCTAGGGCTATTAATCCTGTCCAGGCTCTACGCCGCGCTGACGATTCCGATGGAATTCCTCGCGATAGGCGCTAAATCGATCCTTGGCAAGGGAGTCCCTCACCTCTTCCATGAGCTGGAGGTAGTAGGAGAGATTGTGAATCGTATTCAGCTGTGACCCAAGGATTTCATTCGCCTTCTGCAGGTGGTTTAGGTAGGATCTGGTGAAGTTTTTACAGGTATAGCAGCCGCAAGTAGGGTCGACAGGGCGGTCATCGTCCTTGTAGCCTGAATTACGCAGCTTCAAGTCGCCAAAGCGGGTAAAAAGCCAGCCATTTCGAGCATTGCGAGTTGGCATCACGCAGTCAAACATATCGATGCCTAGGCTGACGCCAAGCATGAGGTCTTCTGGTGTCCCAACCCCCATTAAGTAATGAGGCATATGCTCTGGCAGCTTGGGGGCTGTGAAATTCAGAATGCGCTCAAACTCGGGTTTCGGTTCTCCAACGGACAGGCCCCCAATAGCAATGCCATCAAAGCCTTGTTGGCTGACAGCATCCAAGGAGAATTCTCGTAAATTCTCGAACATGCCACCTTGAACAATGCCAAAGAGGCCATTGCCTGTTTCGAGCTCGCGAAAGCGTTTTAAGGAGCGATCACCCCAACGTAGGGACATTTCTAGTGAAGCACGCGCAGTTTTTTCTGAGGTTGCTTGTCCTTTGACTTCATAAGGCGTGCACTCATCAAATTGCATGGCAATGTCACTATTGAGTACCGCCTGAATTTCCATCGACACCTCTGGAGACATAAATAATTTATCGCCATTGATTGGAGATGCAAAGGTCACACCCTCTTCGGAGATTTTTCGTAGAGCTCCCAAGCTAAAGACCTGAAAGCCGCCTGAGTCAGTGAGGATGGGTTTATCCCAGCCCATGAAGCGGTGTAAGCCACCATGCTTCTTAATCACATCCAAACCGGGTCTTAGCCACAGATGAAAGGTGTTGCCTAAAATAATTTGCGCCTTGGCTTCATTTAAATCCCGAGGCGTCATGGCCTTCACCGTGCCATATGTTCCGACCGGCATAAAGATCGGCGTTTGAACGCTGCCATGAGGAAGATCAAGTTGGCCAAGACGTGCAGGACTCGCAGAGTCGCGCGCGAGAATATTAAAGTGAACGGGTTTTGTCATGTGCTTGTTTAGTTGGTACGGCTTAAGAACATCGCATCGCCGTAGCTAAAAAAGCGATATTCATTTTGGATGGCATGTTGATAGGCATGGCGGATATTGTCTACACCAGCAAAGGCACTCACTAACATCAGTAAAGTGGATTTTGGTAGATGAAAGTTTGTAAGCAAACAATCTACAGCCTTGAAGGTATAGCCTGGGGTAATAAATAAATTGGTTTCGCCGCTGGCTTGTTGGCTTTGAGCCTGACTCTCTAAGGCTCGTAGACTCGTTGTCCCGACAGCAATGACTCTGCCACCTGTTTTGTGAGTGGTTTTAATTGCTTCAATAGTATCTGCTGGAACCGAAAACCACTCATAGTGCATTTTGTGTTTGCTAAGGTCTTCTTCGCGAACTGGTGTGAAAGTACCTGCGCCTACATGGAGGGTGACGGTAGCTTGATTAACTCCAAGCTCATTTAGCTTCTTCAAAATAACTTCATCAAAGTGCAATCCTGCCGTAGGGGCTGCAACAGCACCAGGGTTTTTGGCAACCACAGTTTGATAGCGATTGGCATCTTCCTGATTTGGCTGATGCTCTATGTATGGTGGCAGTGGCAATTCACCGAATCGCTCAAGCAAATCAAACACATTCTCTGGAAAGCGCACTTCATAGAATCTGCCGTCATAGCCAAGCATTTCCACTGGGAAGGTTTCACCCGCTTTGTTGTGGACATGGACAATGCTCCCGGTCTTGGGAACCTTGGAAGCTCTAATTTGCACCCAGGCTTGTTGATCGCCACTGATGCGTTCAATGAGGAGCTCCACATTGCCACCCGTCTCCTTTTTGCCATGTAGGCGCGCAGGGATTACCTTGGTGTCATTAAAGACGAGTAAATCCCCAGGTTTGATAAGGTTAAGAATGTCTGGGAATTTCCGATCGATCAATTGGGCGACATTACCCCCCTCTATATTCAGTTCTAAGAGGCGACTATCCGTTCTATTGGCCAGGGGATGCTGGGCAATTAGTTCGGGCGGGAGGTCGTAATTGAAGTCGGAAAGTTGCATAGCATTACCATCAGGTATTGGATTTTAACGATGACGACTAAGCGACCACCAACTGCACTCGAAAAGATGGGTTTAAACAGCCCTATGGCACTTGCTTTGCACCTGCCATCCCGTTACGAGGACGAGACTGAGCTTTTCACTATCGAGGAGGCTTTGGGTTTAGGAAGGTTTCATTCAATTCAGACTCAAGGTGTCGTGATTCGAAATCAGGTGATGTTCCGCCCTAGAAGGCAGCTTTTGGTCACGATTGAAGATGACACCGCTTCGCTACAGCTCCGTTTCCTCAATTTCTATCCAAGCCAGCAAAAGCAAATGGCAGTTGGCGCCCATGTCCGAGTACGAGGCGAGGTCCGAGAGGGTTATCAAGGCCCTGAAATGGTTCACCCTATAGTTCGGGCTGTAACGCCAGATGCGCCATTGCCAGCAAGTTTGACCCCGGTCTATCCCGCAAGTGCAGGTATCTCACAAACGATTATTCGTAAGGCGGTCTTACAGGCTTTACGGGATGCTAGCCTGAAAGAAAGTTTGGCGGAATTTTTGCCCACCAAACTCATGACAGAAATTTTGCCAAGCAATGATTGGCCGCCACTGCAAGATGCAATTGCGTATTTGCATCAGCCACCTGCCGACGCTAATACCCAATCTCTGCTGGAGCGCACACATCCTGCATGGCGCAGGGTGCAGTTCGAAGAATTGCTCGCCCAGCAGATTTCTTTAAAGCGGGCGCATGCTATTCGTAGAGAAAGGCGTGCTCCTAGTTTTGCAAAGGATCAGTCAGTAAGTAAGGTAAGCAAAAAAACTACCAGTATTGAAGATGGCTTACTGAAAGTTTTGCCCTTTAAGTTGACTGGTGCTCAAGCCCGAGTCTGGGCAGAGATTGGAGCTGATCTATCCAATACCTTTCCAATGAATCGCCTATTGCAAGGCGATGTGGGTAGTGGAAAAACGGTGATTGCCGCATTAGCTGCTGCACGAGCCATGGATCATGGCTATCAAGCTGCCATCATGGCGCCTACAGAAATTCTGGCGGAGCAACACTACCTCAAAATGCAGGAGTGGTTTGGACCTCTAGGCATCAAGATTGCCTGGCTCTCTGGCAGCTTGAAGGTTAAAGAGAAAAGACTTGCCCAAGACATAATTGAGAGTGGTGAGGCCCAACTCATTATCGGCACACATGCTCTTATTCAAGATAAGGTGAGTTTCGCTAAGTTGGGTTTAGCAGTGATTGATGAGCAACATCGTTTTGGTGTGAGACAGCGTCTAGAGATTCAGCAACGCGTTGGCTCGGAGCTGTTCTATTGCCATCAATTAATGATGTCGGCCACTCCGATTCCACGGACTTTGGCGATGACCTATTACGCTGACTTAGACGTTTCCGTGATTGATGAATTGCCTCCTGGTAGAAAACCGATTGCGACGAAGGTGGTGAAGGCTGCACGTAGGGATGAAGTGATTAGCGGTTTGCATGATTGGCTAGCAAAGGGACTGCAAGCCTATTGGGTTTGTCCTTTGATTGAAGAGTCAGAGGTATTGCAATTGCAAACTGCGGTTGAAAGTTTTGAGCAGCTCACACAAGCTTTGCCAAATTTCAAAGTGGGTTTAGTGCATGGCCGCTTGAGGAGTGAAGAAAAAGCTGCGGTGATGGCAGCCTTCAAAGCCAATGAAATCCAGCTTTTAGTTGCAACTACCGTGATTGAAGTCGGTGTTGATGTGCCCAATGCAGCTCTCATGGTGATAGAGCATGCAGAGCGCTTTGGTTATGCGCAAATTCATCAGTTGCGTGGGCGTGTAGGACGGGGTTCAGCAGATTCGGTTTGCATCTTGATGTATGCAGAACCTCTATCTTTAGCTGCGAAAGAGCGCTTACAAACTTTACGAGAAACGTCAGATGGATTTGTCATTGCCGAGAGAGATCTGTCATTGCGGGGTCCTGGCGAGTTATTGGGTGCCAAGCAATCTGGTGATGCGATGCTGCGGTTTGTGGATCTACAGCGGGATGCCTGGTTAATTGAGTTGGCCCAGATGGCCGCAGAGCGTTTGCTAGCAGAGCATGGGGAGTTGGTAGAAAGACATTTAGAGCGTTGGCTTGGCTCTCGTACCGAATTTCTAAAAGCTTGATAATGCGATCATGAGCATGATTGTTAAAAAGAAAGATGATTGATCTAATGCGCAATCGCATTGTTGCTTACGCCTATTTAATCCGTCTAGATAAGCCGATCGGCACGCTACTACTATTGTGGCCAACTTTGTGGGCACTTTGGCTCGCGAGTGGCGGCTTTCCTGAATTTCATCTACTCATCATTTTTAGCTTGGGTACATTTTTAATGCGTAGTGCCGGTTGTGCCATTAATGACTATGCGGATCAAGATTTTGATCGTTATGTCTTGAGAACTAAGGATCGACCGATTACCAGCGGCAAGATTTCTGGAAAAGAGGCGCTAGTCGTAGCGGCCACTTTAGCCTTTATAGCCTACCTACTCATTCAACCTCTAAATGCTCTGACCAAAGAACTCTCTTTCTTTGCCTTGGCAGTTGCGATCCTCTATCCCTTTACCAAACGCTTCTTTGCGATTCCACAAGCCGTTCTTGGTATCGCCTTTGGTTTCGGCATTCCGATGGCCTATGCCGCAGTTCTTGGCTTTATTCCTCTTGAGGCTTGGATTCTGTTTATCGGCAATATCTTCTGGGCCATTGCTTATGACACGGCTTACGCTATGGTTGATCGTGATGATGATTTGCGCTTGGGCTTGCGCACTTCAGCCATTACTTTTGGTCGCTTTGACGTGCTTGCAATTGCGCTGAGTTACGGCGTGCTATTTCTGAGCCAAGTTTTGGTTGCCCAACTGGCAAATCTCAATAATTATTTCTGGGTGGGTTGGTGTTTGGCTTTAACTTGCGCCATCTATCACCTGAAACTGGTATCGACCCGCAAGCGTGAGGATTGCTTCAAGGCATTTCGCCACAACAACTGGCTGGGGGGATTCCTATTTTTTGGAATCCTTTTAGGTCTTACCTAGTTCATCGCCCATGGCTTTGCCACGTTGACTTGCAGCATCAATCGCTTTTTCAAGCGCACCATGCCAATCAAGTTGCTTGAGTGTATCGAGTGCAGCAGCAGTTGTACCGCCCTTAGAAGTGACCCGTTCGCGAAGAACCCCTGCATGCTCATCAGAGTTATGGGCAAGCTGTGTGGCACCTTCTAGGGTGGCGTAAGCTAGTTTGCGAGCAGTGGCTGCATCAAGCCCAAGCTTTTCACCACTCGATTGCATGGCTTCCAAGAAGGCAAAAACATAGGCTGGCCCGCTTCCGGAAACCGCAGTCACAGCATCCATGAGTTTTTCTTCATTGACCCAGACTGCCTGGCCAACTGCATTGCAAATGGTTTCTGCTAGAGCGCGATCAGATGCGCTGACGCCAGGATCTGCAAATAGACCTGTAATACCTTTACCAATGAGGGCGGGGGTATTTGGCATAGCGCGAACGCAACGTGCGTGGTCAAGCCAGCGACTCATATCTTTGAGGCGGATGCCAGCAGCAATGCTGAGGATCAACGGACCTGGTGCTGTTGCATGTTTTAGTTTTGCGCTTAAAGACTTTGCCACTACATTGAAGTCCTGAGGCTTAATCGCCATGACTACAACATTGTTCTTAGAGAAGTCAAAAGCAATTTGATCCAAAGCGCCAATGATCTGCACGCCAAAATCTTGATGCAATTGCAGGCCCGTGCTCGCATTGGCTTCCACTACAGAAAGTTGCTTGGCTTCAAAACCGTTGGCGAGTAATCCGCTAATTAATGCGCGACCCATATTGCCACCGCCAATAAAGGTGATGTGGGCATTTTGGTTTGTTTGTTGTGTGCTCATACTTTTATCTTATCGCGCTTCCCAAAAATAGCGCTTCCTATACGTAACATGGTGCTGCCTTCAGCAATTGCAGCTTCCATATCATCCGACATTCCCATGGAGAGGGTATCGAAAAAGTCATACCCAAGATCATTGCTGTGCTTTGCTTTAAGTCCGACAAAACACTCCCTGACAGCAGCAAAGGCTTGGCGCTGTTGGCTCACATCATCGCTGGGCGCTGGGATGGCCATCAGTCCACGAAGTACCAGGTTGGGAAGTTTGGCAACGGCATCACAAAGTGTTTCAACTTCCTCAAGCGCTATCCCGCTTTTGGACTCTTCTTCGCTTACATTGATTTGAACGCAGACTTGAAGTTCACCCAGGTCAGGAAATTCTCCGCGTTGAGCGGAAAGACGCTCTGCAATTTTGAGGCGGTCAATACTGTGTACCCAATCAAAATGTTCTGCGACATCTCGCGTTTTATTGCTCTGAAGTGGACCAATGAAATGCCACTCTAGCCAAGGACGCAACTTCGCAAGTTGTTGAATTTTCTCAACACCTTCTTGAACATAGTTCTCACCAAAGGCAGTTTGGCCGGCATGCATGGCCTCTTCAACCGCTATTGCTGGAAAGGTTTTACTCACCGCAAGTAGTTGAATGTCTTCCGGCTCACGTTTTGCTGCTAACGCTGCGAGCTCCAACCTTCGCCTTACCAACATCAGGTTGGTGGTCACTTGACTCATTATCTAGTCTGACCTTGTTGACTGATGAGTTGATCAACCATCTCGATCCAATGTAGTACTGGGGTGTCATCTTGCTGAAGATGGGTGATGCAACCAATATTTCCGGACACAATGACTTTCGCACCAGACTCTTCGCAAGCGGCATTCAGGTGGGTCAGTTTATTATTGCGCAGCTGCTCTGAGAGTTCTGGCTGGGTTACAGAGTAGGTGCCTGCAGAGCCACAACAGAGGTGGCTATCAGTGCATAAGCGCACACCAATACCAATGCTAGCTAGCAGGCCTTCTACCTTCCCGCGAATTTGTTGACCATGTTGCAGTGTGCAGGGTGGGTGATACACCACGCCAGGCTTGGGATTGCTACCTACTAGAGAAATCAACTCACTCTCAAGCGCCGGCAATATTTCTGAAATATCTTTGGTGAGATCAGAAATCTTCTTTGCTTTGCTTGAGTATTGCGGATCATTTGCAAATAAATGGCCATAGTCTTTGACCATCACGCCACAACCAGATGCAGTCATGACGATGGCTTCAACACCTTGTTCAACTTGTGGCCACCAGGCATCAATATTTTGTTTGGCGTTATCAAGGCCACCAGCTTGATCGTTTAGGTGATAACGCAATGCGCCACAACATGTGGCGTTAGGCGCGCTAATGAGCTGGATCTTGAGTGCATCTAAAACGCGCGCAGTAGCCGAATTAATATTGGGAAGCATGCCTGGTTGGACGCAACCCTCGAGCAATAGCATCTTGCGAGAGTGGCTAGTCTGTGGCCTTGCATAGGGATCTGTATTTGTATTGAGCGCTTTATTTTTAGCTTCCGGAATTTTGCGCTGGATACCAGCCGGCATCAGTGGGCGGACTAAACGACCAATCGCCATCGCTGAATTAAATAACTTAGGACTAGTTAAACCTTCTTTCAGAGCCCATCGGGTGAGGCGCTGACCAAGAGGACGCTCAGGAGTGTTTTCTTCTGCCCACTTGCGACCAATATCCACTAAGTTGCCGTATTGCACGCCGCTTGGGCAAGTACTTTCACAATTGCGGCAAGTGAGGCAGCGATCTAAATGCATACGTGTTTTTTCAGTCGGCGCTTGCCCTTCAGCCATTTGCTTGATGAGGTAGATGCGACCACGCGGACCATCGAGTTCATCACCCAGAATTTGATAGGTGGGGCAAGTAGCAGTGCAGAAGCCGCAGTGCACACATTTTCCAAGAATTCTGGCAGCCTCTATTCCTTCAGGAGTATTGGCGAATTGGGGGGCTAATTGAGTTTGCATATAAAGACTTAAGGAAGGCGTGAAGTAGCAAATACGCCTGCTGGATCAAAGGCGGCTCTTAGGCGTGCTTGTACTGCCTCTAAAGCAGTTGAGTGCGCTTGCTCACTCAGAAGGGTAAAGCGTTGCTTGCTTGAGTCAACACTGCTTCCTTGCTTAAAGCGTGTTGCATGTCCACCATTAGCATTGGCTAATGCTTTGATGGATGCAAAAGTCGCATCATCGCCAGGCGCTTTAACCCAGCGTTGCTGTCCATGCCATTCCAAAGCAATATCACCAACAGCATTTTCAATTGCTAGTGGGCCACATGCGGCTGGCAGAGCTAAGCGATAGAGTGTGTCGGTGCTATTTAGGCTTGTGAAAACAGCTAAGCGCTGTTCACGTAAGTCGGTCCAAAAATTTTGTGCAACTACCGGATCTACTTCAACAGCATCGATAGCTGCATTCATCAATGGAATCGCGGCCTTAACAGCGGCAGCGGCGCCAGCGAGACGAATAGTTAGCTCACCATCACCACCGGTTGGGCTTCCAATCCAGCAACTAGCTGAGAGTGGTAAGGGTTGCCCAGCCCATTCATTTAAGAGGCGCAAAGTTTTTTCTTGGCTGAGCTGGCAGCGTAGGGTAGCTGTTGCTGCTGGCTTTGGCAGCACTTTTACAGAGGCCTCGAGTAATAGTGAGAGGGTTCCCAAAGATCCTGGCATCAAACGCGAAACGTCATATCCCGCCACATTTTTCATCACCTTGCCGCCAAAAGATAAGTCTTGGCCTTTGCCATCCATGATGCGTGCACCAAGAACAAAGTCACGTAAGTTACCAGTGCTAATACGACCAGGTCCTGCTAAGCCCGCAGCTATGGCGCCACCAAAAGTTGCGTTATCACCAAAATGGGGAGGCTCAAAAGCCAGCACTTGATTTTTCTCAGCTAGTGCTGCTTCAATTTCTTTTAATGGCGTACCAGCACAAGCGGTAATCACCAACTCTTCAGGCTGGTATTCCAAGATGCCAGAGTAGGAGCGCGTATCTAACTTGGCATAGGAATTGGTATTGCCATACCAAGACTTTGTTCCACCACCTTCAATGGATAAGGGTGTTTTATTTTTGGCTGCTGCCAGAATTTGTTCGCGAAATAAATCAATAGCCATATTGTTGGATGTGGACATTAGAAGCGCTCCAACTCAGGATGCGGCAAGTTACCACCACTAATGCGCATACGACCATATTCAGCGCAGCGATTTAATGTGGGGATAGCCTTATCAGGATTTAATAATCGTTCAGAGTCAAATGCGGCTTTAACACCCCAGAAAGATTCACGTTCACCTTCACCAAATTGAACGCACATGGAATTAATCTTTTCAATTCCAACGCCATGCTCACCAGTAATCGTGCCATCAAGCTCGACACAGGCTTCTAAAATTTCAGTGCCGAATTCTTCAGCGCGATGCCACTCATCTTGATCGGCGCCGTTAAATAAAATGAGTGGATGCATATTGCCGTCGCCCGCATGAAATACATTCAAGCAAGCAAGACCATATTTCTTTTCCATAACCTGAATGCGTCTGAGTAGAGTGCCAATATTTCTGCGAGGGATTGTTCCATCCATACAGTAGTAATCAGGCGCTAAGCGTCCAGCTGCAGGGAAGGCATTTTTGCGACCACTCCAAAATTTCAGGCGCTCCGCTTCATTTTGAGAAATCTGAATACCGCTTGCACCTGCTAGTTCAAGCACCTTGGTCATGCGCTCAATTTCTTCTGCAACCTCTTCAGGCGTGCCATCGGACTCGCACAGGAGAATGGTCTCAGCTTCAAGGTCGTACCCTGCATGAACGAATTCTTCTACGGCACGAGTAGTGGCTTTATCCATCATTTCTAAGCCAGCAGGAATGATGCCGGCAGCGATGATGGCTGCAACTGCATCTGCACCTTTTTCAATATCGTCAAAACTGGCCATGATGACGCGAGCTAATTTTGGCTTAGCAATCAGCTTGACCGTGACTTCAGTCACTACTGCAAGCATGCCTTCGCTGCCCATCACGATTGCTAATAAATCAAGCCCTGGGGAGTCTGGAGCAAGACTGCCAAATTCCACAATCTCGCCGTTCATCAAAATGCCACGGACTTTTAATACGTTGTGAAGCGTGAGCCCATATTTCAGGCAATGCACCCCGCCAGAGTTTTCATTCACATTGCCACCAATGGAGCAGGCAATCTGTGAAGAGGGGTCTGGAGCGTAATACAGGCCAAGATGAGCAACTGCTTCTGAGATAGCTAAATTGCGAACACCGGGTTGCACAACCGCAGTTCTGGTAAAGGGATCAATGCTGATAATCTTTTTGAGTTTAGCCAGTGAGAGCACTAAGCCTTGAGAAATAGGCATGGCGCCACCGGATAAGCCAGTGCCAGAACCGCGTGGAACGATCGGTACCTGCATTTCAAAGCAGGTCTTTAGGATCTGGGAAACCTGCTCCTCAGTCTCCGGTAAGGCTACTGCTAGGGGCATGCGTCGATAGGCTGCTAGACCATCACATTCATAGGGAATCGTGTCCTCAGGCTCCCAAAGCAAAGCATGCTCTGGAAGAATGGGGCGCAAGGCCGATACCAATTTGGATTGAAGGGCGGTAATGGCCGCGAGCTCGGGGGGTGGGGTCACCATATTCATAAGAATCATTTTAGCCATTTACCTATAATTAGTTCATGGGAAATCGACTTTCAAAAATAGCCACCAGAACTGGTGATGCAGGCATGACCGGGCTTGGTGATGGTAGCCGAGTAGAAAAGGATCATTTGCGCATTTGCGCCATGGGCGATGTAGATGAATTGAACTCCGAAATCGGTGTTTTGATGACTGAATCGATCCCTGAGAGCCTTGCTGAGGAGTTAAAAGCTTTATTTTTGCAAGTGCAGCATGATTTATTTGACCTGGGTGGCGAGCTTTGCATTCCTAATTACACCTTGCTTAAACCTGAGCATGTAGCCCAACTGGATGTTTGGCTAGAAAAATACAATGCAACTTTGCCTCCCTTGACTGAATTTATTCTCCCAGGTGGGACACGTGCTGCCGCTCAGGCCCATGTATGTCGAACAGTTTGCAGGCGTGCCGAGCGTTCGATTGTGCGTTTGGGTTGGGAAGAGCCTTTGTACGATGCTCCTCGTCAATACGTCAATCGCTTATCCGATTTGTTGTTTGTATTGGCGCGTGTTCTCAATCGTGCGGCAGGCGGCCAAGATGTTCTCTGGAAACATGAAAAAAAAGAGACTAAATAAATAGTCTCTTTTTGAATGAATAAAGCATCTTTGCTTTATTTTCTTACATCTTATTTCTTCGCTTTTCTACGATTCTTTACGGCTAATGCTAAGCGTTGCAATACATTGACTGAATCTTCCCAGTTAATGCAGGCATCGGTAATGCTCTTTCCGTATTCCAACTTATTTGGATCATCTTTTCCAGGTGTGAATTTTTGCGCACCATCATTCAGGTGGCTCTCAATCATCACTCCAAAAATTTGATTTGAGCCAGATTCAATTTGCTCAGCAATATTTTCTGCCACCACAATTTGACGCTCATGTTTTTTGCTGGAGTTTGCATGCGACAAGTCAACCATCAAACTGGCTGGAAGCTTTGCTGCTGCTAGCTCGGAGCAGGCTGCTTGAACATACTGCGCTTCATAGTTTGGCTCTTTACCACCACGCAAAATAACGTGACAGTCTTTATTGCCTTTAGTCTCCACAATAGAAACCTGGCCATTCTTATGCACAGATAAAAAGTGGTGTGGACGGCTAGCTGCTTGAATCGCATCAGTGGCGATCTTGATGTTGCCGTCGGTACCATTCTTAAATCCGATTGGCGCAGAAAGACCTGATGCTAGTTCACGGTGAACTTGGCTTTCGGTTGTACGTGCTCCGATGGCGCCCCAAGAAATCAGGTCGGCAATATATTGTGGAGAAATAACATCTAAGAATTCGCTACCAGCTGGCATGCCGAGGCGATTGATTTCCATCAGCACTTGACGTGCAATCCGCAAACCTTCTTCAATGCGATAGCTCTCGTCCAAGTACGGATCATTAATCAAACCTTTCCAACCCACTGTCGTGCGTGGCTTTTCAAAATAGACACGCATCACAATTTCAAGTTCGCCTGCAAAACGATCGCGCTCAGCAAGTAGTCGTTGGCAGTACTCAACAGCAGCGCTAGGATCGTGAATCGAGCAAGGCCCAATAATGACTAACAAGCGATCATCTTTTCCATGAATGATGTCGCGAATCTTTTTACGCGTTTTGCTAATCAATGCCTCAGTCGGCGTTCCCGAGATCGGGAAAAAGCGAATCAAATGCTCTGGCGGTGGCAGAACAGTAATGTTGTGAATGCGTTGATCATCTGTGTCTGACGTTTTGTCGACGGCAGCGTACCAGTTTGCGGGATTAGTGTTTTGTTGGCTCATACGGCTATTTTAAGCCGTATTAAGCAGTTCCTCCGACAGTCAGGCTGTCGATACGTAAAGTTGGCTGTCCAACGCCTACGGGGACGCTCTGACCTTCTTTGCCGCAAACCCCGATACCACCATCTAATTTCAGGTCATTTCCGATCATAGAGACCTGTTTTAGGGATTCGGGGCCGCTACCGATGATGGTTGCGCCTTTAACGGGATATTGAATTTTGCCGTTTTCTACCCAATAGGCCTCGGAAGCTGAAAATACGAATTTTCCACTCGTAATATCGACTTGGCCGCCCCCGAAGTTCACTGCGTAAAGACCACGTTTAATGCTGGCTACGATTTCTTGGGGATCATCTTTGCCAGCCATCATGTAGGTATTGGTCATCCGAGGCATTGGTAAAGAGGCAAAACTCTCCCGTCTTCCGTTGCCGGTGAGGGGCATATTCATGAGTCGGGCATTCAGGCTATCCTGAATGTAACCCTTCAAAATGCCGTCTTCAATCAGAGTGGTGCATTGGGTGGGCGTACCTTCATCATCAATATTGAGTGAGCCACGACGACCAGAAAGTGTTCCGTCATCTACTACAGTGACACCCTTAGCGGCAACGCGTTGTCCAATGCAGCCAGCAAAAGCAGAAGAGCCTTTGCGATTAAAGTCACCCTCGAGGCCATGACCTACAGCTTCGTGTAGTAACACTCCAGGCCATCCTGGCCCCATGACTACTGTCATTGGACCAGCTGGAGCGGGGCGGGAGTCTAAATTAATCAGGGCGCCATCCACAGCTTCGTCAACATATTGATTAATGAGTTCTGTATTGAAGTAGTGATAATCATGACGAGCGCCGCCACCCGAAGATCCAGACTCGCGGCGACCATTTTGTTCTGCAATCACATGTACTGATACTCGCACCAGCGGACGTACGTCAGCAGCTAATAAGCCGTCAGCCCGAACCACGAGCACCACATCAAACTCACCAGCAAGACTGGCCATGACCTGAATGATGCGCGGGTCTCGCGCTTTTGCACGACGCTCAATCCCTTCAAGAAGCGCAATTTTTTCTTGCGGTGCGAGTGAGTCTAGGGGATTTAAGTCTGAGTAGAGCTGGTTAGAAACGGGCGTAAAGATTTTGCTTGCAACAGCACGTGTACCGCCTTGGGGCCCAATCACACGAGTAGATTTAGCTGCTTTGTTAAGAGCTTCTAAATTAATTTCATCGGAGTAAGCAAAAGCAGTTTTATCTCCATAAATTGCGCGCACTCCCACGCCTTGATCAATGCTAAAGCTACCGGATTTCACGATGCCTTCTTCAAGACTCCAGCTCTCGCTACGAGTGTGCTGGAAGTAAAGGTCAGCATCATCGAGTTGGTGCGTAAACATATTGCCAAAGGTATGGCGCAAATCCTGCTCGGAGAGGCCAGTAGGTTCCAACAAAATCGATTTCGCTAGCTTAAGAAGGTCGGCCTGCTTCTTTGGCTTGGTCCAATCGCTCGGAAATAATGCTTCTGGTGCTCTCATCTTAATTTAGCTGAACTTTCTGTATTAAAGCTTGCGGTGTTTTAGTGCCGGTAGCTTAGAGCGTACCTCTTTTAATTTATCTTTGCTCAGTTTGCCCTGAATAAATCCCTCCCCCTCGGGCAGATTACTCAGGACCTCTCCCCAAGGGTCAATGAGCATGCTCTCTCCCCAGGTTCGACGTTGATTGAGGTGCACACCACCTTGAGCAGAAGCTAGTACGTAGCATTGGTTTTCAATAGCGCGTGCACGCAAGAGGATCTCCCAATGGTCCTTACCGGTTGTGTAGGTAAATGCGGCTGGAATGATGTGGCAATCGACTTGTCCAAGGGCGCGGTATAGCTCTGGAAAGCGTAGGTCATAGCAAATGCTTAAGCCAAAACGCCAGTCAACTTCATTGATCCTGATTGCAAATTGACCTGGTTGGCTGCCTGCTGCAATCGTTTCCGATTCTTCGTAACGCTCTGTTTCAGTTTGAAAGCCAAACAAATGGATTTTGTCGTAGCGAGCGATTTGCTGACCCAGGGGATCAAATACTAGAGAGGTATTGAGAACTTTATTGGATTCTTTCGCCTCAAGAGGAATGGTTCCGGCGACGAGATAAATATTATTTTCCTGTGCCATGGCTGCGAGGCGCTCTTGAATTGGACCTGATCCGGCAGCTTCTCGCGCCTTTACTTTATCCGTATCTTTCAAGCCCATTAAGCAAAAATATTCAGGCAGTACAGCCAGCTGAGCGCCGCAATCTGCGGCAGCTTTAATCAAGCCTGCCGCAACCTCAAGGTTTTCACTGAGGCTAGGGGTCGATACCATTTGAATCGAGGCCATACTGAGTTCAGAAGGATTTTTTGGCAAATTCATCTTATTAGCCTGGAATTTAATTAGAGATGTTTTGATTTACAGGTGGACTTGCGGGTGCAGAATTTGGCGTACTAGGTTTAGTTTGCTCTTTCAAAAGATTTTTAGTGCGAATTGTTTCTAGGGTTTTTGCATCAAGCGGTTGGCCCTTCTGATCGAGCGGGATCACTTCTGGATTATCCCAAGAACCCTGAATCAGATAATCTGTTTGCATATTGCGATTAATTTGATTGGTAATGAGGTATTGGCCTACGACTGCTCCTAGACCAATGATCGGGTTAATCACAAATGCCGCCAGTGATCCGGCTGTGGCATCAATTGTTGGGAAGATGGTAATGCGTAAATCTTGGGTCTCTTTGGGCACATTAATTTGCCCTGTCATTGCAACACGGGCCTGATCCAGAATCATCGTGAATTGTTTAGTTTGTGCAATTCCTTGCGCGACCTCAAAATTGCTATTAATTGAGTTGAATGGCGTACCCTTGGTGACCAAGTTGCCCAGACTGCCTTTTAAGTCCAAAGTGGCAAACTTAAACAAGCTTTGTAGGCTCAAGACATCCAGCAATTTCGCGCCATCGGAATTGACTTCGAGCAAGCGACCATTTGCCAGATTGATGCTGACATCGCCGGCCAGTGAATCATAGGCTGGTGAAAAGGGTGATCCAGACCATGAGAGTGAAGCATTGAGTTTTCCTTCTCCGCCTTCCACCGATTTAGAGTTACTCCAATGCGAAATGATTTGTCCAGCATCTTGGATATTCACATTCGCAGTGAAAGCACTCTGTTCCGCGACATTTGGAGTTTTGGCGCTCCATTGACCTTTGATGGTGGAGTTGCCTTGGGGATTATTAATCTGAATAGACTCGACCTTAATGAGATCCTGACTAGTTTTGGATTTAATCTTTGCTGTACCCAGTTTTGCCTTGGTCCAACTCAAGTCATCAATTACTAAATCTAAACTGGGAATCGCATTGGGGCTGACGGGGGTCTTCAGTGGAGATGGTTTTTGTGGACCATCTTCCTTATTGAGTAAGTCTGGAGCTATGCGCTGATCTGGTACTTTCAAGCGTGCAAGTTTTCCAGCAAGCAATCCGCTCGGATGTTCGCTGCTGCTGGGGTGCCATTGCGCTTGTCCGGCAATTTGAGGTGCATTTAGTCTCAGTTGCCAGACCATGTTTCTTTTCTGGGACTGCATGCTGACATCCATCCATTCGCGATCTAGAGCAATTAATTTCTTTACTTGAGCGGATATTTGGACATCCTCCTCAGGTGCTTCAGACTGTTTAGCCCCACTCACTTTATTTGTTGGCCTTCCTTTACCCAAAAACTCAACCCACTCATCAAGATCGAGTTCATTGCTTGCTAAATGAAGGGAAGTACCTGGTTGTAGCGGCGGCGCTGGGGACCCAACTCCTATGGCGTTTTTGATTTCATTCGCGAAGTTGAGATTTCCTTGAAGGAAGTATTGATCGCCCAATTTCCCCGACCAATCTGCGCGCACTGGACTATTTTTACCTGCTGTGTGAGTTCTTAAGTTAAGCTCGCCCAGCATGGGGGTCCCTGCTAATTTCTTGGCGGGAGCGGGGGCAGAGCTCACCCAATTGCGTAAATCGATTTTCAGATCGGTTTGACTTCCTGCTTTATTAAAGTTGATCAAGCCTTCGTATTTAGCTGATCCGCCCATTGCAGTTAGTAGTGCTGGATGAGCTGGAGATTTTAAATTTCCTGAAATGTAATCTTTGATGAAGCTTGCATTAATGTCACCTCCAATAGTGAAGCTAGTATTTCCTGCTGTGGAAGGTGCGCTTGCAATTTTCAAGGCTCCGCCTAAAAAGTTTGCAGTGACATTTTCAAACTCAGGATTGACTTCGGTGATACGTATCTTGCCCTTTAGGTTCTGGAGTGGGGGAGTTTGCCCCCATTGAGCTTGATTTCCGGTGAGGTTAATTTTTGCATCGAAATTAACATCATCATTTCCGGAGAGTGGAATTTTTAAATCAAGACCCAGACTAATTGGACCCTGTAATGTGAAGTTCTTGGCTAGGTTGGCTTGCCGTACTCCTACTGGAGACGCAAATAGATAGTCCAAGATTTCCGAGCCCTCACCCTCAACAGAGCCGCCAATGAGTAAGGTCAAATTTTTGGCGCTGAGATTAGGGATTTGTGATTTGACATTCGTAAGCACCACTTTTTTGTAGTTGGCTTTATCGATATCAACATTCAAAATTGCTTGCTTCATGTCAATGTTACCGCTGACATTGTTGAAGGCTTGCCAAACCCCTTTGCTTCTTGGCAATAAGGGTGCCGGCTTAAAGATGGCTTTTGAAAAAGGCAAATGAAGAGTAAGTTCGCCAGTTGTTCCTGTGGGGAAGGGTACTTGATCAGGATCTCCCTTGATGTGGAGAGAACCATTCTGAATCTCTCCAGCCTCAAAAGATTTACTGAGATAGACGCGACTATCCTTATCCATTCCAACGGGTAGATAGCGATGAGCTGTCGCTAATTTGGCCTTAACGAATTCCATATCCAACGTCATTTGATCGGGTTGCTTAGGCGCCCCAATAAGGTAGCTGAGATCAAAATTAGTGGTTATTTCGGGGTTGCTCAACTGCATTTTCTTGGCATTAATGAGCCAGCCACCTTTTTGCTTGGACCAACTAATGGCGCCTTTTGCGCGGTCTAATTGAATCTCGGGATCAGATAAAAAATCATTCATCTCCAATTCAAGGTTTATAGAATCAAGCGTGAAGCTACCCTGCTTCTGATCGCCGACTAAGGTGCCGGACAAATTCGATGCTGATGGCATCGAATTATTCACTCCGGCAAAGCTGATCTCATTGAGTTTTGCGCTGATGGTGTAATCAAGCCTATTGGCGGAAAACCAATTTCCCGGAATTGGTAAAGTCGATAAAGCAGATTTTTTTTCAGACCAATTGATATCTAAGTTCTCCAGCTCGCCATCTGCCTTAGAAATCTTGATCCACTGATGTATTTTTTTCGGCAGAGGAAGATTGAGTGCAAAGAGTGCAATATCTTCTACTTGTATTTTGGGTGAGGAAAAGCCGAACTCTGTGATCTCGCCACCATCTTTTGGTGTGCGCCAGCGGAAAGTTATGGGGCTTAATTTTTCAAGAGGGGCGGTGCTGGGGCTGTCGATATTGCGCCATGCCAAAGTTTTTGTTGTGATGGAATTTAGGCCGCCATCTATTCCTTGTACTAGATTGGTTTCCAACCTGCCGAACTCAAGGGGATCTTCACCTTTATTTAATTGGACTCGGAGATTGTCGGCTGCCAAAAAGATTTGTCCGCCATCAGCTTTCCCGCTATCGAGTTTGATACTGCCCTTAGTGCTGACATTGCCGCCGAGGTCAGAGAGTGGAAGGCTAAGATCCTTGGAAATTTGGCTGAGGTTGAGTTCATCAAGCTCCCATGAAAAACTGCCGATCCAATCTCGCCAATCTCCTTCTTGTCCGCCAAGGTGATGCACAAAGTCAGCTTGTAGACGGATCGTGTTTGGGCTCCAAGGGGTCTGAGCAATTAATTGACCCTCATGTCTGCGAATACCATTTGTTAGATGGATACTTTGAACATTAACTGAAGTCTTTAGCTTTCGACTTTGCTGGTCTTCCCAAAAAACTTTAGCGTTATTAATTTTTATGTCGTTTTGGGCGAGCAACCAATTCTCGGCAGAAAAATCATCTTCTTTGCTGTGAATAGGAATTCCAGCAATCGAGATTGCACCTTTTGCATCTCGTTGTGCGTAAAGTTCAATTTGATCAAATGTGATCTCATGAAAGTACGGGGCTAAGTGATAAAAAGATAGCCAGCTAAGCTGCCCCTTGATGTTTTGAATAAATAGGGGTGGGGTTGATGTTTTTGTGCTGTTAAATCTCAATCCTTGAACTGCAAAACTCGGACGAATTCCAGTCCAAGATACTTGTACGTCGTCCATCGTGATATTGGCACCTAAGCGCGTACTCATCAACTGCTCTAGTGTGGGCTTAGATTTTTCGATCTGAGGCCAGAGAATGAAGCGCACCCCAAGATGGCCAAGTACAAAAAAAGCCACGGTGATGCCAGCAAGAATGAGTGCACGCTTACGCCAACGACCGCCAGAACCTGGTGGACGTTTTTGAAGTACGCTTTGCAGGCGAGTCCGGATGATATTTCGAAGCATGGGCTCTATTATCCGTCAGCCCTTGCTTACTCGCCAAGCTTCTGCGGTTTCAATTTAGAGTCGGATTAATATAGAGAAATGACCAGCTTTCCTGCCCAAATTGAATTTCTAAAGCAGCACTCCAGCTACGCTCAACGTTGGCTTCATTCTCGCCCTGAATGGGTAGAGTGGCTTTGTTTACAGGGCTCTTGCAAAGTAGATGTTGCCGGAATTAGGGATCTATTGAGGCCTTGTCGTGATGCTTTGGCAGTTCCAGACCAGGATGAGGCTCAATTTATGGCTGATCTGAGGTTGGCGAGGCAGCGCCTCATGCTCTGGATTGCCTTCCGAGATCTCAATGGTATGGCCAGTCTTGGTGAGGTGACGCATGCACTCAGTCACTTTGCTGAGGAGGTGGTAGCACTATCGATTGCCTATATTCGCGAAGACCTGCAGCGTCGCTTTGGTTTGCCTTGGAGCAAGGTCACTGATTCAGAGATGCCTTTGATGGTGGTGGGTATGGGTAAGTTGGGTGGCTTAGAGCTCAATCTTTCCTCTGATATCGACCTGATCTTTTTGTATGAGCATGAAGGGGATACGCAAGGCGGACCTAAGAGCCTCTCTTATCACGAGTGGTTTACTCGAATGGGCAAGCGTTTGATAAAGCTATTAGCAGAGCATGATGCAAATGGTTTTGTATTTCGGGTGGATATGCGCCTGAGACCCAATGGAGATTCTGGCCCCTTAGTCTGTAGTCTCGATATGCTCGAAGAGTACCTCCTAGTACAAGGCAGGGAGTGGGAGCGCTACGCTTGGATTAAGGGAAGGTTGATTGCGCCTTTACCGGAATCACCGGCTTTTACTCATTGCGAGCGGGAGCTGGATCAACTCATTCGTCCTTTTGTCTATCGCCGACACCTAGATTATGGTGTGATTGCATCCATCCGAGAATTGCATGCGCAGATACAGCATGAAGCTGAGAAGCGCTCCTCCAATCATCATGGTCGATCCAGGGATATTAAGTTGGGCCGTGGCGGCATTCGTGAGATTGAATTCTTGGCGCAAATGTTTCAGTTAATGCGCGGAGGTACGGATCCGCGTTTTCGCATTCGTCCTACTCTAGAAGTTTTGGACTTGGTCAAGCAAAAAGAAATTCTGCCTGCTGGTGAGGTGGAAGATCTGAAGGCGGCTTATATATACTTGCGCCGCTTAGAGCACCGTATTCAGGTTTGGGAAGATCAGCAGACCCACTATTTACCTGAGGATGAAGGTGCGCGCACTCGCTTAGCTGCAAGCATGATTGGCCCCAATCAAGTTCAAGGGCAAGATGCCTTCATGTCGGAGCTCGATAAACATCAAGCGGCAGTAGCGCAGTATTTTGAAAAAGCATTTGTACTTGATGATGCTGCACGTCTAGACAATACCTCCTTACCGGCTGGATGGGAGCCGGACGGAAAGGTGTTCCCAGATTCTGCAGCTCGCTGGCTGTCTTGGGCTGATAGCTCCAAGCAAAGACAGTTGCCAGAGAAAAGCAGAATCATTTTTAATAATCTGATTCGTAAAGCTGCAGATAGTTTGCAAGCAGATCAGCCTACAGGAATTAGTGCAGACCAGACCTTGCTTCGCTTTTTTGATTTATTAGAGGCGGTTGCTCGGCGCAGTGCATATCTGTCGATTCTTTCCGAGTATCCGCAGGCGCTATCTAATGTATTGGCTTTGCTCAAGGCCTCTCAGTGGGGTGCGGAGTATTTAACTAGGCACCCCCACCTCCTGGATTATCTGCTGAACTCACGCACCGAAAAAGCGCTTATTGAACATCCTGAGCAATATTGGCGGGAAGTAAAAGCCACATTAGAAATGCGTTTGGATGACGTGATGGCTGATGGCGATGGCTCAGAGCAGGCCATGGATATTTTGCGCATTACCCACCATACCGAAACATTCATCACTCTGTTGGCTGATTTGGGAATTGGTGTTGATCATGAGCTTTCAGTCGAGAAGGTTAGCGATCATTTATCCGCTTTAGCCGACTTAATATTGCAGACTACTTTTGAGCGTGTATGGCCTAGCGTTGCTAAGAAGTTTGGGTTACATCTTGATGCGGCCGCACCCTTTGCGGTGATCTCCTACGGAAAGTTGGGCGGTAAAGAATTGGGATATGCCTCCGATTTGGATTTGGTTTTTTTATATCAAGCCGAGGAAACGGATTTTGCTGCTCAAGAAATTTACGCCTTACTAGCCAAGCGCATGATCAATTGGCTGACAGCTTACACATCTGCCGGTAGCCTGTTTGAAATCGATACACGTCTTCGCCCAAACGGTTCTGCAGGATTCTTAGTAACCAATGCCGATGCGTTTAAAAAATACCAACTACGTGAAGGTGATAATGCTGCATGGGTTTGGGAGCATCAAGCCCTAACGCGCGCAAGGTTCTCTGCGGGAAGTAAAGGGGTTGGAGCATTCTTTGATGATGTGCGTTTTGAAGTCTTAAGCCAAAAGCGTGATATTGATCAGCTCCGCCATGAGATTTTAGAAATGCGTCGAAAGGTCCATGCTGGACATCCAAATCCGACACCTGATTTTGATTTAAAGCATGATGCCGGCGGTATGGTCGATATTGAATTTATCGTACAGTTTTTAGTCTTGGCATTTTCAAATACCCACCCACAACTGATCGGCAATCTAGGTAATATCGCCTTGCTCAGAATTGCTGGAGAGGTAGGTTTAATTCAAGCTTCTATGGCTCAAGAGGTCGGGGATGCTTATCGCTTGCTGCGAGCGCGTCAACATCGTTTGCGTTTAGATGGCGCTGAAAAGACACGGGTAGATTTGGAGCTTGAACCTCAATTGGTTAAAGCAAGAGAAGTGGTGTTAGCTTTATGGCAAGAGATATTTCTTGCGCCATCGAACACTTGAAAACTTAATGTTGCTCTAGCAGTTCTCTCGCATGTCGGCGTGTGGTGTCGGTAATGGTTGCTCCGCCCAGCATACGAGCCACTTCCTCTACTCGCTCAGATCTACCTAGTGGCATGACCTGGGAAAGAGTTGTATCACCCTCCTGGGATTTGCTGACTTTCAGGTGGTGATTTCCTTGCGCAGCTACTTGTGGCAAATGGGTCACGCAGAGAATTTGATGCGATTCGCCTAGTTGACGCAATAACTTGCCAACCGTCTCTGCAACAGCGCCGCCAATACCAGCATCGACCTCATCAAATATCAGAGTTGGGGTAAATGCCGCCTTGCTAGTGATGACGCTAATGGCTAGGCTGATGCGAGCCAATTCGCCGCCGGAAGCTACTTTTGCTAGTGAGCGCGGGGTACTGCCAGCATGGCCCGCAACCAAAAACTCAATTTGCTCAAGACCGTGAGCACCGCCTTCGTTTAAGGGCTGCAAGGCAATTTCCAGTTGCCCGCCTGCCATCGATAGGTCTTGCATAGCAGCGGTAACCTGCTTGCCTAAATCCAGCGCGGCTTTGTTGCGCTTTTGTGTGAGTTGCTTTGCTTGTTTCAGGTAGGCAAGTTCTTCCTGCTTTACTTTTTCTCGTAATGCCTCAATATTTTGTGAGGCTGTTAATGCCTCTAAACGCTCTGTAGTATCTAGAAGTAGTTTTGGTAAATCATCTGCTTCAGTGCGATATTTTCTTGCGGCACCATGGAGAGCTTGCATACGCTCCTCAACTTCACTAAGGTGGGCTGGATCTAAGTCCAATTTTTGTAAGTAGCGATTAAGGCTATGCACTGCTTCATCAATCTGGATTTGTGCAGACTCCAATGCTTCGCTAATAGCACTCAATGTAGCGTCATGTTCTGCTAATGCACTCATATTGGTGCTGGCTTTAGAGAGGATGGACTCTACCGAGTTATCAGCATCGCTGAGAACATCAATTGCTTCTTGGCAGCCACTGATAATTTTTGCCCCGTTTGCTAGGCGAGCATGCTCACCTTGAATGGCCGCCCATTCCCCTTCTTGTGGAGAGAGTTCACTCAGTTCTTCTTGCTGCCATTCCAGACGCTCACGTTCACGCTCGATATCTTGCCCAGCATTTTCAGCTTGCTCTAGCTTGCGACGTGATTCATTGAGGGTTTTAAATAGTTGAGAGACCTCGGCAACCAGATCCATGTGATTTGCGTGGCGATCTAGTAGCTCACGTTGTGCACCGCCTTTAAGTAGCAATTGATGTGCATGTTGCCCATGAATATCCACCAACTGATCGCCTGCCTCACGTAGTTGAGCCAAGGTTGCTACGCTGCCATTAACGAACGCGCGGCTGCGGCCATTGCTCTCTACAGTTCTTTTGAGTAGTAGGGTTTGTCCTTCATCATCAATCGGAAAGCCTTGCTCATCCAACCATTGATTAAAGTGCTGGATTAGCTGGGGATCGATTCGAAAGAGGGCACTGATTTCCGCTCGGTTGCAGCCCTCGCGTATCTGGCTGCTATCCGCACGTTCACCTAATACTAGGCTGAGCGCATCTAAGAGGATTGATTTACCAGCACCGGTTTCACCGGTGAGGACTGTGAAGCCTGAGGAAAGATCTAACTCTAGCTGGTCAACAATGACAAAGTCGCGAAGCGATAGTGTTTGAAGCATGCCTTAGCGTACCGAAAATTTCGACATCAGAATGTCGATGGATACTCATTCCAATGTAATTTTTCTCGCAAGGTTTTGTAATCACTATGACTGCGAGGGTGAAGTAGGGTGATCGTTTTTTGAGACTGACTAACTTCAATAGTGTCGCCTGTTTGCAAGTCTGTTTGCGATTGCATATCAAAGTTCACAATTACCTCTCTGCCATCCACCACCCCAATGCTCACCACAATATCTTGTGGCAATACGATAGGGCGATTAGATAAAGAGTGCGGGGCAATTGGGGCTAACAGAATTCCAGCAACGCGCGGATGCAAAATAGGTCCGCCAGCAGAGAGTGCGTAGGCGGTTGAGCCAGTTGGGGTCGATACAATCAAGCCATCAGAGCGTTGGTTGTACATGAATGAGCCATTAACGCGGACTGCAAGTTCGACCATTCCTGAAATTCCGGAACGATTTACAACAACATCATTTAATGCGAGGGCTTGATTAATCTGTTTGCCATTGCGCATGACAACTGCATCGAGTAGGGTCCTCGTGTCAGCTTCATATTCACCAGCAATAATTTGCGGCAAGACTGTTTGAACGTTTTGAATTGGGATATCGGTCATGTAACCCAAGCGACCCATATTGATGCCAACTAGAGGGACTTTGCTGCCTGCCAACTGACGGCCAATCCCAAGCATCGTGCCATCACCACCCAAAACAACTGCTAGATCGATGGCATCCGAAAACTCCTCGACTTTCTTGATTGGGTAGGCAGTTAGCCCCAAATGGCTTGCGGTAGCGCTTTCGACAAAAACCTCACAGCCTTGCTCGGCCAGAAGGCTGGCTAGGTCTTTAAGGCGCTCTTGCATACCGTCGGCCTGATATTTGCCGACGAGTGCAACCCGGCTAAACGCCTTTTTGCTGGAATTTGGGGATGGGCTTAACATATAACGATTAAACCATACGCATAAAATCCCTTCCACTATGGATGATCGTTCACGCGCCTTACTGAAAACCCTCATCGAGCGCTATATCGAAGAGGGGCAGCCTATTGGCTCACGTACCCTATCGCGGTTCTCGGGATTGGATCTTTCTGCGGCCACGATTCGCAATGTGATGGCGGATTTAGAGGAGATGGGCTTAGTGACTAGCCCCCATACCTCGGCTGGTCGCATACCCACCCCAAGAGGTTATCGCCTCTTTGTAGATACGATGGTGACCGTTCGCCCCCTAGAAGAAATTGCCACCCGTGAGATGGAAAAAGGCCTTTTGCCAGATTCTCCGCAAAGGGTAATGAACTCCGCCGCCCAAATTCTGTCTAATTTGACCCATTTTGCTGGGGTGGTGATGACGCCGAAGCGGGCCCAAGTATTCAAGCACATCGAGTTCTTGCGGCTGGGTGAAGGCAAGATCTTGCTGATTATGGTGACTCCTGAAGGCGATGTTCAAAACCGCATACTGCCTACTACACAGGACTACACCCCAAGCCAATTGGTAGAAGCAGGCAATTACATTAATACGCAGTTCGCCGGTAAAAGCTTTGCTGAGGTGCGTGCACATTTGGCCTCCGATCTGGATAACTTGCGAAGCGATATCTCTGGCTTGATGGCCTTGGCGCTCCACAGTGGTGTGAGTGACTACGGCATGGGCCAAGGAGACATGCTGCTATCGGGTGAGCGTCGTTTACTCAATGTCGGTGACCTCAGTACCAATTTAGACAAGCTGCGCAAGATGTTCGATATGCTGGAGCAAAAGTCGGTACTCATGCAGTTACTGGACGTATCTAGTCATGCTGATGGTATTCAGATCTTTATTGGGGGCGAGAGTGATTTGCTACCTTACGAAGATTTGGCGGTCATTAGTGCGCCCTACAGTGTGGATGGACAGGTTGTTGGAACGCTTGGTGTGATTGGCCCAACTCGTATGGCATACGATCGGGTGATTCCGATCGTTGATATCACCTCTAAGCTCTTGTCAGGCGCGTTGAGTTCCCCAACAAACCTTTAGTAATCATTTTTTAGCTCTTTTTAATTAAGACGGATCCTCCTTGAACCAAAATCCCCATTTACGCCCTACCAAGACAGCAGTGCTATTGCTGAACTTGGGCACTCCTTCCGCGCCAACCGCTAAAGCGGTGAGGGCTTATCTCAAAGAATTTTTATCTGATCCTCGTGTTGTAGAGATTCCTCGCATCATTTGGTGGTGCATTTTGAATGGCATTATTTTGCCGATTCGTAGTGGCGCTTCTGCAAAGAAATACGCCTCTATTTGGTTGCCAAAATTAGGTTCCCCATTGATGCATTACTCGCGCCTACAGGCCAAAGAGTTGGGTGAGAAATTCGCTAATCATGGGGAGGTGGTGCTGGTAGATTTAGCCATGCGCTATGGTGAGCCTTCTACACAGCAAGCCTTGGAAGCCTTGCAGGCACAAGGTATGGAGCGTCTTTTGTTGTTACCGCTATACCCGCAGTATTCAGCAACAACGACTGCTTCCAGTTTTGATGAAGTGTTTCGTGTTCTCGGAACTTGGCGTAACCAACCTGAGCTGCGCTTGATAAAGCACTATCACGATAATCCTGCCTACATTAGCGCGCTGCGCGACCAAGTATTAACCGCATGGGATAAAGATGGTCGCCCAGATTTCGCTTCTGGTGATCGTCTAGTGATGTCTTTCCATGGCTTGCCCAAGCGAAATCTGATGAAGGGCGATCCCTATCATTGCGAGTGCTTAAAAACTGGTCGCTTACTTGGCGAATCTTTGGGTCTAGAGCCCGGTCAGTATCTAGTAACTTTCCAATCTCGTTTTGGTAAAGCCGAATGGCTCAAGCCGTACACAGCTCCAATGATTGAGGAGTTGGGCAAACAAGGCTGCAAGCGAGTCGATATTTTTTGCCCAGGATTTCCAGCAGATTGCTTGGAAACATTGGAGGAAATTGCCATGGAAGCACGCGAGATCTTTCTAGAGCATGGCGGCAAAGACTATCGCTATATTCCGTGCCTCAATAGCAATCCAAAATGGATTGATGCAATGTACGAGATTGCCCAGCAGCATTTATCTGGCTGGAGTCTGGGTGTTGAGTCTGATGCGGTATTGCAGGAGCGTGATCGCTTGGCTGAGTTGGCTAAAGCCAGAATTGCTTAAACTCCGTCACTCTTGAAATTACCTGAATCAGCCCCATATCATTGAGAAGTAGCCATTCTGATAGAAAAGTGAATTTGTACCCATGACCCAAGAAAATCAAAATCCATCCCCTGAGCAAGATAATATTGAGCCGCTTGCTCAAGCAGAGGGTGGCGCTGATGCGGCGCCCGTATCCGATGAAGTCAAAACTCCAGAGCAAGAGATTGCTGAGTTAAACCAAAAGCTCACCGAGATGCAAGATAACTATCTTCGCGCCAAGGCTGAAGGCGAGAATATTCGTCGTCGTGCTGCTGAAGATGTCTCTAAGGCCCATAAGTTTGCGATTGAGAGTTTTGCTGAGCATCTCGTGCCGGTTACCGATAGTCTGTATGCCGCTTTGAATACAGAGGCAGTGGATGCCAAAGCCTTTAAAGAGGGCTTGGAAATTACCCTAAAACAGCTACTTTCCGCCTTTGAAAAAGGTCGTATGACGGAGATTAATCCTGCTGTAGGTGACAAGTTCGATCCGCACCACCACCAGGCGATAGCTTCGGTGCCATCTGATCAAGAGGCAAATACCGTGGTTTCAGTGCTCCAGAGGGGGTATTCGATTGCCGATCGCATTTTGCGACCAGCCTTGGTAACCGTGAGCGCACCGAAATAAGTCATTTAAACCCCTAAATTAGGGGTTTTTCACCAAGAAGCGGGATAAAAAGGCAGAAATCTGCCTTTTTTGCATTTTTAGCCCTTGAATTCCCTCTTTTTGACCCCATTTATTGGATATCGATTTATTCGCAGTATTACGAAATTACACATAACTTAATTTTTGGAGCCATTATGGGAAAGATTATCGGAATTGACTTAGGAACCACAAACTCGTGCGTTTCCGTTGTAGAAAACAATGCACCTAAAGTTGTTGAGAACGCTGAAGGCGCTCGCACAACCCCATCCATCATTGCTTACGTTGAAGACGGTGAAGTATTGGTTGGCGCACCCGCAAAACGCCAATCAGTTACCAATCCTAAAAACACCATCTACGCGGTGAAGCGTTTGATGGGTCGTAAGTTTATTGATGCTGAAGTGCAAAAAGACATCGGTTTGATGCCTTACAAAATTGTTCAAGCAGACAATGGTGATGCTTGGGTTGAAGCGCGTGATAAAAAAATGGCGCCACAACAAGTATCAGCAGAAATTCTGCGCAAAATGAAAAAGACAGCCGAAGATTATCTCGGCGAAGAAGTGACTGAGGCAGTGATTACCGTTCCTGCTTACTTCAACGATAGCCAACGTCAAGCTACTAAAGATGCTGGCCGTATTGCTGGTTTGGATGTCAAACGCATCATCAACGAGCCAACCGCTGCAGCATTGGCATTTGGTCTCGACAAGCAAGACAAAGTGGATCGTAAGATCGCTGTGTATGACTTGGGCGGCGGTACATTCGACGTGTCCATTATTGAAATTGCTAACGTAGATGGTGAGAAGCAGTTCGAAGTACTCTCCACTAACGGCGACACCTTCTTGGGTGGTGAAGACTTTGACCAACGCATCATTGACTGGATCATTGCTGAGTTCAAGAAAGAGCAAGGCGTCGATTTGAGCAAAGACGTATTGGCATTGCAACGTTTAAAAGATGCTGCTGAAAAAGCTAAGATCGAATTGTCATCTGCACAGCAAACTGAAATCAACTTGCCATATGTGACTGCTGATGCAGGCGGTCCTAAGCATTTGAACTTGAAACTGACTCGCGCTAAGTTGGAGTCTTTGGTAGAAGAGTTGATCAACCGTACGGCTGGTCCTTGCTTGACAGCAATCAAAGATGCTGGCGTCAATGTATCTGACATCGACGATGTGATTTTGGTTGGTGGTCAGACTCGTATGCCTGCTGTGCAAGACAAGGTAAAAGAGATTTTTGGTAAAGAGCCACGCAAAGACGTGAACCCAGACGAAGCTGTTGCTGTTGGTGCTGCGATTCAGGGCTCCGTATTGTCTGGCGATCGTAAAGACGTATTGCTCTTGGACGTAACCCCATTGTCATTGGGTATCGAAACCTTGGGCGGCGTAATGACCAAGATGATTCCGAAGAACACAACCATTCCTACTAAGCATTCACAGGTTTACTCCACAGCGGAAGATAACCAACCTGCGGTAACAATTAAGTGCTTCCAGGGTGAGCGTGAGATGGCTGCTGCCAACAAATTGCTCGGTGAGTTTAATTTAGAAGGCATTGCTCCAGCACAACGTGGTATGCCACAAATTGAAGTGACTTTTGATATTGATGCCAACGGTATTTTGCATGTCACTGCAAAAGACAAAACGACTGGCAAAGAGAACAAGATCACCATCAAGGCAAACTCTGGTTTGACTGAAGAAGAAATTCAGCGCATGGTGAAAGATGCTGAAGCGAATGCCGATGAAGATAAAAAAGCGTTGGAATTGGTAACGGCGCGCAACACCGCTGATGCTTTAGCTCACTCAACCAAGAAAGCCTTGGAAGAGCATGGTTCCGCTTTAGAAGCTTCTGAGAAAGAAGCTATCGAAGCCGCCTTGAAAGACTTGGATGAGGCAATCAAGGGTAGCGATAAAGCTGCTATTGAAGCTAAGACCGAAGCCTTAGGTAAAGCAAGTCAGAAGTTGGGTGAAAAAGCCATGGCTGCTGAACAAGCTAAAGCTGGTGGCGCTGCACCTGGCGCAGCTCCTGGCGGTGCGCAAGCGGCTGCTCCAGATGCTGACGTAGTAGATGCAGATTTCAAAGAAGTGGATGACAAGAAATAATCCCTTAATTGAGAGCCATTTAACGTAGTTTAGAAGTACTTCAATAACAAGTCGGCCTCGTGCCGACTTGTGTCATTCAGGTTGTTGAGAGGAATTTTGTGCCTAAAAGTAAACGCGATTATTACGAAGTGCTTGGTGTTGCGAAAGGTGCCAGCGATGAGGAGCTAAAAAAGGCTTATCGGAAAATGGCGATGAAGCATCACCCTGATCGCAACCCCGATAGCAAAACAGCAGAAGCGCAATTTAAAGAAGTTAAAGAAGCTTACGAAACCTTAACCGATCCCAACAAACGTGCTGCTTATGATCAATACGGTCATGCAGGTGTTGATCAGTCTAGTGGATTTGGCGGCGGCTTTGCTGGCGGTGGATTTGCTGATGCTTTCGGCGATATCTTCGGCGATATCTTCGGCCAGGGTGGTGGACGTCAGTCAGGACCTCAGGTTTATAAGGGTGCCGATTTGCGTTACAACATGGAAATCACTCTCGAGCAAGCTGCTGAGGGTTACACCACGCAAATTCGAGTGCCAAGTTGGAGTGACTGCAAACCATGTCACGGTACTGGCGCTGAGCCTGGCAGCAAAGCTGAGAGATGTACTACTTGCGATGGTCATGGCCAAGTTCGTGTCCAGCAAGGCTTCTTCTCAATGCAACAAACTTGCCCTAAGTGCCGTGGCACTGGCGAGTACATTCCGAAGCCATGTAAGACTTGCCATGGCAGCGGTAAACACAAAGAACAAAAAACACTCGAAATCAAAATCCCTGCGGGTATTGATGATGGTATGCGCGTACGCTCAGTTGGTAACGGCGAGCCAGGTGTAAATGGCGGACCATCTGGCGATCTCTATGTCGAAGTGAGAGTGAAGCCCCACAAGGTATTTGAGCGCGATGGTAGCGATCTGCATGTGCAAATGCCGATCTCTTTTGCTACCGCGACAATTGGTGGTGATATTGAGGTGCCAACGCTTTCAGGGCGCGTCGAGTTTCCAATTCCTGAGGGAACGCAGACCGGAAAAACATTCCGTTTGCGTAATAAGGGAATTAAAGGTTTGCGCTCTACGATGGTAGGTGATCTTTTCGTTCACGTTGCCGTTGAAACGCCGGTGAAGCTGACTGAAGAGCAGAAAAAATTACTGCAGAAGTTTGATGACAGCCTCAAATCTGGTGGCGACAAACATAACCCTCATCAAAAGGGTTGGTTTGATGGCGTGAAGAGTTTTTTTAGCTAGCTAGTAAAGTTTATCCAGCAAAGCCGTGTTCGGGTCCGGGAAATTTTCCGGTTTTCACTTCTCGAACATAGGCTTTGACTGCAGCTTCAATTGAGGCATGACCATCCAAAAAGTTTTTTACAAACTTTGGTGGTTTTCCAGGGCTGATGCCCAACATATCTTGCAATACCAACACTTGACCGGAGCAATCTGCCCCTGCGCCAATTCCAATGGTAGGAATAGAAAGTGATTCAGTAATGAGTCTGCCCAATGAAGAGGGGATGGCCTCGAGCACAATCATCTGGGCACCTGCTTGCTCACAAGCAATCGCTTGTTCCAACATTAAGCTTGCGGCATCCTTTGATTTACCTTGAACCTTGTAGCCACCCAAGAGATGCACAGATTGAGGCAGCAGTCCCAGGTGGGCACAAACAGGAACACTGCGCTCTACAAGGTATTGAATGATGTCGATTTGCCAATCACCACCTTCAAGCTTGACCATATCTGCACCAGCACGCATGAGTTCTGCAGCCGAGTCTAAGGCTTGAACCGGATCACCATAACTGGCAAAAGGAAGATCGGCAATGATGAAGGCGTGAGAGTTGGCGCGGGCTACACATTCGGTGTGATATGCCACTTGCTCAACGGTTACTGGCGTAGTACATGAGTGACCTTGAATCACGTTACCCAAGGAATCCCCAATGAGGATAGTTTCCACCCCGCAGCGATTTAATAAGGCCGACATGGTGGAGTCGTATGCTGTCAGCATCGAAATTTTTTCACCCTCAGCATGCATGGAGAGGAGTTTAGAGATTGTGATTGGCTTTTCGCCTTGTAAGTAACCCATGGCGTGAGTTTAATGAATTAATGCGCTGATTGGCTATAAACGTCTTTTTCACCGCAATTACAGTTGCGGCAAGGGAGTTTTTCGATGCGCTGGTCAGCTACGTTGGGTAGATAGGCCTTGAGCTCACCCCAGTTGGGTAAAAAGAAATCCGGGGCAATTTCCAGTAATGGTAGGAGAACAAAAGAGCGCTCAATGATTCTGGGGTGGGGAATAGTGAGTTCTGTATCTGTTTGGGATACACCCTCAAATGCCAGGATGTCCAGATCAATTGTGCGAGGTGCGTTGGTGTAAGGCCGCTCACGGCCAAATTCTTGTTCAACTGCTTGGCAGACGTGCAATAAGCCGTAAGGGCTTAGTTGCGTTTCAATTTCAATGACCGCATTGATGTAGTCACCCCCAACAGCTTGAAAAGGGGCGCTTTGGTAGAAACAGCTTTTGGCAAGAATTTGGAGTTCGCAACGCTGCGCGAGGCACACAATCGCGTCAGTAATGAGCTGACGTGTGTCACCGATATTGCCGCCAAATCCAATAAAAGCTCGAGCCATGCTCATTCCAAACAAGAGAAAACTACATGAAACTATCGGGCCTACTTTACTGAATTTTTCTCAAGTCTGCTTAGTCTGTTGAAGCTTCTGCTGGGCTAGCTGCCTTGGGTTTTCTCCGGCGGCGTCGTTTTGCAGGGGAGGCGCTATTACCTGCCTCATTTTTGACGCTGGCCATCAAGGCTTCCTGCCCTGCGGGGTCGGCAGCAATGAAGTCGGTCCACCATTGACCTAGGGATGGGCTTTTCTCGCCAGTGGCGCAGCGCAACAACATAAAGTCATAACCCGCTCTAAAGCGAGGGGACTCAATGAGGCGGTACGGGTAACGTCCAACACGCTTTTCAAAGCGAGGTTGCATAGACCAGATTTCTCGCATATCGCTTTCGAAGCGACGCTGGATCACCATGCCGCTACTTTGGCTGGCAATGGTCTCATCCATCGCATCATGTAATGCGGGAATATTGGAGATCCCTTTGGCGATATTCTTTTTCCAATTGCTGAGAAGGTCTGGCCAGAGCAAGGTGGCAAACAAGAAGCCTGCTGAAACACTTTTGCCAGATTGAATGCGTTGATCGGTATTGGCTAGTGCAATGCGCACAAAATCATTTGCCTCTTTAGAATCCGCGCCCTTATCTAAGATGTGATCGAGTAAAGGAAGCAGCCCGTGATGTAGTCCTGCATCTTTTAAACCTTGAATCGCAGCCCATGAATAACCGGACATCAGTAGCTTGAGGATTTCGTCAAAGAGGCGGGCTGATGGAACATCATGAATCAGCTTGCCCAATTTAGCGATAGGCGCACTTGTCGCCGCATCCAAAGTAAAGCCCGTTTTAGCTGCAAATCGAATCGCACGCAGCATGCGGATGGGATCTTCGCGATAGCGCTTGGCGGGATCGCCAATCATGCGTAATGTTTTCTTCTGCATGTCAGCCATACCGCCGTGATAGTCAAGCACGGTCTCGGTGGCGGGATCGTAGTACATCGCATTGATACTGAAATCTCTACGTGCAGCATCTTCATGTTGGCTGCCCCAGACGTTATCACGCAGGATGCGACCATTTTCGGCGACATGTTCTCCAGCGTTCTCCAGCAAGGCCCTGAAGGTGGATACCTCAATGATTTCAGGTTGACCTTTGCCAAAAAAAGTGACGTGCACAATCTGGAAGCGGCGACCAATCAAGCGCGCTTTGCGAAACAGTTTTTGCACTTGCTCAGGCGTGGCATTGGTTGCCACATCAAAATCTTTAGGTCCAATGCCTAGCGCTAAATCTCTCACTGCACCACCGACAATAAAAGCTTCATAGCCAGCTTGTTGCAATGTCTGGGTTACTTTCACTGCATTTTTGGAGAGTAAGGCCGGGTCAATGCGGTGAGATTTTTTAGGAATTCGTTTGGGCGCGCCAGAGGTATGTACGGCAGTGTGTCTGACCATGGGGTCACGACGCAAAATACGTTTAATAAATTTGGTAATCATGCAAACAGTTCAAGTATGGGCCAGTTGCGTTTTGTAGCTTCTTCACGCAGGCGGGTATCTGGATTGGTGGCAACAGGATTGCTGACTTTTTCCAGGAGAGGTAAATCATTCATCGAGTCCGAATAAAAATAACTTTGTGGCAGCTGATCCAATGCGTGATTTTGCGTGGCAAGCCAATCGTGTACTCGCTGAATTTTGCCCTCCCGGAAACTCGGAATACCTTTGACTTCACCAGTGAAATCAGCGAGGGGGTTGTCATCCACAGTGGCAGGTTCAGTGGCTACAAGATGTTCTATGCCAAAACTTTCAACAATGGGCCTAGTCACAAAGCTATTGGTTGCAGTGACAACGCAGCAAAGATCGCCAGCATCTTGGTGACGCTTCACTAGATCAATCGCCTCTTGACGAAGTTGACCAGTAATTACTTCATGCATAAAGGCGTCATGCCATTCTTTGAGTTGCGCGCGAGAATGTTCTGAGAGCGGTTTTAAAGCAAACCGAAGGAACTCTTGGATGTTGAGCTTTCCATCCTTGTAATCTTGATAGAAGCGTTCGTTTTGCTGTGCATAGTATTTGCTATCTACTACGCCTATGCGTGCCAAGAACTGGCCCCATTCATAATCGCTATCGCAGGGGAGTAATGTGTGATCTAGGTCGAAAAGGGCTAATTGGGTCACGAATTGAATATGAATTAATTTATTTTGGCTGCAACAGCTCTCGTACGAGAGGTAATGTGACAGCACGTTTTGTTTCTAGTGAATAGGCATCCAAAGCATCAATTAAGGCCATGAGGTTAGGCATATCGCGATAAAAGCGATTTAATAACCAAGGCAATACATCTGGGGATAAAACTAAACCGCGCGCTAGCGCCGCTTGTTGTAAGGCTTCTATTTTCTCATCATCGCCCAAAAGGTGAGTTTGAAAGATCAAGCCCCATCCCAGGCGGGTGCGAAGGTCTTCTCTAAGCCTTAAAGCGCCTGGGGCGGCATTGCCAGCCATAAAAATATGCACCGCTTTGCTGCCCTGAATCGCATTCAGAATACGAAATAAAGAGGCCACCAAACGCTCATCCAGTCGATCCACGTCATCCACGGTGATTACAGAGGGTTTATCGCTTGCACAGAGGGCGGGTAGGCCTTCCTCCAGGCGAACCCAGGAAATGGGTTCATTGGGCGTGAGGGGGAAGTATTCCAAACCCAATTGTTGCGCTGCGTTGCCAATTGCATCGAGTAGGTGGGTGCGACCAGAACCTTCTGACCCCCACCAATAGATCCAGCGTTGATTCAGGGGATTCTCGCTGACCAATCTTGGAGTGTGTGATTCCCAGGATTTGACTAGTGCTACTAAAGCAGAGTGCAGCGCAAGATTTTCTCCAGCCAAAAAATTACTTAAACTGGGTTTGGGTGTATGACCAATGTCGAGCGCAAACTGCTTTGGTAGTGACGGCTTATTCATTGCTGCAGAAATTTACTTTTGATACCAAGAGCTTTGGGTATAGCGTGACCAGCCATATTGCAAAAGTACCAAACCGACTGCGCTGATTGGTAATGCTAGGAGCACGCCAAAAAAGCCAAATAAGTTTCCAAACAGTAGCAATGCAAATAGCACGGCAACTGGATGAAGGCCAATACGCTCGCCCACTAGGCGTGGCGTGAGGAAGAAGCCTTCAATGAATTGACCCAGCCCGTATAGCACCAGCACGCCAATGATTGCACCACCCGGTCCAAATTGCAGAAGGGCTGCGAGGATGGCCAAGGTGAATCCCACGGTAATGCCAATATAAGGAATCACAATCATGAGTGCGGTGAATACGCCTAAGGCCACGGCGCCTTTAATTCCGATGATGCTTAATCCAGTACTATAAAAAACAGACATGATGGAAATCACCATGAGCATGCCTCTCAGATATTGCGAGAGTAAGCCATCAGCATGCTTGATTAAATGGTGCACTGTATCTTGCGCTCTCAGAGGCACAATTTTTTTCAGTAACTGAAAAAAATGATCCCAGTCGATCAGTAGATAAAACATCACAAATAACGTCAGCACTGCATTTACGAATCCGGTAATTACTGAACTACCAGACATCAATACCGTCTCTAGTGTGGATGTCATCAGTGCATCGGAATTGTCATTGAGATGCGTCGTAATTTTCTCGGTGGCGCTGGACTTTAGAGTGCTCCAATCCACATGGATATTAAATTCACTCAGTTTTGGCCCAAGCCAGGCTTGCGTGTTTTGAATCCATTCTGGAAATTGCGCCTTGATAAGGGGGATTTCGGTTTTGAGGAGGGTAATAAACAGGCTCAAAATCAAAAAAACCACTCCCAGGCCCAGAATCATGGCAATCGCTGCTGCAGCTGCACGGGGTAGCTTATGCCCCTCAAGCCACAAGCAAACTGGGCGCAAGGCATAAGCCAGAATAAATGCGGTTAGAAAAGGGGTAAAAATTTCAGCCATCGTGCTCGAATCCTCTAGAATTCAATGATTCTACCGACCAAGTAGCGTTTTTTACTAATCTTCTATCTCTGCCATGAACTCAACTACCAATTCTTCCGCAAAAGGCCTTTCCTACCGTGACGCTGGTGTCGATATCGATGCTGGAGACGATCTGGTAGATCGCATTAAGCCTTTGGCTAAGAAAACCATGCGCGAAGGCGTATTGGCAGGTATTGGGGGCTTTGGTGCCCTGTTTGAAGTGCCAAAACGCTACAAAGAGCCAGTATTGGTATCTGGTACTGACGGCGTTGGCACAAAGCTCAGATTAGCCTTTGAGTGGAATCGCCATGACACGATCGGCCAGGATTTGGTGGCAATGAGTGTGAATGACATTTTGGTTCAGGGTGCTGAACCCCTCTTTTTCCTAGACTACTTCGCATGCGGCAAGCTTACTGTCGATACTGCGGCTACTGTCGTTGGTGGCATTGCTAAGGGCTGTGAATTGTCGGGGTGCGCATTGATTGGTGGTGAAACCGCTGAGATGCCTGGCATGTACCCTCCAGGTGAATACGACTTAGCCGGCTTTGCTGTTGGCGCTGTTGAAAAATCCAAAATCATTACTGGTGCAACGATTGCTCCGGGTGATGTGGTGTTGGCAATTGCTTCGAGTGGCGCCCATTCCAATGGTTACTCATTGGTTCGCAAAATTATTGAGCGTGCCGGCGCAAAACCAACTGATGATTTAGGTGGCCGTTCATTGGGTGATGTGGTGATGGCCCCTACACAAATTTACGTGAAGCAGCTGTTGAAGTTGATCAATGAGATCAATGTAAAGGGCATGGCGCATATTACTGGTGGCGGTTTAGTGGATAACGTGCCGCGTGTTCTCCCAGAAAATACGCAAGCTGTATTACATCGCGATAGCTGGCAAATGCCAGAACTCTTCCGCTGGTTGCAGATGAAGGGTGGCGTTGCCGATGCAGAAATGGTGCGTGTATTTAACTGCGGTATTGGTATGGTGGTCATTGTGTCTGCCGATCAGGCAGATGCTGCAATTCAATCTCTCAAGGCTGAAGGTTTGCATGCATGGACGGTTGGTGAGGTTGTAGAGCGTCCAACTGGCGCACCACAAACCATCGTTATTTAATAAGCCTAAAGCCTATTTGCTGAGGCTTTGCTTGCAGTGCTCTAGGGCCGCATTCAACTCGCTTGGGTTAAATGGGTCAAATGTTTTTCTTCCAGCGATTGCACGCAACCAAGTTAATTGCCGCTTACCAAGCTGCCTAGTCGCAGCGAGTGCTTTGTAGCGCATTTCAGTCTGATCAACTTCCCCGGATAAGAACTCCCAGACTTGTCGATAGCCAACAGAGCGAATCGCAGGTAAGTCACCATGCAGGTCTGGATTTTTTCTGAGCAGCTGAACCTCCTCTAATAATCCTCCGATGAGCATTTCATCAAATCTTTTTTCTAGGTTCTGATGTAAGCGCGAGCGATCGCTGGGCTCGAGCGAAATGAGGTCAATCCACTCCGGAATAGTTGAACCTTCTCTGCCATCTTCGCTTGGCGCATCTGCGAGCAGTTCCGACATTGGTTTGCCAGTAATTTCAAAAACTTCTAAAGCGCGTTGTACCCGTTGTGAGTCATTGGGTTGTAAACGTGCCGCAGTGATGGGGTCTACTTTGGCGAGTTCGGCATGCATCGCAGGCCAGCCAATCAATTTGCCTTGCTCATCGAGGCGGGAGCGGATTTCTGGATCTGCTGGCGGTAAAGAAGAGAGTCCATAGGCCCAGGCCCGCCAATACAACATCGTGCCACCCACCACAATGGGAATATTCCCACGATCACGAATTTCTTCGCATAGTCGCTTAGCATCATTTGCAAAGCGTGCTGCTGAATAGGATTCGGTGGGCTCTAAGATATCAATCAGGTGGTGTTGAACCGCAGCCTGCTCTGCTTTGCTTGGTTTGGCACTTCCAATATCTAGTCCGCGATAAACCAGGGCAGAGTCCATGCTGATGATTTCAACGGTTCTACCTATGAGCTTGGCATGCTCTGCCAAAGCCATGGCGAGATGAGTTTTGCCTGCGCCTGTAGGGCCAACAATACAGAGTATGGGTGGCTGATGAGGTAAATGCGTAGGCTGAATGTGAGGTTCAGTTTGCATAAGACATTATAGGAATGAAATGCTGCAATCTCTATTGAGATTAACGAGCCTACTGCTTAATGTAGTTTTGTTTGACTCTCTAGCGTGGCAATATGCTCACGAATGTCGGCTGCATCTTCTGCGCCAGGCATTTCACTTAAGTAGCGATGAAGGTCGGCTATCGCAGGACGAACGTACTCTAGTTGCGCGAAGATTAATCCACGATCCCGAACCTCTTCGCTTGACTCTGGCAACAAAATGACAAGGCGTTCTTGAATACCCAGCAGACGCTCCCAACGCTCATCTTCGGAGTAAATCATTTTGAGATTTCTCATAAAGCGAGAAAGGATTTCTCGAGAGCTAGAGGCGCGCAAGAAAATATTGAGTGGCAGACTGAGCTCACCACGATAGCCTTTGGCATCGAGGTAAGGATCGAGCATTTCCTGTAATTGATTTTTGGAGAGGGACTCGCCATTCAAAGGATCCATGATGATTTCACCTTGTTGTAAGGAGATGCGCATCATGAAGTGATTAGGGAAAGATACCCCGCGAATATTCAAACCAATTTGCTGACCAAGCTCCATCATCAAGATTGCCAATGAGATTGGAATGCCGCGGCGATTCTCAATGATTTGATGAAGATAAGAATTCTCGGGCGCGTAAAAATCATTCGGATTGGGGCCAAATCCCAATTCGTTGTAAAAGAAATGCTTGAGCAATTGCAGGCGCTGAATCGGTGGCGTATCAGAAGTAATGCGTTGCTTCAACTTATTGCCCCATTGATCGATCTGATCGAGAACACCTTGAACATCCAGATCAGGATAAGCATGTTGTGCAACCGCAACCGTCGCCTCAGTTAAAGGGAAGTGCTCGTCCTCAGCTACGAGGGATGTGAAATAGTCAAGTTGTTGTGTTGGCATAAAAGCTATTTTGCATGACGCAGGAATTTTTGCCAGCGAATGCCAACAAGCCATAGGGCTGCAAAATAAACCACAGCTGCAGCAGCTAGCCATGCAGCCACTAATCCAATGCGAATCCATGGACTAGATTGCAGCTCAATCCAATCGTGTGCAGTAGCGGCGTAATACAAGAGAAAGGCAAAAGGAATTAAGGCAAGTAAGAGCTGCCCTAAGTACTTTAACCATGCAGCGCTAGGTAGAGCGCCACGACGATGGAGGCCAACCCAGAGTAGCGTTGCATTTAGGCAGGCACCAGCACCCACGGAAAGGGCGAGGCCGGCATGGCCTAACCAAGGAACAAAAACTAAATTAGCCAATTGGGTCGCAACCAAGACCAACAAACCAATTTTCACTGGTGTGCGGATATCTTGTCGTGAATAAAAGCCGGGAGCCAGGATCTTCACCAAAATGAGACCAATCAGTCCAACGCCATAAGCTGCTAGTGCACGCTGTGTCATTAGGACATCCATGGCGTTGAACTTGCCGTAGTGATACAGCACCGCTGCTAGTGGCTCACCAAAAATAAAGAGAGCAATTGCGCAAGGGGCCGCTAGCAAAAAGGTGAGCTGCAATCCCCAAATAAGAAGTTCACCAGCATGCACTAAATCATTTTTTGCATTTGCTTTACTGAGACTTGGCAGTAAGACGGTTCCTAGTGCTACGCCTAATAGGGCCGTAGGAAACTCCATCAGACGATCCGCGTAAGAGAGCCAAGACACGCTACCGGTTTGCAAGCGAGAAGCAATATTGGTATTGATGATCAGAGAAATTTGGGCAACAGAGACTGCAAACACCGCAGGCCCCATGAGTTTCATGACGCGCCTTGCATCTGGATTTTGAATGGCTGCTTTGATGGCGCCTGGCAAGAGACCTACTTTAGGCAATAAGCCGAGGCGGGATAGCGCTGGAACCTGAATCGCCAGTTGCAAGAAGCCACCCACGAGCACGCCAATGCTCAAGGCATAAATCGGTTGATCCAAGTGGGGCGCCAAAAATATGGCGCTGCCGATCAGGGCTAAATTGAGTAAAACTGGGGTAAACGCCGGAATGGCGAAGCGGCCAAAAGTATTGAGGATCCCAGCTGACAGAGAAACCATGGAAATAAGGCCAATGTAAGGGAACATGATTCGGGTCATGACTACGCTTGCCTCGTATGCTGGTCCGCCCTCAAAGCCTGTAGCAATCACCAAAATCAACAAGGGGGCGCCGATCACTCCAAGGAGTACCGTAAGCAACAAAGCCCAGAATAAGAGCGTGGCAACGGCATTTACGAGGATTTGGGACTGTTTTACGTCACCCTTGCTGGAAATTTCCCCCAAAATGGGTACAAATGCCTGAGAAAAGGCCCCTTCAGCAAAGAGTCGGCGTAGTAAATTAGGCAGTCTGAAGGCCACATTAAAGGCATCCGTCCACTCAGAGGCCCCAAAACTACGGGCAATCAGGGTCTCCCGGAGGAGTCCGGTGATCCTAGAGAGCATGGTGAGGGAGCTAACCTTGGCGGCAGCAGAAAGCAGATTCATGGGCTAATTTTCCCCTATTTATCAAGCGACTGGGCTTTTTTAGTCCTTTAATGTAAAATCTTGGGTTTTGGTGAGTCAGCTTACAAATTTGGCGAACCCACGCAGATTTTCAGTTAATCGTATTTTGTAATTTTTATATAGCAAGGTTTAAAGATGGCCAATACCGCACAAGCGCGTAAACGCGCACGGCAGGCAGTAAAACAGAATGAGCACAACTCCAGTTTGCGTTCAAAGCTTCGCACTTCAATCAAGGCAGTTCGCAAAGCAATTGAAACTGGCGACAAGGCTGCTGCAGCTAAAGTGTTCGCAGCAACTCAATCAACAATCGACAAGATTGCTGATAAAAAGATTGCTCACAAAAATACTGCATCACGTCAGAAGTCACGTTTGTCTGCAGCTATCAAGGCAATGGCAGCGTAAGACTTTTATAGTTTTAGGCAGACTCTAGAGTAATCGGGGTCTAAGCCCGCTCCTTATCAGAGCGGGTTTTTGTTTTTAGGACTGGGATTGTGAATTCGGTTCGAATTCACAGGCCTCTTCGATTGGTAGGCTGTTGTCTTTGGCAAAGTTCATGACAAAGTCGAGCGCTCTCGGATCAAGGTCTCTCAGTCTGGTATCAATAACAACGCATTTCACTTTTGCAATAACCACTGGCCTGACATAAGGTGAGTAAGTGAAGCGGGGGTCACCAGCATCGCCTGGTGGGCGAAAAGTGGCCATCACTCCGCAAAGACGTTCGGCCCAGTCGCTGGGACGAAAAGGTTTGCCAGAAGTTGTAATGCCTTGAATAAAAAGCTTTTTGTGGTTCAAGTTGGCGTAGAAATCGTTGTAAGGAATCAGTGTTACTCAGCCCTCTAGCTTAACAGTCTGCGAAGGCCTTAAGATGACTTTAGGAACTATTTTCGTGCAGTTCGGTGCTCCAAACAAAAAATGCAAGCTAAAACTCTAGTAGAAAGCTCAACAATGACATCTTTGGCAAAGCCTCAAGTGCCTGGCCAGGTTAAGCATTACTTGCAGTTTGCTGACCTGACACGCGAAGAGTATGACTATCTCCTCAAGCGTTCTGCTTGGCTCAAGACTAAGTTCAAAAGTTACGAGACTTGGCATCCCCTGCACGATCGCACTCTAGCGATGATCTTTGAGAAGCATTCGACTCGTACTCGTCTTTCTTTTGAGGCTGGCATACACCAGCTTGGCGGGCATGCGGTATACCTGAACACCAGAGATACCCAGTTGGGTCGTGGCGAGCCTGTAGAGGACGCTGCGCAGGTCATTTCTAGGATGACCGATATCATCATGATCCGCACTTTCGGCCAAGAGATTATTGAGCGCTTTGCTGCGAATTCTCGTGTGCCGGTGATCAATGGCCTTACTAATGAATACCATCCTTGCCAAGTATTAGCCGATATCTTTACTTTCGTTGAGGCTCGTGGCCCGATCCAAGGCAAAACTGTAGCTTGGGTGGGTGATGCTAACAATATGGCCTATACCTGGATACAGGCAGCTGAGTGTTTAGATTTCCAAATTCGTTTCTCTGCGCCAGGCGGCTATCAGCTTGATGAGTCTAGATTGACTGCTAAAGCGAAGCAACACCTTACTGTTTGTGCTGATCCAAAAGATGCCTGCAAGGATGCTGACTTGGTGACTACCGATGTATGGACCAGCATGGGTTATGAGGATGAGAACACCTCACGCATGAGCGCTTTTAAGGACTGGATGGTGGATGAAGAATTAATGTCTTTGGCAAAGCCAGATGCCTTGTTCATGCATTGTCTGCCTGCCCATCGTGGTGAAGAGGTTTCGGCGGAAGTGATTGATGGCCCTCAAAGTATTGTTTGGGAAGAAGCTGAAAATCGTCTGCATGTTCAAAAGGCCTTGATGGAGTATTTACTCTGCGGCCGTTTGGATTAATTTTTTGAAGCAATTTATTTTGGTTGGTTATTAGTTCATTTTTAATTGAAAAGAAATCATGTCTGATATTAAAAAAGTAGTTCTAGCGTATTCCGGCGGTCTTGACACTAGCGTGATCTTGAAATGGCTTCAAGATACTTATCAATGCGAGATCGTTACTTTCACGGCCGATTTAGGTCAGGGTGAGGAGCTTGAGCCAGCGCGCGCTAAAGCGCTGCAGTTTGGTATCAAGCCAGAAAATATTTTTATCGATGATTTGCGCGAAGAGTTTGTGCGTGACTTTGTATTCCCGATGTTCCGCGCTAATACGATTTACGAAGGTGAATATCTTTTAGGTACTTCCATCGCGCGTCCATTAATCGCTAAGCGTCAAATTGAAATTGCTCGCCAAACTGGTGCTGATTCTGTATCGCATGGTGCCACTGGAAAAGGCAATGACCAAGTTCGTTTTGAGCTGGGTTACTACGCACTTGAGCCAGGAATCAAAGTCATTGCTCCTTGGCGTGAGTGGGATCTGCTTTCTCGTGAAAAATTGATGGCTTATGCAGAAAAGCATGGTATTCCAGTTGAGATGAAGCACAAGCAAGGTGGTTCCCCATATTCTATGGATGCCAACTTATTGCACATTAGTTACGAGGGCCGTCATCTCGAGAACCCAAATGCTGAAGCAGAAGAATCCATGTGGCGCTGGACGGTCTCTCCTGAGAAGGCTCCAGATACCCCAGAAATCATTGAAATTGAATTCCGTGCTGGTGATCCAGTAGCCATCAATGGCAAGGCATATAAGCCCCATGAGTTGTTGGCTGAGCTCAATCGCATCGGTGGCATGCATGGCATTGGTCGACTTGACTTGGTTGAGAACCGCTTTGTAGGTATGAAGAGCCGCGGCTGCTATGAAACTCCTGGCGGCACTATTTTGTTGAAAGCGCACCGCGGTATTGAGAGCATTACTTTGGATCGTGAAGTAGCCCACCTCAAAGATGATTTGATGCCACGTTACGCCAGCTTGATCTACAACGGTTTATGGTGGGCGCCAGAGCGTCTGGCTCTGCAAACATTGATCGATCATACGCAGCAGATGGTTAATGGCGTTGTGCGTTTGAAGCTGTATAAGGGGTCTGTTTCTGTGATCTCACGTGATTCAGCGAACACCCTGTTTGATCAAACTATCGCCACCTTTGATGATGACGGTGGTGCATACAACCAAGCTGATGCTGGTGGATTCATCAAGCTCAATGCTTTGCGCATGCGAATTGCTGAAACTGCAAGACGTAAGCGTGCTAAATAATTTCGATAAATAACTAACTAGTAAATTCAGATTAGAAAGAATAAAGATGCAATTTGATCAAGTTTCTGTAGGCAAGAAAGCCAATGTATTTTTTGATGGTAAGTGCGTATCTCACACTGTGACTTTGCCTAATGGCGTTCGTAAGTCTGTCGGCGTAGTGTTACCAAGTACTTTACGTTTTGATCTGAGCACTAAAGAAGTCATGGAAGTAGTCGATGGAAATGCATTTGTCAGCATCAACGGCGCTCCTGAAGTCGAATTCAAGGCTGGTCAAAGCTGGGAAGTGGAAAAGGGTGGTTATTTCATTATCCGTGCCGAGTCACCAGTGCACTATGTTTGCCACTTTGAATAAGTAGGCGAGCAAACAAGAGAAGCATTCCTCTTGCATCCAAAAGAAAACGCAGGCCTCGGTCTGCGTTTTTTATTGCTAACCCCGACTGAATGACCTTATCTCTTGGGCAAGCCTTGAATAACGGTACCTGGCACGATCACTCTTTCAGAGAACCACTGTTTATTCATCTCTAGAGCATAGCGAATTGGAGCTTGAGGGCAGTGATTGTTAGTTGTCTGCGCTTGCATCTCTTCGATATTCACAATCTTGCCATCATCAGCAATGAAGGCGATGGATAGTGGGATCTTGGTGTTGCTCATCCAGAAGCAATGCCCTGCTTTTTGCTCAAAGATAAACAACATGCCTGAGTTAGTAGGCATGTTGGTGCGATTCATGAGTCCGACTTCACGTGCTTTAGGGGTGTCGGCTAACTCCGCCTGAATGCGATAGATACCAGCCTTAAGCTCAACGATTGGCAGACCAGTATTGACCTGCGCGAAGCTAACAGCAGAAAAGAAGCTGGAAGCGGTGATTAGTAGGGTAAGAATTTTTTTGATTTTGGATTGGAGCATGGTGTTCTGAGTGATCCGTTGGTGTGAGGGTAATTCTAAGTCAGGGTACAAGCAGGGAAAGAAAATTCAGGCGAAAAAAAACCCAGGAACAAGTCCTGGGTTTTTAATAATGATCTAAAGCAGATTAAGCTGCTTGGATATTAGTAGCTTGTTTGCCTTTAGGGCCTTGGGTAATGTCAAACGTTACCTTTTGGTTTTCCTTGAGGGTTTTGAACCCAGGCATTGTGATTGCGCTGAAATGCGCAAACAACTCTTCTTCACCATCATCAGGTTTGATAAAGCCAAAACCTTTTGCATCATTGAACCACTTAACAATTCCGGTCGCCATGCGAACTCCATTACATAAACTTAAAACAACCGTGATGAGGGTGAATACTTTTTAATCAGTCTCGCTCTACAACACGCCTAAATAGGACTCCAAATAAAGCCTACCCCCTGATTGTTTGCCCTTTATGGTGGGGTGTCAAGGGGTTGGGTAAAGATAGTTACTGCTAAAGACCCCTTTTTTTATCGAAAAATGCCCCAATATGGGGTTAGGAGGCCTTTCTTGATGGTTTTTTGCAACAAAGCCCTCAAATCCAAATTTTTACATCTGTGTTTAGAATGTTTCTCATGAGTCGTACAACGAAAAATCCCACGGTTGGCAATCCAAATAACCCTCACATTGAAGACACCATTCTTCTCGAAAAGCAGGCCGAGAAATTAAAGGCGCCTTCGATGTATAAAGTTTTACTATTGAATGACGATTACACACCAATGGAATTTGTGGTGATGGTTATTCAGGAGTATTTTAATAAAGATCATGAAACAGCTACACGGATCATGTTGCAGGTTCATTTAGTTGGCAAAGGCATTTGCGGTGTATTTACACGTGATGTTGCGGCAACAAAAGTGCATCAAGTTATCGAGCTCTCCCGCGAAGCGGGTCACCCACTACAGTGCACTATGGAGGAAGCATGATTGCCCAGGAACTAGAAGTCAGTTTGCACATGGCATTTGTTGATGCGCGAGCTTCAAGACATGAATTTATTACGGTTGAGCATTTGCTTGCCGCTTTGTTAGATAACGCTACGGCAGTCGAGGTTTTAAAAGCCTGTGCTGTCAATATTGCTGAGCTGCGTGCGCAACTCAAAAACTTTATTAATGACAACACACCAGTTGTACCTGGTAACGATGAAGTTGATACGCAGCCAACCTTAGGTTTTCAGCGCGTAATTCAGCGCGCCATCATGCATGTGCAATCCACATCAAGCGGCAAAAAAGAAGTGACTGGTGCGAACGTACTGGTTGCCATCTTTGGTGAAAAAGATTCGCACGCGGTTTATTTCTTGCAGCAACAAGGCGTGACTCGTTTGGATGTCGTGAACTTTATTAGCCACGGTGTACGCAAGGATCAAACTGAGCAAGTGAAGCCTGCTGAATCTACTCAAGAGACTGAAGACGCATCCTCTGGCGGTAAAGAGAGTCCATTGGAGCAATACACTCAGAACCTGAATGTCATGGCTAAACAGGGCAAGATTGATCCACTCATTGGCCGTGAGAGCGAAGTTGAGCGTGTGATTCAGGTGCTTTGCCGTCGTCGTAAAAATAATCCGCTCTTGGTGGGTGAGGCTGGTGTGGGTAAGACTGCGATTGCTGAAGGCCTTGCCTGGAGAATTGTGAAGGGCGATGTGCCTGAAATCCTGGCTGATGCCACAGTCTATTCATTGGATATGGGCGCGCTCTTGGCGGGTACTAAATACCGCGGTGATTTTGAGCAACGCTTGAAGAGTGTTCTCAAGTCCTTAAAAGACAGCCCGCATGGCGTTTTATTTATCGATGAGATTCATACTCTGATTGGTGCTGGTGCGGCCTCAGGCGGTACATTAGATGCGAGCAATTTATTAAAGCCTGCTTTATCAAATGGCCAGCTGAAGTGTATCGGCGCAACTACCTTTACTGAATACCGCGGCATTTTTGAAAAAGATGCAGCGCTATCACGTCGATTCCAAAAAGTGGATGTGGTTGAGCCAACCGTCGATCAGACTGTGCAAATTCTGCGTGGCCTTAAATCTCGTTTTGAAGAGCATCATGGTGTTAAATATGCTTCCGCTGCTTTAGTGGCTGCTGCTGAGCTATCTTCACGCTATATCAATGATCGTCATTTGCCAGACAAGGCAATTGATGTAATTGATGAAGCAGGCGCAGCGCAGCGCATTTTGCCAAAGTCTAAGCAGAAGAAAACCATTGGCCGTCCAGAGATTGAAGAGATCGTTGCGAAGATTGCTCGCATACCGCCACAGTCTGTAACTGTGGATGATCGTAGCAAGTTGCAAACACTGGATCGCGATATTAAGAGCGTGGTGTTTGGTCAAGATCCTGCAATTGAGGCGTTGGCGAGTGCTATTAAGATGACTCGCGCTGGTCTTGGCAAGATCGATAGGCCAATTGGATCATTCTTGTTCTCTGGTCCAACTGGTGTTGGTAAGACTGAAGTTGCTAAGCAGCTTGCCTACATACTCGGGATTGAGCTTTTGCGTTTTGATATGTCGGAGTATATGGAGCGTCATGCTGTCAGCCGCTTGATTGGCGCGCCACCTGGATATGTTGGCTTTGATCAAGGCGGCTTGCTGACTGAGGCCGTAAATAAAAAGCCACATTGCGTACTCTTGCTTGATGAAATCGAAAAGGCTCATCCAGACATTTTCAATATTCTCTTGCAGGTAATGGATCATGGCACCCTCACGGATAACAACGGCCGTAAGACCGACTTCCGTAATGTCATCATCATTATGACCACTAATGCTGGTGCCGAAGCCATGCAGAAGTCCACCATTGGCTTTACCAATGCACGTGAGTCTGGTGATGAGATGGCGGATATCAAGAAGTTCTTCACACCAGAGTTCCGTAACCGTCTAGATGCGATTGTTTCCTTCAAGGCGCTTGATGAAACTATCATCATGCGAGTTGTTGATAAGTTCTTAATGCAGTTAGAAGAGCAATTGCATGAGAAGAAAGTGGATGCAAGCTTTAGTCCGGCATTGCGCGCGCATCTGGCTAAGCATGGTTTTGACCCACTTATGGGTGCAAGACCAATGCAACGCATTATTCAAGATACAGTTCGCAAAGCCTTGGCTGATGAATTGCTATTCGGTAAATTGGCGCAGGGCGGTCATGTGGACGTTGACATTGATGCTGATGGCAAAGTTCAACTTCAGTTTGATGCCCCCGTGATTCCGGGTAAGCGGCCTAAGGCGGATGTAGCGCCAGTTGAAGAAATTTAACTTACTTTATCCTTAACTCTTAGTTACTCAAAAGCCACCTTCGGGTGGTTTTTGTATTTAATGTGGCGGCACACCGCTGAATATCAGTCTTCACCCTGTAAATAAACTCTCATTCAAGCGCTGAGATAGGCTTTGCCAATGAGTTATATCTATTGTTGCGCTTAAAGAGTATCTTTAAGGTATCCGAAGGCTTATAACTGTTACAGCCTTGGGCTTCTCAACCTCACGTAACAGTCATCCTCTCTAGCGAATTAGAGTAGGCCTCATTCTTCTCAGAAAATTTTTTATATGTTTAAAAAACTTGCAACGGCAAGTTTAATTGCGCTTGTATGTAGCATGCCCCATGCTCAAATTAATATCGACACATCAGCGACTACTACAGGTGGTGCTATTACCAGTAGCCCTCTCAGTAATTCTGTTTCCACTGTCGGTGACGTCATAGCTGGCCCGTCGAGTTCAAGTGTTGGAGACCTTACTACTGGATCATCAAGCTCAACATCGCTCGGTGGATCAGTAGGCAATACCTCTACAGGCGCCTCCAGCTCGCAAGGAAATATTTCAGGAAACACCACCATTTCAACCTCCTATGCAGCCCCTAAGATTCCTGTAGCTACAGCATTTTCTCCGGCAAATCATCCCACTGCTCCCTGTATGGGGTCCACATCTATTGGGGGCTCTGCAGTCTTGTTTGGTTTTAGTGCTGGCTCATCCTGGGAGGCAGCAGAGTGCATGACTTTTGAGGCGGCAAGATCATTTGATCAGGTTGGTATGTATGAAGATGCCTTAGCAATTAAATGCACCAGTAAATATTCTGCAGCTGCACCCAGCTGCATTAAGCTTCGTGAGCAGGAGGATGAATTGCGGAAAAAAGCGGAAGCGCTCGCATTTGATATACCTCAGCAGTTTGCTGTAATCTCAAACTTAGGCGCTAGCTATACAGAAACTATTGATCCCATATCTGGATTCAAAACAATCATTGACACTCGTGATGCGCGAATACATCCCGTATTGAGTAGGTAACTACGCTCTTCCAGTGCTCCCAAAACCACCCGCACCACGACTACTCTCAGTGAACTCTTCAACTACTTTGAGTTGAACTTGTTGCACTGGCATCACTACTAACTGAGCCAGGCGCTCCATAGGCTCGAGCTTGAATGTTGTAGATCCGCGATTCCAGGTGCTCACCATGAGTTGGCCTTGGTAGTCTGAATCAATCAGTCCCACGAGGTTCCCCAGTACGATGCCATGTTTATGGCCCAAACCAGAACGTGGTAGGATGAACGCTGCATAGCGTGGATCTTCTACATAAATCGCTAAACCTGTTGGGATGAGAACGGTTTGTCCTGGAGCGATTTCAATGGCTTCATCAATGCAGGCGCGCAGATCCAAACCGGCGCTGCCTGGTGTGCCATAGCTTGGCAACTGGTCTCGCATACGTTCATCGAGAATTTTGACTTGAAGTTCTTGCATACAATTTCCTAAAGCAGGGTATTGGTTTGGGGGATTAAATTTTCTTAGCAACTAGTGCAATGAGTTGGCGTGCTAGCTGAAGCTTGTCAGCCTTGGCAATTTTCTTACTAGTATTTTTTTCTACAATGAGTAATTCATTGAGATCGCTGCCAAAAGTATCGGGGCCAATATTGCCTACGATCATCGGAATACCTTTGCGCTGCAGTTTTTCTTGCGCATGCTTCAGAAGGTCTGTGGATTCTGCAGCAAAGCCAACGCAATAAGGGTGGGGCTTGCCACCTTTTGTTTTTACTGTCTTTGCAATATCCGCCAGAATGTCTGGATTAGCAATAAATTCAAGGTTTGGAGCCTGCTTGCCTTGACGCTTTATCTTCTCTTTGGCGGGTTTTGCAATACCCCAATCGGCAACAGCAGATACCGCAAGGAAAATATCGCAGTCTGTAGATTGCATGGTGGCTGCGTGCATTTCTCTGGCGCTAACTACATTAGTGCGCGTAATTTTGCCAGTGGCAGCCAGTGGTGTATCTAACTCGCAAGGGCCAGCTATCAGGTGAACTTCTGCACCAGCCTCTACAGCGGCGCGAGCGATTGCAAACCCCATCTTGCCAGAGCTGCGATTGGTAATACCGCGAACAGGATCGATTGCTTCAAAGGTAGGTCCCGCAGTAATTAAAACTCTCTTACCTACCAACGGTTTCTTCTGAAAGAAGGCAATTAATTGCTCGGTAATTTCTGCGGGTTCGAGCATGCGACCAAAACCCACTTCGCCACACGCCTGAAAGCCACTTGCAGGGCCGAGTAGGGTGACATTGTCTTTAATCAGTCGTTCAGCACTTCTTTGGGTTGCGGCATGCTCCCACATTTGTTTATTCATGGCGGGAGCAAGCAATAAGGGGCAATCCCTTGCCAGGCAAAGTGTGGTGAGTAAATCATCAGCCAGGCCAAGAGATAGTTTAGCCATCAGATCTGCACTTGCTGGCGCAATCAAAATCGCATCTGCAGCTCTAGATAGTTCAATATGAGCCATATTATTGGCAATGCTGCTATCCCATTGGCTGGTGTAAACCGGATTGCCTGTGAGCGCTTGCATGGTGACTGGTGTCACAAATTGTTGAGCAGCTTGGGTCATCACCACTTGAACGCTGGCACCTTCTTGTATTAACTGACGTGCTAGCTCAGCCGACTTGTAGGCCGCAATGCCACCAGAAATGCCGAGAACGATTTTCTTATTTAAAAGTGATTGCATGGGGCCAGCTTAATAGGATTGAGGCGTTTTGCCAAATGACTTGCGAAGCTCGCCCCAAATAATGAGGCCAGCACCAACACAAATGGCGCTATCGGCAATATTGAATGCGGGCCAATGCCAATTGGCGTAATGTAGGTCAATAAAATCTACTACAGCACCATACATGATGCGATCCAAGACGTTCCCTAGAGCGCCCCCTAGAATGAGACTGAGAGCCCAGCAGAGCATTTTGTCGGCCAGACTCTTGTGTAGCAACCAAAGGATATAAGCTGAGGCTAATAAGCCTAAGACCGTAAAGAACCAGCGCTGCCACCCCGAGCTCTGCGCTAAAAAAGAAAACGCAGCTCCTGGGTTAAATAGCAGCAACCAGCTCATAAATGGCAGGACCGGTTCCGGTACGCCTAATTGAAGATTGCTTAAGGCAGACCATTTACTCAGTTGGTCTAGCAATAGCGTAATGATTGCAATTGCTAGATAACGAAGAAATGATAGGTTTGCGCTCATGATGTAGTGGTATGAATGCTGATTGTTTATGCAAACAAACGTGCTTCACCACCCCCAAAAAGATTGCTGATGCAGCGGCCGCATAACTCTGGATGTTCAGCATTAGCGTCAACATCGGCAGTGTGATGCCAACAACGGCCACACTTCTTATATTGGCTGCCTCGCACAAGGACTTCTAGACCGCCATTACTCAATTCAATATTGGCACTGGAGGTAATGGTGACGAAGCGCAAGTCATCTTCAAGAGAATGCAAAATCGCAAAATCGACATCACCCACTTTAATGGTCAGCTCTGCTTGCAGGGATGAGCCTACGTTGCCAGCCTCACGTTCAATCTCAATAGCTTTAGTTACCTCGGAGCGAATTTCGCGAATGCGTCCCCACTTTGCAAGTAGCTCTGTTGCATGGTTGATTTTTGGGAAGGTGCCAAACTCTTCCATGAAGATGGATTCACTGAGTTTTTCATTAGCCGCATGGGGGAGCGATGTCCAGGCTTCTTCTGCGGTAAAGGAGAGGAACGGCGCTAGCCATTTAAGTAGATTGCGAGTGATGTGAAACAGTGCATTTTGTGCGGCACGACGCTCTTTAGAGTCTGGAGCACTGGTATAGAGGCGGTCTTTCAGAATATCTAAGTAGAAGCCACCCAAATCTTCCGAACAGAAAGTTAGCATGCGAGCTACAGCAGGCTGGAACTCATAAGCCTTGTAGTGAGCCTGAACTTCATTTTGTAATTGATTGGCGAGAGCAACAGCATAGCGATCAATCTCAAGCCACTCGCTTGCAGGCATGCTGTGCTTTGATGGATCAAAGTCGGAGAGGTTGGCCAGCAAGAAACGCAAAGTATTGCGAATACGACGATAGCTTTCCACTACCCGTTTCAGAATCTCATCGGAAATGGTCATCTCACCGGAATAATCGGTAGACGCTACCCACAAGCGAATAATCTCTGCACCCAGCTTGTCGGCAACCTGTTGAGGTGCAATGACGTTACCCACAGACTTGCTCATCTTGCGGCCTTGTCCATCGACGGTAAAGCCATGCGTCAGCAGTGCTTTGTACGGCGGCTTGCCATCGAGCATTGCGCCAGTAAGCAGAGATGAGTGGAACCAACCGCGGTGTTGGTCTGAACCTTCAAGATATAAATCAGCTAAACGACCATCAGCGCTTTCGGCTTCAGGGCGATAGAGCTCATCACGGTGTGAGCCACGAATGACGTGCCAATGCGTAGTGCCGGAATCAAACCACACATCCAAGGTGTCACGATTCTTCTCATATTGAGCCCCTTCTTCACCAAGCAGTTCAGCCACCTCAAGTTTTTGCCAAGCTTCAATACCTTCTTTTTCAACTCGCTTTGCAATCTCTTCGAGTAATTCCACTGTACGAGGATGGGGTTCACCGCTTTCCTTGTGCACAAAGAAGGCCATGGGCACACCCCATTGACGTTGACGTGACAAGGTCCAATCTGGACGGTTGGCAATCATGCTCTTTAGGCGCTGCTTACCCCAGGCCGGGAAGAACTCAGTATTTTCAATGCCAGTTAAGGCTGCCTCGCGCAGACTTGCTTTGCCATCAGATGGTCTCTTATCCATGCTTGCAAACCACTGTGAGGTTGCACGATAAATAATTGGCGACTTGTGACGCCAGCAATGCATGTAAGAGTGGGTATAAGTCTTATCGCGCAAGAGGCTGCCTGCTTCACGCATGGCTTCGACAATCTTCGGATTGGCTTTCCAAATATATTCATTGGCAAAGAGTGGCAACCAGGAGGCATAGACGCCATTACCCATCACTGGGTTCAAGATATCTTTATCTGCTAACTTATTTGCTTTGCAAGACTTAAAGTCTTCCTCACCATAGGCTGGTGCAGAGTGCACAACACCAGTACCAGTATCGAGCGTGACATATTCAGCTGGGTAGATTGGTGAGAGGCGCTTGTATCCCTCGTGCAATGGAGCAAGCGGATGCCAGAATGAGATGTTTGCTAATTGACTACCTAAACAAGTAGCAATCACTTTACCTTCAAGGCCAAAATCTTCGAGGCAAGTCTCTACTCGGTCTTTTGCCAGGATGAGTAACTTATCGCCGGTATCTACCAAAGCGTAGCTGAGTTCAGGGTGAACATTCAGCGCTTGATTGGATGGGATGGTCCAAGGTGTTGTGGTCCAAATCACAATCATTCCGGGCTTGGCTGGAATCTCAGGTAGACCAAATGCTTTTGCCAATTGTGGACGCTGCGCATCATCAAAAGCAAAACCAACGTCGACCGTTGGATCAGTCTTGTCTTGGTATTCCACTTCAGCTTCGGCTAATGCGGAGCCGCAATCAAAGCACCAGTTGACAGGCTTTAGGCCGCGGAATACGTATCCCTTTTCCCAGATTTTCCCGAGTGCACGAATTTCATCGGCCTCATTGCGATAATTCATGGTGAGATAGGGGTTATTCCAGTCGCCCAATACACCCAAACGTTCAAAGTCTTTTTTCTGCTTGTCTACCTGTACCTTGGCGTAAGCACGAGCTTTTGATTGAACTTCAGCAGTAGGTAGATTTTTGCCAAACTCTTTTTCAATCTGAATCTCAATCGGCATGCCATGGCAATCCCAGCCTGGCACGTATGTAGAGTCAAAGCCCATTAACCAGCGGGACTTCACGATCATATCCTTGAGGATCTTATTTACGGCATGACCAATATGAATATCGCCATTTGCATACGGGGGGCCATCATGCAAAATAAATTTTGGTTGATTAGCATGTGCTGCGCGAATCTTTTCGTAGAGTATATTTTTCTGCCATTGAGCAACCCATTGAGGCTCACGCTTTGGCAGGTCTCCCCGCATTGGGAATGAGGTCTCTAGAAGATTAACGGGATAAGAGTTTTCTTTTTCAGACATAAGCTTTTTTCTGGAAATAATTTCTGGCATGCGCTGCATCAGATGCAATCGCTTTGGTAAGAGTGTCGAGGTCAGAGTACTTCGCCTCGTCACGGATTTTTTCTAAGAGTTCAACGGTAATAATTTTTCCGTAAACATCTGCGTTGTAATCAAAGATGTGTGTCTCTAAGAGAACTCGACCTTCGTCTTCGACTGTTGGCCTTACCCCGAGGCTGGCTACAGCAGGAAGTGGCTTGTCTCCAAGGCCTACTACTTGTGCAGTAAATATGCCAGAACAGGCAGGTTTGCGGTGATGCAGGTGATTGGCAACAGCGAGATTGAGTGTGGGGAATCCTAAAGTGCGCCCTAGCTTTTGTCCGTGAATGACATGACCAGAAATGCCATAGGGGCGTCCTAATAACTTGCTGGCTTGATCCATGTCTCCGTTAGCTAAGGCATTGCGAAGTGCTGAGCTGGAAATTCTTTCGCCATCTTCTTGCACGGTGTGAATGCTGGAAACTTCGAAACCATATTTTTCACCAGCAGCTTTGAGGCTTCCAAAATTGCCCGCGCGCTTTGCGCCATAGCAAAAATCATCCCCAATCAAAATCCATTTGGCATTGAGTTGTTTGATGATGATTTCAGAAACGAACTCTTCTGGAGTTAGTCGAGCGAAAGCAGTGTTGAAATGTTCCACCACTACACGATCGATGCCGATGTCGGCAAAGGCGGCAAGCTTATCGCGTAAATTTAAAATGCGAGGCGGCGCCTGCTCTGGGGAAAAGAATTCCTTAGGGTGTGGCTCGAAAGTCATCACACAGCTAACCAAGCCACGCTCTTGGGCGCCATCCTTCAGTTGTTTGAGCAGGGCGCGATGACCCCTGTGCACGCCATCGAAATTACCGATGGTTAAGGCACAAGCCGGTCCTGCAGAAAACTGGGTGGGGCCACGGAATACGTTCACTAAATCGCTTTCAGGGTCGCTTTCGGGGTAACCATCAATTATATTGTGGGCATGCCATCTATCGTCACCTTAATCTCAGGCCGCGGATCCAATTTCGAGGCTATCGTCAAAACAGCTCAAAATGAGCAGTGGCCCGTCACGTTTGCGGGGGTGATTGCTAATCACTCTGCGGCTAAGGGCCTTGATTTTGCTCGCTCTCAGGGCATTCCTGCCTTTGTTATTGAGCACAAAGAGCATGCTACGCGCGAGTCCTTTGATGCCGCCCTCATCGCGAAAATCGATGAATTGGGGGCTGATTTAGTGGTTCTCGCGGGTTTTATGCGCATTCTGACCCCGGGCTTTATCCGCCATTTTGAGGGTCGACTCATCAATATTCACCCAGCCTTGCTGCCAGCCTTCCCAGGTTTGCATACCCACGAGCGGGCTTTGGAGGCTGGTGTAGCCGAACATGGTGCCAGTGTGCACTTTGTTACCGAGGGTGTCGATGAAGGCCCCATCATCTGCCAGGCCTCGGTCCCAGTGCTTCCGGGCGATGATGCAGATAGTTTGGCGGCACGAGTTTTAGCTGCAGAACATCAGATTTACCCGCGGGCCGTAAAATGGTTCCTAGATGGACGATTGCGAATAGAAGGTAATCAAGTTCAGGTTCAACCACCGGAGTCGCAATTAATAAAATTATGAGTAAAGAACGTTCATCCCGCGGAGCCGGTACTGGCTCAAAGTCTGGATCCAGATCTGGATCACGCCTAGGCCCACAAAAGAGTTATGCCGCTAAATCTAAGGATCCATTGCGTCGCCCAGAGCGTCGTAATGCGAGCGGAAACATCATTGCGCCCGAAGGTCAAAAAAACTTTTCCAATGCAAAAGCATTGCCACAACATGCGATTCATTTGGAGCGCTTGCTGCCAGAGCTACTGAATTTTGAGCAACCAGCTGATCGTGTAGTGAGTCGGTATTTCCGCTCTGAACCGCAGCTAGGTAATCGCGATCGCGCTTTAATTGCTGAGAGTGCTTTTGCCATCTTGCGTCGTAAAAATGAGTTTTCACAATTTGCTTCAAGTGGTGAGGGATCACAGGCCAGACGCTTAGCCCTATTGGGTTTGCTGTCTGCTCTGTCTGAAGGTGGTCTTGGTTCTGCTAATCGAGCTGAGAGTGCAATTGCCGACTTAGCCCATGTGCTGAAGACAGGTGAGTATGAATGGTTGCAACGTTTTGCAATAGTGGATCCATCTGCACTCAATCCTTTAGTTCGGAATAATTTGCCAGAATGGTTATGGGAAGCTTTTGGAAAATATCCTGGTGAAGAATCTCGCGAAGAGTTAGCTAAATCACTCATGCACCCAGCTCTTTTAGATTTGCGTGCCAACACCATGAAGACGACTCGTGAGCAATTGCTTGCTGAGATGAATGCCCTTGGCGGTCGCTATCAAGCAATCCCAACTCCGTATGCTCCTGATGGTGTGCGCATTATGGGTAAGCCTGCTTTGCAAAATACGGTTGGTTTTAAAGCGGGGATGTTTGAGGTTCAAGATGAAGGCAGTCAGCTCTTGGCTTATTTGCTGGCGCCTAAGCGCGGTGAGATGGTGGTGGACTTTTGCGCAGGTGCTGGTGGCAAGACTTTGGCGATTGGAGCCATCATCCGCTCCACAGGCCGTTTGTATGCGCTGGATACATCAGAGCGTCGCTTAGCCAATTTGAAGCCACGTCAAGCTCGTAGTGGCCTTTCTAACGTCCATCCCGTTTGGATTGATAGCGAGAATGACACCAAGATCAAGCGCTTGGCCGGCAAGATTGACCGCGTTTTAGTGGATGCACCCTGCAGTGGTATGGGTACTTTGCGCCGTAATCCGGATCTGAAATGGCGTCAGACCCCAGAAGGGGTTCTGGAACTTAATCAAAAGCAAATGAATATATTGGCTTCGGCAAGTCGCTTGCTCAAGCCAGGAGGCCGCTTGGTTTACGCCACATGCAGCTTATTACCTCAAGAAAACCAGCAAATTGCAGAAGATTTCTTGGCAAAGCACCCCAATTTTGAGGTTGTTCGAGCAGCTGAGGTTCTTAAGCCATTGTTTCCAAAGGATAAAATCCCCATGGGATGTAGTCCTGACAACCCTTGGTGGCAGCTTTGGCCTCATATTCACGGGACAGACGGCTTCTTTGGGGCTGTTTTTCAAAAGAAGGCTTCCGCTCCTGTTGAGAAGATTGATCAGGATGACGTAAAAGGCGAAGAAAAAGAGACAAAGATCAAAACCAAGAAAGTCGCTAAAGAACTAAAATAAGGGTTTATACCTCCTCTTAAGGAAACCCTTTTGAATTCAGCTTCAGGTTTTGATGTCTTTCTCCACTGGCTTGCTAATGGCTATTTGGATTGGTCATGGTGGCAGATTCTTGTTTTCACCTTGGTGGCAACACACATTACGATTGCCGCTGTAACGATCTTCTTGCATCGTTGCCAAGCGCATCGTGCTTTAGATCTGCATCCGATCATGTCCCATTTCTTCCGGTTTTGGCTATGGCTAACTACCGGGATGGTCACTAAAGAATGGGCAGCCATTCATCGCAAACACCATGCCAAGTGTGAGACTGTTGATGACCCGCATAGCCCGCAAGTTCTCGGTATCAACACCGTGCTTTCTCGCGGTGCGGAGTTATATAAAAAAGAATCTCACAATCAAGAGACTCTAGATAAGTTTGGTCATGGCACACCAGATGATTGGCTCGAGCACAATGTCTATTCCAAGTTTTCTTGGCAAGGTGTTGCCTTGATGTTGATCATCGATGTGTTTTTGTTTGGCGCTATTGGTTTAACTGTGTGGGCAGTGCAGATGCTGTGGATTCCAATTACTGCCGCCGGAATTATTAATGGTATTGGTCACTACTGGGGGTATCGCAACTACGACTGTGAAGATGCCTCTAGAAATATTTTCCCTTGGGGTATTTTGATTGGCGGCGAAGAGCTGCATAACAACCATCACACATTTGCCACGAGCGCTAAGCTCTCTAGCAAGTGGTATGAATTTGACATTGGCTGGATGTACATTCAGATGATGAGTGCAGTGGGCTTGGCTAAAGTGAAGAAGACATCTCCTAAGCCGGTACTCAGTGACTTACGCCCCGCCGATCAAGGTACGCTCGAAGCCATCATTGCAAATCGTTATGAAATCATGGCCCGTTACAGTAAGACTCTGAGCACTTTCTTCAGCAATGAAGTTCAGCACATGCAAGTGTTGGCTGCTCATCTGAAGGATGCGCGTACCTGGTTAGGTAAAGATGAATCCCGTTTGACTGCGGAAGAAAAAATCAAACTAGAAGAGTTGATGGCAAGTAATGCGCAGCTTCGCAAGATGATTGAGATGCGTCGTGATTTACAAGCCATCTGGAGTCGCTCTAACGCTACAGGCGATCAGTTGGTTTCTCAATTGCATGCATGGTGTCAGCGTGCCGAGGAGAGTGGTTTATCTAGTCTGCGTGACTTCTCTTTGAGATTACGTCGTTACGCTTAGGTGATGGCATGACTTTGATCTTGGTGAAAATCAAGACAATAAAAAACCCGCTGATGTAGCGGGTTTTTTATTTGCAGCAAATAAATATCGAATCGATAAATTACTTGAGCTTTGTTTCTTTGTAAGCAACGTGCTTGCGAATGGTTGGATCGAATTTCATGATCTCCATTTTCTCAGGCTTTGTACGCTTGTTTTTTGAAGTGGTATAGAAGTGACCAGTACCAGCTGATGACTCTAATTTGATTTTTTCTCTGCCGCCTTTAGCCATTTGTGCGCTCCTTAAATTTCGCCACGTGCACGGAGATCAGACAACACAGCATCAATGCCGTTCTTGTCGATAACGCGCAAACCAGCATTGGTTAAGCGCAAGCTAATCCAACGGTTTTCAGATTCAACCCAGAAACGACGGTTTTGCAAATTCGGCAAAAAGCGACGCTTCGTTTTATTGTTTGCATGGGATACATTGTTGCCAACCATCGGCTTCTTCCCAGTGACTTGGCAAACTTTTGCCATGACATAACTCCATTAATTGCGAAAAAAGAAGATTGTATCAGTCTCCGAGTACTTTGATCTAGCCCTAATTCGCTTTAGTTTTAAGGATTTAGCGGTTTAGCCGCCAATATGGGTCAAAAATAAGCAAAAAGTTAGTGATTACTTATGATTAAAGTCATTTTTCATAAGGCCTGAATCTGAAAATGAGAAAAATCCGCTATCGCTAACTATGCAGTGATCTAGGAGCGGAATATCCACCAACTGCAAGGCTTTAGATAGCGTTTTGGTTAATTCCTGGTCGGCAAGGCTGGGCAGTGGGTTGCCGCTAGGGTGGTTATGGGCCACGATAAGGGCGCTAGCATTCCTGGCAAGGGCTTCCTTGAGGATTTCTCGGGGGTAGACAGCTGTATGGGTCAAGGAGCCCCTAAAGAGCTCCTGACACTCAATCAGGTGTAGGCGGGAGTCAAGGTATAGGCAAAGAAAGACTTCATGCGGTAGACGCCCAAATCGGGCTTGCAAGAACTCTTTGACATAGCTTGGTGACGAGAAAACTGACTCCTGAGAAAGGGATTCCTCAAGACTGCGCTTGACGAGCTCGTACGCTGCCTGAATTTGAGACCATTTGGAAATACCCATGCCATGAATCTGGGTTAATTCTTCTGGAGCGCAGGATAGGAGGCGTGGCAAATTGCCAAAATGATGGAGAAGATCTTCAGCTAGGGCCACAGCGGTTTTGCCTTTGACGCCAACCCGCAGAAAGATCGCCAGTAATTCGGCATCAGTTAGGGCTGCCGCTCCAAGGGTGCGCAGCTTCTCGCGTGGCTGCTCTATTTTTGGCCAATCGGTAATCGGCGAGTGCACGCTCGCGTCGGGCCTAGATACAATTACCTTATGACTAAGCTTACGGTTTTGCCCAATTCCTTCTTGACCCTCAACTATCGGCTGATTTTGCCCAGCGGGGATGATTACATCAATACTTTTATTGATCGCCCTGCGACGGTGTTGATGGGTTCTGGACAATTTGCGCCTTGTTTTGAAAAGGTGTTGATCGGGTTAGCTGTGGGTGAAAAGAAAAGTGCCTTGCTGCCGCCTGAAGAAAGCTTTGGTGAGCGTAAGGAAGAATTAATTCAGTGGGTTTCTTTGGGGGCGCTCAAAGAAGGGCGCGATGATGATGTGGAATTTAATCCTGGCGACGTGATTGAATTTAATGCGCCTGGTGGCGCTCAATATGCCGGGGTACTGCAATCCATTAATGAAGAAGGTGCATGGTTTGATTTCAATCATCCGCTTGCTGGAAGGCCTGTTACCTTTGAAGCTGAAATCGTTGCGATTCTGTAACTGATGAGCAATCAAGTCCAAGCAGAAATTTTGATGGCGCAGCCTCGCGGTTTTTGCGCGGGCGTGGATCGTGCCATCAATATTGTCAATGAAGCATTGACTCGTTTTGGCGCACCAATATATGTGCGTCATGAAATTGTTCACAACGCCTATGTCGTCAATGGACTGCGCGAAAAAGGTGCTGTATTTGTCGATGAGTTGCATGAAGTTCCCAAAGGCGGCATCGTGGTATTTAGTGCTCATGGTGTTTCTCAAGAGGTGCGCCAAGATGCTGAAGCACGCGGATTGCAGGTATATGACGCTACCTGCCCATTGGTTACCAAGGTGCATCTTGAGGTCGTCAAAATGTGTAAAGATGGTTTTACAGTCCTGATGATTGGTCATGCAGGACACCCCGAAGTTGAAGGCACGATGGGGCAGGTAGACAAAGGCATTCATCTGATCGAAAAGGTGGCAGATGTTGCGAATTTGCCTTTTACTGAGAATGAAAAAATTGCTTTTGTAACGCAAACTACACTCTCCGTAGATGAGACGAAAGAAATTGTCGACGCCTTGACTCAAAAATTTCCGAATATTGTTCAGCCGCGTAAACAAGATATTTGTTATGCCACTCAGAACCGACAAGATGCTGTGAAATTTATGGCACCTCAGGTTGAGGTAGTTATTGTGGTGGGAAGCAAGGCAAGCTCGAACTCGAATCGCTTGCGTGAATTAGCTGAAAAACTCGGTGTACCAGCTTACATGGTTGATGCACCCGGACAGCTTCAAGCTGAATGGTTTGCGGGCAAGAAACGTGTTGGCCTTACTGCAGGTGCGTCAGCGCCAGAGAGCTTAGCGCTCTCGATTGTGGAAAAGATTCAAGAATTTGGCCCACGCTCCATTCGCAACTTGGAGGGCGTTGTGGAGGATGTCACGTTCTCGCTACCAAAGAATTTAGTTGGCTAGCCATAAACAATAAAGGAGCCTAAGGCTCCTTTATTACATTCCATCTAGATACTTTTAGGTCACCTGCTTTAGGAGCTCTCTCAAGATGTTGCACATCTGACGGATTTCATCATCGGATACATTGAGTGCAGGCATAAAGCGCAGGAGATTTGGCCTTGGTGAGTTGATCAACAATCCTTCTGGACCTCTATCGCGAGCAAGTTCAACTAACTTGGCGCCAACATCACTGCTCAGCATGAGGGCGCGCAATAAGCCTTCACCACGTTCACCATTCAGATTAAATTCTGCAGAGATAGAAAACAACTCTTTGCTAAGTAGTTCACCCTTTGCGCGGACTGCATCCAAGAATCCTGGAGCTAATAACTGTTCGATCACACTAATGCCTACTGCGGTCATGAGTGGGTTGCCGTTATAGGTGCCGCCCTGATCGCCTGGAACGAAGCATGCAACTGCATCAGTTGCCATTAGCGCGGCCAGGGGAACGCCACCACCAATACCTTTGCCTAAGGTCATGATGTCTGGTTCGATGCCGTAATGTTGATAGGCAAAGAGTTTTCCAGTGCGCCCACAGCCGGCTTGTACTTCATCCACGATCAACAGAATATTGTTTTCTTTAGTGAATTTACGCAGGCTTTGCATAAATTCTTTCGTAGTGGGGATCACGCCACCTTCGCCTTGAACTGGCTCGAGCATGACTGCAACTGTTTTGTCAGTGACTAGTTTTCTGACAGAGTCCAAGTCATTCAAATCTGCTTTTGGAAAGCCGGGAACTTGCGGGGCAAACATGGTGTCCCAACCTGGCTTGCCAGATGCGCTCATGGTCGCTAAGGTACGACCATGAAAGCTGTGATCAAAGGTGATGATTTCAAAGGCACCTGGTTTATTCAGTTGACCCCATTTACGAGCCAGCTTGATAGCACCTTCATTTGCTTCAGCGCCACTATTGGCAAAAAATACTTTGTTAAAGCAGCTGTTCTCAGTTAGAAGATTGGAGAGGCGAATCATTGGTTCGTTATAGAACGCTGGACTCGGGTTAATCAGTTTCTTTGCTTGAGCATTGAGCGCTTCAATCATTCCTGGGTTGCTATGACCCAGGCAGTTCACAGCCCAGCCTTGCAAGAAGTCTAAGTAACGCTTGCCATTGTTATCGGTGAGCCATGAACCTTTGCCCTCAACCATCATCACTTCTGGTCGTGGAGTAATAAACATCACTGAGTGGGCATCTACGGATTGGGCTGGCTTATTCATATCGTGTGCGAAGTGAGATCAAATGAAGTTTCTATTATCACGCTTAGCAGGCTAGCTTGTTGCAAGATCAGCTGCGCTGGTAAAGGAGTCTGCAAAGAACTCCTCCTCAGGTAGCTTGCACTGAGAAGAAAAGTCCTGGCGGGCTGCGTTGACCATGACAGGGGCGCCGCAGGCATAGACCTGGTAGGGGCTAAGGTCAGAATAGTCGGCGATCACGGCTTGATGCACAAAGCCTGTGCGCCCAGTCCATTGATCTTCTGGAAGTGCATCGGAAACGACGGGGATGTACTTGAAATTAGGAATATCTCTTGCCCATGACTGACAGAGCTCATCCAAATAGAGGTCGCTAGGGCGCCGTCCACCCCAGTACAAATGAATCGGGCGCTGGATCTTTTTGAGCTGCATTTGCTCAACAATGGATTTGATGGGTGCAAAGCCAGTGCCTGCCGCAACAAAAATGATGGGCTTCTTGGAGTCCTCTCTGAGGAAGAAGCTACCTAATGGACCCTCAAAGCGCAGGATATCTTTTTCTTTTAATGCGGGATCTTTTGCACCAAAAACGAAGTCGGTAAAGAGCCCGCCCGGTAAGTGGCGAATATGTAACTCGAGAGGCCCCTCTTGATCGGGCGCATTGGCAATGGAGTAGGCGCGGCGCTGTCCATCTTTGAGGAGGAATTCTAAATACTGACCCGCCAGAAATTGAAAGCGCTCGGCAGCTGGTAATTGCAGTTTGAGAATCGCCACATCAGTGCTTGGTTTGGTAATCGCATTCACGCGACAAGGCACCTTTCTGATGGCGATATCGCCGGCACCTTGAACTTCACGAGCCTCGATCAAAAGGTCTGACTTAGGATGGGCACAGCAAAACAAGGTGCCCCCAGCGGCTTCATCAGCAGGGCTTAAGGCGGCAGCACTATGTTGACCGTGCTCCACCTCGCCTTCTAAAACCTTGCCCTTACAGGATCCGCAGGCACCGTTTTTACAGCCATACGGGAGCGTGATGCCTTGTTGGAGCGCTGCTTCAAGTAGGGTTTGATCCTTCTGGACGGTAAATTGTTTGCCGCTCGCCTTGAGCGTGACTTGGTAAGACACTCTCATTCCTTTCAATAAATCGTTACGATGTGACCTATGCAATCTTTTGGTAAACCTCGAATCCTGATCATTGGCTGCGGCGACATTGGCCTTCGTGTTGCCAAGCAGCTTGCCCGAAGTCATCGGGTATATGCCTTAACTTCCCAGAAAACCCGTTTTCAGGAGTTGAGAGCGGTTGGCGCGATTCCGATTTTGGGGGATCTGGATAAGCCCGATAGCTTGTGGCGTTTAAGTGGATTAGCGCAAACCGTGATCCACCTGGCACCACCCCAAAATACAGGTCATCGTGATTGCCGAACTCGCAACCTTCTCCGAATTTTATCCCAAGGCTCTGATACTGTTGGGCGCTTGATTTATGTGAGCACTACCGGTGTTTATGGAGATCACGCAGGTGGCAGGGTGAGTGAAGTGACCCCTGTTAACCCCCAAAGTGAGAGGGCTACGCGAAGAGTGGATGCAGAAAATTGCCTCCGCCTTTGGGCCCCAGCTCACGGTGTAGCCCTGACGATTTTGCGTGTGCCAGGTATTTATGCTGCTGACCGATTGCCAGTTGAGCGTATTCAAGCGGGAACACCCGCCTTAATCGCAGATGAGGATGCCTACTCAAACCATATTCAGAGTGATGATTTGGCGAGATTGGTTTGTGCTGCCGTTTATCACGGTAAACCACAGCGTGTCATTAATGCCTGTGACGGCGGTGAAACTAGGATGGGCGATTACTTTGATGAAGTGGCTGATGCCTTTGGCTTAGATCGGCCACCAAGAATGCCTGCTGCGCAGTTGGAGAAGATCGTATCTCCCATGCTGTGGTCTTTTATGCGTGAGTCTCGGCGCGTAACGAATACACGACTGGCAGAATTAAAAACTCCGCTACGCTATCCCAGCGTCGCAGAGTTTCTGAAAACTATTTCCAAGAATCCTTAAGACCAACCGTACGATTAAATACAGGCTGACCCGGCTTAGAATCGCTTTGGTCCGCCACAAAGTAACCGTGGCGCTCAAACTGGAAGCGATCTTCTGCTTTAGCATCTTTCATGCAAGGCTCTAAGTAGGCAGTAATCGTTTGCTTAGAGCTTGGGTTAATCGCATCAAGGAAATTCTTATCACCACTATCTGGATGTGGATCATTAAACAGATGATCATAGAGACGCACTTGCGCAGGCACAGCCTCAGCTGCGCTGACCCAATGAATATTGCCCTTGACCTTGTAATTGTTTGAACCAGGAGTACCGCTCTTACTATCTGGGAAGTGAGTCGCGTTCACTTGAATCACATTGCCATTGGCGTCTACTTCAAAGCCAGTGCACTCAATCACAAATCCATGGCGCAAACGCACGCGTCCACCGGGCTGATCACCGATTGGTGGATAGAGTCTGAAGAATCCCTTGATGGGCTCTTTCATAAAGTCATCTTCCTCAATCCACAATTCTTTTGTGAAATGAAATTCTCGATTGCCCCATTGAGGGTGCTGAGGATGGCGCGGTGCTGAGCAAGGTTCACTTGCAGAGGCATCAAAATTTTCAATGACGAGTTTGAGTGGCTTCAGAACCGCTGTGGCACGTGGTGCCTTGGCTTCAAGATCATCACGCAAGGCTTGATCCAGCGTGCTCATGTCGATCCAGCTATCCGCTTTAGAAACCCCGATGCGCTCGCAGAACAAGCGAATACTCTCTGGTGTATAGCCTCTGCGACGAATGCCGACGATGGTTGGCATTCGCGGGTCATCCCAGCCATCAACATGTTTTTCTTCGACTAATTGCAGCAACTTACGTTTGCTAGTGATGGTGTAAGTTAAGTTAAGGCGGGCAAATTCATACTGATGTGGCACTGGATTTTTGAAGATCCCCAGTTCTGCTAGTGAGGCAACAATCCAATCGTAGAGCGGGCGATTATTTTCAAACTCCAAAGTGCAGATCGAGTGTGAGACATTTTCCAGTGCATCGGAAATACAGTGCGTGAAATCATATAAAGGGTAGATACACCACTTACTGCCAGTCCGGTGGTGATCGGTATGACGAATGCGATAGACCACAGGATCACGCATCACAATATTAGGATGCGCCATATCAATTTTTAGACGTAGAACATGTTCGCCATCTTTGTATTTGCCATCACGCATCTCGCGGAATAAAGCGAGATTCTCATCTGGAGTGCGATCGCGATAAGGACTATTTTTTCCTGCTTGGCCAAAGTTGCCGCGATTGGTATGAATATCATCCGCGCTTTGACTATCGACATAGGCTTTGCCATTCTGAATCAGAATTTCTGCAAACTCATAAAGCTGATCAAAGTAATCACTCGCGTGATACAGGTGTGATCCCCAATCAAAGCCAAGCCATTTGACCGCATCCAAAATACTATCGGCGTATTCAATATCTTCTTTAACTGGATTGGTGTCATCCAGACGCATATTGCATCGGGCGCCACCTGCTTGATTGTTGTAATCAGCAGCTAAGCCAAAGTTCAAGCAAATACTTTTGGCGTGACCAATATGAAGGTAGCCGTTGGGCTCAGGGGGAAAGCGCGTAATGATGGAGGGGATAGCTTGGCCATCACGGCTACTGCGGTTCTGATAGGCGCCACTCGCCAAATCATGGTCAATGATCTGGCGCAAAAAGTTAGAAGGCTCAGCAAGCGCGCTGGCAGGAACTTTAGAGGGTTTGCTATCTTGGGACATGCGCCCATTGTAGAGAAAACCCCCGCCCAGAAAGAAAAAAGCCCGCAAACTACTGCGGGCTCGTTTCTGGGAAGCTTTCGGGAATTATTCCTCTACAAAAGCCTCTTCACGGGTTTTCTTAACCGACGGGAGGGCTACGATCACTACCAAGAGAGCCGCTGCAATGAGCAGGCTCAGAGATAGTGGGCGCGTAAAGAAGGTTGTGAAATCACCGCGTGACAATAACAAAGCGCGACGGAAGTTCTCTTCCATCATTGGCCCGAGTACGAAGCCAAGGAGTAATGGAGCAGGTTCGCAGCCGAGTTTGAAGAAGAGGTAACCAACTAAACCGAAACCAGCAGTTACGTAAACGTCAAATACGGAGTTGTTGACGGTGTAAACGCCAATACAGCAGAAGACCAGAATGGCTGGATACATCAAGCGGTAAGGGATCTTCAAGAGCTTTACCCAGATACCAATGAGAGGCAAGTTCAAGAGAATCAACATCACGTTACCAATCCACATGGACGCAATCAGACCCCAGAACAGGGCTGGGTTGCTAGTCATCACTTGTGGACCAGGTTGAATGTTATGAATAGTCATCGCTCCAACCATCAGAGCCATCACTGCATTTGGCGGAATACCCAAAGTGAGCAATGGAATGAAAGAGGTTTGAGCTGCAGCATTATTGGCTGCTTCTGGACCCGCAACACCCTCAATAGCACCCTTACCGAATTCGTGGGTGTATTTTGAGGATTTCTTCTCAACTGAGTAAGCACCAAAGGCGGCTAGAGCTGCGCCACCACCTGGCAGAATTCCCAAAATAGAGCCAATAGTAGTGCCGCGCAGGATGGATGGAACCATGCGCTTAATATCGTTTTTGGTAGGAATCATGGAGGTGACTTTGTTGAGGAAGCCCTCTTCATCATCTTTTTTCTCCAAATTGCCCATGATTTCAGCAAAGCCAAATACGCCCATAGCCACACTAACAAAGCCAATACCATCGCTTAATTGTGGGATGTCAAAGGAGTAACGAGCAACGCCAGAGTTCACGTCGGTACCGATCAAGCCCATCAAGAGACCCAGGATGATCATGCCGATCGCTTTGATCAAAGATCCTGAAGCCAACACAACTGCACCAATTAATCCTAAAACCATCAGGGAGAAGTATTCGGCTGGACCAAACTTAAATGCTAATTCAGAGAGTGGTGCGGCAAAAGCGGCTAAAACTAAAGTAGCTACGCAACCAGCAAAGAATGAACCCATACCGGCAGTAAATAAAGCAACACCACCACGCCCATTTTTGGCCATTTGGTAGCCATCAATCGCCGTCACCACCGAGGACGTTTCCCCAGGGATGTTGAGTAAAATTGCAGTAGTAGACCCGCCGTACTGTGAGCCGTAATAAATACCGGCCAACATAATCAAGGCTGCAATTGGAGGCAGTGCATAGGTTGCTGGGAGCAACATAGCAATAGTAGCTACAGGGCCTAGGCCTGGGAGTACGCCAATTAGCGTGCCCAATAGGCAGCCAATAAAGCAATACATTAAATTTTGAAGGGTAAACGCGGTATCAAAGCCGAGAGCGAGATTATTAAATAATTCCATTTTTCAGGTTCCCGGTGATTATTCGAAAAAGAACGGTAAAACTGGGAACGTGAGCTTAAGGCCAACGATAAACACCAGGTAAGTAAATCCCATCAGCACAATAGAATTCAGGGTAGCTGCTTTCCAGCTAAATTCCTTGCTGGCTGTGGAGGATGCAAAAACCAGGGCAAAAATCGCTACCAAAACTCCCATGGTTGGTAACAAAATGCCAAAAAGACAAATTGATCCGGTAATAATGCCGATCACCCGCCAATTAAATTTGGGGATTTGGTCTATAGCTGCACTAGCCCTCAATGAGGTAACGAGTACAAGTAAACCCAATAAAAACATGAGTATTCCCAGGGCAAGCGGGAAATATCCAGGCCCCATCTTGGCCGCGGTGCCCAAAGAATAGGTAGTAGCGATGCCTGCAAAGAAAAGGCCGATCACCATGTACATGATTCCAGCGCCAAAATCCCGTTGATTGCGAATTTTCAAGTTGAGCTCCTTATATCGGCTCAAATGCCGATCTATTTATTAATGTAGGAGGATTGTAAGGCAGGATTAGGGCGCTTTGCCTAGGGTTTGCCCCCGACTAGTGCCAATGCGATAATTATTCGCATGAAAGTCTCCCAAATTCGCCAGGCATACCTGGACTTCTTCGCCCAAAAAGGCCATCAAATTGTCGCCTCCAGCCCGGTAGTGCCAGGGGATGACCCAACCCTGTTATTTACAAATGCGGGGATGAACCAGTTTAAGGACGTCTTTTTGGGTTTTGATAAGCGTCCCTATAACCGCGCAACCACTGCTCAAAAATGCATCCGTGCGGGTGGCAAACATAATGACCTAGATAACGTTGGCTATACAGCCCGTCATCACACCTTCTTTGAAATGCTGGGTAACTTCTCTTTTGGGGATTACTTTAAGAAGGATGCAATCCAATTTGCTTGGGAATTACTTACCGAGGTCTTTAAGCTTCCAGAAGAAAAGCTACTTGTCACCGTGTATGCGGAAGATGACGAAGCTTATGAGATTTGGAATAAGCAAATTGGTGTACCAGCTGAGCGCATTATTCGCATCGGCGATAACAAGGGAGCGCGTTACGCTTCAGATAATTTCTGGATGATGGGTGACACCGGTCCTTGTGGTCCTTGTACCGAGATCTTCTATGACCATGGCCCGCATATTGCTGGTGGCCCTCCAGGAAGCCCTGATGAGGATGGTGATCGCTATATTGAGATCTGGAATAACGTGTTCATGCAGTTCAACCGCGACGAAGCGGGCAATATGCATCCCTTGCCTAAGCCTAGCGTCGATACTGGTATGGGCTTGGAGCGTATTGCAGCAGTATTGCAGCACGTGCATTCCAACTATGAGATTGATCTCTTTGTGAATTTGCTCAAGGCTGCTAAAGAAGCAGTTGATGCAGCTGGCGGCGGAAATTGCGATATTGACAGCCCTTCACTGAAGGTGATTGCTGATCATATTCGTGCATGTAGTTTTATTGTGGTGGATGGTGTGATCCCAGGTAATGCTGGGCGCGGCTATGTCCTGCGCCGTATTACGCGCCGCGCAATTCGTCATGGCTACAAGTTGGGTGCACGTAAACCGTTTTTCTATCAACTTGTTCCCGCCCTCGTAAAAGAGATGGGGCTTTCTTATCCAGAGTTACAAGCTGCCAAGGACAAAGTAAGTGATGTGATTAAGCAGGAAGAAGAGCGCTTCTTCCAGACAATCGCTAACGGTATGGAGATTTTGGAAGGTGCGCTTGCAGGCGGTGCGAAGACGGTTGATGGTGAAACTGCTTTCCGTTTGCACGATACATTCGGTTTCCCATTGGATTTAACTGCCGATGTTTGCCGTGAGCGTGACGTGACAGTTGATGCAGAAGGCTTTGAATTAGCGATGCAAAAGCAGCGCGATCAAGCAAGAGCAGCCGGCAAGTTCAAAGTGGCACAAGGCCTGGAATACTCCGGCAAACCAACCCAGTTTCATGGCTATGACACTCTGAAGCATGAGGGCGCTAAAGTAACAGCACTCTACGTTGATGGCTCAGCCGTGCAGTCTGTCAAGGCTGGTGATGCCGCCGTGATCGTATTAGATAACACCCCTTTCTATGCTGAATCTGGTGGACAGGTTGGTGATAAGGGTGAGTTGCGCAATGAGGCAGTGCGTTTCGCAGTGGAAGATACCTTCAAGATTCAGGCTGATGTGTTTGGTCATCAAGGTGAAGTGCAAGAAGGCGAGCTCAAGGTGGGCGATGCAATCAATGCCTTGGTAGATATTGAACAAAGAACTGAAACGATGCGCAACCACAGTGCTACGCATATCCTGCATAAAGCGTTGCGTGAAGTCTTGGGTGATCATGTGCAGCAAAAGGGTTCTTTGGTGGATGCCAGTAAAACCCGTTTTGACTTTACTCACAATGCACCTATTACTGCAGCAGAGATTCGTCGCATAGAAGATATTGTGAATGCGGAGATCCTTGCTAATACTGCGACCTCCGGAAAAGTAATGTCTTTGGATGATGCGCAAAAAACGGGCGCCATGATGCTCTTTGGTGAGAAGTATGGCGACGAGGTCCGCGTTCTAGAAATCGGTAGCTCTAAAGAGCTCTGTGGTGGTACCCACGTTGGTCGTACTGGGGATATCGGTAGCTTGAAGATTGTTTCTGAGGGTGGTGTTGCTGCAGGTATTCGCCGTGTTGAAGCGGTCACTGGCAGAAACGCTTTGAACTTCTTGCAAGGCATGGAAGATAAGATCAACGAAGCAGCAACAATCTTAAAAACCCATCCAGGTGATTTAGTAAATCGTGTTGCTCAACTCCAAGAAAGCCTACGTCAAGCCGAGCGTGAGTTGGATAAAGTGAATTCCAAGCTTGCTGCAAGCCAAGGTGATGAATTGGCGACACAAGCAATTGATGTCAACGGTATCAAGGTCTTAGCCGCTCGTTTGGATGGTGCAGACGCGCAAGTACTTCGCGAAACCATGGATGCCTTAAAGGCGAAATTGAAAACAGCCGCAATTGTCTTGGCTTCTGTGCAGGGTGATAAGGTCAGCCTCATTGCTGGCGTGACTGCAGATTCGATTGCCAAAGTTAAAGCGGGTGACTTGGTGAACTTTGTTGCCCAGCAGGTTGGTGGCAAGGGTGGCGGCAAACCAGAGATGGCGATGGCTGGCGGTACTGACCCAAGCAAGTTGGGCGCGGCATTAGCTGGTGTGAAAGATTGGGTGGCCTCTAAGTGAGTAATCCCATTGAATTTGATCTCGAGGTCGATGCCATTGGCATGAATTGCCCTTTGCCGATCTTACGTACTAAGAAGGCTTTAGCCACAATGCAATCTGGTCAAGTCCTGAAAGTCAAGGCTACTGACTCAGGTGCGGCAAATGACTTTCCTGCCTTTGCAAAACAGACTGGCAATGAATTACTTTCCAGTACTACCGAGGGCGATGTATTGGTTTTCTTCCTCAAGAGAAGATAGGGTGCTTTAAACGTCTGAAACTCTCAGCATCAAAGAAAAAGGCAGAAAGTGATTTCTGCCTTTTTTGCTTTTATCCCGCAGAATTTAAATCTGCCCAAGATGAACTTGAGTCTAAGTTAAAGAGCGGCCTTTTAAATACGCCGCAAACTCAGTACTCACCTCTGGATGGCGTAATGCAAATTCCACAGAAGCTTTAAGGTAGCCTAGCTTGCTGCCGCAGTCATAGCGCACACCATCGTATTCATAAGCGAAGACTGGCTCTTCTTTGAGTAGTGAGGCAATCGCATCGGTGAGTTGGATTTCACCACCAGCACCGGGTTTGAGATTGCGAATGTGATTAAAGATGTCTGAAGACAGAACATAGCGACCCACCACCGCCAAGTTGGATGGTGCATCCTGAGGTTGTGGCTTCTCCACAATCCCATTTAAACGATAGATCCCTTTGGACACTTCCGCCCCAGAAATAATGCCGTAGGAGCTGCTTTTGGAAGGATCAATTTTTTCTACTGCTAAGACTGAGCCGTTTTGCTCATCAAACACTTTGAGCATCTGCTTCAGAACTGGTGGTTGACCATCGAGTAAGTCATCCGCAAGGATGATGGCAAAGGGTTCATCGCGAACCAACTTTTCTGCACACAGAACGGCATGACCCAAACCTAGCGCTTCAGGTTGACGTACATACACGCAGTCCACATGACTTGGTTTAACGCTACGGACAATCTCTAAGAGTGCCTGCTTATTTTTGGCTTCGAGTTCGGCTTCTAATTCATAAGCCTTATCAAAGTGATCTTCGATGGCGCGCTTACTGCGGCCGGTAACAAAAATCATTTCAGTAATGCCGGCAGCAATCGCTTCTTCAACCGCATACTGAATCAGGGGTTTATCCACGACATTCAGCATTTCTTTTGGACTGGCTTTAGTAGCTGGCAAGAAGCGTGTACCCAAACCTGCAACAGGGAAGACAGCTTTGGTAACGGCTTTAGTGCTTAATGGCATAGAAATTCCGATCAGTTTTATTGCTGCTTTATTTCAGTCGCTCTAATTGTGCAACAAGCTTCTCATGGTTCTGCTCAAACCCAGCAAGACGTTGCTTTTCTTGGGCAACTACCTCTTCTGGGGCTCGAGCTACGAAACTTTCGTTACCTAGCTTGCTGCGTGCTTTAGTAATCTCGATTGCTAGGCGCTCAATTTCTTTGCTCAGGCGAATTCTCTCAGCCGCAACATCCACTTCAATTTTGAGTAATAGCTTGAGATTGCCAACTAAGGCCATTGGGGCGCCAGGAGCATCTTTCTCCAAAGCAGACTCGTCATCGTAGATTTTGACTTCGGATAACTTGGCCAGCGCGGTTAAGTATGGGCTAGCCTTCTTCAGGAAGTCTTGCGGCCCACTAATCCAGAGAGGCACCTTGAGTGCGGGAGAGACTTGCATCTCACCACGTAAATTGCGGCAAGCATCCACAATCGATTTAATCTGGGCTACCCAAGCTTCGCTTTGCTCATCAATCTTATCGAGCTGAGCAACAGGGTAGGGCTGCAGTGCAATCGTTTGCTTATCTTGTTGCGCCAACTCTTTGCCGACTTTAGGCCCAACGGTTTGCCATAAGGTTTCGGTAATAAATGGAATGAGTGGGTGGGCCATGCGCAAGATAGTTTCTAAAACGCGCAGCAGGGTACGGCGAGTTGCGCGTTGTTGCGCAGGCGTACCGGTTTGTAGTTGAACTTTTGCTAACTCTAGGTACCAATCGCAATACTCATCCCAAACAAACTGGTAAATGCTGCTAGCAATATTGTCAAAGCGATAGTTTTGGAAGCCCTTAGCAACATCAGCTTCCGTTCTCTGCAGTAAAGAAACAATCCAGCGATCTGCGGGAGAGAAGTCTAATTGCCCTTCTGGGCCGCATTGGTTGTCGCAATGAGCAAAACCATTTTCTTGTTCATTGCCAGGGCAATTCATGAGCACAAAGCGAGTGGCATTCCAAAGCTTGTTGCAGAAGTTGCGATAGCCTTCACAGCGCTTTTGGTCAAAGTTAATATTGCGACCAAGTGAAGCGAGTGAAGCGAAGGTAAAGCGTAAAGCATCCGTCCCAAACGCGGGAATACCTTCCGGAAATTCTTTCTTGGTTTTCTTGCCAATACTTTCCGCTTGCTTAGGGTTCATTAGGCCAGTGGTGCGCTTAGCAACCAAATCTTCAATCTTGATGCCGTCAATGAGGTCGATTGGGTCCAAAGTGTTTCCTTTGGACTTACTCATCTTCTGACCTTCGGCATCACGTACCAAGCCATGAACATAGACGGTATTAAATGGGACCTTGCCAGTGAAATGACAAGTCATCATGACCATTCTGGCTACCCAGAAGAAGATGATGTCAAAACCAGTGACCAAAACAGATGAAGGTAAGAAATGCTTGAGAGCAGGCGTTTCTTCTGGCCAGCCTAATGAGCTAAAGGGCACCAGTGCGGAGCTAAACCAGGTATCTAGGACATCAGGGTCGCGGTTGAGTTTGCCGGTATAGCCTGCAACAGCAGCTTTGGCCTTGGCTTCTTCTTCAGAGCGAGCGACAAAGATCTGGCCATCATCGCCATACCAGGCTGGGATTTGATGGCCCCACCAGAGTTGACGTGAGATGCACCAGTCTTGAATGTTCTCTAGCCACTGGGTATAGGTATTAATCCAGTTTTCAGGGACGAGCTTAATGTCACCCTTGGTTACTGCATCTAATGCTGCGCCAGCAATGGATGAACCTGGTTGATATTTATTGTCTGGACTTGGCTTAGACATTGCCACAAACCACTGGTCAGTGAGCATGGGCTCAATGATGGTTTGAGTGCGATCGCCACGGGGCACCATCAATTTATGCGGTTGTACTTTTTCTAATAAACCAGCAGCATCCAAATCAGCAACAATTTGTTTGCGTGCAGCAAAACGCTCAAGACCTTGATACACCACTGGTGCATTCTCATTAATCTTGGCATCAAGTGTCAAAATATTAATGAGTGGTAACTGGTGGCGTTGTCCAACTGCATAGTCATTGAAGTCGTGAGCAGGAGTCACTTTCACAACGCCAGTACCAAAAGCCAAATCTACATAATCATCTGCAATGATCGGGATCTCGCGATTGCATAGTGGCAGTTGTACTGACTTGCCAATGAGGTGTTTGTAGCGTTCGTCTTCTGGATTAACCATCACAGCCACGTCACCCAATAAGGTCTCTGGGCGAGTAGTGGCAACGGTCAGGTGTCCGGATCCATCTGCTAATGGATAGCGGATATGCCACATCGAGCCATCTTCTTCTTCGCTCACCACTTCTAAATCCGAAACTGCTGTTCCTAAAACCGGATCCCAGTTCACTAAACGTTTGCCACGATAAATTAAGCCTTGCTCATGCAAACGAACAAACACTTCAACAACCGCTTTGGACATCTTGCTGTCCATTGTGAAATATTCTTTACCCCAATCAATCGAAGCGCCTAAGCGACGAATCTGACGCGTGATGGTGTTGCCTGAAGTCTCTTTCCATTCCCAGACTTTTTCTAAGAATTTCTCACGGCCTAAATCATGGCGAGAAACTTTCTGTGCATCAAGTTGGCGTTCAACCACGATTTGTGTAGCGATACCAGCATGGTCTGTGCCTGGAACCCATAAAGTATTTTTGCCAGACATGCGGGCATGACGTACCAAGCCGTCCATGATGGTTTGATTGAAGGCATGACCCATGTGGAGGGTGCCTGTCACATTCGGTGGCGGCAATTGAATCGAGAAATCTCCCTTGCCCTCATCTAGGGTGGCGTCGGCAATGCCTCGGCGTTCCCATTCCGGACCCCAATAAGCTTCAATTGGGGCAGGTTCGTAGGATTTGGCTAGTTCATCTAAGGAACTGGCCGCAGGTGAATTGGGGGTATTCGAAGCATTTGGCATAAGAGGCAAATTATAATTGGGGCGATGTACTCAGACTTGCTCGCAAACCTTAATCCAGAACAACGCGAGGCAGTGACCCTCCCGCCTGTAAATTCAAATGGCCAGGCCCAGTCAGCCCTGATTTTGGCTGGTGCTGGCAGTGGAAAGACCCGCGTCCTCACGACCCGTATAGCTTGGTTGATCCAAACAGGGCAGGTATCGCCCATTGGTGTACTCGCGGTGACCTTCACCAATAAGGCGGCCAAAGAGATGATGTTGCGCTTAAGCGCGATGTTGCCAATTAATACCCGGGGTATGTGGATTGGCACTTTCCATGGTCTTTGCAACCGTTTACTGCGTGCCCATCACAAAGAAGCAGGTTTGCCGTCCACTTTTCAGATTTTGGACACTCAAGATCAGCTTTCTGCGATTAAGCGCCTTTTGAAGGGTTTAAAGGTCGATGATGAGAAATACCCCCCTAAGCAGTTGCAGTATTTCATTGCGCACGCCAAAGAGCGTGGCCAACGTGCGAAAGAGTTATCTGTCGGAGATGACTTTCAGGCCAAGATGGCCCAGTTATACGAAGCTTACGATGAGCAATGTCAGCGTGAGGGTGTAGTCGACTTTGCCGAACTCTTATTACGCAGTTATGAATTGCTGAAACACAATGAAGCGATTCGGACGCATTACCAAGAGCGCTTCCGTCATATCTTGATTGATGAGTTTCAAGATACCAATGCACTGCAATACGCTTGGCTTAAATTACTTTCTGGCCACGACGCTAGCCGTGTAAATGTTAGCGGTATGGGAAGTAGTGCGGTTTTTGCAGTGGGCGATGATGATCAAAGTATTTATGCCTTCCGTGGTGCGGACGTAGAGAATATGCGTCTATATGAAAAGCAATACCACCCCATGATGGTTAAGCTTGAGCAAAACTATCGTTCGCATGGCCACATCTTAGATACAGCCAACTATCTTATTTCCAACAACACAGATCGCCTAGGTAAAAACCTGCGCACCGATGCTGGGCATGGCGAGCCAGTCCGCATCTATGATGCGCCGAGCGATCATGCCGAAGCCACTTGGCTCGTAGATGAAATCAAAGCACTAGTTAATAGCGGCATCAAGCGTACTGAAATTGCTTTGCTCTATCGTAGTAATGCTCAGTCACGCATCATCGAGCACGCCTTATTTTCTGCAGCGATTCCATATCGCGTATACGGTGGACTGCGCTTCTTCGAGCGTGCTGAGATTAAACACGCTCTTGCCTACCTCCGTCTTTTGGAAAATCCAAACGATGACACCTCCTTCTCGCGTGTAGTCAATTTCCCAACGCGCGGAATTGGCGCAAGATCGATTGAAGCTGTGCAAGATGCCGCTCGTGCGCAAAATAGCTCTTTGTATTTAGCGGCATCGACATTGGACGGCAAGGCGGGCGCAGCTTTAGGCGGCTTTGTGCGTCTGGTAGATCACATGCGTGAAGCTACGCGTCATAACACCTTGCCGGAGACCGTAGAGTTTGTGATTCAGCATAGCGGCTTGATTCAGCACTATCTCTCAGAGCGCGAAGGCCAAGACCGCGTAGAAAACTTACAAGAACTCATTAACGCTGCAACTGCATTTATTGCCGAAGAGGGTTATGGTCAAGACGCTACTGCTGCTACGCTACCAGGTGAAAACGCGCCTGGCACGGTGGAGATATCCCCTTTGGCAGCTTTCCTCTCTCACGCTTCTCTCGAGGCTGGTGACAATCAGGCTCAGGCAGGTCAAGATGCTGTTCAGTTGATGACGGTGCATTCGGCAAAAGGTCTTGAATTCACCTCCGTATTTATTACCGGTTTAGAGGAGGGGCTGTTCCCGCACGAGAACAGTATTAATGAGCAGAATGGCTTAGAAGAAGAGCGTCGCTTAATGTATGTCGCGATTACCCGTGCTAAAGAACGTCTCTATCTCTCCCATACGCAGTCACGTATGCTGCATGGCCAGGTGCGTTACAACATGCCGTCTCGCTTCTTGGAAGAGTTGCCATCCGATTCGCTGAAGTGGCTCACTCCAAAAGTAAAGGATGCTCGCTGGGGCGGAACTAATGGTGGAAATGGTGGTCGTGCAGGATCAACTTGGCAAGATGGCTACACGCGTCAACGCGAGTTTGGATCGAATGATTTCTTTGACAGCGGTAATGAGCGTGAGAGACCTGCAAGACAAATTGGACGCGTAGGCTCCGCCTCAACCTCAGTGACCAGAATGGCCTCGCCACCTCGTGGCAATTACCCATTTACGATTGGTCAAAATGTTTTCCATACCAAGTTTGGCGAAGGAAGGGTGACAGGCTTGGAGGGTAATGATGCTGATGCGCGCGCTCAAGTGAACTTCAAGCGCCATGGTGTCAAATGGCTACAGCTCAGTATCGCTAAGCTTGCTGCAATAGACTAAATAAGAAGCTAAGCCTGCAATTACGCAATCAAGGTTGCCGATTCTTTTTCAGCAAAGCATGCTTTCCAGGTTGCAAAGAAAGAGCAATGCATCACAGTAAGTCCCGCCATGGAGATGGGGGCAATGATGAATGATGCAGCTTGACCAAAATCTAGCGCATCCAGAATGGAGCCAATGCTTAATGGAATGGCCACCAGGATCGCACCCCAAATTGCGATATATAAAAAGAATGCACCACGATTTGTCCAGCACGCAATGGCGCTAGAAAAGAGCGCCTGTGCTACTGGCATGTCAGCCCAAGCAACGAGCACAGGGGAGAACCACATTAGCATCGCAACTGGTACATAGAGCAGGCTGCCAAAAAAGAGAATCAAATAAATCTGGTTGAGTGCTTCCGGTGTAATGGGTTTTTCATTTGTCATGAGCGGGATCAGTACATCAAAATCCACCATCATTCCCAAGATAAAGCTCAACATCAGAATGAGCGCTGCATACACCAAACCTAACTGAAGAATACGTTTGCGAATCAGGGGGGTAGATTGCAGGGCAGTCACATAGACTGTTGGACGAATGCGTTCTTTTTGAATGGCTAAGCGACAAGCTGTCATAAAGCCAACCGATAAAGTAGGTGTGAGTAATAAAACGGCAAAAACACCAATCACCGGAACGAGAACTGCTAGTTGTGCCACAAAGACATACAGAAAAATCAAAGTTAAAAATCCCAATGGATTTTGTTTAAAAAGCCAAATACCTTGACGGATCCAGGTATAGCCTTCTTTTGGGGAGACGGAATTTAGTTTCATATTGCTTTGCGACTTAAGAGAATATTTTCAAAATGACGAGGGTCATGTGGGGTCAGCATTTGCGCATCACGCGGCAAGTAAAAATCCCACAAGCGAGAAATCCAAAAACGCAGAGCCGCAGCGCGCACCATTAATGGCCAACTTACTTTCTCGCTGTCGGTGAGTGGTCGAACAGATTGATAGGCATCCATCAAGGCTGAGAAGCGAGCAGGATCTAAATCCTGTTTGTTTTCGGCAAGACACCAATCGTTTGCCGTCACCGCTAAATCAAATAACCACTTATCTGTTCCAGCGAAATAAAAGTCGAAGAAACCACCTAACTGATCTTGAGAGCTATCGCCAGCACCTTGGGGATCGAATAGTACGTTATCTCTAAACAGATCGCAGTGGCTTGCACCCTGGGGTAGTGATGCATAAGCTTCAGAGCTAAAGAATTGTTCTTGAGTGGCGAGCTCAGTTGTAAGCAATTCTTTTTGAGAATCACTCAAGTGAGTGAGCACCTGAGGAACCGTTTTTCTCCACCAAGACAGGCTACGAAGATTTTCTTGAGTCTGCTTGAAGTCACTGCCAGCCAAGTGCATCTTGGCTAAATTTTCACCAACTAGGGCGCAATGCTTTGCTTCAGGAGCGAGCCTGGAAAGGCCTGGAAGTTTGCTCACAATAGCTGCAGGCTTACCCTTTAGGTTAAACAGAATTTGCCCTTGTTTATTCTCAAGTGGCTTAGGTACTGGAATACCTTTGTTAGCCAAGTGACGCATTAACTCTAAGTAATACGGCAACTGCTCCGCTGATAGTCTTTCAAAAATAGTGAGAACGTATTCCTGTTTCTTGCCATTCTTTTCAGTGTCGAGAAAGAAATTCGAGTTCTCAATGCCACCATGTATACCGCGAATATCGACTGCTTGGCCAATATCAAAATCACTTGCGATCCAATGTGAGATATCGCTCAATTCAACAGGTGTGAAAACAGCCATGACTAAAAATGAAAGATGCGAACGGTGAGGAGCAGAGTGTTAATGATTAAAAAGGAATCTTGACGCTTGGAACGCTAATGAGATCAGTTTCCTTCGGGACTCCCGGCATAACGGTTGCTGGGGGCGCCATTTCATAAGTGGTGTAGCGTGTTTTTACGTCCACTTGCGTTGGTGAATTCGCATCCTTGTATTCAGTAATTTCAGTGCCAGTAACCTCTTTATGCTGAAAGCTCGGTTTGCGACCTTCGGGTGCATTCGTTACTTCAGATGCGCTGACGGCTGGTGCTAATGGCTGGTTATTGATGCGTTGCAGCTCTGATGGGCTCAATGCCTGAGAATTGTTTTGGGCATGCGCTGAATTTAGGCCAAAAGCGGCAAAAGCCACTAAAAAGCTTGTTAGAACAAGGGGTTGGCTCACAGAAGAGTGGAGTAAGTTAGTTAGAGCTTGCATCATTTTTCACCTTTTTAGGCCTCTTTTCAGGAGGATTTGAACCTGATCTGTAGGCAGTTAGCAACTAGATTGTACGATTGCGGTATGACTAAACATAGACTCTTGTTGGTAGACGGTTCTAGCTACCTCTATCGCGCCTTTCATGCCATGCCAGACCTCAGAAATGGGGCTGGTGACCCAACGGGGGCAATCTATGGGATGGTCAATATGATGCGCCGAGCCCGTTCGGAACTCAAGGCTGACCATATTGCCTGTGTTTTTGACGCCAAAGGTAAGACTTTCCGAGATGAAATGTACTCCGAGTACAAGGCTCACCGCTCTCCCATGCCTGAGGATCTGGTTAAGCAAATTGAGCCGATCCATGCCATGGTGAAGGCTTTGGGCTGGCCAGTACTAATGGTTTCTGGGGTTGAGGCTGATGATGTGATTGGTACCTTAGCTTGCCAGGCTACTCAAGCTGGTTGGGAAACCATTATTTCTACTGGCGACAAAGATTTGGCTCAGTTAGTAAATTCTTCGGTCACCTTGATTAATACGATGACCGACGAGAAATTGGACATCGATGGGGTGATTGCCAAGTTTGGCGTACCTCCGGAGCGCATTGTCGATTACCTTTCGATCATTGGGGATACCGTTGATAACGTACCCGGTGTTCCGAAGGCGGGTCCTAAAACAGCCAATAAGTGGCTAGCTGAGTTTGGCGACTTAGATAATTTAATGGCCAATGCCGATCAAGTAAAAGGCGTTGTTGGTGAGAACCTGCGTAATAGTTTGGAATGGCTTCCAAAGGCTCGCCAACTCATTACTGTAAAGACAGATTGCGATTTATCTCCTCACCTTCCTGGCTTAGATGATCTACACGCAAAACCAGAAGACGCACCACTTCTGCGTGAGCTATTTGAACGCTACGCATTTAAGACTTGGTTGCGTGATGTAGAGAAGCAGTTGGGTGGAGCGACTCCTGAAGCTAGCGGCGGTTTTGATTTAGCTGGCAGCCCCATCAAAAACTCTTCGGAAGAAAATGTAAAAGCTGCTACCAAGAAGTTTGGCCCCACTGCTACAGAGGCAACAACTGCCTTATCGCAAGAAACAACCGATCTGCAAGGTGCGATTGCCAAACACTATGAGTGTGTTGTTGATGAAGTTGCGCTAGATCGCTGGATTAAAAAGATTGAAGGCGCAGAACTAACAGCTGTCGATACAGAAACTACTAGCCTGGATGCGTTGGCTGCTGAGCTAGTCGGTATCTCGCTTTGCGTCACTCCTGGAGAGGCCTGCTATATCCCGGTGACGCACCGCAATGGAGAGACTCAACTGAGCCGTGAGTTGGTTTTAGCGCGCATGAAGTCCTGGCTAGAAAGCGCCACCCATCTGAAGGTGGGTCAAAACCTCAAGTACGACAGCCATATATTTGCGAACTACAACATTACTATGCAGGGCATTGCATTTGACACCATGCTGGAGTCTTACGTCCTGGAATCGCACATGCCTCACAACATGGATAACTTAGCTGAGCGACACCTCGGCATGAAGACCATTAAGTATGAAGAGGTATGTGGTAAAGGAGTGCATCAGATTGGTTTTGATCAAGTAGATTTAAAGATTGCTACAGACTATGCGGCAGAAGATGCCGACATTACCTTGCGCTTACATCAAGCGTTATGGCCGCAAATCCAGGCAAGCCCAGGCCTTCTTTATGTTTATGAAAACATTGAGATACCAGCAATGCGTGTGCTCGGCATCATGGAGCGCAATGGCATTCGGATTGATTCTGCGCTGTTGTCTCAGCAAGGCCAAGAGGTCGGCAAGCGTTTGCTTGCCTTGGAGGGAGAGATTCATAAGCTTGCTGGACAGCCATTCAACATTCAGTCCCCTAAGCAGATTGCAGAAATTTTGTTTGGACAGCTAGAGCTTCCCGTAATTAAGAAGACACCATCAGGCGCACCATCAACTGATGAGGAGGTTTTGCAAAAGTTAGCTGAAGACTATCCTTTGCCTGCGCGTATTTTGGATTACCGCAGTCTTGCTAAGTTAATGTCGACCTATATTGAGAAGTTGCCACGCATGGCTGATCCTAAAACCGGCCGCGTTCACACGAGTTTTTCTCAAGCGACTGCAGTGACAGGACGCTTGGCTTCAAGCGATCCGAACTTGCAAAATATTCCTGTTCGTACAGAGGAGGGTCGACGAATTCGAGAGGCGTTTATTCCAGCTGAAGGTTGCAAGCTTCTCTCTGCCGACTATTCTCAAATTGAATTGCGCATCATGGCACACATTGCTGAAGATGAAAACTTGCTAGCTGCATTCGCTGCTGGTAAAGATGTTCACCAAGCTACCGCCGCTGAGATTTTTGGTGTGCCGCTCGAGAGTGTTAATTCAGAGCAGCGTCGCTATGCCAAGGTCATCAACTTTGGCCTGATCTATGGCATGAGCGCTTTTGGTCTAGCTGGAAACTTAGGTATTGAACGCTCGGCAGCTCAGAATTACATTGCCAAATACTTTGATCGCTATCCTGGGGTTGCTCAATATATGGAGCGCACTCGCTTGGAGGCCAGAGAGAATGGCTATGTCGAGACAGTCTTTGGTAGACGCCTCTGGCTGCCGGAGATTAAGGGTTCAAATGGCCCTCGTCGCCAGGGTGCGGAGCGGGCTGCGATTAATGCCCCTATGCAAGGAACTGCGGCCGACCTGATTAAATTAGCCATGGTGGCAGTTGAAAATTGGCTAGAAAAAGAGGGTCTCAAGACTCGCATGTTGCTTCAGGTGCACGATGAATTGGTATTTGACGTACCCTTAGATGAGCTGGAGCTCTTGCAGGCAAAGCTACCTGATCTGATGTGTAAGGTGGCTGAGTTGAAGGTTCCCTTGGTAGTGGGTATTGGGATTGGCGATAATTGGGAAGAAGCACATTAATTACAGGTGGGGAGACAAAAAATGACTGCTAAAAAAGATCTGGATTCAAAAGCAATTGCTACCGACAGAAGAGGCTTCATGAAAGCTTCTGCCATTACGGCAACCACGATGGGAATTGGTTTTGTAGCTGCTTCAGAGCCTGTGATGGCACAAGCAATCGAAACGGATTTCAAGGGCATTAAAGCGGGTGAGCAAATGATTCCAGTCGGCAGCTTTCAGATGCCAGCTTATGTTGCTCGTCCAGAAAAAGCCAAAGGTAATTTGCCGATTGTGATCGTCGCTAGCGAAATCTTTGGTGTACACGAATACATTGCTGACGTTACTAGACGTTTTGCTAAATTGGGTTACATGGCGATTGCCCCGGAATTCTTTATCCGTGCAGGCGATCCTAATACCTATGGAACTACTGCCGAGATCATGAGCAATATTGTTGCCAAGACTCCGGATTCTCAAGTTTTAAATGATTTGCAGGCAGCTATTCAATGGGCTGGCAAAAACGGTGGTGATGTAAAAAAAGTTGGCGTCACAGGATTTTGCTGGGGTGGCCGTATTACTTGGCTCTCAGCTACGCTACCTCAGGTCAAGGCGGGTGTAGCTTGGTATGGCCGTTTAGTTGGTGAAAAAACTGAAGGTAATCCTCGTCACCCGGTTGATATTGCTGCTGACTTGAAGGCCCCAGTCTTAGGTTTATATGGCGGAGCCGATGCGGGCATCTCGCTCGAAACTGTTGAGCAAATGCGTCAAGCGCTAGCAGCAGCCCCTAAAAATCCAGCTGCTAAAGCTTCTCGTTTTGAGGTGTATCCAGAAGCACCTCATGGCTTCCACGCAGACTATCGCGCTTTATATCGCGAAGGTCCAGCTAAAGATGGCTGGGAAAAATGTATTGCCTGGTTTAAACAAAACGGGGTTGCTTAATTTACATGTCAGTACTACAAAGCATTTTGTTGGTAACAGCGCTAGCAGGAGCTGCTAGCGTTCTTGTTGCAGCAAGCTTTTCATTATCTTTTCTGTCAAAGATGGTTCACAGCATGGTCAGTGTGTCGGTAGGTATTTTGCTAGCTACTGCCTTGCTGCATTCATTGCCTGAGGCATTTACGATGCCAGGTGTAGATGCTCAGTTGCTATTTGCTACCTTGCTGGCAGGCCTCTTGGGCTTTTTCTTGCTTGAAAAAATTGCTTTACTACGTCATAGCCATCATCACGAAGGGGATGGTCATGGCCATCACCATGGACATGATGCAGAAGTAGCAGGCCGCAGTGGTTGGATGATTTTGGTGGGCGATGGACTGCATAATTTTGTTGATGGTGTTTTGATTGCAGCTGCATTTATGGCTGATTACCAGGTTGGTATCTTTACTGCGATTGCCATTATTGCCCACGAGATCCCGCAGGAAATTGGCGATTTCATCGTATTACTCAATGCAGGATTCACGCGCACGCGTGCGCTCATGTACAACCTGATTTGTGGTTTATCTGCGGTAGTCGGCGGGGTGTTGGCGTATTTCTTTTTAGAGCGAGTGAATGCGGCAATGCCTTATTTGCTCGTGATTGCTGCAAGTAGTTTTATCTACATTGCAGTGAGTGATCTTATTCCACAAATGCATCGCCGCCCACATTGGGCCGAGTCTTTACGTCAAACGATTTTGATTGCTTGCGGCGTTGGGTTTGTAATCTTGCTCTCGCTACTGCATTAAAGCGCTACTGGCCTGCTTGGGTCGGCGCACCACTCACTCCAACTACCTGCATACAGACGTGAACCTTTGAGGCCAGCAATCTCCATGGCCAACAGGTTATGACAGGCTGTAACTCCAGAGCCACATTGATGAATGACTTCAGAAGCTTTGGTTGATCCCAAGAGGCCTACAAAGTCTTTATAAAGTTGTTCTGGGGTCTTGAAACTTTTTCTGGAGAGATTTTCTCTGAAGCAATAATTCATTGCATTGGGGATGTGTCCGCCAACAGGATCTAAGGTTTCATTTTGACCATGGAAGCGATCATTTGCACGAGCATCCACAACGACATTATTTTTGGCTTGGAGATTATGAACAACTTCCTCTACCGTTACTAGGCCAACATAAGGCATTGCAGGTACCGGTGTTGTTGTGGGTTTTGCTTCACGTGGCATTGTGCCAATCGGGCCATTCCAGGCGTCTAGACCACCATCTAAGACCTGCACATTTGCATGGCCAGTAGCTCTGAGCATCCACCATAAGCGACTGGCATATACGGAACCTTGATTATCGTAAGCAACTACCAAGGTATTTGAATCAATACCCAAGCGCGATTTAGTTTGTGCCCAAGCCTCAGGACTAGGTAGCGGGTGACGGCCATTCTTACCTGTCTTTTCACCAGACAAATCGTGGTCCAGGTCGACATAAAGAGCCCCAGGAATATGCCCCTCTAAATAAGACTTGCGACCAGCTTCTGGATCAACTAAATCAAAGCGGCAATCACAGAGCAATACATTCTCGCCACTGTTAATGATTTCTTCTAACTGGTTTGCAGTGATGAGAGGCGTCATGATGGCTTCCTATTGAGAGCGGGATGGGTGTTACTAAATTATGCGCCTTCGTAACTCATGGCGCGACGGTACCATTCATGGAAATGTTGCATGCCATCTTCCATTGGGCTTTGGTATGGGCCCACTTCATTTTGACCGCGGGCTAGCAGGGCGGCGCGACCGGCATCCATACGTTCCGCAATTTCATCATCTTCAATGCAGGTTTCCATATAGGCTGCACGCTCTGCCTCCACAAACTCACGCTCAAAGAGGGCGATCTCTTCTGGGTAGTAGAACTCAACTACGTTCCGAGTTTTATTCGGACCCATGGGGTGCAGGGTGGAGACGCATAGCACGCCTGGGTACCACTCCACCATCACATTCGGATAGTAGGTCAGCCAGATGGCGCCATGGCGGGGTGTTTTGCCCTCGTGGTGGCGCAGTACTGCTTCATGCCACTTTTGATAAACCGGTGATCCAGGTTTCTCTAGATTCTTGTGAATGCCAACAGTTTGTACGCTGTGCCAGTCACCGAATTCCCAACGCAGGTCTTCGCAAGAAACAAACTTACCCAAGCCTGGGTGAAATGGAACAACGTGATAGTCCTCGAGGTAGACCTCAATAAAAGTCTTCCAGTTGTAATTGCATTCATGGACTTCAACGTGATCCAGTACATAACCTTCAAAGTTGAGATCATTAGCGACGCCGAGTTTGGCAAGATCGGTTCGCACATCACGCGGACCTTCAAATAAGAGTCCCTGCCAATTCTGCAAAGGAGATTTACCTAAATTTAGACAAGGCTTATCTTCAAAATGGGGTGCGCCCATGAGTTGACCATTTAAATCATAGGTCCAACGATGCAATGGGCAAACAATATTGTCCGCTTTGCCTTTGCCATTGAGCATGAGTGCTTGGCGATGACGGCAGACATTGGATAGGAGTTCAATACCTTCTTGATTGCGGACCAAGAGGCGACCTTCATTTTCTGAGGTCAAGGTTTGGTAGGAGCCAACTTCAGGAACCATGAGTTCGTGACCAACATAGCCCGGGCCCTGCTTAAAAAGCAGTTCAATTTCACGCTGATAGAGCTCAACGTCAAAATAAGCCGAAACCGGCAGTTGTAAGTTGGACGGCGCAAGCTGCTGCGCGGTAGCCAGATTAGTCATTCTCCCCACCCCCGAAAACGTCAGCCGAAGCTAAGCGGAATAACCAATCCAACCATCGACGGATCGATATTGGAAAGGAAGGAGGGGATTATACCCATCTGACCCCCGTCTCGCTTTAATATGTAGGGCTATATCTGTAAGAAATTTGAAGGAAATAAGCCAATGCCAGCAAAGAAATCTGAGGGTCAGAAACCCGGTCTTGAGGTTCAAATCGACCCTAACTTGCGTTATGAGCAGGCTGTAAAGGAGCTGGAAAAGCTAATTTCTGACATGGAGTCTGGCAAATTCTCCCTGGAAGAGACACTTTTGGCTTACCAGCGTGGTGCAGCTCTCCTGAAACACTGCCAGGCCATGCTGGCTCAAGTTGAGCAGCAAGTTCGAGTATTTGAAGCCTAAGTCACGCGCAAATTAAGCCTTCATGAACAATACGCTTTCATTCGAGGATTGGGTTCGTGCTCACGGGCAACGAACTGAATTGGCTTTAGAGAACTTGCTCGATGCTGCCAATACAAACCCTGCGCGTTTGCATGAAGCTATGCGTTACGCCGCTCAAGGTGGCGGCAAACGTATTCGTCCTTTATTGGTTTATGCCGCTGGTGAGTTAGGTGATGAAACCAGTGAAGTAAGGCAAGCTGCCTTAGATGCGGCTGCAGTGGCGATTGAATGCATTCATGCTTATTCCTTGGTGCATGACGACTTACCTTGTATGGACGATGATGATTTGCGTCGTGGTCGACCTACAGTACATAAGGCCTATGACGAGGCAACTGCCTTGTTGGTTGGCGATGCATTGCAGACTCGCGCATTTGAAGTGTTGGCAAATGCGCAGTGTGACGCCGACATTCGCTTGGCGATGATTAGTGCATTAGCTAGTGCATCTGGCTCGCGCGGCATGGCAGGCGGGCAAGCAATCGACCTGGACAGCGTGGGAAAGAAGCTGGATCTCGCTGGCTTAAAGCAAATGCATGCGATGAAAACAGGAGCTCTGCTTTCTTGTTCGGTAGAGATGGGTGGTATTGCTGCCAAACTTAATCCAAGTCAAATGCAGCATCTACAAAATTACGCCCAAGCCTTAGGTCTGGCCTTTCAAATTGTGGATGATGTGCTCGATGCCACTGCGGATAGTCAAACCCTGGGTAAAACTGCCGGAAAAGATGCTGCGAATGACAAGCCAACCTATGTGACCTTGATGGGTTTAGACTATGCACAGAAAGCGGCAAAAGATTTGCAAGAAACGGCAATTGCTAGCTTAGAGAGTTTTGGTCCTAAAGCCCAAGCCCTAAAAGATTTGGCTCTGTTAGTAGTTAATAGAGGCAAATAAGATTACTGAAGATTTGATGACTTTAAATTCCATTCACTCCCCTGCAGATTTAAAAAAACTTCCCCGTGAGCAGCTTCCTGCACTCGCAGATGAGTTACGTCAGTTTGTTTTGGATTCTGTTTCTAAAACAGGGGGACACCTTTCCTCTAATTTAGGAACGGTCGAGTTATCAATCGCGCTGCACTATGTGTTTGATACACCGGCCGATCGTGTGGTGTGGGATGTGGGTCATCAAAGTTATCCGCACAAAATATTAACTGGTCGTCGCGAGCGCATGAATACCTTGCGTCAGTTCGATGGCTTGTCCGGTTTTCCTCGTCGCGCTGAAAGTGAATACGATGCCTTTGGTACTGGCCACTCTTCTACGAGTATTTCTGCAGCGATGGGTATGGCACGTGCCTTCCAGACCAAGGGCGAGAAACAAGTTGCCGTTGCAGTGATTGGTGATAGCGCAATGACTGGCGGCATGGCATTTGAAGCCATGAACAATGCCGGTGTGTATGACGACTTACCATTGGTAGTAATTCTGAATGACAACGATATGTCGATCTCTCCAGCAGTGGGCGCGCTCAATCGACACCTCGCTAGATTGCTGAGTGGCAATATCTACTCTGCAACCAAAAAGGGTATTGATAGCGTTCTATCCATTGCGCCTCCTTTGCGTGAGTTTGCTAAACGCTTAGAAGATCATGCCAAGGGCATGGTCTCACCCTCTACGATTTTTCAAGAGTTTGGCTTTAACTATTTCGGCCCAATTGATGGTCACGATTTAGATGCGCTCATTCCGATGTTGCAAAACGTACGCCGCTTGGCGCTTGAAGGCCGTGGCCCACAGTTCTTGCATGTCGTGACGCGCAAGGGTCAGGGCTATGAGTTAGCTGAAGCAGACCCAGTTCTGTATCACGGACCAAGTAAGTTCAATCCGGAAGAGGGTGTTAAGAAGTCCACTGGTGCAACTCAAAAAACCTTTACGCAAGTATTTGGAGAGTGGCTCTGCGATATGGCGCATGCCGATCCATTGTTGATTGGCATCACACCAGCCATGCGTGAAGGTTCCGGTCTTGTTGAGTTTGAACAGAATTTCCCGAAGCGTTATTACGACGTCGGCATTGCCGAACAACATGCAGTCACTTTTGCTGCGGGTATGGCATGCGAAGGCATGAAGCCGGTCGTTGCGATTTATTCAACCTTCCTGCAACGTGCTTACGATCAACTGATTCATGATGTAGCTATTCAGGATTTGCCAGTGCTATTTGCATTGGACCGCGCTGGTTTGGTTGGCGCAGATGGAGCAACGCATGCAGGCGCATATGACATTCCGTTCTTGCGCTGTATTCCGAATATGTTGGTATTGACGCCGGCAGATGAAGCGGAGTGCCGTGATTTATTGACCACTGCTTTTCATCAGCCTCACCCAAGCGCAGTGCGTTACCCACGTGGTGCCGGTGTGGGGACGATTCCTTCAAAAGAATTGCGTACCGTGCCATTAGGCAAAGGTGAGTTACGCCGTAAGTCCAATGCATCTGCTGGGCAGCGTATTGCGATTTTGGCTTTTGGTACTTTGCTGTACCCAGCGCTTGAAGTGGCAGAGCAAATGGATGCCTCGGTTGCCAACATGCGTTTTGTAAAACCATTAGATCTTGAGCTGCTCAAATCCTTGGCACAAGACCATGATTATTTTGTGACGATTGAGGATGGTGCGATTCAGGGCGGTGCTGGTAGTGCGTGTTTAGAAGCCCTCTCTGCTATGGGTATTAACAAGCCCCTATTGCAACTAGGTCTTCCAGATCAATTCGTGGAGCATGGTGATTACAAGCTGCTGATGAGTAAATGTGGCCTAGACTCCGAGGGGATTGCAAAGGCGATTTCCTTGCGTTTTCCTGTTAAAACCGCTGCAAATCCTGTCGCCGCAGGCAAATAAGTCATTTTTGCCTGAAAATAGAGCCATGAACGACATCAACACCGCCTTTCTCAAACCGCAAACCATGCCGGACATTCAGTCCTCGCATGATGAGCGTGCGCTACCAATTGAGCAGGTGGGCATTCGGGGGTTGCGTCATCCATTAAGCATTCGCACCCAGACAGGTGTGATGCCAGCTGTTGGTAATTTTGAAATGGATGTAGCTTTGCCTGCGCATGTGAAGGGTACTCATATGTCCCGCTTCATTGCGCTTTTGCAAAAACACAATGAACCAATTGACAGTGCATCGGTCGTAGCCATGGTGCGTGAGATGTTGCCTTTACTGAATGCAACAGAAGGTCGTATTCAATTTACCTACACACACTTCGTAAAAAAAGCTGCGCCCGTATCTGGTGTTGAAAGCTTGATGGATTACGAAGTGACTTGGACCGCGAAAGCAAAACAAAATGCGGCTGGTGCAATCGACGTTGAGTTAAACCTCCGCGCCTTAGTTCCAGTGATGAGTTTGTGCCCTTGCTCTAAAGAGATTTCTGAATATGGCGCACACAATCAGCGCTCACACGTAACCATGTCTGTTGAGCTTGATCCGCAGACCAAGATGACGGTAGAAGATTTGGTTGCAGCCGCTGAGAGCCAAGCCTCAAGCGAGTTGTGGGGCTTACTCAAGCGCCCTGATGAGAAGTGGGTTACAGAGCGTGCGTATGACAATCCAAAGTTTGTAGAAGACTTGGTGCGTGATGTTGCTGGCCAACTAAAAGACGATGATCGTATTTTGTCTTTGGTGGTTGAGGCTGAGAACTTTGAGTCGATTCACAATCACAGTGCCTACGCCAAAATTAGTCTAGCTAAGTAATCAACTCAGATTATTGCTCGCCAGATCCCAACGGGGTTTGATATCAAAAGCACCTGAAGTTGTTGAGCCATTATTTTCTGCCAACATGCGCAGCGCTCCAGCAAATGCAATCATGACGCCGTTATCGGTACATAGATCGACTGGTGGATAGTGCACTTCAAATCGATTCTTCTTGGCGCTAGCATTGAGAGCTGCGCGCAATTGCAAATTGGCGCCTACACCACCAGCTAGTACCAAGTGTTTACAACCCGTTTGCTTGAGTGCTTTCTCTGATTTGCTGACCAGCACTGCTACTAAAGAATCGACAAAGCTACGTGCAAGATCTGCATGAAATGTTGCAATCTCTTTAGGATCGGTAATGCCCAGTACCTCAAATTTTTTCACCTGGTTCAGGACCGCAGTTTTTAGTCCGGAGAAAGAAAAATCTAAATCTCCTGAATGCAGCATTGGTTTGGGCAAATCAAATCGTCCAGATTGTCCTTTTTCTGCCAATTTGGAGATGGCGGCACCGCCGGGGTAGTCCAAACCCAATAATTTGGCGGTTTTATCAAAGGCTTCGCCGGCAGCATCGTCTAATGTTTCCCCCAGAAGTTGGTATTTACCAACCCCGCTGACCAGCATCAGCTGGGTATGCCCACCGGAGACTAAGAGGGCGATAAAGGGGAATTCCGGTACTGAAGCCCCTAAAAGCGGTGAAAGTAGGTGTCCTTCGAGGTGGTGCACCCCAATGGAGGGCAAATTCAGGCCTTGAGCCAAGGATTTGGCAAAAGCGCTACCTACCAGAAGGGCGCCAGCCAATCCAGGGCCTTGGGTATAGGCCACGGCATCAATATCCTTTAATTTGAGCCCAGCTTCATGCAAAGCATCGTCCAAAAGGGGTAAAACCCGTCTTATATGGTCTCTGGAGGCCAATTCTGGGACAACACCCCCATAATCCCGATGCATGGCAATCTGGGAGTGCAAAGCCTGTCCTAGGATGCCTTGATGGGCTGGGGCGTGGTTTTCCCAGGGGGAGGTGTCGTAGAGGGCCACCCCGGTCTCATCACAAGAAGTTTCTATGCCTAAAACAATCATTTTTTTGCTTGGTCGTGCTAGAATCGCGTTTCAGTTAATTTTTCGATATTTTTCGAGCATATACGAGTTAAACAAGTATGACTACAGTCCGCCTCCGTGAGAACGAACCTTTTGAAGTGGCATTGCGCCGTTTCAAGCGCACCATTGAAAAAAATGGTCTTTTGACAGACTTGCGTGCCCGCGAGTTCTACGAGAAGCCAACGGCTGAACGTAAGCGTAAGAAGGCCGCTGCTGCTAAACGCCATTACAAGCGTATTCGCAGCCAGATGTTGCCTAAAAAGCTTTACTAATCGAATTTAAAAGCTCTCCTCACCGAGAGGCTTTGAAACCCGCTGACGGTGAAACGCAGCGGGTTTTTGCTTTTGAATCACCAGCAATTTATTAGATACTGAATACCGGGAAAAATGCCATGAGTCTGAAAGATCAAATCACCGAAGATATGAAAAACGCGATGCGTGCAAAAGAAGTGGCACGCCTTGGAACTATTCGTCTTTTATTGGCGGCCATCAAACAGCGTGAAGTAGACGATCGCATTGTGATGGATGATGCGAGTGTCATTGCTACCGTTGAGAAGATGATTAAGCAACGTAAAGACTCGATCTCTCAATTTGAAAAAGCCAATCGTGATGATTTAGTCGCAATTGAAGCTGCTGAGATGGTTATTCTGCAAGACTACTTGCCTGCGCAATTATCTGATGCTGAAGTGGAAGCAGCTGTAGCTGCAGCAGTTGCATCAACTGGAGCGGCTGGCCCACAAGACATGGGCAAAGTGATTGGCGTTCTGAAAGGTCAGTTGGCTGGTAAAGCCGATATGGGCAAAGTTTCTGGTTTGGTTAAAGCTGCGCTCGCGAAGTAAGTTCGAAATAAGCTAAAACTCAACACTTAAAAAAGCCTCACCCACTACTGATGGCTCTCATTCCCCAATCCTTCATCGCCGATTTGTTAAATCGGGTTGACATCGTGGATGTGGTTGGGCAGCACGTGAAGTTAAAAAAAGCGGGCGCGAACTTTCAGGGTTTGTGCCCTTTCCATTCTGAGAAATCTCCTTCATTTTCTGTATCGCCTACCAAGCAGTTCTATCACTGCTTTGGCTGTGGCGCACATGGCTCTGCGATTAGTTTTCTCATGGAGTACTCCGGTCTTGGCTATGTGGATGCTATCGAAGACTTGGCGCGCTCTGCGGGATTAGATGTACCGCGTGAAGAGCGTACCGCAAATGACATTGCGCGCCAACAGCAGACTATGGCCTTAAGTGAGGTCATGAGTGCAGCAGCCGATTGGTATCGCCAGCAACTCAAAACAGCGCCTCGTGCAGTGGAATACCTTAAGGGGCGCGGCCTGACTGGCGAGATAGCTAAACGCTATGCCTTAGGTTATGCACCCGATGGCTGGCAGGGTCTTGAAGCGGTCTTTGGTACTTATGCCAATGATGAAGTGGCAAAAACTTTGCTTGAAGGTGGTCTGCTGATTCAGAGCGAGCAGGCTGACAATCATCAGACTGCAAATCAAACAACACGGCGCTACGATCGTTTTCGTGATCGCATCATGTTTCCTATTCGTAATCCTAAGGGTCAGACCATCGGCTTTGGTGGGCGCATCCTAGATCAAGGTGAGCCGAAGTATTTAAATTCCCCTGAAACGCCACTGTTCTCTAAAGGTAATACGCTGTATGGTTTGTTTGAGGCAAGGCAAGCCATTCGTTCGCAAGAATATGTCCTCGTATGTGAGGGTTACATGGATGTCGTGGCGCTCGCACAATTAGGTTTCCCTAATGCTGTTGCCACTTTAGGTACAGCTTGCACTGCAAATCACGTACGGATGCTGTTACGCCAAACGGATAAAGTAGTGTTTTCATTTGATGGCGACTCTGCGGGTCAGCGTGCTGCACAGCGTGCATTAGAAGCATGTCTGCCATTAATGTCGGATGACAAAGAGATTCGCTTCTTATTTTTGCCGACAGAGCATGATCCAGATAGCTATGTTCGTGCTTATGGCGCGCCTGCCTTTGAGAAGGTTATTAAAGAAGCCATGTCGATCTCAAGCTTCTTCTTCAAGATCGTTAGCCAAGATCATGAGCTGACAACTCCAGAGGGTAGAGCGCAAACCCATCATGCTGCAAAACCGTTATTGCTATCCATGCCACCAATTGCGTTGCGTACGCAAATTCTGCGTGAGCTGGCAATTCGAACAAATTCAACGCCTGCCGAGTTAGAGTCTTTCTGTGGATTAACAGTAGCACCTGCACCAGTGCAGCAAGGTTCTTACTCCAGTACCAATCAGCGTGCACCCAATTTCAACCAAGGCAATTCTGGCAACAGAACTCAAGGTGCTCCATGGCAGGCATCCAAGGGTTCCGCTAAGCGAGTCTCAATACAAAATATTGCACCACCACAAGCACCAACTGATTTAGCTGAGCAGATGTTGCGGGTCTTGATTCAGTTTCCCCATTTGGGCAAAGCACTAGATGCCAATAAGAGGGCCCTTGCTTTGCAAGCCTCTGAATTACGTTCTGCAAAAGCACTTGAGCTGATGAAAGATTTATTAGCTCAATGCGATCAGGTCGAATTGATTCCTGGTGAAAACGGCAAGCCATCTACAGTAGGTGCTGGTGCATTTGCTTTATTCCAAGACCAACTATCGCGCAGTGATCTCGCCCCCTTATATGAAGTCCTTAGAAAGCGGGTGATGGGTTCGGATTTGGATCTCGAGGGAGCGGTTGCAGATCTTGAAGGGGCGTTCAAAAAGCTTGAGCTCACCCACCTCAAAACTGAAATGACAGAAATCGCCCAAAAGATCGCTGCAAGCACGGCAACCGAGCAAGATCGGGCTCGATATCGCGAGTTGGGCGAAAAATTGAAATTCTTCTAAGAATTTTCTGATTTAGCCCTAGAAAAACCCGAAAATTACCCCATATTTTTAGTGGTGGAGGGGGTAAAAAAGTCGCAATCGACTATAATCCTCTATTCCCAGAAAAAAACCGATTTAATTCAGCCACTTGCGCTTTATTTTGAAGAAATTTGGGGCAAGTGGACAAAGTAGCTGCGCCTAAGCAGTCGAGAACAATCATCAGTAACGTGAGTAAGTGCGAATAAATGCCAAATATTAAGAAAAAACCAGCAGCTAAACCAGCCAAGCCTGTAGTGAAAGCTAAGGCACCTGCAAAGCCAGTGGCAAAAGCCAAGACACCTGCTAAACCAGCACCGAAAGCAAAGGCTCCAGCTAAACCTGCAGCAAAAGCGAAGACACCTGCCAAGCCAGTAAAGGCCCCAGCAAAACCAGCACCGAAAGCAAAAGCCCCAGCTAAACCTGCAGCAAAAGCGAAGGCGCCTGCTAAGCCAGTAAAAGCCCCAGCAAAACCAGCACCGAAAGCAAAAGCCCCAGCTAAACCTGTAGCAAAAGCTCCAGCAAAGCCGGTAAAGGCGGTAGTAAAGGTTGCAGCTAAGCCAAGTAAGGCTCCAGCTAAAACAGTTACCAAGGCTCCTGCAAAAGTTCCAGCTAAAGCTGCCAAGGTTGAGGCCCCTAAAAAAGGTAAGGTAGCAGCCCCTAAGGTTGAAGCGGTTAAAGAAGCTAAGCCTGCAAAAGAAGTTAAAGAGACAAAAGAAGCTAAGGGAAAAAAAGCCAAAGCAGCTGATGTTGGGACTGAGAGTGTTGCCACTGAAGAAGTGAAGAAAGGTCGCAAGCCAAAAGCGGACGCTCCTGCAGAAGGCGCTGAGCCTGTATTGACTGATCGCCAAAAAGCGCGTGAACGTAAAGCAAAAGAAAAAGCCCTCTTAAAAGAATTTGCAGCACAACAGCTGGGCTCTGAAGAGCAGCAAGAGTTACGTCGTACCCGTTTGAAGACATTGATCAAGATGGGTAAGTCCAAGGGTTACTTAACTCATGGCGAAATGAATGACGTGATGTCAGATGAGCTGTCTGATGCAGATGCATTAGAAACATTGATCAGTCTCTTAAACGACATCAACATTACTGTTTACGAACAAGCTCCAGACGCTGAAACACTGTTGCTCAATGAAAATGCTTCAGCAACTACTTCCGAAGAAGAGGCTGAAGAAGAAGCGGAAGCTGCTTTAGCTACCGTGGATTCAGAGTTCGGACGTACAACCGATCCAGTGCGTATGTACATGCGCGAGATGGGTACTGTTGACCTCTTGACTCGTGAAGGCGAGATCGTCATTGCGAAGAAGATTGAAGCAGGTCTTAAAGACATGGTGATGGCTTTGGCTGCTTGCCCTGTCACAATTGGCGAGATCTTGGCTAACGTAGACAAGATTGCTAGCGGTGAGATGGAGATTGATCAGTTCGTTGACGGATTGGTTGATCCTAATGCCGAAGATATTAAGCTTGGACCAGAAGAGCCTGAAATTGATCCAGATGCTGAAGAGGGCGATGAAGAAGGCGGAGAAGATGAAGGCGGCGGTGGCGGCGGTGGCACAGCTACGGCTAACGCCAAGCAGTTAGAAGAATTGAAGCAAATCTCATTAGAGAAGTTTGCAATTGTTCGCACTCAAGCTGACAAAATGCGCCGTGCTTTTGATAAAGAGGGTTACAACTGCCCAGCGTATATCAAGGCACAAGAAGCTATTCGTGGTGAGCTACTTGGTTTCCGCTTGACTGCCAAGAGTGTTGAGAAGTTATGCGACACCATGCGCTCACAAGTAGACCAAGTTTGGAAACTTGAGCGCGGTATTGTGAGTTTGTTGGTGGATAAGGTGGGCGTCAATCGTGGTGAAGTACTCAAAGACTTCCCGAAGATGTCCATGAATTTAGAGTGGACCACAAAGCTCCTAAAAGAAAACAAGCCATATACAGCATTGCTACAACGTAATGTTCCGGCCATTCAGGAACTGCAACAGAAGTTAATTGATATTCAGACTCGTGTTGTATTGCCACTTCCAGAATTAAAGGAAGTGAACAAGCAAATGATTGCGGGCGAGAAGCGTGCGCGTGAAGCTAAGCGTGAGATGACTGTAGCCAACTTACGTTTGGTGATCTCTATTGCCAAGAAATACACCAACCGTGGTTTGCAATTCTTGGATTTGATTCAAGAGGGTAATATCGGTTTGATGAAGGCGGTAGATAAGTTTGAATACCGTCGTGGCTATAAGTTCTCTACTTATGCAACTTGGTGGATCCGTCAGGCGATTACTCGTTCGATTGCTGACCAAGCACGTACGATCCGTATTCCAGTTCATATGATTGAGACGATCAATAAGATGAACCGTATTAGCCGTCAGATCTTGCAAGAAACTGGTCATGAGCCAGATGCCGCAACCTTGGCGCTCAAGATGGAAATTCCTGAGGACAAGATCCGCAAGATTATGAAGATCGCTAAAGAGCCTATCTCCATGGAAACACCAATTGGTGACGATGAAGATTCTCATTTGGGTGACTTTATTGAGGACGGCAATACCTTGGCTCCAGCTGAAGCAGCATTGCATGACTCCATGCGCGATGTGGTTAAAGATGTATTGGATTCACTAACACCGCGTGAAGCAAAAGTATTACGTATGCGCTTTGGTGTTGAGATGAGCACAGACCACACTCTCGAAGAGGTGGGCAAGCAGTTTGACGTTACTCGTGAGCGTATTCGTCAGATCGAAGCCAAAGCCTTGAGAAAAATGCGTCATCCAAGCCGTAGCGACAAACTCAAGACCTTCCTCGAAGAAGATTGATCCAAAGACTAACGGGCCCATAGCTCAGTTGGTTAGAGCAGAGGACTCATAAAGTTGGATAGAGGACTAATACAGTTTTGCTACATTGTTTTAAGCACAGCAAAACTGTAAGTCCTCCTTACAGCAATCTCGTTGCATATTCGTGGGTTTGTGACAACGCTCTCAAGCGTATGTAGTCGCGAGAAAATGTTTTTGACAGCACACTTGTGTGTATGTCACTACTACAACAATTCTACAAAGCACAAGTTGATGCTGACGCTGATAAAAAAATAAAAGCAGTGGCTGGAAAAGCCACGCTGTATAAGCGTTCCAGCTCGATGCATTGGCAAGTGCGTTTTAAGTTAGCGAATGGGAAGTGGCATTCGCAATCAACTTGCACAGCAGATAAAGATGAGGCAGTAACAAATGCTGAATACATTTATCAAACAGTCCAAATAAAAACTGAAGCTGGACTAACTCCAGTGACAAAAACATTTAAGCAAATTGCTACAGAAGAGTTGGCGAATATGTCACAAGCAATCGCAAATGGTGTTGGCAAGAGAACATACAGAGACTATATATTTGCTATCAACAAATATCTCATTCCATTTTTTGGCAACTATACGATAGAGAAAATTACTACAGAGTTATTAAAAGACTTTGAAGGATGGCGTATTGCGATGATGGGTAAGATACCAATGTCAAGCACAAAGCGTAATCACGCATCAGCCTATATACGCGTCATCAACTTAGCAAAAGAAAAAGGTGTAATTAGTAGCACTCGTATTGTGCCAATGTTAGATAGCAAAGGAGAAAAGAGTAGGGCTCGCCCAGCCTTTGCTGACAAGGAGTTGGAGGCGATGATTGCATTTGTCCCAAGTTGGGTTGAAAAATCTTATACAACAAGAACAAGGTTGATGCGAATATTGTGTGGTGCGTATATAGAGTTTCTCGTCAATACTGGAATTAGACACGGAACTGAAGCATTGCCATTGAGATGGAAACACTTGCAGTGGCATTGGATAGGTGAGAAGAAGTATTTGAGAATTTGGGTGAGTGGTAAAACTGGACCACGCTATTTGATTGCTAAGAATGAAGTAATTGCAGTATTGGAGAAGATAATGCTTTGGCACGAACTTCCATACGCTACATTAGATGCATTGATTGAAGATAAGTTGGACAAGTTGATATTTAGACTGACGACTGGTGAGCAAATTAGCAATATGGAAAATATATTTCGTAATTTAATGAAACATAGCAAGCTAATGTTTGATAGTGGAGGACAGCGAAGAACGCTGTATAGCTTGCGTCACACATACGCAACAAGAGCTTTGGCAAAAGGTGTTGATATACACACATTGGCACGCCAAATGGGAACAAGTGTTTTGATGATTGAAAAGCACTATAGCAAGATAACCCCAATGCTTAGTGCTGAAATGTTGGCATAGTTGTAATATTTAGGTATCTGCTTACTTTTTGTTTATGTAAATATGCCACGCTTTAATAACGAGACACGCAAGAAGCGAATTAAAGAGCTAATGCGTATGCTCGAAAAAAACTTGGAAGTTACCAAGCGTGATTTTGAGAATGCTGTTGGTAAAAACTTTGCAAAGCTATACAAACAGCGTTGGGCTGAGCAACAAGAGATACGAAAAATGGAAGCCCCAAGTGAAGTTAAAGAGTATGAACGAATGCTACAAGAAGCACTAATGATGTATGGTAGATATGAACAATTTACTGTGGATAAAAATCATAAATCTGGCACTTATATAGAGCGTAAGAAAATATTAGACGAACTAAGCAATAAGACAGATAGTTTATTTGAGGATGCAATGGAAAGATTGGAAGAAATAATTTCAGCTGATCAAACATTACGCATTTGGTTTGATAGGGATATTGATTTTAATTTTGGCAGTCATTTAAGTATTGACCCTATAGGTATGCCTCGTGTCATAACAAGTAAAAGTTTGGATAACTTGGCAAAAGACGAAGGAATGAAAAGGTTTGGTTGGCAAACAATGTCTGAGGTTAAGTTAGATGTGTTGCGTGAAGCATTTGAAGAGTTTGATAAGCAAGAAGTAACAGCAGAAGATGTTGAAGCTGAAATTGAGCGTAATAATCAACAAGCATTGAAGTTAAAGAGCTTGCTTGCAGATTTGAAGAAGCGTAGATAGTTGTTTGGTTTGATGATGGTTGGTTTTGCTAATAACACAGCAGAAAAACCTACATATACAGCCCAATAGCTATATGTCCTACATATGCTTGTTTTTCTGCTGTGATAATTTCTCAAACCATCCAAACCATCCAAACCATCCCAACCAAGTTATACCAACTCTACAGCTTTACGCTTCATTTCGTCATTAACATCTATGTAGCATTGCGTAGTGCTGATATTTTTGTGTCCAGCTAAACTTGCCAAAACTCTTACGCTAATTCCTTTATTTGCCAAATTGGTAATGAAAGTGCGTCTACCACTATGCGAACTTGCTCCATATACTCCACTACGCTTATACAAGTAGTGAAAGAATTGAGTTAGCGTATTTGCTGTAAATCCATCGCTATCTGCTTTTTGACTGTAAAAGAACTTGCAGTTGATGTTTTTAGGTTGATAGAATTTTGTATAGCGCTCCAATTCCTTGCGTAGTTTTTCGCTAACAAATACAACTCTTGCTTCATTTCCTTTTGTTTGTTCAGCACTCAATCTAATTTCATTCCTTATATTGCCTTCTGTATCAACAACATCCTTAAATTGCAAACTTGCCAATTCGCCAACTCGAACACCACTCAAAAAGGTTGTCATTACTAATGCACGATTGCGTGTGCTGTGTTTGCGTGTAGCTACGAAATCTAAAACTCTACGAATTTCTACTTGTGTAAGTGTCTTTGCTTGTTTAGCCATAGTCTTTCTTCCTAACCAAAGTTTTGCTATAGCTAAATTGTGTTTTCTTTGTTTCTTTTCTGCGACCTCTTTGTGAAAATACTCTGTCAAATTAAAATCCTTCCAATAATCAATGGGATATGCTGTTTTAAAAGCGAAATGTAATGATTTGTATATTTCCTTACATATGAGTATTTATTGGATTTGTTGTGAATTGACTACAAAAAGACGCAGACTTGCGTACAGCGTCTATACGCTGTTTTAGGTAATCTCTACTAAGTAGATATTCGCAGAGATGTTTTAACTGCTTACAGCGTGGATTTGGTGGTAGAGTAAAGTTAATAAACTCGAAAATAAGAAAGGCTATATATGGTGGCTACAATTATTGTGGTTGTTGGGTTTGTAATGCTGCTTTGGGGAGGAGTTGTTGGTACTCAGGTTGGAATTTATGGGAATAGAGTTGCTAACTTTCCAACAATGATTATTGGTGGTGTGCTTGTGCTGTTCGGAATGATGTTGTTTATATTACATAAAAAATCACATGCTAATAAGGAATTGGCATCAGAAGAAATGACTTTTTCTGAAGAAAAAAATATTGATAATGATGCGTACAAAATATTTCTTACTAAAAAATATAACATCAATAAAAACCTTGCATTGAATAAGATAATTTGCAAAGATAAGTTATTTGATACTGTTGACGATGCCTTAAATTATGCGTACAAGTGCGATACGCCAAAAATAGAAACTGTAACTCGTAAAGCTCAGCCTGAAGTTGTAGATGCCATTTGTCCAAACTGTGATGCGCCAATTAACTCAAAGGATGTTGAATGCTGGCAATGTTCAGCTTCTTTTTCAGAGCAATCAAGCTGGAAGCCATTACCATTAAAAGGATAGCAATAAGGCATAAGGTGAATACTAGATTTTTTAAGAAGGGTCTTTATGTTTGTATCAATATTTACTGCTATTAGCGGATTGTTGTTAATCGGGTCATTCTTATATGGAAGCGCTGTTACACAAATTATTTTTTCAATTTGGTTTGTGGGTGGGTTAATTTCTGAGACAGTACAAAAGACAAATAAGCGTATTGATTAAGCAAGCCAACTTCGTTGCTTGCTGTGTCTTCGCTAAAGCTGTCGCTTTCGCTCGCCACACTTTCTTCAGCTCATTATTGATTTGCTTTTGCTTTGTTGTTTGACTGATTTTGGAGCAAACAACGGCTATATGCGACTTGTATAAAAGTAGCATTGATAGTCGTCGTTTGTATGTAATGTTCTGATTCCATCACATACAACTGTAAAAGAATTTAACGAGAGACGAATGTATTGAAACTCTCAACCAGTTTTTGCATTGGTTTGCTAAACAGTAATTCTGCGGCTCGCTCATATGTATCGCAACCTTTACAGCGATTGCTATACGAGCACGAAGTCATTAGCCGTTATATTCCACTTCGTGTTTTTGTCCTTTATTGCACAGTGACTTATCTGTGTGCGTCCATTGTGTTGTTCTTTCTAAACAGTTGCCTATTCAATTTTTTTCCTAAATTCAGCACTTTGTAAGCCATCGCCCTACAAGCCATATTCTGCTTGGACTTTATCTGCACGATTTTCGTATATGTCGTAAGTAAATTGAGCTGCTCACTGTTTAGCCAATTTGCGTGATGTTTGAGTAAGTTAGTTGCAACCATTTGTGCTTGCTGTAAGCATAAGTCCATTTTGTCCATATGCTTTATAGCAATACCATTTTGCTTTAACCAATCATTTGCTACTTTTTCGTCATTACGCATATATATATTTATACATAACCAAATGATTCGTTATATTTTCCATCCATTTATTTGGTATGACTATTGATTTGACCAAAATTTCTGGTTGTTCTCATTGCTTTCTCGAAACTATATTAAAGATGCTTACTTAAATAGGAGATTACTATGAGCACATTAGATGGATTAAAACTTAGCACAGCAAAAAAACCAGCACATATTCCAGCAGTAGTATTTCGTCGCAACAAACTATCGAATAAGCTGTGGGAGCAAATTCAATTAGCTAAAAGTCAAATTGATGGAACACAATTTGTTGTGAAAAAGTTCAGAAGTGTTGTTGATAAAGAAACTGGTTTGCGTAAGCAAGTTGAGATTCCTAAGCGTCTTCGTGAGTGGTGGTTTATGAATGAGCAAGGAAAGATGTGCGTAAACATTCGTTATGGAACGCAGATGATTGAACTTGCTAAAGGAAAATACAGCATTGAAGTAGATAGTGCATCAGCGTTGATTAAGGCGTTAGAGATTGTGAAGCAAGCTGTTGAGGCTGGAGAGCTTGACGCACAAATCAACAACGCAAGTGTCAATGTTCGCAAGGTGTTTGATAAGTAGATATATGCTCATCAAAGAAATTGCCACCATCAAGCCTATAAAGCCACTGACGCCACAGCAACAGCGTATTGACACGCTCAAGCAACAAGTTAAACGCAGTCAAGAAGCTGTGAAAGCAGAGCGTCAGCGTCAGAAGGTCGCTAAGGCACAAGCTCAGTTGGCTAAGGCTGGTCAGCAACTTTCTAGCTAGACTTAGGCATTATCTAGCACTCCCACCCTTGAAGGTATAAAGGTTTGATAGGATTAGCACAGTCAGAACATTCGTTAGCATAGAGAAACTATTACAATAGCCACCTATAGATTCCAACAAGGTTTATACGGGCCCATAGCTCAGTTGGTTAGAGCAGAGGACTCATAAGAGAGACAACCTCGTTGTATTTTGCTAAGAACCTAATAAACATAAGGGTCTTAGCGTGGTAAGGGTAGATAAGTTTGCTTGCACACCGCTTACACACCGAGGCAAGTTGTAAAGCAGTAGTTTTAGCCCAGTTTTATCGGGTTAAAAAGTGTAATTTTAGGGCCTATAGCTCAGTTGGTTAGAGCAGAGGACTCATGGCGTAAGTTGTGCCATATACGTGGAAACTGTATATGGGATGGTGTCAAATTCGGAGAAAGCTAAAGGTAGCCAAAAGCTGCACAAGCTAACGCCGAGCGAAGCTTAGTAGAAATACTTTGAACGTGTAGAGACTAGACGGCACCCATCTAAGTCGAGCAATCGATATGATGAAGGCATAGTCCAGGGAGTTAGGAAACTAACACAAACCGGAATCCTTTGGTCCCAGGTTCAAGTCCTGGTGGGCCCACCAGAAAAGCAAACCCTCATCAGCAATGATGGGGGTTTGTCATTTGAGCGATGCGTTAAGTAACGCTTATCAACGCGAGCATAGTGCCGTATGGCAATGTCGCTATAAGGTAGATAACAAGTGGATATGGGCTACTACTAAAGAGACTCAGTTTGAATTGGCAGTAAATAGAGTTAAATAGGCCTCAGAGTGCATATAAGCACTATTTATTGATGGTTTCTTGTCAATCCTTGATCAAAAACTTTACAATAATTTCATAAAACTTTACAATAATTTCATAAAACTTTACAAAAATAGACATGAAATTTGCCAATACAAAGCGCTCCCAAGAAGTACGTCAGTTCCTGGTGGATGGGGTCAAGGCCAATAGGCCTGACTTAGCTCATGCTGCAATGGAACAGTTTGGCCTGACAAGGCAGGCTATTCATGCGCATTTCGCAGCGTTGGTCAGGGATAGATTTTTAGCTTCCAGCGGCAGTACGAAGGCGCGTGTATATCAGTTGGGCACAAAGCGATTTCATGATGGCCTATTTAAATTAAAGGGGCTAGAGGAGTCTGAGGTCTATTCACGTGATTTTGGGGAAATATTTAATGACTTGCCTAAAGAAATTGCCAATATTTGCCATTACGGTTTTACTGAAATACTGAACAACGCTATTGATCACTCAGAGGGTACTGAGGTCTATATTCATGTAGAGAGAACACCCGATTTTGTTTCAATATCAATTGTTGATAATGGCGAGGGAATTTTTAACCACATCGCAAGATTATTAAAGCTGCACGATCCACGAGAGTCTATTTTGGAGTTGAGCAAAGGTAAGCTCACTACTGATCCAAGTAATCATACTGGGCAAGGAATCTTTTTCTCATCCCGAGCCTTTGATGAATTTTTTATTTTCTCTGGTGATTTAGTTTTTACGCATGCTGATGGTTCGGATATGGACTTCTTGCTTCATAACGAAAAGAGTCATAAAGGCACACGGGTGATCATGAAAATTGCACTCAACTCCCAAAGAACGCTACGTGAAGTATTTGATAGTTTTAGCGGAACGGAAGACGAGGATTACGCATTTAATAAAACCATTGTTCCAGTTAAGCTAGCTCTGTATGAAGGTGGGCAGCTTATTTCGCGTTCGCAGGCGAAAAGAATTCTAAATCGCGTGGATCGTTTTAAGACAGTGTTATTGGACTTTAAGGGTGTTGAGTCAATTGGTCAGGCATTCGCAGATGAAGTATTTCGAGTTTTTGTAAATCAAAATCCTCAAATTACTATTCACTCTATTAATGAGAGCCTAGAGGTCAAAAAAATGATTAAGGCTGCTCAAAGTAATTTGGGATAAAAACTGGACACCTCATTTAAGTGCGTAAGCACATGGTGAAAGCATAGTCCAGGGAGTAGTGAAAGCTAGGCAAACCGGAATCCTTTGGTCCCAGGTTCAAGTCCTGGTGTGCCCACCAGAAATGAAAATACCAACCTTCGGGTTGGTATTTTTTTGAGCCTTACTTTAAGTAACGGTTGTCTGATGGGCTAACTATTTATGTCTATTTTTTACCATCCAGACAATTTAAGCCATAGTAGAGTGTAAATAAGGCACAATATTTTCATATGTGGACATCATTTAATTCAATCATGGCGCTTAATTAGCTTGCTGTGTAGAGTGTCAATCCTATGCGTAAGATTACTATTGGCATCCTCGTATTTCCGCGCTTTCAACTGCTTGATTTAGCCGGTCCTTGCGATGCCTTTGGAGAGGTGAAGGTCCTGAGCAATGGTGAATCAGAGTATGAAATTTTCACTGTTGGCACAACTAGGGGTCCAGTACAGTCTTCAAGTGGAATTACCTTAACGCCTGATCGCACGATTTTTGATCCATGCCCTCATTTTGACACTTTGATTATCCCCGGAGGCCTCGGAATCTTTAATCTTCTTGAGGATTCCACTGTGATTGATTGGATTGTCAAACAAGGGGATGAGTGCAGAAGAATCAGCGCCATATGCAATGGAGTCTTCGCATTAGGTGCCGCAGGAATGATTAATGGCAAGACAGTCACCACTCACTGGATGGATGTCCCGCGATTAGCCAGTATGTTTAAACGTGCTGTTATCGAGCCAGATCGTATTTTCGTAAAAGATGGCCATATCTATACGACTGCTGGGGTAACTGCTGGTATAGATTTATCGCTCCTTTTTATTGAGGAAGATATTGATAAGAAGATGGCGCTTGATGTAGCCAAATATTTGATTGTGTATTTGTGAAGATCTGGAGGGCAAAGTCAATTTAGCCCATTACTTGAATCTCAAGCTGCTGAAAATTCCGTAGTCGCATCTGTCCATAGCTATATTCTTGGCAATCCCGAGGCTCGTCATACTTTAGAGTCAATCTCCGAGCATTTAAATATGAGTCCAAGAAATTTAACTCGTATTTTTAAGAAAGAATGCGGCATGACTCCGATGAATTACGTAAATGATGCTCGTATCGATTTTGCACGGCGATATCTTGAGTCAACAGATATGGGATATAGGGATATAGCTCAGCGTTGTGGCTTAGAGAGCGCCGAAGCTCTTCGCAGAATATTTGTCCGAAGGTTGGGTATTACTCCGCTGGAGTATAGAGAGCATTTTCGCTCCTCAAATGAAGATATTGAATCGAATTAAATTGTTAGAGTTAGGTTTGCAATGAAGACTTCCCTAAAACCTGGCATTAAATACGAATACAAATTCATGGTGACTGATGCGCAAACTGTTCTTGCTATGTATCCAGAGTCCAAAGAAGCAGCAGTGAGGCCTGAAGTTTTTGCCACAGGTTTTTTGATTGGGTTTTTGGAGTTGGCTTGTGTCAAGGCTATTACTTCTCATCTAGATTGGCCCGAAGAGCAGGCAGTTGGTACTTTCATTAGCGTCACGCATGAAGCAGCCACTCCTCCTGGCATGGAAGTTACAGCGAAGGTTGAGTTAACTGAGGTACGTGGCAAGAAGCTCATCTTCTCTGTTGAAGCCTATGATGACGTGGAATTAGTATCCAAAGGATGTCATGAGAGGATCATCATTAATAAGAGGCAGTTTGAAGAGAGAACAAGATCTAAGTTGAGTTGAAAAGCTATGTGAGTTTCTTGATGACGCTGAAGAAGTTCAAACGTATGCAGGCAAGTCAACACATAAAAGAAAAGATCAAAAATGGGATGGCTGGAGTCGGCGTCGTAAGTCATCTGCGGGCGCACACCACACCCGAAATGGACCCTATTTTGACCCACATTGACTGCAGTCAAGCATGTTTCAGACCTAACTTTTTATGATTTAGTAAAAGGAGTAAAAAGAGCACATGGAATTCGAAATACCAGAAACCCTGGCCAATGAGCTACTTGGAACGATCGATGAAGATTCACTGCTTGCTAAGCGGCTGAGCGAGTACGGCCTTTCCCGAGGCAAACGTGTGGTGCCCAGCCACCTTTTCGACGCCGCCTCACTTAACACACTCTACGGCCTGTGCCGAACGGCCAACGAGCGTGGGTTAATGTTCCAAATGTTGGCGCTGGACAATATCCACGCCGCGCCAGCTGCCCGAAAAATTCCTAGCTTGGAGCATCTGATCCCTGGTCTGATCGCTTGGCTGTCGCGTGACATGATAGATGGCTGGCTCTATAAGCTCGGCAAGGATGGTGTGTTGCTGCCCTGGCTGGTCCATTCCATGCGCTTTGTGCAGCCTGTCGATAGTGCGGCTTATGTCATCATCGGCCTTCTGGCTAATACCTTGCAGGCTGCAGAACGGGGGCCGGTTACCGATCCGAGGCTAAGGCGTACTGGCATGACCAACAGCATCACCTTTTATGCTGAAGATATTCTGGATTGCACGATTCCCGAATTGATGACAGGTTATGGTTACTTTAAAGAATGTGCCGAATTCAAGAATGAATACGAGAGACACTTAAAGCGTTTCATGCAGATGCAGCCGAAGTTTGGTGCGCAGTTTACTGTTTCTGGTGCAGTCTGGATGTCCAGCGAAGGGTCTCGTCCACAACTCGAATGCATGCGGTTGCAGGCAGGCACAACTGCCCGATGCGTCAATGACGAAGAGCTGCTAGAACGCCACTTTGACACGACTGCCGATGCAAGCTTCTGGCGCGGAAGCGGTATCAGCGAGGGTTTTGAACGAATTCCCCAGCATTGCTATCTACACCTATTCCACTTGGATTACCACCGCAGCATATGGGTGCATGTGCAAAATGTTGAGTCGTATCGTTACAAGCCAGAATTGCGTGACAAGCTGGTTCTGCCGCATGCTCATCGCGAGCTGATTGATATCTTGACCGCTGATCGTAACTTCCTAATGGAGGACATCGTCGAGGGTAAGTCGGGCGGCACAACCATTCTGTGCAAAGGCGCGCCTGGCTTAGGCAAGACGCTGACAGCAGAGGTCTATGCCGAGGTTGTCCAGAAACCACTATACCGCGTACATTCTGGTCAACTCGGCGTGACGGCAAGCTCAGTAGAAGCCAGCCTGTCGAAAATCCTGCGGCGCGCTGCGCGCTGGGACTCGGTGCTGTTGCTCGACGAGGCCGACGTCTACATTCGCCGCCGCGATAACGATCTGCAGCACAACGCCATCGTCGCTGAGTTTTTGCGTACCCTTGAGTACTTCAATGGTTTACTGTTCATGACTACCAACCGCGTAGCCGACATTGATGACGCTGTCTTGTCGCGCTGCATCGCCATCATTCAGTTTGAGACACCGACACAAGAGCAGGCGAAACAACTATGGAAATCGCTAGCGCAGCAGTTCAACACCGAACTGCCCGACGACCTAGTTGAGCGCTTGGTAATAACCTACGCAGCTGCCAGTGGCCGCGATATTAAGGAGTTACTCAAACTGACACTCAAGTTTTGCAAGGGTAGGAATTTATTGCTTAGTGAGGAAGCCTTTGCTCAGTGCGCGGCTTTCCGCAGCATCGGTAAATCCGTCGAGGATGGCAATGTTTGACGCATCTTTCCTGGGAGATTCGCTGCTGGGCCGGCTCAGTTTTCGATCCGGCACTGTACCCGATAAGCAAGCCTTGCCCGCTGGTCGTCACGACCTGGGTATTGCTAGCGAGCGCGACGCTGTATTGATCGTGCCGGACGGCCTGCAGCCTGGAGTTCCAGTTCCTCTGCTGGTGATGTTTCATGGCGCTGGTGGCAGCGCCGAGAAGGTGCTGCCATTCGTGATCGACCACGCGTATCAGCATGGCTTTTTGCTTCTGCTGCCGCAGTCTCAGTTTCCGACTTGGGACTTAGTTGTGGGCGGTAACGGCCCAGATCTAGAGCGGCTGGATAAAGCATTACGCGAAGTGGCGTCACGTTTTTCTATCGATCCATGCCGCTTGGGATTTGCTGGGTTTTCAGATGGAGGCAGCTATGCGCTGTCAGTAGGCTTGACCAATGGCGACGTCGTTAGTCACGTGATCGCATTTTCCGCAGGATTTATGTCAGTCTTTCAGCAAAATGGTACACCCCGCATCTTCATCGCTCACGGTTTGGAAGACGAGCAGCTGCCAATTGAAACTAGTGCCCGTCCTCACGTAGCCAAACTTAAGGCCGCAGGTCATGACGTAACCCCCTTGGAATTCAGAGGCCCGCACCGCATCGAGCCGTCAGTGGTTGCGTTGGCAATGGATTTCTTCCTGAAACCGACAGCGCAGCTGTAACAAGCAACGCTTAAAGCGGCCAATAGCGGACGGTAGAGCAGAGGGTCGAAAATCCTTGTGTCGGTGGTTCGATTCAGTCCCGGGCCACCAAGATTCTATAAACCACCTTCGGGTGGTTTTTTTGTTTCTGTGTTGGTTGGTGTCTTCCACGTATTACCTGCCCCCTTTAAGTAGAATGATGCTAATAAGAGAAACATGTTTTATTTAGATTAATTCAATACAAGATTGGAAAAGCTATGAGTATTAAATTTTCAAAGCAGACTCTTCCTTTCATGACTGAGGCTGGTAAACAAACAGATCCAACTTGGCTCGATAAGAATCAAGAAAGCTACGAAACACTCGTAAGGCAGCCTTTTATTGATTTAGCGGAGCGACTTAAGACTTCGTTACAAAGTAGCGTTCCAGATTATCACTTTCCTACAAAAGGAATTGGTAGGATTAAAAAGAATGCCAATAAGATTGTGCGTGGCAGTACCTGCTATAAAAGCTGGTTATCTATTTCGATTGCGAAACCTTCTGAGTCTCGCTTTGAAAGAAACCCACACTTATTCTTTGGCATTCTTCACAATATCCCTCCATACATGGGGGTAGTTGTCGCCGGTGGGCTCTTTATGCCATCTGGCCCCCAATTAAAAAAGATGAGGGAGGCGATAGCAAAAGACGCTCGGCCTTTCCATGCCTTATTTGCTGACCCAGCTTTCAAGTCACGCTTTAAGACAAATTTTTCTCGTGAGAACGTAGCCTCTCGCCCTCCACGCGGTTTTGATCCAAACCATCCGGATATGGATTGGCTTATGCTCAAAAACTTCTTAGTTGTAAAGACACTCAGTGACACAAAATTCACATCTTCAAACTTGGTGCCATCGGTGGTTGAGGACTTTAAGCAATTAATTCGCCTTAATCGATTAATTGAAAAAGCAATCAGATAGAAAAGAGAATTAAATCATTATCAATTCGTGTCGTTTTAAACGACAGTCCAGAGCTAGAGTCAAGAACCCTTTTCCCTGGTCGATTCTGTCCCGAGCCATGACACTCTCCCAATTTTGGTAAGTTTGGCTGTTTTCATATGCAGTATGAGCAAATCGCCCTAGAATGGTCACAAATACATGAGATATTGCTAGGAAATAAGCATCCCATTCACAAGAGGTCATCATATGCATGATTTATCAGCATTAAATCCAATTAGCGGCGATGAGCTGATTGCTGCCCTAAATGAATTGCTGGAGGCGGAAAGGGCTGGCGCTCGAGTAACCTTGGAAACAGCCAATCAAATAAAGAGTCACGAATTAGCTCCGTTAGTCACCGATATTCAACACGATGAAGTGCGCTGGTGCAAGATGTTGCTCGGAATTATTGGATCACTCGGTTTTTCGCCATCAACTGCCACGGGTGAATTTTATGAAAAAGCGATCTCCATTGAAGATCTCAAGGAACGCTTGCTTTTTTTGAATCGAGGGCAGGCATGGGTAGCACGACGTCTAGAAAAATTAATTCCAAGAATTCAAGAGCCGAATATTCGCTTTCAGCTACAAGCGATGCTTGATGCTCATGTTCTCAATATTCGTCGGGTCGAGGAGAGTATTTAGGCCTCAAATGATTTTTAGTTTGGATCAAATAATGCATGCCTTAATGGCTTCAAGATCAATAGCGTGATATTGAAAACCTAAATAAAAATCGTTAAATATTTTTTAGTTTTGGGATTAAGGTCGTAACATAATGAAGTTGCTTCGACTGTCACTAATTTTTTTATCCTCAATTGACTAATACGACAACTTCTCGACCCATAAGTCCTAATTTAGCCTCACTATTGATTGTAATTGCGGAGTTGATGGGTACCTCTTTGTGGTTTTCTATCAATGGAGTGGCTGACAATTTAATAGAATCGTGGAGCACCAATCTTGCAGGCATAGGCATACTTACCAATGCTGTGCAACTCGGTTTTGTGGCAGGTACTTTGGTCTTTGCCTTTAGTGGGATGGCAGATCGGTACAAGCCCAGCCATATTTTTTCTGCATGTGCTCTACTTGGGGCATTATTTAACGCTGCATTTGCTATCTGGGCTGACAGTATTTTGGTAGGTTCTTGCTTACGCTTTTTAGTTGGAATTTGTTTGGCCGGTATCTATCCAATTGGTATGAAGCTCATCATGACTTGGGACCCCCAAAAGGCGAGCTCGCGCATTGCTCAATTGGTTGGAATGCTAACGCTGGGAACAGCAATTCCGCATGCTACCCGTTACTTCGGTGTCGATTGGCCTTGGCAAGAGGTTATTCTTTTATCTTCCTTCTTCGCTCTGGTTGCAATGGGAATGATTTTCTGGCTCGGTGATGGCCCTCATCTCAAATTAGGCAGTACTTCACGAATCAAACTAAGCGGCTTTCGTGAACTCTTTGCAATTTCAGAATATCGTCGATCTGCTTTGGGATATTTCGGTCACATGTGGGAGCTCTATGCATTCTGGGCACTTGTGCCATTTCTGATTGCTAGCACCTATTCAATTCAGAATCCGATTCATTTATCGGGGCTAGCATTCTCAGTAATCGGGATTGGCGCAATTGGCTGCTTTCTTGGAGGGCAACTTAGCAAATCTATTGGGGGAGTGAAAGTTGCCTCAACAGCTTTGGCGCTATCGGGAATTTGTTGTCTACTGTATCCATGGATTTCTGGATTACCGTTATGGGCACAAATTCTCTTTTGGGGCAGTTGGGGAATGAGTGTCGTCGCTGATTCGCCACAATTTTCAGCGCTATCAGCACAAGCATGCCCGCCCGAGATTGTCGGTACTGCACTTACTATTCAAAATGCAATTGGCTTTACGATAACGATGATCTCAATTCAAATCAGTATCGTAGTCTTACCATTTATGAATCAATACATCACCTGGCTATTGCTGCCGGGCCCTGTGTTGGGACTCATTTTTCTGAATCGACTTTCAAAGCGTAGTTAATAAACATGCGATGTACCGAAGCTGTTAAGTCGAATAATACGAGGAGCCATCATGACTACCTCTTCAACACAATGTGACAGTAATTTTTTAGAAATTGGGGCAACGGATTTTGATTTCTCTCCAAGAAGCATACCTCTTAAGCGTTACTTAAAGAAACGCTTATCAATCTTCAAAAAAAGAACTTTGGAGAAACGAAGTGCTAGATGGTTGCTCCAAAAATCCTTTGGTTTTGAAAACCAAAGAGTGACTCCACACTTCTTTTAAATCCACGAATTTGCTTACACATTTACTTACACACCGACATTGACCACCCGCAGAGCCTCTTTTTATAAGGGTCTATCTTGGGTTTCTGCTCTCATAATCCTTTGGTCCCAGGTTCAAGTCCTGGTGGGCCCACCAGAAATGCAAACCCTCATCAGCAATGGTGAGGGTTTTGTCATTTGAAGGTTGATTGAAGCAATGTTTATATTTTTGCTTGTGAGAGCTAATTTAACGCTGATAATATCCAATAGAACAGATAAATCTATTGAAAGAGAGTTCCTGGGATGTTATTGCCTCTGGGAGTAATTACAGAATTACAAGCCCTTCTGGGCGATCGCTTTAGCATGGCAAAGGCGGTGCGAGATCAACACGGGCGTGACGAATCACCTTATCCCGAATTGGCTCCAGACGCCGTAGTATTTGTCCAGACCAATGAAGAAGTGGCTTGTGTAGTTAAGCTATGCAATGAACATCATGTGCCAGTAGTAGCTTATGGTGCAGGGTCATCCTTAGAAGGGCATGTATTGCCGATTCATGGTGGAATATGTCTCGATCTAAGTCAAATGAATGCCATTCTAGAAATTTCACCCGATGATTTTCTAGTGACTGTACAGGCTGGAGTGCTGCGTAAGCAGCTCAATCAGGAAATCAAAGATCAGGGATTATTCTTTCCTGTAGACCCTGGGGCAGATGCCAGTATTGGCGGAATGTGTGCCACCCGCGCCTCTGGAACTAATGCTGTGCGCTACGGCACCATGCGTGAGAATGTCGTCGCTTTAACTGTAGTCACTTCCGCTGGAGCTATCATTCGAGTTGGTTCTCGTGCACGTAAATCATCTGCTGGATATGATCTAACGCGGCTTTTTATTGGCAGTGAAGGTACCCTCGGAATCATTACAGAAATTACCTTAAAGCTTTACCCCTTGCCAGAGGGAATTTCTGCCGCAACATGTGTTTTCCCATCAGTGAGCGCTGCGGTTCAAGCGGTTATTGCCATTATTCAATACGGCATTCCGATTGCGCGTGTTGAGCTAGTGGATGAGACTGCTATAACGGCGATAAACCGCTATGCCAAGTTGAGTCTGCAGGAGAGACCAACCCTATTTTTTGAGTTTCATGGATCGCCGCTTGGCGTGCAAGAGCAAGCTGAAAATACTCAATCGATATGTTCAGAATTCGATGGAAGTGGTTTTGAGTGGTCCGCAAATCCAGAGGATCGAACCAGGCTGTGGCAAGCTAGGCACAATGCTTATTACGCCTGTTTACAAATGCAAGCCGGAGCGCGCATCCTCAATACTGATATTTGTGTGCCAATCTCCAAGTTGGCGTATTGCATTGATCGGGCTCGAGATATGCTCAATCAATCCTATTTAAAGAGCACCATACTAGGCCATGTAGGTGATGGTAATTTTCATGCCTTGATCATCATTGATCCCAATCGTAATGAGGATATTCAAGAAGCAGAGAGATTGAATCGACTTATTGTTCAAGATGCCCTTAGTGTTGGCGGGACATGCACAGGTGAGCATGGGGTAGGCATGCATAAAATACAATTTATGCTTGAAGAGCATGGTGCCGATGCGATTGAATACATGCGTGCAATCAAAGCAGTATTTGATCCAAACAACATCCTTAATCCAGGGAAAATGCTTCCCGCACTACCTCTTTAACAACTTGAAGTTTTAAGTGTGTGCTGTAGTTACTCATCTCTATTGGAAAGCCACCTTCGGGTGGCTTTTATTTAAATAGCACGTAGCAATGAATATCCCTAGTATCTGATATAGTTTTTGAAGCCAAGCCAAGCCAAGCCAAGCCAAGCTAAGCCAAGCCAAGCCAAGCCAAGCCAACCCATCAAGCCCATGAAAAAAATTACAGCATCCCTCATTACTTTTTTAGCCTTCTTCCCAGTCATGATTCATGCTGCAGAAATTAAGGTTGCTGCCGTCGAATTTAATCCTGTTGAACAGAATGTACAGGCCAATATCGATGGGATAGTCACGAAAGTAACGACTGCCTCTCAGAATGGTGCTAAGTTAATTGTTCTGCCAGAGGTTGCTGTAACAGGTTGGATTATCGCCAGTAAAAAGGACTCGGATACGATTCCAGGTAAAGCGACTGCAGCGATGGAAAAGATTACGAAGAAATATAACAACTATGTTGTGATTGGCTTATATGAAAATGATCCTGTAACCGGATTAACTCACAATGCAGCTGCTCTTATAGGGCCAAAGGGATACATCGGTAAATACCGTAAAAATCAATTACCCCCTGGGGATTTTGAAGCGGCTACACCTGGAAATCTTGGCTTCCCCGTCTTTGACACTGAGATTGGCAGGATAGGAATGCTGATTTGTTTCGATGATAGCCGCCTACAGTCTCTATTGCTTCCCAGTTTGCGTGGAATGGATATATTGGCTATACCAATTGGCTCCGATGCAATGCCTAAGTTTGAAAAAGCAAGCATTGGAAATCACTCAACCATTGCAAATATTGCTACGTTGTCACCTTGGATTGGCATCAATACTGTTGCTACAAATCAAGCTGGCTTAGTCCGCATTCCAAAAATTCAATTTGTTGATCAGTTCGTTGGTGGCTCCTCTATTATGAGCAGTAGTGGTAAACAGCTCGCTAGTTCAAAGGCATCCACTTGGACTAAGCCTCGAGATCCTCAGATCATATACGCCACAATTGATACAGCTAAAAAGAGTGATCAAAAAGAATTCTGGTTAAAGAATCGCAGACCCGAGCTGTATGGCATCTATAACTTATATAAAGCGCCGGATGATCCAGCGACTAATAACTCTCAGAATCAAATTGCAGCCCTTTTAGTTCAATATGATCCGGTCAATGGGGATGTTAGTGCCAATGCTAAAAAAGTGGATGGTTTGATTAATGCCAATCCCAATGGATTTAATATCGCAGTTCTGCCATTCAATTCATTTTTGGGAAAAGTAGCCCTAAATAAGTCTAATATTTCTCAATATGCTGAGGCTCTTGACGGTAAGAGCGCATCATTGGCTGCTGATATTGCAAAAAAATATAAGACTTATCTTTTATTTTCAATGCCAGAATCAAAGGATGGAAAGTACTATGAAACTGCGATCCTGCTTGACTTCAATGGTAAGCAAGTTGGCGTGTATCGTAAATCACATTTAAATGCTGAGGAGCAGAAGTGGGCCACGGCCGGGAATGATCTCCCTGTATTCAGTACTAATGACTTAGGTAGAGTCGCTGTCATGCTCAATGATGAGGTGCGCATTCCTGAGCTAACGGAAGTTTATGCTTTAAATAGGGCAAATCTTATCCTGATTCCAGCAATGTACGATGGCAAGGCGTATGGCGGTGAAGTGAATATTCCTAAGGGATTGGTGCCGGCAGCTAGCAATCGAGGCATGTATATGTGGTTTGATATTGCAAAGTACTCTCAAGCCTATACGCTTGTAGCTAACTATCTTCCAAAAGAGTCTGGCGAATTTGCTGCCAGTGCCTTGTATTCATTGGTGCCAGAGGAAGGTTTCTACCCTCCTAATATTGCGCCTAATAAAGAGATAGCGCACCAAGTTTTATTTTCAACGAATCTACAAAATAACTTATGGATTAATCAACAAAAGCTAGTGGTGGCTAGACGTTGGGATCAAGCTACGCCTTTAACTCTAGACCATCAAGGTGCTTGTTTTAAAGAATGGCAAAAAGATTCTACCAATCCAGAAATGTGCCCGAAGGCAGCTGGTAGAAAATAGCAATCAAACTGTCCAACTGTTGTGGGTCAGTTCATTCGGGTGGTTTTTTCTCATTTGAGCAGCAATTCTGTTCCATTGTTATTCTTATACCCAATCATTAATTACTGAAAATATTTTATGGATATTCATTCTGACTACAGTAAGCGTGTAGTACTGAATCATCATGATCTCAATTGGGCATCAAGTCCTGCAAAGGGTGTTGAGAGACGCATGCTTGATCGACAGGGTGATGAAGTAGCGAAAGCTACCTCAATCGTTAGATACGAACCCGGGGCGAAATTTCCAGTCCATACCCATGAATTTGGAGAAGAGATCTTGGTGTTGGAGGGGGTGCTTAGTGATGAGACTGGCAACTACCCAGCCGGTACCTACATCATGAATCCTCCTGGCTCATCTCATGCGCCTTTTAGTGAGAAAGGCTGCACTCTTTTTGTAAAGTTACGACATCTGGGGCCTGAGCAGATTGAGCGTGAGATTGTCGATACCCACTCTGCGCCATGGTTTCAGGGGATGGTGCCTGGTTTAACCGTAATGCCTCTGATGAGGCAGGGTGCGGGCTCTACATTAGTCAGGTGGGCGCCGCAAACTTACTTCAACCCACATAAGCATTATGGTGGCGAAGAGATTTTTGTAGTCGATGGCGTATTTGAGGATGAGCATGGACGCTATCCAGCTGGTTCATGGATTCGCAGCCCGCATATGAGCTTGCATCAACCTTTTAGTAAAGAAGGTTGCACGATCTTTGTGAAGACCGGGCATTTAATCTAGATTGAATGCAAGCTGATATTGCTTTATTTAATCCAAGAGATGAATTGCTCTTTTGCTCTCCGTACCTTTTTGAGTTTGACAAGCCAATCCTCATCGGCATTGCGATATCCCAAGGGAAGCAAGATCACACTTCTTAAGCCCTTGGCAGGCAGATCCAGAATGTCATCCACTGCGCTTGGATTAAAGCCTTCCATAGGAGTGCAGTCCACCTGTTCATAGGCGGCAGCAATTAAAGCTGTGCCTAAGCCAATATAGGCCTGCTTAGCAGCGTGGGTGAAGTTTGTTTCAGCGTCTCTAGCGGGATATGCTTTCAGGAGCATTTGGCGGTATGCAGTGCCTGACTCGCTTGTAAAGTTACGAATGGATTCAGTCATATCAAAGGCGGCATTGATGCGATCTGCGGTGTAGTTATCCCATGCAGCAAAAACGAGTAAATGGGAGCAATCAGTGACTTGAGACTGATCATTAGCAGCTGCTCTAATCTTCCGGCGAATATCTTTATTGGTAATAACAATCACTTCGTAGGGCTGAAGTCCGCTTGAGCTTGCAGTCAGGCGGATAGCCTCGAGGATTTGCTCGACCTTACTTTCTGGAACCAGCTTTGTGGCATCCATCTTTTTAGTCGCGTAGCGCCACTGCAATTTATCAATTAAGCTCATTTTTGATCCTTTTAGGGGTATGTATGGTTGTTTCAAATGAGTTTAGCGGAGCCTAGGCTTAATTGCAGAGTCACCAACATTATTGGGGTTTCCAATAAGCCTTTAAATAGGTAAAGCCATTTAAAATAACGATTGTCATTTTTATCGCCTTCCTAATTAACTCTGAATTACTCACCCCTTATGAAAAACTCCCTCTTTAAGGCTTTCTTTGGAATCTTCGCGCTACTAGCTTCCTCAAGTTTTGCTCTTGCCCAAGAAGTATCTCCAATTCCCAAGGCCTCAAATGAGTGGCGCTTTGAAATCACACCCTATCTTTGGGCTTCTGGGATTAAGGGTACTCTTGGCCTAGATAGTGGGTTGGCTAAATCCGCTGACTTTACATCTAACGATGTGGTGAGTAATCTCAAGTCGGGCGGCATGATTTCAGCCGAGGCACATAAGGGTCAGTGGGGTGTGATGGGTGATGTAGTATCTGCAACATTGCAAAAAACTGGTGCGATTCCAAACACTGGAGACACAGTCGGCGACAAGATTACACTTCAGCAAACAATCTTAACGGGCGTTGCTACCTATACAGTAGCCAATACTAAAGATGCATATGTAGATGCCATGCTCGGAGCACGTGCAATTTATGCAACCGCAACTTTGAATGTCAATGGGTATGGCACCGCATCTAAGACCACATCTACTGTTGATCCTATAGTGGGCGCAAAAGGCCGCTATCGCATTGCAGACACTAGTTGGTACATCCCTGCGTATGCTGATATTGGTAGCGGCGGTGGCACTACTAACCTAACATGGCAGGTAATGGCCGGCGTTGGAAAATCATTTGGCAGCTTGGTTGATGCCTCGTTAACTTATCGCGCACTCTATTACGATATGAAAGCTGGTGGTGTATTGCAAAAGACCACTATGCAAGGCCCTCAAGTGGCAGTAACTTTCAAATTCTAAGTAAGTCTCAAATAAGCCTCAAATAATCGCCGTTCACATCTAGGAAATAAGTATGAAATTCGCACCCAAGTTACTCGCATCCCTTTTGATTGCTCACTGTGCATTTGCATTTGCTAAAGGCAATGCAGATACTATTTTTTATGGTGGCCCTATCGTCACCGTTAATGCGAAGAACGAAGAAGTTCAAGCATTAGCTGTCCAAAATGGCAAGATTGTTGCAGTCGGGACTAAAGACGCAGTTACCAAAGAGTGGCAGGCTGGCAATACTAAGGCCATTGATCTGCAAGGCCAAACACTGATGCCGGGCTTTGTAGAGCCTCACGTGCACATCATGGTGACTGCGGTCTTTGAAGGCTTGGGATTGAATTTAAGTAACTTCACCTTGCCTTATGACACTAAAGAAACTTTAATTCAAAAAATGAAAGCAGGACTAAAGAATGTGCCTGCTGGTGGTTGGTTATTTGGTTTTGGTGTTGATCCATCACGTACCACGCCATTTATGGCAGAACTCACTGCTGATGATTTGGATAAGGTATCCACTACAGTTCCTATTTTTATCGTCAATCAATCTGGTCATATCGGCTACGTTAATCACAAGGCTTTAGAACTTGCCGGTATTACAAACAAAACCCCAAATCCAGCTGGCGGCGGTATTTATGTGAAAGATGCAAAGGGTCAACTCACTGGCAAGCTAGTGGAGCCACCAACTTATTTACCATTTATGGCCAAAATGCCAAACCCAACAGAAGAGCAATTGTTTGCTGCTATTGAGGGCACCATGAAGAAAATGGCATCCACTGGAGTAACAACAGCCTCCGATATGAGTGTTGGTGGTAATTTTGGTGTTGATAAAGAAGTGGCTATTTATAAAGCTATTTTTGCAAAGAATGCACCACCGATTCGGGTGCGCGGATACTTATTTAGCGAGACCTTACCTGTTGGATATAAAGCCATTAAGCCCAATGATGGCGATGATAAGTTGCGCTTCATTGGCGTTAAATACATTACTGATGGGTCTACTCAAGGCTTAACTGCCGCGCTCAATCAGCCATATAGCTATCCCAAAGATAGCAAATGGAGTGGTTCACTCAACTTTAAAGATGCAGATATTTATGCATCCATGAAGTCGTATTTTGATCAAGGATGGCAGATTTCTTCGCACTCCAATGGTGATAAAGCAATTGATCAGGCTTTAAATAGCTACGCTAAATTATTGGCAGGGAATCCTAAGCCGCAAGAGCGTCGTCTGCGTATTGAGCATTTCACGGTCAATCATCCAGAGCACGTTAATAAGGCTGTCAAATTGGGTGTAATACCAAGCTTTACTATTGGCCACGTTGATTACTGGGGCGCAGCCTTTAATAACCACATCATTGGGCCTGAGCGTGCTGAGCGTATTGACCCGGCTGGAGACTTTAAGCGTGCAGGCGGTAAATTTACGCTGCATAGTGACTCGCCAGTTTCCAATGTTGGCCCTTTGAACTATGTGAGCGAAGAAGTAACACGTTTATGGCAACTGCCTCCGCAGAAAGTGCTTGGACCAACTCAGGCCGTTTCTGTTGATGATGCGATTCGTGCGATTACGATTGATGCCGCATATCAAATCTTTGCTGATAATATTGTTGGTAGCTTAGAAGTCGGCAAGCAGGCTGACTTGGTGATATTGGAGAAGAATCCACGCAAGACACCACCTGCAGAAATTCGTAATATCAAAGTCAAGGCAACTTGGGTTGATGGTAAGCAGGTGAGTCTTAAGTAAGTCCTGATCGGTACAGTTTGCAAAAGAAACACTCGCTGATGCGGGTGTTTCTTTTTAGGGTATCAGATAATCAAATTCTCTTTGCCTGCAAAGGGGATTTATTAAAGATATCGGCCGAGGAATTATTGCGCCGATCTGCCCAGCTCAGTAAATCCCATGAAATTCATCTTCCTAGAACGGCGCAGAATTTTCTTTTACAATGAAATTTGACCCATTCTGAGTGCGATGGATAGATCTTTGATATAAATCAACACTTCCATGTCAAATAAGACCACAATAAGAAAGCGATTTGTATATTTCTAAATAAAGTGAGTCTTATAATGAAGCTTGAGTTTATTGGCCCTGCCAGCCTATTAGAGAATGGCAATGTGGCATTTCCGGCATTACTTGATGCCAAGCCAATGCAATGTGTTTTTAGCTTTGAAGCGCTGCAAGATTTGGATGCAGATGGAGTTGAAAAGGATTCTTTGCGTTTATTCCAGAATCATCAGCTAAAGCTTTTATCGATTGCGGAAAATAAAATTTTAGCCGGTCACGCTGTAGATGGTGCAGTACATGTGTTTAGTCACGACTTAGTTTTAGATTAAGCATTTCCGGTCTACCGCATTTAATATTTTGTTGTTTTATTTAGAAAGAGAAAGTATGTCATTTAATCACTCAGTAATTTGGATCGATCATCAAGAGGCGCACGTTATTTACTTCAACCCCACTGCTAGTGAGAGCGAAGTTATTAAGACTAGATCTACTCATAAGAATGTTCATCACAAAAGTGGCTCTGTCAGTGGCGCACGTGCTGAGCCAGATCAGCATTACTTACATGAAGTGATTCAAGCGGTGATGGAATCTAAAGAGATTTTGATCGTGGGCCCTGGCTCTGCAAAATTAGATTTGATGAAGCATGCCACTAAGCACGATCACACCATTGCTGAAAAGGTGGTTGGTATTGAAACTGTAGACCATCCTACTGATGGGCAATTATTGGCTTACGCTAAAAAGTACTTTGCCAAAGTAGATGCTCTAAAAGGCGATACCGTTATTACTGGTTGATGTTTTTATCCCCCTGAAAATGGGGGATAATTTATCGATGTTGCTCATTACTGCCTTCGTCATCAATGGATCTCTAGCACTTATTGCGATCCTTTTGCATTACGAGGCCCTTTTTCAGCTTGATAAGCTGCTCCCCAAGCTAGCCCACATTGCACCACGTTTTCGGGTGTTAATAGGGGTCGGCGCCATCTTCATGGCGCACGTGGCGGAGATCTGGCTGTTTGCCTTAGGCTACTTCGTTACCTTGCAGTTTCCCGTGATGGGCGGACTTGTTGGCGAGCTTTCAGGCCATGGCATGTTGTTAGATTGCGCCTACCTATCATTTGTTACCTTTACGACATTGGGCTATGGCGAGATCGTGGCACAAGGCTACTTACGTTATTTGACTGGAGTAGAGGCGCTCACAGGCTTCATCCTGATTACCTGGTCTGCTTCATTTCTCTTTATCGAGATGCAAAAGTATTGGACTTTATCTAGATCGAATGGAGCCGAGTAGACAAAATGCCTAGACAAATTTCCTTCAAAGAAAAGCTGAGAGTAATTGTCTTTGAGGCGAACACACCTTTAGGCCTTCGTTTTGACCAGGTATTAATTTTCGCCATACTACTTTCCTTGTTGGTGGTGGTATTGGATAGCATTGAGTCAGTATCGAAAAACTTCCATACAGAGCTCTCGTTTTTTGAGTGGGTATTTACGGGACTCTTTACGGTGGAATATCTTGTCAGAATCTACTGCGCCCCGAATCGCATTAAATACATTACGAGTTTTTTTGGCATCATCGATCTTCTTGCCGTCGTGCCAACGTATTTGGCCTTACTCTTCCCAGAGTTGCATGCCTTAATTGATGTCAGAATTTTGCGCCTCATTAGGGTCTTCCGAATTTTTAAGCTGACTCAATACATGTCTGAATATCAGCATCTAGCTGATGCGATGGCAGCTAGCAGAAGAAAAATTTTGGTCTTTCTGTCTGTTGTTCTCATGGTGGTGATGGTGATGGGAACATTGATGTATGTGGTTGAGGGGCCGGTCCATGGCTTTACGAGCATCCCGGTTTCGATCTATTGGGCAATCACCACAATGACCACGGTAGGTTTTGGTGACATCACCCCGCAAACGGATTTAGGCAAGTTGATTGCCTCGCTCATGATGTTAATGGGCTGGGGAACCCTAGCAGTGCCCACCGGAATTGTTACAGCAGAAATGTCTTATACAAAAAAGGCGCATCGAGCAAATAGTGATCGTGCCTGTTTAATTTGTATGCGCGATGGATATGGCCGTGAGGATCATTATTGTTCTTCTTGTGGCTCCCCATTGCCACCTATAAGATAGCTTTAAAACTCTTTTGCGAGTCTGATTGCGAGTACTCGAGTCTGCACAAATCCATTTTTGATTTCCATATCTCTGCCGTATTGCAGGGAGAATCTTCCAATAGGTGTGTGCGCCTGACCACTTAGCAAAAATCTTTGGGTGTTCACCACGTTATTTAGATAATTGTTATTAATCGAGGTTGCTCCTCCTGCTACATAAAAATAGGAGGCACCAACAGTAAAGATTTGGTTAATACGATAGATTGGGCCAAGCTGTGTGGTGGTGAGGGGTTTTTGGCTCAAGGAGCCATTGGTACTGAGTCCGCAAGCTGCTCCACACTGACTATTGCCACCAAACCACATCGTATCTACGGCAATCATGCCATCGACGTTTGAAGTGATTGGAGTCTGAAAGCCAATCTGCAAGTCTGTTCGAAAACGGTTTTCACCAAGATTAAAGACTCTCTGGCTGGAATAGCTTCCTGTTGGAGTAATGAGATAGCCAGCTATTCCTAAATAGGTTCTAGTACTTTTATTGGCATAGGGCCAGATTGCGGTAGCAAAGCTAAGGTCGCCAATGCCGGTATCGCCAGGCGCACTCGCAAAAGAACCGGCGGGACTGATCGCTCCATAAGGTAACTGAAGATAACTTACTGCAGGCAAGTCACCTATATTGAAGGTACGAGAGCCGCGCAAAATTGCGCTTTGCGTACCAATTACTGGGTTACCAGGTTGCGCGGAGCCCTTTCTGTATTGAGTGGTGTTCTCTGAATTGATGTAACTCAAAGTTAAGTAGTTTTTATTGGGTGCAGGGGCAACAATATCGTTCGGCTGTAAATCGATCGCCCAAGCTAAACCTGGCCCAAAAGCCATCAGCAGGAGGAGATTTTTAATCCTAAACATAGTTCGGCGATTTTAATGTGCATTTCGATATCTTTTATTAAGCTTATCTAAGGCATATAAAATAAGGCTTGATAACCCTATTTTTTGAATATTGACTCTTTCTTAGGCCGCCATGAATCACCCTTCCACAATATTCCCAGCCTTATGCATGGCATTTGGCTTGGTGATGCTATCTGGCTGCCAGTCAACAGGAGTCGACGGAAAGCCTTTAACTGCTCAAGAGATTGTGCAAAAAAGAGATGCAACTCTTGAAATGTCTAAGGTGGGTTTGGCTGCTCTCATTAAGCAAAATCCCGCAATCAGGAAGGATATAGAGGCCGCTCCAGGATATGCAGTCTTTAACACTACTAATGTCAATGTGGTCTTATTGGTACTGGCGAGAGGTGAGGGTGTCTTATTTGATAAGCGCCGTCCAGAGCCTATCTTTATGCAAGCCATGAAAACCGGTGAGGGTATTGGTGCGGGATATCAAGATCAATATCAAATTATTCTCTTTAAGAATACAGATGCGATCGATCAGTTTTTATTAACCTCTATTGATGGGCAACGTGGCGGCATGGATGTGGATGCTAATTTTTCTGCTGGCTCTGGTGGCACTATCCGCTCATTTAATCCCTACATCACTATTTATACGGTTGGGCTTAAGGGCTACGACTTACAGGCCAACTATGGCGGAACGCTGTACCTAGTTGATCAGCAGCTCAACGATGCTAGGACGCTCAATAATTTACCTAAGAAGCAGAAGTAAATTGAAGTGCAGTTTGAATGGTTTGGAAATGAATATCTACAGTAGTACAAATCTCTTTTCCATAGCCGCCTGCCATTGAGAAGGCAATTGGGATCTGGCGGTCTGCACTATATTGAAAGACACGCTCATCTCTTTGGCGCATGCCCGCTTTACTGATGTCTAACTTTCCCAGTCTATCGCCCTCATGGGGATCTGCACCAGCTAGATAAATGATGAAGTCAGGCTTAAATGTATCTAGTATCTCTAGTCCCTGGTCTAAAGCTTTGAGGTAATCCTCATCTGCACATCCATTGGGTAGGCCAATATCTAAATCACTCTGCTCTTTAGTAAATGGGAAATTATTTTCACCATGAATCGATAGCGTGAAGATGGATTTGTCATGTTGAAGAATAGATGCTGTGCCATTTCCTTGATGTACATCTAAATCGACGATGGCTACTTTCAGTGTTGAGTCCACTTCTTTTTGTAAGGTTCTCGCTGCAATCGCGGAGTCATTAAAAACGCAAAATCCACCACCCATATTCCGATAGGCGTGGTGGGTGCCGCCCGCTAGATTTACTGCCAAACCTTCATCTAGTGCCGCCTTTGCCGCTGCCACAGTTGCCCCAGCGGAACGGCGTGATCGCTCCACCATTTTTTCGCTCCAAGGAAAGCCAATCTCCTGTTGTTCCTTCGTGCTTAAATCCCCCGCAATGACTTTCATGAGATAGCTAGGGTCGTGCGCATACAGAATTTGTGTATCGGTAACGGCAGGCGCTTCTACGAGCTCGATGCCCTTTAGTTGTGTAACGAGGTCGCGCAGCTGGCTGTACTTTTCCATCGGAAAGCGGTGTCCCGGTGGAAGTGGTAAAACATAGTGGTCGGTATAAAAAGCTTTCAAAGCAATCTTATTTTCATTTGACTTTTAATTGTGTTGAATAGTCTATTCGTTTTTCTATAGGTAGGTATGGCTCGATCTGAAAAAGCAGGCTTTAAGGGGAATAAATCATTTTTGCCCAGCAAGACCTGCCTGGTCTGCGGCAAGGAGATGACGTGGCGTAAGTCGTGGGCCAAAAATTGGGATGAGGTCAAATATTGCTCTGATGCCTGCCGCTCCAAAAAGTCCGGCAGTAAGGCTGAGGTGTAATCGATGTGCACCTTAATTTACTGGTTTCGAAATGACTTGCGATTGGCGGATAACCCAGCATTTGCACAAGCTTGCTTAAATGCGGATTCTCTTTTGCCGGTGTACATACATGATTCCAAAGAGCAAGACATGGTTTATGGTTTTGAGCGACAAGGACTGCATCGAAAGACCTTCTTGCGAGCCTCATTGAATGACTTAAAGGCTCAGCTACAGGCCCAGGGATCAGATCTATTCGAGTTGGCTGGCAAGTCGACGGAGGTGTTGTTGCAGTTAGTTAAGGATGCTGCTGCAACAGCAATTTATTGCGAGCAAATTGAAGCACCCGAAGAAATAGAGCAAGTACGCATTTTGCAAGAGCAGGGAGTTGAGGTTCAGGAGTTCTGGCAATCGAGTATGTTGGAGCCGCAAGACTTACCATTTGCTTTAGAAAAGATGCCCGATGTATTTACGGGATTTAGGCGTGAGGTTGAACGGGCACAGCTCAAGTTTGCACAGCCCATCAATACGCCCAAGAATATTCCCTTGCTACCAGGGTCTTTACCTCAGCGCTCAGTAGCACCTTCTAGAACTCAATCAGCTTCACATCCGTATTTTGTGGGAGGGGCTAGTCATGCCCAGGCCCATTTAAAGCAATATCTTGAGCGGCGTTTACCCGACAGCTATAAAGAGACTCGCAATCAACTGATTGGTATGGATTACTCCAGTAAGTTTTCAGCATGGCTTGCCTTGGGTTGTATTTCAGCGCGTGAGATAGCGGCTCAATTAAGCGATTATGAAAATCGCTATGGTGCTAATGATGGTACTTATTGGCTTTGGTTTGAATTACTCTGGAGGGATTATTTCCGCTTTATTCACTTCAAGTATGGCCAGAACCTGTATCGCGCTAGCGGCTTAACGGGGCTCGCTGTAAAACCATCATCTCAGGCTAGTTTTGAACAATGGCGCTTTGGCAATACTGGATCTGAGTTGGTGGATGCTGGCATGCGTGAGCTTTACCAGAGCGGTTATCTCTCCAATAGGATGCGTCAGATTGTGGCTAGTTACTGGATATACGACATGCAGGGTGATTGGCGCGCGGGTGCGGCCTGGTTTGAGTCTCAACTAATCGACTATGACGTCTACAGCAATCAAGGTAATTGGCTCTATATAGCTGGACGAGGTACTGACCCCAGGGGAGGTAGACCCTTTAATGTTGCCAAGCAAACTCAAGACCACGATCCAAAAGAAATCTACCGCAAGCTTTGGCTCTCATCCTAGTAGAGTTTTATAACTGCTCCAATGCTGCGTATTGCTCCAGCACTTCTAGAGAGATTTTCTCTAAAGCTTTGATGTGAGTACTTTCTAATTTAATCATCGGCGCACAATTCGCTTCTAAAGCTTCGATCCAACGGTTCAAGCAAAGACACCACTGATCACCCGCAATCAAACCTGGAAACTGGTATTCCGGTCTTGGGGTAATCAAATCATTGCCGCGCTTAAGGCTAAATTGCAAAAAGTCATTGCTGACAATCGCACAGACCAAATGGCTGCCGAGATCTTGTTCATTTGTTTTGCAGCAGCCATCTCTAAAAAATCCCGTCAAAGGATCAAAAGAGCAGGGAACCAGTGGTTGTCCAAGAACATTCAGGGGTAAGTCAGTCATGATGGATGCTTTCGATTGCATGAAGTTTGTTAAATAAAAAAGACGCTATGGGCTTGGATATCGCGTATGAGATAGCGCTCTGCCTGAAGAATCTACTTTGACCAAGATCATGTCACCCGAATTGAGAACCTGGCCAGTGAAGGATTCAATATTGACATGATGAGTGACCATAATGATTGGTGTTTTTGGATGCTGAATGCGCTCAAGCTGAATGAGTTTCGCTAAAGCTTCGGTCTGCTTTTGGGCTTGACTCATGTCATCAAAGAAGGAGCCGAGTGCCGCCTCCTTCTTAACTTCGCCCTTATTGAGTAGGTTTGCAGTATCAAAGCAACGACACCAGGGGCTGCTGTAGACCTGCGCCTTCGTAATGCCCTGCTTGGCCAGCCAATCGCCAGTGGCCTTAGCCTGTTTCTTGCCACGCTCACCTAGATTGCGTTGCGTGGAGCATTGGCTTAACTGGTAACCCTGAGGATCACCAAACCCCGGCGCATCAGCATGACGCATGAGCAAGACATGTTGACCATCTTGCATAGCCCTAGCGAACTCAGTTTACGCGAAGAGAGAAGTTTGCGCCCCGACAAGCATGAGTAGTGAGAGAAAAATATGAGAAAAATAGCTCATCAGATGTTGTGAGTTACCAGGGTAGTCTCTCGCCAGAGTAAGTAATGAAGCTACCTGAATCTTCTTTGCTGAGCGAGAAAAGAACATTGAGCATATCGTTGGCAGCATCTAAAGGGGGTCTACCAATTTGCTCGCCCTTGAAGGGTTTTGATAAGCGAGAATTGACGGTCCCTGGGTGAAGTGCCACAAGTGCGGTATTGGGTTTAGTTCTGGAGAATTCAATCGATGCCGTCTTGATCAGCATATTGAGTGCTGCCTTAGAGGCGCGGTAGCTGTACCAGCCGCCGAGACGATTGTCTTCAATGCTGCCAACCTTGGCAGAGAGCGTTGCCATGACCGAGTTGGCTGGATCCAGTAACTTAGAAAAGTGCTTGATAGTTAATCCAGGACCAATGGCGTTCATTTGCATCAATAACTGCAATTGCTCGGCATTGAGATCATCCAGTTTCTTTTCTGGCATCCAATCCGCAGAGTGCAATACGCCGATGGTATTGATGATCAACTGAAAAGGAGCTTCTCCTGAAAGGGCTTTTGCTGCCTCTTCAATGGTGTTGAGATCTTGGTAATCAATCGGATTGGCAGAGTTTCGATGCATGCCTATTACTTTCGTGCATGCGGGATGCTTTTCCAGTAATTCCATGAAGGCAGAGCCGATGGTTCCGGAGGAGCCAATCACAAGCGCACGGAAGGAATTTGGAATTAATGGCATGAATAGGGTATTTGGAGGAGGTCTCAGCCAGTTTATTGAATAAGTCTTAAACTTGCTCGATGACGACACGACTACCCCAGACGCTTTCAGAAGCGGACCTCTCAAGGTTGATTGAGATGGCCTGGGAGGATCGCACGCCTTTTGATGCCATTGAACTTACTTTTGGGTATTCAGAGCCTCAAGTGATTGCTTTGATGAGAAAGCAGCTAAAACGCAACTCCTTTGAATTGTGGCGCAAGCGGGTGACTGGCAGAGCAACTAAGCATCTCGCCCTACGCAGTAAATTAGTTAACCGCGCTTACTGCGCAACTCAGTACAAGCAAAAATCGGCATCATGAAAAAGCTGACCATGTTCTATGACGGACTTTGTCCTTTATGCCAGGCAGAAATCCAGTTTCTTTCTGGGCGTAATCAAGCAGGATTGCTTAGCTTCGTGGATATTAATTCGGAGCAATATGCCCCTGATCGTGTTGGTGTCTCTTGCGACCAAGCTTTGGCCTCTATGTGCGCCCAATATGATGATGGTGAGCTGATCCAAGGAGTGGAGGTATTTTCAGCAGCCTATAGCCGGGCCAATCTTCCTAAATTGGTATGGCTATTTTCTAGGTCAACTCTCAAGCCGATTTGGAATGTGGGTTATCGATTCTTCGCAAAGCATCGCCATGCTATTTCGGCACTACTGGGACCGCTTGCTTTGCGACTGGTCAATAGAAAGGCATAAGGATATGAAACTCTCTCATGTATTGGTAATCACCTTAGCCCTTGGCGCAGCAACTCCTATGAGTTTCGCTAAAGAGCCGCCGCATATTAAAAGTATGATGGGTCAAACACAATTGCAGGGGCTGGGCAGACTCAACTTTTGGGGCTTTCACGTTTACGATGCCAATCTATATCGTGGTGCCGCTAAGGATTCTCAGGAGTTCGCACTCGAGCTGAAGTATCAGAGGGCATTCTTAGGGGAGGCAATCGCCAACCGTACGGCTGATGAAATGAAAAGCTTAGGTGTTGCCGATCCCCAAGCAACATCTTGGGGTAAGGAGCTAGCAGGTATCCTTCCCAACGTGGAGCCTGGCCAGACTATTGCTGCTGTCTATATCCCTAAGCAGGGCACCAGCTTCTTTTATGAGGGCAGGAAGATATCGCAAATTCAGGGTGCTGATTTTGCAAAAGCTTTTTTTGGTATTTGGTTAGATTCAAAAACAAGCGTCCCAAAACTCAGGACTGAACTCTTGGGGCAGGGCTGCCCGCCACCACTCATTTCAGGAGCATGTTAATGTGCAAGATCCATTTCGTTTCAAAGTGCTTAAGTGTTTGCTTGCTTGCATTCGGTCTATTTGGCTGTTCTTCTCCTTCGGTAACGCAGTACGCTAATGAGAAACCCAATCTAGATCTGAGTGAATACTTTAACGGCACGATAGATGCCTATGGAATCTTTACTGACCGCAGTGGCGAAGTTAAGAAGCGCTTCACGGTTCTCTTGGTGGCGCAGTGGAAAGTCGTTGATGGTAAAAAAGTGGGCACTCTCGATGAGAGCTTTGAATATTCCGACGGCACTAAGCAAAAGCGTATCTGGACTTTGACTGAAACTGCACCAGGTAAATATATTGGTAGGGCAGATGATGTAGTGGGTGATGCACTGGGTGAGTCAGCGGGTAATGCCCTTAACTGGGCTTACACCTTGGCATTACCAGTAGACGGCACAATTTATCACATGCAATTTAATGATTGGATGTACCTTGTCACACCCAAGGTCATGCTGAATAAGGCCAAGATGAGTAAATTTGGAATTGATCTTGGCGAGGTTACCCTGAGCTTTTACAAGCGCTAAGCCCAGCGATTGGCGAGAAAAGATATTTGAAGAAGCTTGTTCTCATTTTGGGTGATCAGCTAGACATCAATAGTCCGGTATTAAAAAATCTCAATCCTCAGGCTGATCAGGTAGTCATGATTGAGTCTGCGGATGAGGCTCAGTATGTTTGGTCCCATAAAGCAAAAATTGCCTTGTTTTTGTCGGCTATGCGTCACTTCGCTAAGGAATTAGAAGGGCTTGGTATACCGCTGCAATATATCAAGCAATCCCCCAAATCAATTGCTGACACATTGCGCGAAATTCTGAAAAATGATCAATGCACTCATTTAGTTTGTCTTGAGCCTGGGGAGTATCGACTTAAGTGCGAGATTGAAACATTGGCCTCTGAATTGGGTATTGAATTAGAAATGCAGGAGGATCCCCATTTCTATTGTTCACGCCATGAATTTTCTAACTGGGTTGCAGGCAAAAAAGAGTTGCGTTTGGAGTATTTCTATCGACTCATGCGCAAGACCCACAACATCCTGGTTGATAAAGAAGGTAATCCAGAGGGTGGGCAGTGGAACTTCGATCGAGATAATCGCAAACCCTTTCCTAAGAAGGGGCCGGGCCTTATTCCGCCTCCAGAATTATTTGAACCAGATGCGATTACTAAAGCCGTATTGCTTGAGGTAGAAGAGCGTTACTCGGATCACCCTGGATCGCTGACTCACTTTCAGTGGCCGGTGACTCGCCAGCAAGCACTTCAAGCACTCGAGGGGTTTGTAGAGCATCGCTTAGCGACCTTCGGCATTTATGAAGATGCGATGTGGACAGATACCCCATTTGGTTGGCACTCGCTGTTGTCGAGTTCGCTGAATTTAAAGTTGCTCAATCCCAGAGAAGTCATTGATGCCGTTTTACTGGCTTGGAAAAAAGATGACTTGGAGTTGGCGACAGTAGAAGGTTTCATTCGTCAGATTCTAGGTTGGCGAGAATTTGTCCGCGGCATGTACTACCTGGATATACCTCAAATGGCTGAGGATAATTTTTACGACCATCGCAATCCATTGCCCAATTGGTATTGGACTGGCAAAACGAATATGAAATGCATGCAAGAGGCGATAGGGCAGACCTTGCAGTATGGCTATGCACATCATATTCAGCGCTTGATGGTGACGGGTAACTTTGCCTTGCTCGCAGAAATTCTGCCAAAAGAGGTGTGTGATTGGTATCTGGCAATTTATATTGATGCGATTGAGTGGGTGGAGTTGCCCAATACGGCGGGCATGGCCTTATTTGCGAGTGGTGGTCGTTTCACTAGTAAGTCTTATATTGCCAGTGGCGCCTACATTAAGAGAATGAATAACTATTGTGGGTCTTGCCAATACAAGCCTGATATTCGGTTTGGGGAGGGCGCCTGCCCAATGACCAATCTGTATTGGAATTTCTTAATAAAGCATCGTCAGCAGTTTGAGGCCAGCCCTCGGACCAGGCTGATGACTGCCAACTTATCTCGCATTAGCGATGCTGATCAGCAGGAAATCCAAATTCATGCCAAAGGGCTTCTAGAAGATTTGAACGCCCTGTAATTGACTTATTTGCTCCATAAGCAGCAGCAACGCATTTTGTGAATTTGTGTCACACTTTCGCTATATAAATCAGTGGGTTAATTAAGCCATGAGAATAGAAGACACCGATCCAGCACGGCATGCCGGCATTGAATATCCCATGGAGGTCGGCGCACCCGTGTTTGCGCCGATTAAAGTCTTGGAAGAAAAAGACAAGGCAGTCAATGTTGCTCGTCAAAATGCCAAGCTCGAATACGATCGCATTATGGAGCAGGCTGAAGTATTAATGAAGCAAGCGCGCTCGCTTCAAGCGCGATTAGATGCCACTGAGATGGTGCATAGTGCCAAATTCAGTTTTAACCCTCTGCATGGCAAAACATATCATTTGTATTTTGATAGTCGCATTGGCGCCAATGTGTTGATTCAGAATGGCCCAGATCAATGGAGTTGCGGTATCCCTGATTCCTGGACTTATTCTATGGCGGTCAAAAAGCTCGGAGATAGTACTTGGGCTGTTGTTGAGGATGAAGAGCTTGCCTCTTCTGCTGTTGCAGTAAGATAAATTTTTCTATAAAAATAATAAGGTGACTTGTGACAACTGCTCGAATTGTTAATCTTTCAGAACTCGGCAATGCTGATGTGATTCAGTTAATTGATAAAGAGCTGCCAGCTCCAGGAAAAGGGGAAGTTCAGCTTCGTCAAACTGCGATTGGTTTTAACTTTATTGATGTCTATCAGCGCTCTGGTTATTACCCACTCGAGCTGCCAACAGGTTTGGGTCATGAAGCGGTTGGTGTAGTTGAGGCGCTTGGTGAGGGTGTCACTCGATTCAAAATCGGTGATCGTGTCATGTATATCAATGCTGGTATTGGTGCTTATGCGAGTGCACGTAATGTCGCAGCAGATAAGTTGGTCTCAGTGCCAGACAACGTATCTGATGAAGTCGCTGCAGCCGTGTTCTTTAAGGCAATGACTGCGCAGTATTTAATTCAGAAAACATATCAGGTAAAGGCTGGCGATGTCGTGCTAGTTCATGCTGCTGCCGGTGGTGTTGGTCAAATCTTGGCTGGCTGGGCAAAATCATTAGGTGCTTTTGTTGTCGGCACTGTTGGCTCTCAAGCCAAGGTTTCAGCAGCTAAGGAAGCGGGATGCGATGCTGTGGTGGATTACTCAAACCCTAATTGGGTGGAAGAGGTACTCAAGGCAACAGGTGGACGTAAAGCGAATGTGGTTTATGACTCCGTTGCTAAAACGACATTCCTGGGATCGCTCGATTGTGCTGCACCATTTGGCATGGTTGCTTTATTTGGTGCTGCCTCAGGTCCAGCCCCAGAGATTCAGCCGGAGATTCTGAATAAGAAAGGCTGCCTCTTTTTAACCAGACCTTCTGTATTTCCACATAACGCTACTCCAGAGCTGCTTCAAGAAAATGCTCGTGCAGTGTTTGATGCGATTGCACAAGGTCGAGTGAAGGTGCAAATTGGTGCCAAGTTCACACTTGAACAAGCTGCTGAGGCGCATAAAGCAGCCGAAGGAAGAAAAGTCTCGGGTGCGATCATCATGATCCCTTAATGTGGGTTACCGAACATTAGCTTGATTAAACTAGTTTGTTGAAAAGCCCCGTTTGTGCGGGGCTTTTTTAATGACCATTTTTTTTACTTGAGTAAAGCGCTTGACTGTAGAATGAATTACACACTTACGCTAATGAAATGAGGCTCACATGAAATTCAACGCCCGATTGATTCTTTCTGCAGCATGTTTCACGTTTTCTTCAATGGTGTTTGCACAAATACCAGATACCCAATATTCCCAAGGAATTTCTTATATCTCAGGCGGGGTTGGTGAGGGAGAATCAGAAGCAATTTTGAAGGAGTCAAAGCAATGGCCTTTATTGCTTGAGTTATCGCAATTGGAAAATGGTCGTGGCGTTTGGATTTTTGGTGCAAAGATCAAAGTGCTCAATACCAAGAATCAAGTGATTTTTGATGCACAGGCCGATGGACCCTATATGTTGATTAATTTGACTGCCGGCCAATATCAGATCGAAGCCTCCTATCAGGGAAGTATCCAGAAGAAGTCTGTACTGATTCAGGGCTCTGGACCCCAAAAACTGGCTATTTTTTGGAAATAAGGCGCTTGCCATAGGTAATCCCTGGCGTTCTAGGTGAGCTATTCTGCTTGAATAGCCTCTATAATTGGCTAAGCGCTTGAATTAAAAGAGATTTATTCTCTAATTGCTGTTTTAGGTCGTTTGACAGTCCCTAGTGGGTCTTGGACAATGCCTGGGGTGGTTTGATTCAAGCCATTTCTTCCGATGACAGCCACTTATTCTTCCTTCCCAGCATCTCCAAATGTAGCTCTTGAGGCTCGGGAGATTACTTGCGTGCGAGGCGAGCGGACCCTGTTTTCAGGATTAAATGTACAGGTCCTTACCGGTCAGTGCCTCCATATTCGGGGTGAGAATGGGGTTGGTAAGACAAGTCTTTTACGTTTACTTACCGGCTTAGCTTCCCCAGAGTCTGGTGACATCTTGTGGAATGGCCATTCCATTAAAGAAGCGGCATCGGAGTATCACGGCAAGCTCTTATTTTTAGGTCATCGCGATGCCTTGAAAGAGGATCTCAGCGCCCTTGAAAATTTGCGTATGTATGCAGCGATTGATGGCGTTTTGCTTTCCGAGCAAGATGCATTTGCATCCTTATGGCGATTTGGTCTGAAGGGGCGCGAAGATCTGCCAGTCAATTGCTTATCTGCAGGCCAAAAAAAGCGTGTCTTGATGGCTCGCATGGTGACGCGACGGGCGCAAGTTTGGATTTTGGATGAACCTTTTAATGCTCTAGATACTCATGCAGCCCAAGAGTTGCTTGGCTTGATAGCAGAGCATCTTGAGCACAATGGCGTGGTAGTACTCACCAGTCATCAACCCTTATCTATTCCTGGTCTGCGAGTGTTGGATCTATGAACGCCTTTGTAGCCATTGTTCATCGTGATCTATTGCTAGTGATGCGTCGCAAGAGCGAGGTCTTAACTGCATTATTTTTCTTTGTCATCGTAACTAGCTTGTTCCCATTGGGCATCGGGGCTGATACCGCTTTACTAAGAAAAATTGCGCCCGGCGTCATTTGGGTTGCTGCCTTGCTTTCCACCTTGCTTGGTTTGCAGCGGATGTTCGCAGCTGATTACGCGGATGGCACTCTAGAGCAATTGGTCTTGTCCCCAAATTCCTTTACAGTAGCGGTGTTTGGCAAAGTGCTTGCCCATTGGTTGGTATGCGGACTGCCTTTAGTCTTGCTGGCGCCGGTGATTGGAATTCAGTTTGATTTAGATGCGCAGTCTTTGCAGGTCTTAATGGCATCTTTATTGTTGGGAACGCCGGTTTTATCTTTGGTGGGTTCGATTGGAGCTGCTTTAACTCTAGGAGTAAGGGGTGGCAGCGTTTTAATGAGTCTACTGATTTTGCCGCTGTATATTCCCGTATTGATTTTTGGTGCTGGTGCTGTGTACGCTAGCAGCGTAGGGCTTGATATCACAGGACATTTCTCCCTATTGGGCGCCTTATTGATTTTGGCATTAGCATTTATCCCTTGGGTCAGTGCTATTGCAGTAAAGATTGCTATCGAATGAGTAATGTAAACAATCCATCTTCTAGTCGCATCATTAACTGGTTCAAATTCTCGAGCCCGAGCACCTTTTATCCGCTTGCTGGAAAAATGATTCCTTGGTTTTGGGCGCTAACGATTATTTTTGGCCTTGCTGGATTGTGGGTCAGTTTTTTTGTGGCTCCGGTAGATGCTGTTCAAGGTCAAGGTTATCGCATTATTTTTGTTCACGTACCTGCATCCTGGATGTCGATGTTCATCTACTTAGTGATGGCCGCCTGGGCGGGATTAGGTTTGATATTTAATGCGCGTCTGTCGGCCATGATGGCTCAGGCGCTCGCACCAATCGGTGCCTGGATGGCTTTTTTATCCCTATGGACTGGGGCCTTCTGGGGCAAGCCCATGTGGGGTGCTTGGTGGGTATGGGATGCACGCTTAACTTCCGAGTTAATTCTGCTCTTTCTATACCTTGGATTTATTGCCCTGCAAGCATCGATTGATAATGTTCGCCGTGCTGACAAAGCAGGGGCAATTTTGGCTTTAGTTGGCGTAGTGAATGTCCCCATCATTTATTTTTCAGTGAAATGGTGGAATACCTTGCATCAAGGCGCCTCGGTTTCCTTAACCAAGGCTCCGGCAATGGCCCAGACCATGCTGTGGGGAATGTTATTAATGGCTTTATGCTTCTGGATGTACTCAATCGCAGTAGGGTTAATGCGTGTGCGCGCCATTATTTTGGAGCGCGAGGCTCATACTGACTGGGTTAAGCAATTAAATGAGGTAAAGCGTTAATGTGGAATAGTCCGGCTGAATTCTTTGCGATGGGTGGTTATGCGCTCTATGTATGGAGTAGCTTTGGCGTTTGTGCCTTGGTACTCTTACTTGAGCCCTTGGCTGTTCGGGCGCGACACAGAGTAATTGTGCGAAGACTTCAGCGTGAAGTGATGGCGGAACAGTTTGATCAAAAGGGCGGTAAGTGAAACCAAGACATAAACGGGCTGCCATTATTGTTGGTGCACTCATTGCCATTGGCATCGCAGCAACATTGATTTTGAATGCGCTCAATAGCAATATTGCTTTGTATGTCACCCCCAGCGAGGTTGCTGCTGGTAAGTCACCGGCTGGTCAAGTCTTCCGGATTGGCGGCATGGTCAAAGATGGTTCAGTGAAGCGAGATGGTTTGACTGTGCACTTTGTGATTACCGATATGGCGAAAGATATTCCTGTTGCCTATACAGGCATTCTTCCGGATTTATTTAAAGAAGGAAAGGGCGCAGTTATCCAAGGTCGCCTAAATCCCGATGGACAATTTGTTGCTAGCGAAGTGCTGGCTAAGCATGATGAGAACTACATGCCACCAGAGGCCAAGCATGCCTTGGATCAGGCTCAAAAAAATGGAAATAAACAATGATTCCTGAGTTTGGGCATTACGCGTTAATCCTGGCTTTATGTGTTGCCATTCTTCAGGGAATTCTTCCATTGGTCGGCGCGCATCAAAGTCGCCGTGAATGGATTTTGTTAGCCAGGCCAGCTGCGCAAACTGTTTTCTTATTGCTCGCTATTGCCTTCATCATCTTAGCGTGGAGCTTTTATACGAATGATTTTTCTGTGCTCTATGTTGCAGATCATTCCAACTCACAAATGCCAGTCATCTACCGTTTGGGTGCGGTCTGGGGTGGTCACGAAGGCTCTCTATTGTTGTGGGTTTTCTTGCTATCAACTTGGACATTTTTAGTAGCCCAACTTTCCAAAGCCTTGGATGAGTTTATGGTGGCTCGTGTCATTGGTGTCTTGGGCTTGGTTATTACTGGACTACTCTTATTTGTTCTCTTAACTTCTAACCCCTTTGAGCGATTGTTGCCAGCTGCTCAGGAGGGGCGATCTCTTAATCCGCTCTTACAAGATCCAGGATTGGTATTTCATCCGCCAATGTTGTATATGGGTTATGTTGGCTTTTCAGTAGCCTTTGCATTTGCAATTGCTTCTTTATTATCTGGTCGCCTTGATGCTGCTTGGGCACGCTGGTCACGTCCTTGGACAACAGCTGCTTGGGTATTTTTAACTCTGGGTATTGCACTAGGCTCTTGGTGGGCTTATTACGAATTGGGTTGGGGCGGTTGGTGGTTCTGGGATCCTGTTGAGAATGCTTCATTCATTCCTTGGTTAGTTGGCACTGCTTTGTTACATTCACTTGCGGTTACTGAGAAGCGTGGTGGATTTAAGAGTTGGACAGTACTCTTGGCTATTACGGCTTTCTCACTTTCACTTTTAGGAACATTCTTAGTGCGCTCTGGAGTGCTCACTTCAGTGCATGCATTTGCGACTGACCCTAAGCGCGGCATCTTTATTTTGATTTTCTTGGTGCTGGTAGTGGGCTCTTCTTTAACTCTCTACGCTTGGCGCGCTCCCAAAAGCACGCTGGGTGGTAAGTTCAGTTTCACCTCCCGCGAAACCTTTATTTTGCTCGGCAATGTTTTCTTGGTGGCCTCTGCTGCATCTGTACTCTTGGGTACGCTCTATCCCTTGCTGATCGATGCTCTGCACCTAGGAAAGATCTCAGTAGGTCCTCCATACTTTAATAGTGTATTTGTGCCCATCATGATTCCTTTGCTGGTCTTAATGGGAATTGGGCCTTGGACCAGTTGGAAGAACTCTAATCTTGTTGATGTCATTAAGCGCTTGTGGATTGCAGCTCTAGTGGCGGTGATTGCTGCCGCTTTGATTCCCTTCACCATGGGTGAATTCACCTGGCTCAGCAGTCTTGGTTTCTTATTAGCATTCTGGGTAATCTCCTCGGGCGTTTTGCAGATCATTCGTCAAGCAAAAGCAGGTAAGCCTACACGTTCCTTTATTGGTATGCAGGTAGCGCATCTAGGTATAGCAGTATTCGTTATTGGCGTCACCATGGTCGGTGCGTACCAAGAAGAAAAAGACGTACGTATGCTGCCTGGTGAAAGTGTCAGTGTTGGTGGCTATCAAATTCAGCTTCAAGGGGTTGGTACTGTACCGGGCCCAAACTACAACGCAATGCGAGGCACTTTCTTGCTTTCCCGTAATGGGAAGTTAGAAGCCACGATGTACCCAGAAAAACGAAGCTACTTCTCTTCCACTATGCCAATGACTGAAGCTGCAATTGATGCAGGCCTCACTAGAGATATCTATGTCTCCTTGGGTGAAGAGCTCGAAGATAAAGCATGGGCTGTACGCGTCTATTACAAGCCTTTTGTCGATTGGATTTGGGGCGGTTGTCTATTGATGGCTCTGGGTGGCGTTCTAGCAATATCGGATAAGCGTTACCGTATGAAATTGCGGAAAGCTGCAGCATGAAAGCCAAGTTTTTAATTCCACTTTTCTTGTTTGTAATTTTGGTTGGATTTTTAGCGATAGGCTTGAATCGCGATCCACATGAAATACCTTCACCACTGATTGGTAAGCAAGCCCCAGCTTTTGAATTGCCCCAATTGGCTGATCCCCAAAAAACCTTTTCGCCAGAGAGTATGAAAGGTCAGCCCTGGATTTTGAACGTATGGGCCTCTTGGTGCGTTGCTTGTCGTGAAGAGCATCCCGTTTTGGTTGAGTTGGGTAAGCTGGGTGTCGCGCCGATTATTGGCTTGGATTACAAAGACAAGCGTGAAGATGCGATGGCCATGCTGGCTCGCCAAGGCAACCCCTACGTTTTATCTGCTTTTGATGCTAACGGCCGCGTTGGTATTGACTATGGTGTGTATGGTGTTCCAGAAACATATGTTATTGATAAGAGCGGAGTAATTCGGTTCAAACATATCGGTCCAATCACCATGGAGCTATTGAACAAGAAGATTATTCCTTTGTTGGGTGAGCTCAAGTGATATTGCATAGGCTAATCCTATCGACTTTTACAAGTATTGTGATTGCTTGCACGATCAATATCGCTTCAGCTAAAGATGCTGTTCCGCTTGCGGATGATCCAGTTACCGAGCAGCGTCTTATTACCATTTCAGAAGAAATGCGGTGCCTGGTTTGTCAGAATGAATCGCTTGCGGGATCACGATCTGATTTAGCAAATGATTTGCGTAAAGAAATTCGGATTTTGATTAGCGAAGGCAAAACCGATAAACAAATTCGGGAATTTATGGTGGAGCGCTATGGCGACTTTGTCTTGTATCGCCCGCCAGTTAAACCGATCACTTGGCTTTTATGGATTGGCCCTTTTGTGATTTTGCTTGCTGGCATTATTGGTCTGTTGGTTTATCTACGCCGCAGAAATCAAAGTGTGCCAAGTACTACGCTGTCCGCAGAGGACAATCGTCGTATTGATGCATTACTTCGGGATGCAAAATCCAGTTCAACAGAAAATGCACATGACTAGTTTTTTAATACCCGCCCTCCTTTTGTTGATCTTGGTCTTGGTGTTATTGCTACGCCCATTATTTTTTCCAGCCAAAGAATCAGAAACTTCCCGTCGTCAGATGAATGCTGCTATTTATCGGGAGGAGCTCGATAAGCTCGAGGCTGATCGTTTGGCAGGCACGGTTGATGCTGATAATTATGAGCAAGCTCATGCAGAAATGCGTCAACGCCTTTTTCAAGATACGGATGAGGCGGATGATCTCGCTGTATTGGGTTCCCCAAAGAAAACTATCGTTGGGATTTGTCTGTTTGTAGTGTTACTTTCAGCGGGGCTGTATTTCTATCTTGGTGATGCCGCTCGAATTGCTGAAAAGAGTGCTGAGCAGCCAATGACCCAAGAGGCTGTTGAAAAGATGGTGACTGAGTTTGCCGCCAAGATGGAGAAAGAGCCTGACAATCTAAAGGGCTGGGCCATGCTGGCACGCTCCTACCGAATTTTGGGTCAAAATGCTGAGGCCGCAAAAGCCTATGCTCGTGCCGGCTCTTTTGTGGATACTGATCCACAGCTATTGGCTGACTATGCCGATGTATTGGCAGCCAATGCGAATGGTAACTTTGCTGGTAAACCACAGCAATTACTGAATAAAGCTTTGGCGCTGGATCCAAATAATTTATTGGCCTTGTGGCTTTCTGGAACTGCAGCTTTTAATGCACAAAACTACAAAGCCGCAGTGCAATATTGGGAAAAACTAGAAAAGCAATTGCCTCCTGAAACAGATGAGGCGCGTGCAATTGCCGGCTCTATTGCTGAAGCTCGCAGCAAGGGTGGGTTAGCACCAGCTGCTACACCAGCGATTAATAATCGAGGGGTGAGCGGGCGAGTAGGAATATCTTCCGCACTGCAATCCAAAGTCAATGCAGGCGATACTTTGATGGTGATTGCTCGTAAGCCTGGCGAACGTATGCCAGTAGCAGTTCTCAAAACCCCAGTGACTACATTCCCGGTGAGCTTTGTTTTAAATGATGCTTTAGCAATGAGTCCAAATGCCTTGATCTCTCAATTACCTGAGGTATCAGTTGAGGTGCGCATCTCCAAAACGGGTATGGCAATGCCAGAATCTGGTGACTTGATTTCTGCTGCGCAAACCATCAAAGTGGGCACGACAGATGCCCGCATATTGATCGATCAGGTTAGGCCTTAACTAGCCTCGGCCAACAAATGGCATATTGCTTGCCATGATGGTCATTGTCAGAATGTTGCTCTCTGGAGGCAGTTGAGCCATGTGCAGTACAGCTTGCCCAACATGATCCACGTCCATTAATGGCTCAGCCTTCTTTGAACCATCGGCTTGCAAAATTCCGGCAGCCATAGGGATGGTCATTTCAGTACCCGCATTACCAATATCGATTTGACCGCAGGTAATGTTAAACGGGCGACCATCTAGGGCAATGGACTTAGTTAGTCCGGTGATGGCATGCTTAGTAGATGAGTAAGGAGCAGACATTGGGCGTGGCGCATGCGCGGAGATCGAGCCATTGTTGATAATGCGGCCACCTTGAGGTGATTGCGCCTTCATCATACGAATTGCTTCTTGCGAGCAAAGAAAAGCCCCGCAAAGGTTTGCGTTGACCACGTTCATCCATTGTTCGTAACTGATCTCTTCCATCGGGATTGCTGGAGCACCCATACCCGCATTATTAAAGAGCACATCAATGCGGCCAAAATGTTTTTTGATCTCTGAAAATAACTGCTTTACTTGTTCTGGTCTACCCACGTCGCAGGCAAGAGCTAAGCAGTTTTGGCTATTTCCGCCAATATCTTGAATGGCTTTATTTAGCTTCTCAAGGTTTCTGCCAGTTAAGACAACTTGAAAGCCGCCCTTGAGCAGCGCTTTTGCAGCCGCCTTGCCGATACCCGTTCCAGCTCCTGTAACCAGAGCTACCTTATTGAGGTTTGAGTTCATTTCGATCCTAAGGGTTCTTTTAAAAGATTCATCTTATCCTAAATGAATCGGGATGAATTCATTCCGCTCTTGATCTGTGGGCTCGGGGCATAATGGCAAAAACAAGAAGAATTCTTATGGACTTCATACGCAAAAATATCTATAACCCTATCGCATTCGGCGTAGCCTTTTTAGTACTGGTGGCGATACTTTTTGCCACCTTGTGGGTTTTGGTGCCACCACCCCCCAGGTCCATCGAATTGGCAACAGGCTTTCCTACTGGCTTGTATCAGCAGTTTGGTGAAAGACTTCAGAAAGAGCTTGCTGAGGAAAGAATTTCTCTGCGCTTGAGAACCACTGGTGGCACAAGTGATAACTTGGCCTTATTAAATGATCCGCATTCAGGTATCGATTTTGCAATGGTTCAAGGTGGAGTGGCAGATTTATCTCAACATCCCAACCTGGTTTCTATTGCAGGACTGTTTTATGAGCCTGTATGGGTTTGGTATCGAGAGGCTAGTTTTCCTAACGAGGCTGGTCGCTTGGGTCTGCTGAGTCAACTGAAAGGCAAGCGCGTCTCCATCGGCAATGAAGGAAGTGGCACCTTAAATTTAGCCTCGAAATTGCTGGAGGTAAGCGGAATCGGTATGAACGATATTCGCGCTGAAAAGCTCAAGCCACTGGAGGCATTAGAAAAGTTCAAAAAAGGGGAGTTGGACGCCATTTTTTTAGTGAGCGCTGCTGAAGCACCTTTACTTAAAAATTTTTACGAAACTCCCGGCATCCGCTTAATGAGTTTTGAGCAGGCTGAAGCTTATGTTCATTTATTCCCATTTCTTTCTAAGGTAACAGTCCCGCGTGGAGTGGTCAGTATTGCGTATGACTTGCCTCGCCAAGATATTCAGGTCTTGGCAGCAACAGCTACTTTGGTAGGTAAGGAGGGCATCAGTCCTGCTTTGGTGACATTATTGCTTGGCGACACTTACGATATTTTGAAGTCCTATGCCTATTTACAAAAGCCAGGAGAGTTTCCATCGGGCACCGGGCTTGATTTTCCTTTGCATGTGGATGCAGAAATCTATATGAAGGACGGACCTTCTTTATTGCATCGCCATTTACCTTTCTGGACTGCAGTCTGGATTGGGCGATTTGCAAAAATCGTTATCCCACTGTTAGTGATTTTTATTCCCTTGTTTACCTATATTCCTGCAGCCAAGAATTTGTTATTGCGACTCAAGTTATCTAGAGTTTATGAAGAGCTAAAGGTGATAGAGAAAAATGCCGCTAATCCAGACCTGAAGGAAAAGAACTTTAAGGAATTGGCGGATATTGAGAGAAGGGTGGGCAATATCAAGGTGTCCATGCTGGACGCAAAAGAGCTATACGACTTAAAGGGGCATGTAGGAGAGGTGCGTGGCCGTTTGAATTTGCATTCCTAAGTTGATTGCTAAACGCCTAAAATAAGCCTATGAATCTCTCAAGCCTGTTGCCCCCGCTGACTCCCGTCAAAGAGTTGCCCCAATCTTTGCGAGAGCAGGGTTATGCAGTCCTATCCGCACAGGATGTGGCGAAAATAGCCCATGTGGATCTAGAGCAGCTCTTAAGTCTCAACCAGTTTTGGGAAGGTTTGCCACGTGATCCGTATCTAAAAGATGGTGGGCGCTATCGATTTCGACGCCATTCAAGCTTCGAGATAAAGGGTGGCAGTCTGGCTATAGTGCCGCATCGTGCCCATTGGCAGTCTGTTGACTACAACGCCTTGCATGGCGGTATCGAGCGTTGGTTTGAACCCTCGCAGGCTCAGCTCACGAATAATCCTGCCTGGCAATCTCTTTTGTTGGGACTGGCCCATATTCTGAATGGAGTAAAGCAGGTCAATACCTGGTTTGTTGAAGCGCATCAATTTCGGATTGATACGACTGATGGAATTGGCCGCCCAACTCCCGAAGGTGCGCATCGTGATGGCGTGGATTTTGTAGCTGTCTTTTTGCTCAATCGAGTTGGCATTAAGGGTGGTGAGACTCGCATTTTTGATGCAAATGGTTCTGCTGGTTTGAGATTTACACTTTCTGAACCTTGGTCTTTATTGCTCATGAATGATGAGCGCATGATTCATGAGTCGACTCCCATTCAGCCCTTAGGTCCTCACGGCTATAGGGATACTCTTGTTCTCACTTTCCGTTCGAATGGCTTCCAGGATTCACCAGGTCGTAGTCAGCAATAAGCCCTATGCGCTTTAAACCTACCGGTTACACCCCTTTCATGCTGATGGCGCAAACCTGTGCATTACTAGGTTTCGCTTGCTACGCTGTCGTGTTAACAACATTGCAAGATGAATGGCATCTCAGTAATTTGCAGTCAGGTTTAATTGCGAGCGCTTTTTTCTTCGGCTATATGCTGATGGTTCCCTTGGCAACAGCGTTGACAGATCGTGTCGATGCAAAAAAAGTCTATCTTGTAGGTGGTCTTTTAGCTACCTGTGGATTACTTGGCATGGGGATCCTTGCTTATAACTTCTGGACTGCCCTGATCTTTATGGCGATTAATGGGGCTGGTTTAGCGGGCACCTATATGCCTGGCTTAAAGATTCTTTCTGATCGCATTAAGACTGGAGAGTTGAGCCGCCACATTGCTTTTTATACCGCGTTCTTTGGTATTGGTACTGGCTTTTCATATCTTTGCTCAGGCTGGATATTGGATGGCTTAGGTTGGCGTTATGTTTTTGGAATCATTGCCTTAGGTCCATTTATCGCATTATTGATTGTGCTGATATTTATCCCTGCACTCACTCATGAAAAATGGCATGGCCCTATTCATATTCGATTGCATGATATTTTTCCGGTGGAAAAATGGCGCTTAGTTTTGCAAGACAAAACAGCTTCAGGATTTATTTTTGGTTACACCGTACATTCGATTGAACTATTTGCTTCTCGTAGCTGGTTGGTTGCCTTTTTTGCTTTCTGTGCAATCACGACTGGCGACTCTTTTCTCTTAACCGCTACCACCCTTGCTGGTGTCATTAACTTTTTTGGTGTTCCAGCATCCATTACCGGAAATGAGATTGCCTTAAGAATAGGGCGTCAAAAATGGATTTTCATTGTCATGCTCACTAGTGCAGCATTTGGTATGGCGCTGGCTTTATCAACCGGACAATCTTGGTGGTTAATTGTTGCTTTGGCCACGGGGCACGCGATTTTTATTATGGCTGACTCCGCCACTTTAACTGCGGGTTTGGTGGTGAGTGCGCAAGAAAATATTAAAGGTGCTGCAATGGGCCTCCATTCTTTAATGGGTTTTGGTGGCGGTTTGTTGGGTCCGGCGATTTTTGGATTTGTGCTTGATTTAACAGGTTCACGTAGCTCGCAAATTGCTTGGGTCTGGGCATATTTCGCTATCGTGATCTGGGGTGTTCTATTTGTTCTATATGAACGCCGCAATGGCTGGGTAAGCAAGTCCTTTACTCGCAATTAATGACATATTCATGAGCTCTAGCATGCCAAGTAATAGCTGCTATCACTGTGGAAGTTTTATTCTTCCGGATGACTCTTATGAAATTGAATTGGGAGGGGTCAGCAGAAAATTCTGTTGTGCTGGTTGCATGGCAATTGCGCAAACTATTCATGGTGAAGGTTTGGAAGTGTTCTATGCACGTCGTGCACAGTCAAGTGATAAGCCTGCCGCTTACCTTGCTTCCAATGAAATTCCAGACAGCCTTACTCCTTATGACGATCCCTCTTTGTTGGTAAGATACACTCGACCCAGTGGTGAGGAGGGTAATCTAGAAACGACTTTGCGACTTGAGAAGATTCGCTGTGCTGCTTGTGTATGGTTATGTGAGCAACATCTCAGGCGCATTCCTGGCGTGAAAGATGTGCAGATTAATTACGTAAGTCAAAAGGTCAAGGCAGAGTTTTCTCCTGAGCAAACCAGCTTAGCGCGTTTGCTATTTGAAGTGGAGCGCATTGGTTACGAGGCTTGGCCATTTGAGCCTTCACTGTCAATTGAAAAATCCAAGAAAGAACGCCGTCAGTTGCTGACGAGACTAGGCGTTGCTTTATTAGGCATGATGCAAGTCATGATGTATGCCTGGCCAACATACGTAGGTGATAGTGATATTACCGCTGAGTATGACCTCTTGCTGGGTTGGACTAGTTGGGCTCTCACTGTTCCAGTGATGGTGTATTCAGCTGGTCCGATTTTTCAGGCTGCATGGCGAAGCGTTGCCTCATTTCGTCAGACGCATATGTTGGGCATGGATGTTCCTATTGCCCTAGCTTTAGCTCTAGCATTTTCTGCTGGTACCGTGAACCTTGCTACCGGCTCAGGTCAAGGCTACTTTGACTCCATCACCATGTTTGTTGCCTTTATCTTGGCGGCACGTTATGTAGAGTTATTAGCACGTCAAGATGCGCAGGGTGGGGCAGAGGCTTTAGCAAAACAGTTGCCCGCCACTTGTGAGAGGTTGCCCAACTATCCCGCATCTCAGCAAGTAGAGATTGTTCCGGTTATTAATTGCAACCCTGGTGAGGTGCTTCGTGTTCCACCTGGTGATGTGGTCCCAGCTGATGGCATATTGATTGAATGCGAGAGCGCTTTAGATGAGTCACTGCTGACTGGCGAATCAAAACCCATTGATAAAAAGATTGGTGATCGTGTGTATGCAGGTACGCACAATATTCTGAATCCCATGCTCATGAGAATTGATGCGGTAGGTCAATCAACTCGTATCGCAGGCATTGCTTCATTACTGGATCAAGCATTACAAGCGAAGCCTTTGATGCTTAGTCTGGCAGAGAAGTGGGCTGGATACTTTGTTGGTTTCTTATTAATCGTGGCATTTCTGTCTTCTGCAATTTGGTGGTATGTCGATCCCAGCAGAGCGTGGACAGTTTTAGTTTCAGTTCTCGTTGCTAGTTGTCCATGCGCTTTATCGCTTGCCGTTCCAACAGCCATGGCTGCAGCCCAAGGTGCCGTAACCAAATTGGGTTTATTAATTGTGCGCGGCCATGTACTGGAAGGTTTGGTCAAAACTACCGACTTGGTCTTGGATAAGACTGGCACTCTCACCATGGGGCAGCCAGAATTAAAAGAGGTGCTGATTGCGCGCTCAGAGTTTTCTAGAGCAGATGTACTGGGTATTGCCGCATCAATGGAGGCTGGGCAAAAACATCCTCTGGCACTTTCTTTGTTGCGTGCAGCTGAAACTGAAAATTGCCCACTGAAAAACTTAGCTGAGCCTGTTACCAATCAATTGGGTAAAGGCTTGAGCTCCGGTTTATATCGATTGGGAGGTGCGGCATGGGTAGGTGCTCAACAGATTGCGCAAGAAGGGCAATATGGGCAAGTGCATCTGGCTGATGACAAAGGATTGATTGCAAGCTTTTTGTTCTTAGATACTCCGAGAGCGGGGCTCGAGAAATTATTGGCTGCTGCAAAATCTCGCAAGATCACCGTGCATTTGGTTTCTGGAGATGATCCTGCAACAGTGTCATGGTGGGCTCATCACGTTGGGATTGATCGCTTCCAAGGCGCTTGCTCACCAGAAGATAAATATCACTACATTGAGCGTTTGCAAAAAGAAGGCCATTTTGTTTGGGCGATTGGAGATGGCATTAACGACGCACCTCTATTAGCAAAAGCAGATGTTTCGATTGCGGTTGGTGCAGGCGCACCGCTTGCAACCGCAGGTGCAGATGCAATTTTGACGGCGAGCTCCTTGGCTCCTCTAGCCAAATCTCTATTGCTGGCAGACAAAACTCAAATGATTATTAAAGAAAACTTGATTTGGGCTCTGGTTTACAACCTCTTGGCTATTCCGGCGGCCATGATGGGCTGGGTCAATCCCTGGATTGCGGGTATCGGCATGTCCTTGTCTTCCCTGGCAGTCACATTGAACGCCTGGCGACTCAGAAAGGCCTAGACTATAGGGATGGAAAGTCTTTTTCTCTTAATCCCCATTTCATTGCTCTTAATTGGTCTTTTGGCCTGGATTTTCTTCTGGTCTGTGAAGGCAGGTCAGTTTGATGATTTAGAGGGGCCGGGTGAGGCGATTTTGATGGATGACGATACGCCTAAATCTAAAAATGTTAGTGATAACTAACTAAAAAATCTATATTTATCAATTAGTTAGCAATTACGCCTTAATACAGCAGTTTCTGTAAATCGTAAATGCAGGCATCCTTTTTGACATAGATCAAAACACACCCTCGACCTTACTTTGATAATGACAGCAGTCTATTTGGATTATGTCGCTGTTTGGTCACAAAAAAAGGAGAGACCATGGGAATTACCGTGGGGAGCAATCAAGATACCTTCAATTACAAGGTTGTCAGCCAATTTGCCATCGTTACGGTACTTTGGGGAATTGTGGGCATGCTCGTGGGGGTTATCCTCGCTGCGCAGCTCATTTGGCCTGATATCACACTCAATATCCCTTGGTTAAGCTATGGTCGTTTACGTCCTTTGCATACCAATGCGGTAATTTTCGCATTTGGTGGATCGGCCTTATTTGCGACTTCTTATTACATTGTGCAGCGCACTTGTCAGGCACGACTTTTTTGTGACAAGTTAGCTGCTTTCACTTTCTGGGGCTGGCAGTTGGTTATTGTTTTGGCGGCCATTACATTGCCTTTGGGTTATTCAACTTCAAAGGAATATGCTGAATTAGAGTGGCCAATTGATGTGCTCATTACATTAGTTTGGGTAGCTTATGCAGTAGTGTTCTTCGGCACCATCATGAAGCGCAAAACAAAACATATTTATGTTTCCAATTGGTTCTTCGGTGCCTACATTCTGACCATTGCAATTCTGCATATTTTTAATAACTTAGAAATGCCAGCAAGCCTGTGGAAATCTTATTCTGCATATGCTGGTGTGCAAGATGCCATGGTTCAGTGGTGGTATGGCCATAATGCGGTTGGCTTCTTCCTCACCACCAGCTTCTTGGGCATGATGTACTACTTCATTCCTAAGCAAGCAGAGCGTCCAATCTACTCATATCGTTTGTCCATCGTTCACTTCTGGGCTTTGAACTTCACATACATGTGGGCGGGTCCTCACCATTTACAACATACTTCCCTGCCAGACTGGACTCAGTCATTGGGAACCGTGTTCTCCATTATTTTATTGGCCCCATCATGGGGCGGCATGATTAACGGCATCATGACTTTATCTGGCGCTTGGTTTAAATTGCGCACCGATCCAATCTTGAAATTCTTGGTAGTAGCACTGTCTTTCTACGGTATGTCTACGTTTGAAGGCTCAATGATGTCGATCAAGACTGTAAATAGTTTGTCCCATTACACAGACTGGACTATTGGCCACGTTCACTCAGGCGCTCTTGGATGGGTTGCCATGATTACGATCGGCTCTTTGTACTATTTGATCCCACGTTTAGTTGGTCAAAAGGATATGTACAGCACACGCTTAATTGAAGTGCATTTCTGGATCGCTACGATCGGTGTTGTTCTGTATATCGCTGCGATGTGGATTGCTGGAGTGATGCAAGGTCTAATGTGGAGAGCTTTTGAGCCAGACGGAACTTTGACATACAGCTTCGTTGAATCTGTAAAAGCAACATTCCCCTTCTACGTAATTCGTTTATTAGGTGGCCTCTGTTACTTGAGTGGCATGTTCTTAATGGCCTACAACGTTTATAAGACAGTGATTGGTAAGACATTCGTGAATGCCTCAATTCCACAAACATCTGCAACTGCTCACTAAGGAGAAGAAAATGTCTAATGAAAATAAATTCTTTTCCCACGGAACGCTTGAGAAAAACGTCGGTTGGTTAATTATTGCCACGATTATTGTGGTTTCGATTGCTGGCTTGGTGCAAATTGTTCCATTGTTCTTTCAGCACACGACCACTGAACCAAGTCCTGGCGTAGCGCCATATACAGCATTGCGTTTAGCTGGCCGTGACGTATATCAGCGTGAAGGTTGTGTTGGTTGCCACTCACAACAGATTCGTACACTGCGTTCTGAAGTCGAGCGTTACGGTCCTTATTCTTTAGCTGGTGAGTCAGTATTTGATCATCCATTCTTGTGGGGTAGTAAGCGTACCGGTCCTGATTTAGCTCGTGTTGGTGCTCGCTATTCTGATGATTGGCATCGTATTCACCTACGTAATCCGCGTGATGTGGTGCCTGAGTCCAATATGCCTGGATATCCTTGGTTGCAGAAAAATGCTGCTGATGCCTCCTCTATTCAGTCTCATATGCTTGCAATGCGTCGTTTGGGTGTTCCTTACACCGATGAAATGATTGCAGAAGCTCCTAAAGAGTTGGAAGGCAAGACCGAAGAAGATGCTTTGATTGCTTACCTTCAAGGTTTGGGTGTCAATCGTCGCTACATCATGGTTGATGAAGTGGTAACGAAGTAATCACCAAGGTTATTAATTTAAAACTATATAAATCAAATGGAACAGATCACAGCCTATCTCTCCGCTTTTTCAACAGTAATTGGACTCGTCTTCTTCGTTGGGATTGTTTGGTGGGCCTGGTCGCCTGGCAGAAAGTCAGCCAATGAAGAATCGGCAGAGCTTCCATTTGATCTTCCAGATGAATTTAGTAAGGACAAATCATGAGTGACTTTTTTAATAGCGGTTGGAGTAATTACATCGCGCTTGTTTCATTAGTCGGTATTGTTTGGTGTATTTGGTTACTAGCTTCGCAGCGCAAAGCTAAGGTAATCCATACAGAAGATGGCGCAGTAGCGGATACTGGCCATGTCTGGGATGGAAATTTGCGTGAACTGAACAATCCGCTGCCACGCTGGTGGGCTTGGATGTTCTTGTTATCTTGTTTCTTTGCGCTGGGTTACTTGGTTCTGTTCCCAGGTTTAGGCTCATTTCCAGGTGTAGTTGGTTATACAACTGATGGCGCTTTAATGAGCTCTATGACAGAGGCCAACGATGAATTAAAGCCGGTCTACGCGAAATACGTGAAGATGGATATTGAGCAAGTTGCTGCTGATCCAAAAGCACGCGAGATGGGTCAACGTTTGTTCTTGAATTCCTGCGCTCAGTGCCATGGTTCAGATGCGGGTGGTGCAAAAGGCTTCCCGAATTTAACTGACAAGGACTGGCTCTATGGCGGTTCCCCAGAAAATATCAAAACTACATTGATTAATGGTCGCGCTGGTGTAATGCCTCCATTCCCACAGCTTGATAGTAAGCAAATCGTGGATGTAGCTAATTATGTTCGTAGCCTTTCAGGTTTACCATCGGATGACTTGAAGGCTGCTCGTGGCGCAGAAGTATTTAAGGCCAATTGTGTGGCCTGTCACGGTGCAGATGGTAAAGGTAATATTGTTTTAGGTGCCCCTAACTTGACTGATAAAACCTGGTTGTACGGTGGTTCAGAGGCAGCGATTGTTGAGACTGTCACCAAGGGCCGCATGGCGATGATGCCAGCTCAAGACAAAGTGTTGAGTCCAGAGAAGATTCATCTCTTGACGGCTTATGTTTGGGGTTTATCTAACAATAAGACTGCAGCAGCTAAGTAATCAGTGTCAGATAATTCGCCGGTTGGGAAGCCTATTCCTATAGATGTTATCGAGGAATCTCTTTATGAGGTCCGGCGAAAGATTTACCCGCGTTCTGTTACTGGGCTATTCGCCCGCTGGCGCATCATTTTGGTTGTTGCAACTCAGTTGCTGTTTTATGGCCTTCCATGGATTAGTTGGAATGATCGCCAAGCAGTACTCTTTGATTTAATTCAGCGTAAGTTCTATATCTTTGGCCTCGTGTTGTGGCCGCAGGATGTGATCTATCTCACGCTCCTGTTAATTCTTTCCGCACTTGCGCTATTTCTCTTTACTGCAATTGCTGGTCGTTTATTTTGTGGTTACGCTTGTCCACAAACTGTCTATACCGAAATCTTTATGTGGATCGAGCGCAAGGTTGAAGGTGATCGATTTGCCCGCATTCGCTTGGATGGGGAGGAGTGGCCTTGGAGTATTCGTAAGTGGCGCCTCAAGATCACGAAGCATTTCTTGTGGCTCCTGATCGCCTTCTGGACTGGCTTTACCTTTATTGGCTACTTCACCCCAATTGAAACCTTAGGTACTGCTATTCTGCATTTTTCGCTTGGCCCATGGCAAACCTTCTGGCTATGTTTTTATAGCTTTGCAACCTGGGGTAATGCTGGCTTCATGCGCGAGCAAGTTTGCAAATACATGTGCCCATATGCACGCTTTCAGAGCGTGATGGTGGATAAAGACACCTTCCTTGTGACCTACGATAAAGTGCGTGGCGAGCCAAGAGGTAGTCGCAGTAAGTCAGTTGATCATACGACCTTGGGCTTAGGTGATTGTGTTGATTGCAGTATTTGCGTGCAAGTCTGCCCAACTGGTATTGATATTCGTGATGGCCTTCAATACATGTGTATTGGTTGCGGGGCATGTATTGATGCTTGCGATCAAGTGATGGAGAAGGTGGATTATCCAAAAGGCTTAATTCGGTATACGACCGAGCGAGCCATTGAGGATAAAGAGACCAATCAAAGTGCGATACGCCATATCTTGCGTCCCCGCGTATTGATTTATATTGCATTTATTACAGTGCTGACCAGTGCTTTCTTAATTTCCCTGGTAACCCGAAACCCATTGCGGGTGGATGTGATGCGGGACCGTGGCGCACTGGCTAGGGAGGTTGATGGGGTTCGGATTGAGAACATTTACCGTATTCAGATCATGAACGCCTCAGAAAATAATATGAACGTGCAAGTTAAGGCAACAGGCTTGGATGACCTAAAAATCCTGAATTCCCAGGGACAAGTTGTTACTGAAATTGAAGTGGGGCCTGCCAGCAATCTGCTGATTCCGGTTAAAGTAAGTACTACGGTTGGAGTGCACGAGCCTGGTAATTACCCAATTCATTTTGATGTAATTGGTCATGAGATGTCGGGTAATGAATTGATTACCAGGACGCGTGATGAAAAATCAAGCTTTATTGTTCCCCGCTAAGCTAGATAGCGAAAGATGGAGAGGATGAATATGTCAGAACACGAAATAAATAAGCCTTGGTTTAAACAGCTCTGGCCATGGCTACTGATTAGCGGCCCTGCTGTGGCGGCTATTGGTTGTGTGATCACTATTTATTTGGCTGTAAACCTTTACTCAGATAAGCCGGTCCGTGATGGCGTAGTCAAGCGTGGACTCAAGGTTGAGCAGCTTAAAGTAGACCAGGATCGTAAATGAAGTACCGCCTATTCATTTGGATTATGTGGCCATCATTTTTGGTCTCGATCCTGGCTGAGGGCTTGCTCTTTAGTATTGTGCATCCCTCTGAACTTTTATTCTTTGGCCATCACCCTAATATTTCAGATGAAGGTATTTACACCATCGGATTTTTTATCATCTGGATATTTTGCTCATTCTCCAGCGCTTTAACTGCTTATATTCTGCCGGGCATCAGCGAGGACACTAGTAAAGAGTCAGATCAGGGTTTGATTTAAGCCTGGTATTTAAGCGCTAATTGGCTTGAGTTGAAGTGCGCGGTCTGGGTTGGGAATACTGGCCAATTCATAAAGCCCATCCATATCTATCAGTTTGATATGACGCTGCTTAATTTGAATCAAGCCTGATTCAGCAAAGCGTGAGAGCATGCGGCTAACCGTTTCAATCTGAATTCCCAAGTAACTACCAATCTCTACGCGACTCATGCGTAAATCAAATTCATTGTTTTGATAACCACGAGCGGCTAGGCGTTGAGAAAGATTCAATAAGAATGCTGCTAAACGCTCTTCAGCACGCAAGCTGCCGAGCGAGAGTAGGTGACGTTGATCTTGCGTGAGTTCACGGCTTAGAATGCGGTGAAACTGCTTTTGCAGTACTGGAATTTGGCGTGCTAAATCTTCAAATGCTTCATAGCGAATGATGCAGACTTCGCTTTCTTCTAGGGCAATGGCCTCAGATTGATAGCTACCTTCACCAATACCATCCAGCCCCAAGATTTCGCCAGGTAAATGAAAGCCAATTACCTGTTGACGTCCATCTTCGAGACCATATTCAGTCTTGAGAGTCCCATAACGTACGCTGTACACCGCAGAGAGTGGGTCTCCATGACGGTAGAGGCTTTCACCTTTTTGTAGGTGGACACGTTCTTTGACGAGGGTGTCAATCTTGGCAATATCACTCGGACTGATTCCGACTGGCAGACAAAACTGACCCAGTACACAGACTGAGCATTTGCTACTAGGGACATCTGAGTTGGTGTAATTCATATTGGATCAAGTTACCAGTTCAGTTTATTCTACTCGGATAATGTGCAATTTCAATATTTCTATGCAGCGCTGGATGCCTAAATGCTGACTACTAGCCTTTTGCTGGCGGTATTTTTGGGGGCTTTGGTCAGTGGATGGCATTGCGCCTTAATGTGTGGCGGTATAGCTGCGGCAATTGAGCGCCAAGGCAATACGCAGGGGGCGACCTACATCCCATTGCAAAGTAAGTCTGAGCTTTTTCATCTCCAGCTCATCATGCACCTTGGACGTTTGACGACCTATGTTTTGCTAGGCGCTGTTGCAGGGTGGGTAGGCGCCGTACTGTGGCAGCAAAACGTAGTGCCTATTCAGCGACCTCTATTCGCTTTGACTTCACTGATTTTGCTAGTAATGGGCTTGCGTCTTTTGCGACAGAGATCGAATAGTCCCTTATTGGTCGGCAAGTGGCTTGGTGCACGGATGGCTAGCTATTGGGCTAAATATTTAGGGAGTTTCACGGGTCGTTCATCTCGCTGGTTTAGCGGAATGGTGTGGGGTCTGGTTCCTTGCGGCTTGGTCTATAGCGTTTTACCACTAGCCTTTTTGTCTGGAGATGTCTTGACGGGTGCCGCACTTATGCTGGCATTTGGATTGGGCACCTTACCCAACCTCTTATTGATATCTAAATTCTCAGCTGCTTTGACGCAGTTTGGGCAATATGTTTGGGTGAGATATATCGCTGCAGGTCTGCTATTGTCCGCAGGAATTTTCGGCCTTTATCGTGCTTGGTATTTGCCGGAAGCTTTGCTAAAAGGTGGTTTCTGTATCAGCTGACGTGACTGACTGCAGTGCGAATGCCTTGCTGCAGGTCAGCTTGGATGTAATCCTGAGGCACTCTATCAAATAGGCCTCCACGCACTGCCATATCATAGGGTTGATGTACTAGACCACAAATCACGAGCTTGACACCCTTGGATTTGCAAACGCTCTCAAGCTCAAGCAGGGCATCCATTCCGGAGACGTCGATATAGATCACATTCTTCATGTCCAAGACTAAAACTTGTGAAGGTAATTCCTTTTCGATATTTTCTAGAAGCTTGACTGCCCCAAAAAAGATGGCGCCATAGATTCTGAAAACAGCAATTTTTCCTTGATGTGTTTGTAGTTCTGGAAAATCGATTGCACTTGCCGACTCATAGCGAGATAGGCTGGAGATGCGATAGATGAAAGTAATGAAGGCCAATAACAGGCCCACCTGTATTGCAACAGTGAGATCCAAGATGATGGTTAGGAAAAACACGCTCAACATTGTTAAGCGATAAGGCATGCGGAATTGCTTGAGATCAGCAAACTTTCTCCACTCACCCATATTCCAAGCAACAAACATGAGAATCGCAGCTAGACTAGCTAAAGGAATATTGGTTGCAAGTGGAGCTCCAAATAAAACAATCACCAGCAATGTCAAGGCATGAACTATGCCGGCAATCGGTGTGCTAGCGCCACTCTGGATGTTGGTAACTGTTCTTGCAATTGTTCCTGTTGCTGGCATGCCACCAAAAAATGGAGTGACTAAATTAGCTACTCCCTGCGCCATCAGCTCCTGGTTAGAATTGTGGCGATCATGAATCAGTCCATCGGCAATGCGTGCACATAGCAACGATTCAATGGCCCCAAGCACGGCTAATGTGATAGCTGGCGCAATGACAAACTGTGCAGTACTCCAGCTCACTGGAATCCATTCAAAGCTAGGTAGTCCTGATGGTATACCGCCAAAACGACTGCCAATGGTGTCGACAGGCAGGTTAAATATGCTGGTGATGATGGTGGCAACAGTCATTGCAATGACTGTTGCTGGGATATGGCTTAGGTGTCCAAGACGTTTCTGAAAAGTTCTCCAAGCAATTAAAAGAGCTAAGCTGCCTATGGACAACATAAGGGCAATGGGATTTACTGTATCAGCGGCAGCATACAAAGCTTCGATTGCTTGAAAAAATTCAGCAGGCATCTTGGTAATTTGTAGACCAAAAAACTCTTTGACTTGAGAAAGACCAATTAAGACGGCGATACCATTGGTAAATCCAATAATGACGGCAATTGGAATAAAGCGAATTAAAGTCCCAAGTCGAAAGAGTCCCATCAAAAATAAGAACACCCCAGACATGGCAGTTGCCAACAGCAAATTAGCAAGACCGTAATGCTCAACAATGCCGTAAACGATGACAATGAAAGCGCCCGCTGGCCCACCAATTTGTACGCGACTACCTCCTAATACAGAAATGAGTCCGCCAGCAATAATCGCTGTGAAAATGCCTGCTTCTGGTTTGAGTCCACTGGCAATTGCAAAGGCCATTGCTAAAGGTAGCGCAACTACACCGACCGTGATGCCCGCCAATATATCTTTACTAAAAAGGGCGCCGTTATAGCCCTTAAAGGAATCAAGTAGTTTTGGGTGAAATAGATTCATGGGAAAAAGATTTTCAGGCTATCTTACTACCAAGCCAGTAGGCTAGAGCGCAGGATGCCGCGGTTACCGCTGAGCCCCAAACGATATCCACAAATGCCAGTCGCATAGGGAAGTCACGGATGACGGCAAGATTGGTGAGATCGTAAGTCATATAGCAAAAGAAACCAAATAGGGCGCCATATTGCACCGCATATAAGAAAGACTGTTTTGAAATTGCTGGAAGAATGACAAAAATAGATGCACCAAGCGCATAGAGTAAATAGAAGCCAAGCCCAGCTAATAGCTTGGGCTCGCTGGCCATGAGCGAGCCCATGTCATCGCGATAGAGATTTTTGGCGATACCAAGAAGCCAAATGAAATCAATGATGACGAATGACATTAGAAATGAAAAATATACCGCTAAATACTTGAGCAATTCAGTTTCCTTTTTATGCTTTTATACGAGAGTATTAAGGATTATGATGGAATGAAAGCCATTGAGGCTTAATTTAACAGGAGTCAATATGTTCAAGCACTTATTAGTACCGGTTGATGGTTCGGATATCAGTAAAAAGTCCTTAAAAAGGGTCGCTGAGCTTGCTAAGGCGGATAAGGCCGCAGTGACATTGGTTTATGTATCTGATCCAATGCCGCCGATGGTGTATTCCGATAGCACCATGGGGTATGGCATCTCTCTAAAAGAGCATAAAAAGGTATGTGATGCATTTGCAGCGGATATCCTGAAAAAGTCAGCAGTTGCATTGGGTGCCGCTATTAAGGCTAATACCCTGCATATTGCCAATAGCAACCTATCTGAAGGTATTTTGGATGGTGCCAAGAAAGCCAAAGCCGATGTCATCGTGATGGCCTCTCATAAACGCACTGGTATTAAGAGTGTTTTATTGGGTAGCGAAACACATGAGGTGATTGTGCACTCCAAGTTGCCAGTATTAGTTATCGGCTGATATCGATAGCGTCAAACAAAAGGGTCCATTTGGACCCTTTTTTATATTCATTTTTATTTGCAAAAAATTAATCTACTAAATAAATTCACTAAATTAATTTAATACAGGTGTTCCTAGCAATAGAATTTCTCTGGTAAGTAAGCCGCTATCGCTATCGCGCATATTCCATAAATCTAATTGTGTTTTTGAGGCGTAGGGATCGACATAGACCCCATCTTTTCTTAATTCAAAGTGAAGATGGGGTCCAGTAGAGCGACCAGTTGATCCAACATAGCCAATCTCTAAACCGCGTCGGACTTCGTTGCCCACTTGTAACTCAACGTTGTAGGCGCTTAAATGCGCATAGTAGGTGCGATAGTTTCCAGGGTGTTCGATGATGATCAGGTTGCCAAACGCGCCGCTATAGCCTAGATGCACTACCTTGCCTGTGGCTACACTAAAAACTGGCGTGCCTTTTGGCGCTGAATAATCAATGCCCATATGAGTTCGATAGCGCTGTTTAGGTGCTGCTACAGGTGCACCATTCTTGGACGGCGCCGCTTTTTTGCTGGATGCTCGCACGCTGCCGACACCTCTGGATATGCGTCGATAGCTTAAGGGGTTAGTCCAAAAAGTGCGCTCAATAGATTCCCCGCTAGCGGTATAAAAACCACCCGGAATATCATTCCGCTCAACCCAAAATGCGCTTGAAAAGACTTCGCCACTTGCTGGGTCAATAATTTCCGCAGCCCAAATTTGTGCCCAGCGCTCTTTATCGCCAAAGTCCACAATCAGTCGAACAACGCTATTGGTATTTTCAAGCGCATTATTTTCTTCTGGATAAATTTGCTTGATGACCGAGTTCAGTTCCCAAACCAGTTCAACTGGTAATTTATCGCCTACTTTTTTAGGGTCATACAAAACATCGCTCAGTGGTAATTGAATCTCTGTAAAGCGTTTGGACTCATCCCTGAGGTAGTCTTGTTGAATCAAGAAGCTACCAGCTGCCGAAGGTGTAAAAGTCCAAATCTCCGTCTTAGCATCTTGTATGGGGCCATTCATGATGCTGAGGGATTCAAAGCGATTGCGACTTCCCAGGGCTAGAGCGTAAGGAATGCAATTGCCACGCATTCGATCAAAAAACCCTTTGGTTTGCGATTTAAAAAAATCATTCAAGTTGCTATCGTCTAAGCCTAAATTGGCTGGGAGATTTTCTTCGTTATAGCTGCGACGTAGACAGCCACGCTGTACGCGGTAATCTAGGTTTGCGATATCTTGATTATTGGGTGCTCCCTCAATTCGTTTGAATAACTCGGGATTTAAACTCATACTTTTGGAGGACTGACTTAAAGAGTCATTCTTCACTTGAAGCCCGGCCTGCTTGCTTTTTGGTACTACAGCCTTTTGCTTGACTTGAGGCACTTTGCTGGCCTTACTGTTTTGGCTAGTAGTTTGCGCCAGAGCGCTAGAGACGAGCTCTACCCCTGGCAGTTGAATAAACCCTAGAAGGGCAAACCCAGTTACTTTGATTACCCTTTTTAAAAACAGGGGCCATTCACAGACTTTTTTCTTCACTCATCAATTATCCAATATTGTTGCCAAAGATCTACGTGTTTTGGAATATGCTGTGCCGCAACAATATCGACTTAATTGAGTTCGGGGGCTATTTTGAGCACCTCAAACGCTGCTTTGAGGCGCATTTCATAGACTTGCTTCATCTCCCTTGCTTCTTCTGGTGACCACTCTCTAAAACCTGCGCCCTTGGCCATACCCGTATTTCCGCTACTCACTAGATCCATGACCCAAGCAGGTGGCTTGGTAATGTTGGAGAGGGAAGGGTAGATTACCTCTGCAGCTAGTGCCATACCCTCCCATCCGGAAATTTCTTTTTGAGTCATTGGACCAACTGCTGCGTAACGAAAGCCAAAGCTATAGCGCACCGCAGTGTCAATATCATCTGGCGTGGCGATTCCTTCTTGAACCAGAGAGAGTGCTTCGCGCATTAAGGCATGCTGAATTCGGTTAGCCAGAAATCCCGGGATATCACGCTTGACCAACACGGGTTTTTTGCCATGGGCGCGATAGAGGCTGCAAACCTGCTCTGCCATTTGAGTATCTGATGCTGTGCCCAATACCACTTCCACCAAGGGAACGATATGGGCAGGCATGAAGTAGTGGGTATTGAACATGCGGTGGCTTGTTGGAAGACCTTGCGCAATATCGCTGATGGGGAAACCTGAGCTATTGCTACCAATCGGAATGCTGGGTGGTACACGCTGATCAAGTTCGCTAAATATTGCTTGTTTAAGTTCAAGACGCTCAGAGATAGTTTCAATAATGAGATCGGTATTGTCCCAATCCGACCAGTCTGCAATGGTGCCGGCAATGAGTTGCGCACGGCTTTCTCGCCATGTTGGATTAATAGAGTCGGCACATGCCTCCACTTTGGGAAGGCTCAGTTTTGCTTTCTCAAGATCTCTGCCCAGCAAAATCGTGTTGGCACCAAATGCCAGAAAGCCGGCAGCAATACCCACGCCCATGGTACCTGTGCCTATCACAATGACTTTACTCATAACTTTCCCAAATTTGTAAATGATGCATGTTAATTAGCGACCCATTATTCCTTATTTATGGGCCGTCATACATCCCTAATTATGGCTACAATAATTTTTTGAATACAGGAGCCCTCATGCCCATTATTGAGTCAGTATCAGTAGCTGCAGTAGCAGTGCCTCTAGATAAGGTCACCTCTTTTTCCACGCGCACAGTTTCAGAGCGCCACTACTGCTTAGTCAAGGTGCGTGGTAAGGATGGTAATGAAGGTATTGGCTTTTGCTACGTTGGTAGTGCTGGCGGGGATATTGCCAAGATTGCGGTAGAGCAATTACTGGCCCCAAAACTGATTGGTCAAAATAGTCATCGCAGCGAAGGCTTGTGGATGGATATGTATAACGAGTCTATTTTGCAGGGGCGTGCTGGCGCAGTCATGCGTGGCATCTCCATTTTGGATACCGCACTTTGGGATTTAAATGCCCGCGCCGCAAAATTACCTCTTCACCATTATTTGGGCTCAGTTGTAGATGACCGTGTGCCGGCTTATGCCAGTGGTGGATATTATTTAGATGGTAAAACACCTGCCAAGCTGGGTAAGGAGATGGAGTCTTACGTTAAACAGGGTTTTAAGGCCGTCAAAATGAAGGTGGGGCGCCTATCCCCAAGAGAAGAAGAGGCACGTGTTAAGGCTGCTCGTAAGGCTGTAGGCGAGGATGTTTTGCTGACCTTGGATGCCAATAATGCTTGGCGTGATCTGCCAACTGCTCTGGAATACATCCGTCGCTTTGAGGCTTACAACCCTTACTGGATTGAGGAGCCATTTTCACCAGATGCGATTGACCTGCATGCGGCGCTGGCACGCCAAACTAAGATCAACGTCGCTACCGGCGAGATGGAGGCTGGACGCTGGCGTTTTAGGGAGTTGATTGATGCTGGCGGTGCAGCTATTTTGCAATCGGATGCAGCGGTGTGTGGCGGCATTACCGAATGGCGTCGTATTTCAGCCTATGCAGATTTAAAAGGGGTGATTGTTTGCCCGCATTGGATGCATGACCTACATGCGCCTTTAGTGGCCGCAACTCCTAATGCCCGCTTTGTGGAATTTTTCTTGGATGATCAGGTCTTGAACTTCCGTAGATTAATTAACAAACAGCTGGCCTTTAAGAACGGCGATTTAATTCTGCATAAAACCCCAGGATTGGGTTTTGAGTTTGATGAGGCTGCAGTTAAAAAGTATGCCGGTAAAGCGGTCTGGACTAAGATTGCCTAATGTAATTAGTAGCTTGCTAGAAAATAAAAAATCCCGCACATAATGCGGGATTTTTTATTGTTTGATGACGTTTAGTTTACGGCGAAATTCTTCGAAGGCGACGGTTTCTGAGCGCTTGCGTGATGAGCACAATACCAAATCCTGCAAAGCCTAATAAATCAGCTTCATTTGCGGGGTAGGCGAGAGCAACACCTGAAGCCACCATCACCACTCGCTCAAATATATTGGTTTTTTCAATAAACCAACCCTGCAATCCGCCTGCAAGACAAATCACGCCCATGACTGCAGTAAAGGAGATCCAGGCAATTTGACTCCAATCCGCTTGGGCTAATGCAGTGGTTGATCCCATTAATAAAAGGCTCACACCAGATTTATCTAAAACAAACATAAATGGCACCAAGATGGCGGGGGCAACATACTTCCAGGTTTGAAGTGTTGTCTTGTAAGGATTGCCTTTACAAATTGCTGCCGCCGCAAATGGCGAGAGGGCTGTTGGAGGGGAAACCTCAGAAAGTACAGCGTAGTAGAAGATGAACATATGCGCCGCAAAATCAGGTACACCCAAGTTGATTAGGGCAGGAGCGGCAATCACAGCGCAAATAATGTATGACGCCGTAACTGGCACTGCAAGACCAACCACCCAGACAACCAAGCCGGTAAAAATCGCAGTTAGCAGTAGCGAGCCGCCAGCATACTGAATCACAATAGCGCTAAATTTCAGTCCTAAGCCCGTTAAGGTAACTGTACCCACAATCAGACCAGCGCCAGCACAAGTAGCAGCGATTGCTAACACCCCAGTTGAACCAGCAGCAAGAGATTTTGTTAGGTTGGATTGATAAAGGCCAGACCAAAACGGCTCTTTACCTCTAAACCAGGCCCATGGAATGATGGCGGTATCTTCACGCAACATACTTGAAAAAGCCGACACGATTGTTGCAGCAAAGACAGACATGATTGGTGAGAATCCCATCATCATGAATACAACGATGGAGATTAGAGAGAAAAAGTGGAACCAGTATTTTTTGGTTAATTGCCAGGCGGTTTCAGCTGCCTTGAATTGCAGGTTCTTCATTCCATATTTACGAACATCAATTTCTACCATGACAAATAAGCCAAGGTAAAACAAGATGGTTGGTATGGTAGCCATCAGTAACACATCTAAATACGATATTTTGAGGAAGTCAGCGATCAAGAATGCTGCCGCCCCTAGAACTGGCGGAGAAATGATGGCGCCTAAACCACCTGCAGCCAGTAAGCCGCCCGCCGCATTTTTTTCGTAGCCTACTTTTTCTAGCATGGGAGCTGCTACAGAGCCAACGGTAACAGTGGTTGCAACACCAGAACCAGATGGTCCTCCTAATAGGAATGATGACATCACAATAGTTCTGCCAACACCAGAGGATTTGCCACCCATAGCTGCAAACGAAAAATCAATAAAGAATTTACCTGCGCCAGTGAACTGCAAGAAGGCGCCAAAAATTGTGAAGAGGATAATTAGGGTTGCTGACACGTCTACTGCGGTGCCATAAATACCTTCAAGCGTCATGTACATGTAGCCCACTAAACGATCAAGATCGTAGCCTTTATGGGTCCATGGAGCGGGAAGGTAATTGCCATATAAAGCGTACAAGAGGAATAGAACAGTTACCGTAACTAGAATTAGGCCGTTGGTTCTTCGTACTGCTTCGAGAATCATGAGGATTAGGCAAATCCCCACAAAAACATCAAATTGGGTTGGAAATGTATTTCTGTCAAACAAGTCATCTGCATTACTCAGCATGTAATACGCAATTAATAGCGAGCCAACTGCAAATATGACATCCCACCACATGAGTCGGTTCTTAAAGCGAGATGCAATGGGGAAGCTTAAAAAGATCAAAAAGAGTACAAGAGCAACGTGAATAACCCGTAACTCTTGAGTTGGAACAATTGAATATGCTGCATAGAGATGAAAGAGAGACATCCCCACCGCCACCAGGGTAATAAATTTTGCTAGCAATCCTTTGTAGTCATTGGAATCACCTTCCTCTTCCTTAATGAAGGCGTCTAGCTTGGCTTGAGTCTCGTTGTCTATTACGTTTTGAGTCATGTCTCTACTTATATTTTTTATTGGGGTTGCAAAAAAAGAGCGAGGCATGCCTCGCTCTTTTTAACTACATTAATTTACGTTAATGTTTTTTTCTTTGAAGTACTTCAAAGCACCAGGGTGATACTGCACTGGAGAGGAGCTTTGCTTTTGATTTTCAAGGGTTACGTTAATGTATTCCTTATGAGTACGAACTAAATCAATTTTGTTATCGAATACCGCTTTAACAATTTTGTATGCTTCGTCATCTGGCATTTTTGCGTTAACAACCAAAATGTTGGCAACACCGGCAGCTTGATTGTCTTTAGCCATACCTTTGTAGGTAGCTTTAGGAATTACTGCTTTGAAGTAGAGATTGCCATATTTCTTGTTCATAGCGGCTACTTCATCAGCATTGTCAACCATCACAATAGTCATACCTGGGCTATTAGCCAAGTCAGTCACTGCAGAGGTTGGTAAGCCACCTACCCAGAAAAAGGCATCAATCTTACGGTCTTTCATCGCATTAACAGACTCTGCTGCACCTAAACGCTCGCGTTGAACATCTTTATCTTTGTCTAGGCCAGCAGCCTCAAGCAGGCGAAATGCCATTACTTCAGTAGCGCTACCTGGTGAGCCAGTACTAACGCGCTTACCTTTGAGGTCCTTCATGGACTTGATGCCAGTTGATTCAACTGTGACAACGTGCATGAGATTTGGGTAGAGAACGAGTAGCGTGCTCAAATCAATTGGTCTACCCTTGAATTTCCCCTGGCCAGACTCAGCATCTTTAGCAGCATCGGCCATGGAGAAGCCAACATAAGGTTTTCCAGAGCCAACTAGGTTCAAGTTATCTACTGATCCGCCAGTAACTTCAGCAGTCGCAGACATACCCGGTACTTTGCTAGAAAGTACTGAGGCTAAGCCACCACCCATAGGGTAGTAAACGCCACCAGTACCGCCGGTTGCAATTGAGAGGTTCTGTGCTTGTACTGAACCGAACAACATGGTGAGTGATACTGCAATTACTTTAATAAGCTTCATTTTTGTCTCCTGTTTTACATCTATGTAATTAAAGGCCCGGCATGCTGAAATTGATTTTTTGTAGCTCGCCAAGTAACTTTGCTTGCTGGTCTGCACTGAGTTGCATGAGTGGTGGGCGTACGCGTAACCACTCTGGATCTTTACTGAAATGGGCAACTGCAGTTTTCATACCGGCAATCATTTGATACTGAGCAAATACAGAGCGTACTTGATCTAAGGCAGCTTGACGTTGATCTGCGTCAGATTCTCTCCAATGCGCTGCTAATTCAGCAATAGCCCTAGGGTTTACGTTAGCAGTTGCTGAGATGCAGCCAACTCCACCCGCACGGAGGGTGCGCATGAGGAAGACTTCGCTACCAGCATATACGCGGAAGCCTGATGGCGCTAATAACTTAATGACGGATTCTGTGTAAGCCCAATCACCAGAACTGTCTTTCATGCCAACAACAGTTTTTGGATATTCCTTGGCTAAGCGCTCAAGTAAAGAAAGGCTCAGGTTAATTTTGGTAACTGGAGGTATGTTGTAAATATAAATTTGCAATGCTGCATTGCCAACCTTCTGAATCACTTCTGAGAAGTAGGCAAAGAGACCGTCATCGGTAATGTCTTTGTAGTAGAACGGTGGCAGCATCAATACGCCAGCACACTTATGGTCAAGAGCGTGACGAGTCATATTGACTGCGGCATCAATAGATGTAGCGCCCGTGCCAGGCATCATGTGTGCTGGGTTTAAGCCGCCTTCTACTAGTGTTGTCAATGTAGCCATCTTTTGGCGGGCAGACATGGAATTAGCTTCAGAGTTTGTCCCGAAGATCGCTTGGCCAACACCATTAGCCTCAAGCCATTGACATTGCTTCAGTAATTTCTGGGCGTCGGGACTGCCATCTTCTTTAAATGGAGTCAGTACAGGTGAGAGCACCGCAGGTAGTGTGGAAGGGTGTAGGGAAATTGTCATGCTTACTCCGTTTTAATTTTTTACTTCTGTCAGAAGTGGTTTTTTATTATAGAAAGCTTCTAAATTATCTATCGCCAGGTTTGTCATTAATTGTCGCGTTTCGGAAGTGGCACTTCCAATATGCGGTGTTAGTAAGACATTATCAAGATTTAGAAACCCGATGTTCGGATTTGGTTCATTTTCAAACACGTCGAGCGCCGCTCCAGCAATGATTTTTTGCTGCAGTGCAACTAAAAGTGCAGCCTCATCCACCACGCTCCCGCGTGCGATATTGATCAGGTAGCCCTTAGACCCTAAGGCCTCTAAGACTTCAGCATCAATCATTCTTTCTGTTTCTGGGGTGGCAGGGCAGGCCAGAAAAAGGACGTCAGATGCCTTTGCTAAAGATTGGATATCGGGAAAGTACTCATAAGGAACTTCCTTACGGCTTGGGCCAGTGTAGGCAATCTTGACATTGAATGCTTCTAGGCGCTTAGCCAGGTCTTGTCCGATGCGACCCATTCCCGCAATGCCGACACACTTGCCGGCAAGAGTAGTGGTAACTGTAAATAAACCTTTTGACCAGGCTGCACTTTTAACAAATTCATGCGCTTGGGGTATACGACGCAATAAGCCAAACATCATGCCAACCGCCAGTTCACAAACAGCGTCATTTAAAACGCCTGGGGTATTGCTGGCTTTGATTCCCTTGGCTTTGAGATAGTCTAAGGGAAGGTTGTCATAGCCTACACCGCAAGTAGCTACCATCTTTACCTGGGGGAGTTTCTCTAGTAACTCAATAGGTAGTTGAGTGTTTGAGCGAATCAAAATGCTCTCGTAAGAGCCGGGCGGAATGCTGGAGTTGAGGTCTGGATATCGAACTGGGGTAATGCGCTGGTCAATTGCCGTTTGCATTACCTCAGGAAATTGTCCGACCTGCAGCACTGAATTGACTGGGATCATGTCTCACTTACTTTTTTATTGGAATAATGAAATCATTGTAAGAGGATTTGTAATCCTTATCTTACCCCCGAAGGAGAAATGGAAATGTTGTTTACCCCGTCTGAAACAAAGGTCGTCGTCGTTGGTGGCGGCACTATGGGTGCTGATGTTGCGGCTGTATGCGCACGCGGGGGTTGCGCGGTTCAGGTGCTGGAGCCAACTACAGAGCGTCGAGCACTTTTGCCAGATTACTTTGCAAATACCATGATTGACTTGGGTTACGAACATCGTCTGCATTTGCTGACTACTGCTGGATCCTTGGAGGAGATAGATTGGTCAGAGATTGATTTGGTGATTGAGTGTGTCCCCGAGCGCTTGGATATTAAGCAAGAGTTATTTGCTAAGCTGGAGCAATACGCAAAACCAGAGGCAGTGCTAGCCAGCAACAGCACCAGCTTTCCAATCAGCGATATCTCAAGAGGATTAAAGACGGCTGCAAGGATGATTGGTTTGCACTTCTTCATGCCTGCGCATTTAGTGCCTTGCGTTGAGGTGGTTTATGGAGAGAAGACTTCTCCCATGGTTGGCGAAAGCCTTTCTCGTCTGATGACAGCTTGTGGCATGGTTCCTGTTACCGTGAAAAAAGATCTGCCAGGTTTTCTGGCTAACCGTTTGCAACATGCTTTATCACGCGAAGCTTTTGCCATGGTCGATGCTGGCATCGCTAGCTTGGAAGACATCGACAAGGCTGTCCGCTTTGGCTTTGGCTTTCGTTACATTGCCGCAGGCCCTGCAATGCAAAGAGATCATGCGGGTCTAGATGTTCATGGTGCAGGCGGAGCAACGATATATCCAACCCTGAACAACTCGCCTGATATTGCGAAATGCTTAAGTGATCGTATCGCCAGCGGTAAGTTGGGTATGAAAACCGGTGAGGGTTTCTATTCTTGGACCGCAGAGACCATGAAGGCAGAGCGAGAGCGTTATCAAGATGCTTTGCGGGAAGGGTTAAAGATTATTCAAAAGGATTTGCCTGAGATTAAATAAATCCAGGGGCAAGCTCTTACATTGATTTATTCTGCACAGATGAAAAAAATCATTCGTGTTTGGGATTTGCCGATTCGCCTGTTTCATTGGCTCTTAGTGATTTGTATTGTTCTGAGCTTTATTACTGTCAAGATTGGCGGCAATGCCATGGAGTTCCATGCGCTAGTCGGTTACTGCGTTCTGAGCTTAATTATTTTTCGAATCTGTTGGGGTTTGATTGGTTCATACCATGCCCGCTTCATTCATTTTGTCCCAAGCCCTAAAGGACTGATTGATTACCTATTAGGTAAAACCAAGGCTGGTCTTGGTCATAACCCTCTGGGCGCTTTATCCGTTCTAGGCTTACTTTTTTCAGTTGGCCTTCAGGCCGTAACTGGTTTATTTGCAAATGACGATATCGCTTTTGAGGGACCATTCGCAAAATATGTTTCGAATGATACGGTTCAGCTGCTAACCTCAATTCACTACTTTAATGAGAACATCCTCATCGTATTGATCGCACTCCATCTTTGTGCGATTGTGTATTACCAAAAATTCAAAGGCGAGAATTTAATCAAACCCATGCTAGTGGGTGATAAAGAAATTGACCCAAGCGAGCAGGCAAAGTATCTGCCATCTGACTTGGGTCAAGCCTCCAAGGATGGAGGTCTGCAACGCGGCCTGGCTTTATTGCTGCTAAGCCTGATTGCATTAGTTCTGGTTTACTTCATCAAGGGCTGATCACTTTTTCTTAAAGTCATCATGGCAACCTTTGCAGGTAGCACCAGCCGCACCAAAGGCCTTCTTGATGGCTTCTTGATCGCCTGACTGTGCTGCAGTATTGAGGTTTGCCACGGCAAGCTGCATTTTTTCTCCAGCAGCTTTAAATTTAGCGTTATCTGACCAAACGCCTGGAAGTGCATTGCCGCCCTCAGTGCTTGGACCAAATGCTTGCCATGGCAAAGTGGAGAGCATGGCAACAACCGCTGCATTCTTGGCCACTTCATCTTTATTAAATGGTGCTTCACCTTTGACTACTGCGCCAATTTTTCCAAAAGAATTAGCCATTACCGTATAAACGCTTTGACGATACTTAATGGCATCTTCTGGTTTTTTAAATTGTGCATAAGCGATTCCGCTTGCCAATAATGTTGGTGCAAGTGCTGCTATAACAAGGTGCTTGAGTTTCATAAGGGCTCCATTCATTTCATTAAATATGGGGGTGAGGTTTTATCTGATCAGCATACTCTCGAATGCCGATCCTTGCAGTTGGAGTTTATTTAGAAAACCATCTGTAATGGCAGCGTTACGAAGTAGAGGATGGATTTAAAGAAGGCAATCAAAGGCTCCATCCAAAAGCTGCCAATGATGCCGGTAAATACAAGCCCAAGAACAATAAAGAAACCCCAGGGCTCCAGCTTACCCAAGGCAATCGATTGGCGCGCCGGCAAAAGGCTGGATAGAATGCGACCCCCGTCTAAGGGTGGCAGGGGGAATAGATTAAACACCATGAGCACTAAATTCCAAGTGATACCAGCTTGTGACATTCCCAATAGGAACCGCTCATTAACTCCAAATCCAATGAGGGTAATCAAGAAAATAGCCCAAATGAGGGCTTGAGCGAAATTTGAGCCAGGTCCTGCTAGGGCTACCCAAATCGAGTCAATTCGGGGGTTGCGTAAGCGCCCAAAGTTCACCGGTACCGGCTTGGCGTAGCCAATTAAAAATGGTGAGCTTGCCAAAATCAACATCAGGGGGATCAGGATAGTGCCCACTGGATCTATATGTTTAATGGGGTTCAGGCTGACCCTGCCTAGCATATACGCGGTATTGTCACCAAAATAGCGGGCTGCATAGCCATGTGCTGCCTCATGGATGGTGATGGCAAAAATCAAAGGAATCGCATTAATAGCGATAGCTTGGATAGAATAGTCAGTAATCATGGCAATATGATATCCATAGGAGCAAAAAGTGACTGACGATAAAAAACCTGAATCAAAGACCCTGGCTAAACCAGTGGCAGCCAAGCCGGTAGCCCGTCCACCAGCCCCAAAAGGCCCATCTGGTCCTGGTGGCAGGCCTCAAGCAGGCTTTGGCGGCGGAAAAGGCATGATGCGTAAGGCTGGCCGCGGCCGATAGTGGATAATTGCAGCACTAATTAATGTGTTTAATGAGGATTTAGCATGAACGAATGGCATAACGAGTCAAAAGACGAAGTCAATAAGAAAATCATCACTTTGATCGTGATGTTGGCAGCCGCTACTAGCCTGGCTATTTTGTTTGCATTGGTTGCTGCTCATACTGGTTACGTATTCGGCTAATCTGCATTAATGACTAGCCATCGCCAACCTGCAGTATTTGCTGGCCATGGCAGTCCGATGTACGCTATTGAGCCCAATCGCTACACGGCGGCATGGGCCAGTCTTGGTAAATCGCTTAAACGTCCAGATGCCATCCTAGTCATCTCGGCACATTGGGTAACCCGGGGAGTGTGGGTTACCGCAATGCCTAAACCCAAAACAATTCATGACTTTGGTGGATTTCCGCAAGCCTTGTTTGATATTCAATATCCAGCGCCTGGTAGTCCCGCGTTAGCTGATCGAGTGAAAGAGCTGCTAGATGTTCCCGTTGTTCTTGAAGAGAATGAATGGGGTATTGATCATGGTGCCTGGTCTGTCCTCAAACACCTTTATCCCGATGCTGATGTTCCTGTAGTTCAGTTGAGTCTAGATGGCGCAATGTCTGCGGATGAGCACTACGAACTTGCCAAGAAGTTACGTCCTTTGCGTGATGAGAATATTCTGATTTTGGCGAGTGGCAATGTTGTGCATAACTTACGCACCATTGATTGGGGTGAGGGTGTAACACCCTATCCATGGGCTAGAGAGTTCAATGATTTCTTTGTTTCAGAGATGAAGGCTAGTCACCATGAGACTTTGATTCATTGGGAGCAATTTGGTGACTCTGCTCATTTGTCTATTCCAACCTCTGAACATTATTGGCCTGCCTTGTATATCCTTGCTTTGCAAGAACACGATGAGGTACCTAAAGTATTGGTGGATGGAATAGAAATGGGTTCCATCGGTATGCTTACTTTTTCAATTCAATAAATATCTAATATGTGGCTATCTATTCTTGCAATCTTCTGTGGTGCTGGTTTCGGAGCTTTGCTGAGAGCCGGGTTTAATCTTGCAACAGTTGGTCTTGCGGCGACGCTTCCTTTGGGAACTTTTATCTCCAATATGGTTGGCGGCTACTTGATTGGAATTGGCGTAGCCTTCTTTGGCAATAACCCAAGTCTTTCCCCTGAATGGAAGTTGTTCATCATTACTGGCTTCTTGGGTGGCCTCACCACTTTCTCTAGTTTTTCTGCTGAAGTGGTTGGTTTTATGCAGCGTGGCGAAATGACATGGGCGCTAGGAACTGCACTTCTAAATTTGTTTGGCTCGCTCGCCTTAACCTTCTTGGGTATTTTGACCTACCAGGCACTGAAGTAAACTTTAGATGAGCCCCAAGGCGCCCAAAGCCGCTCCTAGACCAATTAAATACAAAGGGTGCCAGCGAGTAAAAACAGTAACTCCAATGGTGGTGAGTGTGAGTGCATATGCGGCATAGCTGTGATTAATTTGTAGTGCAATTTGCCACGCTGAAGAAAGCACTAAGCCAATGGCAAGAGCTGCCGCTGCATATTGAATAGACTTCTTTTTGTGCTGATCCTTCATGCTCAAGATCAGACGCTGCAAGTGATAAACCAAGATGGAGGAAGGCCACGAAATGGCAATGGTTGCAATCAGGGCACCTAAAACTCCATAGACATGCCATCCAATCAGCGTGACTGTCATGAAGTTTGGCCCTGGAGCGGCCTGAGCAATTGCAAAGTAATCGGCAAAAGTTTGAAGGTCTATCCAATGCTCTTGGTAAACCGATAAATTGAGTAGGCTGGGAAGTAGTGCATTTACTCCGCCGAATGCAATGAGCGAAAAAGCCGATAGCTTGAGAAACAGGCTCAGCAAAATACTCATAGTTTGCGAGCTTTCTTTTGCGCCAAAATCCAAGCAAGTGGTGATGCAATCAGCACCACCCAGCCAAGACCAAGCTGGTAGTAGCTGGCAGCAATTACAGTCACAAGCACCACCAGGAGCATTGCCGGAAAGCGCAACTCATCACGCAACATCTTGATGCCAGTGGAGGCGATTAAGCCAACGCCAACAGCAGATATTCCTCGTAGAGCCCCTTGAGCTGATTCCAAATAGCTATAGTGTGTATACAGGAGTGCCAGCAACATGACGATACAAATTGGCCCCAATGTCAGGCCTGCAACTGCTGCAAAAGCACCCCTGGCCCCACCAAAGCGTGAGCCAATACACACTGCTAGGTTGACAATATTTGGGCCGGGAACAATTTGGCAGATACCTAGGATGGAGCTGAACTCTTCAGACGTCAGAATTTTGTCTTGCTCAACTAGTGTGCGTCGCGCCCATGGCAGGACACCACCAAAACCAGACATACCGATTTTGCTGAAGCTGATAAATAATTCTGTCGGAGTAAGCGTCTTCAAAGAATGATTAAGGCTCAAATGGATGTAGTAGCGGCTTGTGCTCGAGCCATGACTCTAGAGTATCAACAATTCCTTTGGAGAATGTTGCAAAAACAGGTTCAGCCACAAACCCTAGGTGAGGCGTGGTAAGTAAATTGGGTATGTTTCTTAGGGCATCATCTATGGGGAGTGGCTCAATCTCAAATACATCAATGGCTGCTTGACCGGGCCTACCAGCGGCTAGCGCTGCTTGTAGGGCCTGTGTATTAATGAGGGCGGAACGTGAGGTGTTCACGAGCAGTGCGTCGGACCGCATCATCGCTAATTCTTGGGCGCCAATCAATCCCTTTGTTTTTGGCCCAGCTACGAGATGCAGACTAACAACCTTAGATGTTTTTAGAAGCTCTTCTAGACTGACGGACTTGGCATTTTGGGCGGCAGCCCGTTCAGTGGTCATATTGGGGCTCCAGGTGACAAGCTCCATTCCAAAGGCTTTCCCCACTTTGGCAACGGCACTACCGATCGAGCCTAAGCCAATAATTCCAAGACGTTCACCGGAGAGCATTGGTAGAACAGAAAGTTCATCGCGCCAGCCACCTGAGTGCAACAAGTTATTTTGGCGAACTAAATGTTTTGAAGCACCTAGAATTAAAGCCCAAGTTAACTCGGTAGTAGTTTCCTTGGAGGGGCCTCCTGGCGTGCAGGCGACCGGAATATTGCGTGAAATCAGGGCAGGTGCATCTAGGGTGCCGTTACGCTTGCCGGTAAATAGGAATAACTTCAGCTTTGGGAGGCGAGCAATTAGAGCTTCATTAAACGGGGTGCGATCCCTCACCAGTACAATGACATCTGCATCTTTAATTGCTTCATATAGGGCTTCACCATGAAGGGGTTCATGATGAATGGTGATATGGCAGCGCCGATCTACTTTGTCCCAATTGGAAAAGCGACGGAGGGCGCGCTCATAGTCGCCAAGAATGACAACGTTAGGTAAATTAGCCATGTCTCTCGAATCGTTATTAATTATGCTGTTTGAGTTTACTATCTATCTTTATTGATTTTGATAAAGGAATACCCATGATTTTGGAACACTGCGATATAGAAATTGATCCTAGTAAGTCTGCTGAGTTTGAAGAAGCCATTTTGCATGGCGTCAATACTGTGATCTCCAAAGCTAAAGGGTTTCGAGGATTTAAGGTGAACCGCACTATTGAGAGTCCAGCACGATACTTGCTGCTAATTTACTGGGATAGTTTGGAAAATCACACTGTGGACTTTCGGGGGTCAGCAGCATTTGCTGATTGGCGAGCCATTGTTGGCCCTTTCTTTGCAAAGCCACCTTTTGTTGAGCACATGACTTTGGTCGGTAAATCCGACTAGGTTTTTAGTATTTAGGCAGTTTGTTTTTTACGAATAGAGCGCTCTAGTGGGATAGAGTCCAGGTTGGGCTCTAGAGCCTCTCTCTCATCAAATACAAAGCAACTCCCAGTGTAGTGGTCTGAGCCAACTTCCTCGAAGTATTTGAGGATGCCGCCCTCTAGCTGATAGCTATGCTGCATACCAATCTCACGCATGTAGAGACCGGATTTTTCGCAGCGAATTCCGCCAGTGCAAAAGCTTACCAATGTTTTATCGGCTAGTGCATCTTTATGCGCAGTGATTGCTGCTGGAAATTCTGTAAATTTCTCGATATTGAAATGCAGTGCATTCTCAAACGTCCCATACTCAACTTCGAATGCATTGCGCGTGTCCACCATGACTACAGGGCGACCTAAGTCGTCCGTTCCGCGATCGAGCCATTCTTGTAATTTCTTCGGTGTAATGAAATTTGCACGACCTTCTTCTGGACGAATCGCAGGGTGATTCATCCGAATGATTTCATTCTTAATCTTGACCAACATTTTTTTGAATGGTTGTGTTTCGGACCAGCTATCTTTTGATTCCAATAATTTGAAACGTGGATCTAATCGCAGCCAATCCAAAAAGCCCCTTAACTCTGGCTCACTACCAGCCAAGAACATATTGATGCCTTCCCCCGTTAAGAGGATGGTTCCCTTAAGTTGCCGGGCGTTGCATTCTTCAAGAATTTTGGCGCGCAATTCAATCAGATTGTCTAGGCTGACAAATAAGTAGGCGGCTATGTTCAGAATCGGTTTCATGGCAAATATTTTGTGTCGATTGCGACATTATCGAGGAAGATGGTATTCGAGTGATAATCTACGATCCTACAGACCCAATCCTATAAAAACCCAAAGAGCACCCATGTCTGAACGTTTAATCCCTTACCAGCCTATGGATTTGGCAGAGCCGGCCGAGCTAGTCGCCGCGATTCGCCAGCGTCGAGGTGGCCAATTCATCAATTTAGACCGCATGCTGTTACACAGCACCCCCATTGCTGAGGGCTGGAATCATTTTGTTGGTGAGATACGCAATAACCTCTCCTTGGATCCAAAGCTGCGTGAACTTGCAATGTGTGGGGTAGCTGTTCTCAATGGTGCTGAGTACGAGTTTTTTCATCACGCTCCTCCATTTATCAAAGCAGGCGGTACCGAGGAACAAGTGAAGGCGCTGCGTTTAATTGGCCAGCCTAACTTCCCAACCACCTTGTTCTCTACCCTTGAAAACGATGCGGTAGAGCTGACATTTCAGATGACACGCAATATTCAGGTTGATAGTGCGCTGATGAAACGTTTGCAAACCGCGCTTGGCAATACTGACACTGTTGAGCTTGTGACTGTGGTGGCGGCCTACAACATGGTTTCTCGATTTTTGATTGCCTTGGATGTGAATCCTGAGGAGCATCCTCCTGAGTAATTCATGAGCCAGAGCAACTCCATTACCTGGCAAGAAGGTGGTCAGACATATTCAGCGGCCTGGCATTCTGAGAATGGCATTGCTGCGCATAAACGGGTAGTCATTGCTGATGACACCCTCACGGCGGACGACGCCTATCGCCTAGCCTGTGAGGGAACTGCGATCTTATGGAAGGGTGATTTCCAGAATGCCCGTCAGTTATTGCAAGCTTTGGTAAGACGCATTGATAAGCCCTCTAAGAAATCCAAGCGCGCTGGTAAGAGAGTAGATCAATCTTCCGGTGATCTTCAATCGCCAACTTCGATTGATCTATTTAACAAGCATCGTTTGATTCAGTCACAAAGAGCTCGAATCCTCGGCATGTTGCTAATTCAATGCAATCTTGATCACACTATTCCATTGCGACGCGCGCCTGATGTTTCGGTTGCTTGCCTTGAGGCCTATGGCTTAACTACTGAGTCTTATGTGATTTCCTTGCGTGAGCTCTTGGGAGTGATCAGTGCACATGAGTGGCGTAAAAATGGTGTACCCGTTCTCGCTGATGGGGAAGGCGAACCTATTTTTATATACCCCCATTATGGTGTTTTCTCGCCGATACGCGGGGAGTATCTCGAGTTAGTTTGTAGCGCCCCGTTGCCTAAATCACTCGAAAAAGAGTCCATTGCTTTTGATATCGGCGTAGGGACTGGCGTGTTGTCAGTTATCTTGGCAATGCGAGGCGTACAAAAGATTGTTGCCACTGATCAAGATGATCGAGCGCTTGCTTGTGCTCAAGAAAATATCAAGCGATTGAGTTTGGATTCCAGCATCCAAATCATCAAGGCTAATTTATTTCCGCAAGAGAAAGCATCTTTGATTGTTTGCAATCCTCCGTGGATACCCGCAAGACCCAGTTCCACTTTGGAGCATGCTGTTTATGACCCTGAGAGCCAAATGCTGAAATGGTTTTTAGTTGATTTAAAAAACCATTTACTACCCGATGGAGAGGCTTGGTTAATTTTGTCTGACTTAGCCGAGCATCTCGGGTTAAGAGCAAGAAAAGAATTGCTAGAGTGGATTGAGGCAGGAGGGCTTAAGGTAATTAATCGTATTGATACTAAGCCAAAGCACCATAAGCCTTTTGATCAATCTGACCTTCTGTACTTTCCAAGATCTGCTGAAACCACATCTCTGTGGCGCTTAGCAGTTAAGTAATTTTTGTTACTTTCGTAAACTTTTAATACCCCTACAGCATTCGTCCACTTGCTTGCAGGGGTTGTTAATGCCATTGCCATTCCATAAAATAAATGAGAATAATTATCATCTAATATGGGTGTGTCAATGTGTAAAAAGGTATTTTTGTGAAGGACCAGCAATCCACGCTTGGAAGATATTTCCCATTTGTCTGCTTGGTTCTTGCTGTGCATGTGGGATTACTTATCTTGACTTTGTATACCTCATTAGGAGTATTGCATTCTGATTCACAGAATGTCATTACCCTCAGTTTGCACGGCGGGGAGAGCCGCTCTAGCACTCAAGCTCAAAATCAATTCTCAAATCGTGTCAATATTTCCCCGCTTGCTACAAAAAATGATGTCTCTACCGCAACTATCTCAACTCAAGGAAGGCCTGCGGTACAGAATGCTGCTCAGCAGGGTTCATCATCCAAGAAAAGTGCTCATGAACTTGCAGGAAGAAGTCTATTTTTTAATCCGAAGCCTTCTTATCCGCTAGCGAGTCGGCGCATGGGTGAGCAAGGAGCTGTTCATCTCCAGCTATGTATTGAATCTCGTGGCTTTGTCGAGAGCGTGCAAATGACCCAAAGCTCGGGCTACCAAAACTTAGATCGGTCTGCTATTGAAGCAGTAAAAGCATGGAGATTTTCGGCGCTGAATGCGACATCAGAAAATGCACCTGAATGTTATCAACTACCGATCCACTTTCAATTGGAGTCCTGATATGAATCTGCGCATGAGTGATCTTGCTCAATTAGCTCCAAGCTACGACCCAGTTTGGGGCAAGGCGATATCAAGCGAAAGCTTACTTGGAAAAAATAAGTCAGTCGTCATTGTGCATGATGATCAGCGCTATGTTTTAAGCATTACTAAACTTGGAAAGTTAATTTTGACTAAGTAAGTGCGTACCCCTTTTTAGCCAGCAAACGTATTTTCAATATGCAAGTAGCCAGCGATTTTTTGTTTATATCTCTGGAGATTGCATATGAAGCAGCAAGGAATGGCGTTGGCCTCAAGCGCCCTATTGGCTTGTGGAGGAACATTGGTAATGAGTGCTTATGCTCAAGATGTGGAGTTACCACGAATGGATATAGTGGGGCGAGATGAGAGTGCGCGCTCAAAGATTCCAGGTACGGTTGATGTTATTAATCAGCAGCAATTAGAGCTACTCCAGCCCTTATCGCTTCAGGATGCTCTAAAGACTGTTCCAGGCGTCAATATTCGTGGGGACGAGGGCGGACTTGGTTCCATACCAAATATTGGAATACGGGGTTTAAATCCCAGTCGTAGCCAAAAAGTATTGCTCTTAGAGGATGGAGCGCCAATTCATCCAAGCTTGTTTATTTCGAGTGCATCCTATTACAGCCCTCCAGTAGATCGTATGAGTGGAATAGAGGTGCTTAAGGGCGCATCTGGACTTCAATATGGGCCTTCAAATATTGGAGGCGTCATTAACTACCTTACTAAGACTCCTGAACATGGCTTTAAGCTTTCTGGCAAAGCCGGTAATTACGGGTATCGATTGGCTCAGATTGAGGCTGGCGGTAAGTCTGAATCTAATGGCGCAGTTGCAGGGATCAATATCATCAAATCAGAATCTGATGGCTATCAGGCAAATGGCTACAAGATGTACGACATTTTATTTAAGGGTGGGATAGCGATTGATCAAGACCAATGGCTGAGTCTGAAGTACACCCATTACGACAACAATATCAATACTTCATATGTTGGCTTAAGGCCAAATCAATACCTGGGCAAGTATTCAGCAAATCCAGCGCCAAACGATTATTTTGTTACTCAACGCAATGCAGTTGATCTAAACCACTCGTGGGAGATTGGTCCCGACACTAAGTTAAATACCTTGGTCTATTGGAGCAAATTGGACCGTGATTATTGGCGGCAAAGTATCCGCACCCGAAATGCTGATCAAACAGTCTTTAATACTTGTAATGGCTCTGCCAACTGCATGTTCGGGCGCAATCGTGAATTCCAAATGTTGGGAATGGACTCCCGCTTAAATCAATCCTTTAATGCTATGGGGATTGATAATGAACTTGAGTTTGGAATACGTTTACATACTGAGTCGCAAATTAACCAAATGGTGGGCTCAACTAGTTTTGTGAAGTCAGGGAGCGTTCTAGGTCACGAGGAAAATAAGGCTAACTCAATGGCCATGTATCTTCAGAATCGTTTTCTGCTGAGCAAGAACGTAGCTGTTATTCCTGGGTTGCGACTTGAGAGCTATAGGCAGAGTAGAAACAACGTCATCACAAATGCCTCGGGAAGCACTAAAAACCTCGAATACGTTCCTCAAATTGGAGCAACTTGGCAGATTGAACCTGAGCTACAGATTTATTCCAGTATTTACAAAGGGTTTGCGCCGGCACAACTTGCAACTGCCATTAGTGAAAAGGGTGTAGATCAGCAATTAGATCCGGAGCGCTCCACCAATATTGAGTTCGGTTTGCGCGGTAAGAATGCCGGATTCACATATGACGCGGCTGTTTTTAGTATGAACTTTAGCAATCAGATTGTGCATCAAAGTCTTGCTTCAGGCATTTCTAAAGCAAATGGTGGCAAGAGTTTGCATCAAGGTACGGAGCTAGCTTTGGGGTATCAACTAGATACAGGATGGGGCATCAATGGAAATCTGACTTATATTCCCGTTGCAAAGTTTGTCGGAAATTCGTCTATGGGCGCCGATGGAAATCGAATTCCATACACCGCAAAGTTGGTTTCAAACCTAGGGGTTAATTATCAGGCGAATGGTTTTAAAACATTGCTAAGCCTGAATTACCTGTCATCCCAATATGCGGATTCCGCGAACACTGTAATTCAAAACGCAATTGGTACTTTAGGTGAGATCCCTTCGATCACCACTGTGAATTGGAGTGCAAATTATGAGGTGAATAAATCTTTAAAAATCTTTGGGGTGGTCAACAACCTCTTGAATCGACGTTATATTTCTAGCAGAAGTCCGGATGGGATATTTGCTGGTGCACCCTTAAACTTTCAGGCGGGGATGAGCTACCAATTCTTTTAAAAATTGATAGCTCAATTATCCAAGCCAATTATTTTGCAAATAGCTGGCTTGGATCTTCGAATGCTTTGAATTCCAAAGCATTGCCAGCAGGATCTAAAAAGAACATGGTGGCCTGCTCACCAACTTTGCCTTTAAAGCGAATTTGCGGCTCGATGATGAATTTGATGCCACTCTGAGTTAATTTTTCAGCCAACGCATGCCAATCTGGCATCGTAAGAACAACCCCAAAATGTTTTACCGGAACTTGATGCCCATCAACCTCATTTGAGCTCGCATGGCCGCATTCTTCAGGGGCAAGATGTGCAACGAGTTGATGTCCAAAGAAATCAAAGTCAATCCATTCATCTGAACTACGTCCTTCTGGACAGCCTAGTGTGCTGCCGTAAAAGGTACGAGCAGCCGCTAGATCGTTAACTGGAAAGGCAAGGTGAAAGGGTTGGATGGTTGACATGGATGTCCTTGTATTTGTTTTGGCTGTAGTTTTAAAGCTTAAAAGGTTAATTAAGGCAAAGTTTAGTATATTTGCGATATAAAAATATTGTGCCAAATAAGAGACATTCACCTATGACAAGCAATAACAATAAAGACAAAAATCAAACTCCTGAAAGTGGCTTGCGTAAGGGCTTAACAAGTTATGGCGATAAAGGCTTCTCTTTATTTTTGCGTAAGGCATTCATTAAAGGGGCTGGCTATACCAATAGCGTCTTAGATCGTCCTGTCATTGGCATCATTAATACGGGAAGCTCCTACAACCCATGTCATGGCAATATGCCGCAATTAATTGAGGCTGTGAAACGGGGTGTGATGTTGGCGGGTGGATTGCCAATGGACTTCCCAACCATCTCCATTCATGAGAGTTTTGCTGCGCCAACCAGTATGTATTTGCGCAATCTCATGTCCATGGATACGGAAGAGATGCTCCGCGCTCAACCGATGGATGCAGTGGTCATGATTGGTGGTTGCGATAAGACTGTGCCAGCTCAAATGATGGGTGCAGCCTCTGCAGGCTTGCCAGCAATTCAGTTAATTACCGGCTCAATGTTAACGGGGTCTCATCGTAGTGAGCGTGTGGGCGCCTGTACAGACTGCCGCCGCTATTGGGGAAAATTCCGCGCCGGTGAAATTGATGAAGTTGAAAAAGATGAGGTGAATGATCAATTGGTAGCGAGTGTTGGCACTTGCTCTGTAATGGGTACCGCTAGCACCATGGCCTGTATCTCTGAAGCATTGGGAATGACTGTGCCAGGCGGTGCAACGCCACCTGCGGTCACTGCAGACCGCATTCGGATTGCAGAAGAGACGGGCACACGTGCAGTCCAAATGGCAAAAGATGGCTTAACTATTGATAAGGTGCTCACCGCCGATGCATTTGAAAACGCCATGCGTGTGTTGTTAGCGATTGGTGGATCAACCAACGGCATTGTTCACTTAGCTGCTATTGCTGGCCGCATGGGGCTCGAGATTGACTTGGACGCACTCGATAAGATGGGTGATGAAACCCCGGTTCTAGTTGATCTCAAGCCTTCCGGTGATCACTACATGGAGAACTTTCATGATGCTGGTGGTATGACCACCTTGCTCCGTGAGCTAAAACCATTATTAAAGTTAGATGCAATGACGGTAACAGGTCGTACCTTGGGTGAAGAAATTGATGCCGCCCCACCCAGCTTTAAACAAGATGTAGTGCGCCCGTTTAGCAATCCAATTTATCCCCGTGGCAGTATTGCCGTATTGCATGGCAATTTAGCGCCTGGTGGCGCCATCATCAAACAGTCAGCGGCTCACGAAAAATTGATGGAGCATGAGGGTAGAGCAGTTATCTTTGAGAATTCTGAAGATCTTGCCAATCGAATTGATAGCCCTGATTTAGATGTCACTGCAGATGATATTTTGGTGCTAAAAAATATTGGTCCCAAAGGTGCGCCAGGCATGCCTGAAGCGGGATATATTCCGATTCCGATGAAGCTTGCGCGTGCTGGTGTAAAAGATATTGTGCGTATTTCTGATGGCCGCATGAGTGGCACAGCATTTGGAACGATCGTCTTACACGTGACTCCAGAAGCCGCAGTTGGTGGGCCACTCGCATATGTAAAAAATGGTGACCGCATTCGTTTGAGTGTGAAGAATCGCGAGATTAGTTTGCTAGTCTCAGAAGAAGAATTGGCTAAGCGCGCAAAAGATAATCCAGTAGTCGAGCCCACTGCAGAGCGCGGCTATCTAAAGCTATTCTTAGATACAGTTACGCAAGCAGACAAAGGTGTGGACTTTGATTTTCTGAGAGCAGTGAAGATGGCAGGAAAAACACCGAAGCGCTAAAAGAAAAACGCCACCCTAGTGGGTGGCGTTAGACTGTTACGTACTTCAAAATGGTGGAACCGGCGGGAATCGAACCCGCGTCCGCAAATCCTCTACAACAAGTTCTACATACTTAGTCATGTCATTTAATTTAGCTAGCTAGTCACAGACTGACATGTTCCACGCTGGCGATTCACTAAGTTTTCGAACCATTCCCCGTGACATGAAATGATCTTATCTCTTGTAAATGACCCTGATCTAGCTTGCGCTAGCTGACCCAAGAGAGAGTCAGTTCAGGGGCAACCGCAATTAAGCGGCTAGTGCGAAACGTTCGTCGTTTGCAGTTATTACATTCCCATTGATTTACGAGATAACGGGTCCTCGGTATGCCCTTGATGCTTTGTAACCCACGTCGAAACCATGTCGGTCCCAGAATGCATGCATTGGAGGTTCTATTTTAAGGCTCTTAGCCTTAAATTGCTGGATAACTTGCAGATTAGCGATTTAGCCCTACTGCGGGAAGATGATTTGGAGTAATTCTTTTGGGTGGCGTACAAGATAATCTGCGCCCCAGGCTTCTGGGGGTTCCTCGCAGCCGCAATAGCCGTAGGCTGCTGCGATAGTCATCATGCCTGCAGCTTTACCGGCAATGATGTCCCGGATGTCATCGCCAACATAGACTGATTTACTGGGATCGATATTGGCGATTCTGGCTGCGTGAAGAATGGGTTCTGGGTGGGGTTTTGAGTGTGGGGTGGTATCACCACAAACTGTAGAGACTGCTCTTTGACGAAGTCCCATGAGGTCTGTCAGTGGATGGGTAAAGCGTTCACTTTTGTTAGTCACAATGCCCCAAGGGAGCTTTGCTTCATCCAATTGATCTAAGAGGTGGTCAACGCCGTCAAAAATCACGCTGTTGACCAAGAGTGCTTTTTCATAATTCCTGAAAAATTCATCTCGCAGCGGAATAAAGTCTGGGTGCTCAGGGTTGATTCCAAATGCACCCCCAATTAAGCCACGGGCTCCTGCAGAGGCGCAGGGGCGTAAGACCTCATATGACTTGGGAGGAAGATTACGGGCGATGAGAAGCTGATTGGCTGCTGCCACAAGGTCTGGGGCGGTATCAGCTAACGTGCCATCCAAGTCAAAAAAGACACCCTTGTAAGGGCTTGCTAACCCGCTACTCATTTACGTACGGCAATCATGTAGTTCACATCAACATCATCACCCAAGCTATAGACTTGAGTGAGAGGGTTATAGCTCATACCTTTCATGCCAATCATTTCTAAGCCTGCTTGGCGAGTAAATGCGACTAATTCAGAAGGTTTGATGAATTTAGCGTATTCGTGGGTACCTTTTGGTAGCAGGCGGAGGACGTATTCGGCGCCAATAATGGCAAATAAGTAGGACTTAGGGCTACGGTTTAGGGTGCTAAAAAAGAGGGTGCCACCTGGCTTACAGAGCTTTGCACAGGCCTGAACGACTGAAGCCGGGTCAGGGACATGCTCTAGCATCTCCATGCAAGTCACAACGTCATACTGCCCTGGCTCTTCCACAGCCAGCGCTTCAGCTGAAATAGAGCGGTATTGGAGAGTGGCGCCTACTTCAAGTGCATGTAATTCAGCTACTTTGAGAGCTTTTTCTGACAAATCAATTCCGCAGGTATCGGCGCCTGATTGGGCAATAGACTCCGCTAGAATCCCGCCACCACAACCCACATCCAATACTTTCTTGCCATGAAGGTCGACAAAGGTCTTGATCCAGTTCAGGCGCAATGGGTTGATGGCATGCAAGGGCTTGAATTCACTCTCGGGATCCCACCAGCGATGGGCTAGAGCGCTGAATTTAGCGATTTCAGATTGATCGACGTTCATAGGGTGAGGGCACAATGTGTGCCGGAGATAAAGGAATTACGAATATAGCGGAAATAAAAAAGCCCGGCAGAACCGGGCTTTTTTACAAGTAAAAAAGAATTACTTAACTTTAGCTGTACCAACAACTTCGATGTCAGTACGGCGGTTCTTAGCGCGGCCTTCAGCAGTTGCATTTGATGCAACTGGATTGCTCTTGCCTTTTGATTCTGTGTAAATACGGCTACCGTCAACACCTTTGCTTACCAAGTAAGCCTTAACGGACTGAGCACGACGCTGGCCGAGAGCCATGTTGTAAGCATCAGTACCAACGCTATCGGTGTTACCAACAGCAATAATTACTTCTAATTTGATCTTGCTTAAGTCTTTAGCGATTTTGTCTAAAGTAGCTTTACCTTCTGGCTTCAAGTCAGACTTGTTGAAGTCATAAAGTGTGTCAGCTTGCAAAGTGATCTTGCTTTGGCTTACACCAGAAGCTTTTTTAGCTGTTAAGTAGCCATCGCAACCAGGAGCTGCAGTAGCAGGAGTCCAGTTGTTATCACGCCAGCACAATGTGCCGTCGCCGTTTTTCCAGTTCAAGCCAGAGCTGTTTTCCCAGTTATCAGAAGCCATTGCTGCAGAAGCAGAAACAGTAACAACAGAAGCTAACAACACTTTTAGGGTTTTGTTCATTTTTAGTCCTCAAAAATCTCTTTTTTAATTAAAGTCAAACTTAAATGTAATTCGCCCTACTTTGAAGCAAAAACCGCAAAGCGACACATCTCAATTTCGTACAAACTGACAGAATCTTAGCATAGGGGCTATCAGTCATCAAAATGATATTATTTCTAAATGGAACAAGCCGCTAAAGAAACACTACCAATATCCCTCGAAGACGAAATGCGGCGGTCCTATTTGGACTACGCAATGAGCGTCATTGTCGGCAGAGCCCTGCCAGACGTGCGTGACGGCCTGAAGCCGGTTCACCGACGTGTTTTATTCGCTATGTATGAATTAAACAACGATTGGAACCGCGCTTACAAAAAATCTGCCCGTATAGTTGGCGATGTGATCGGTAAATACCATCCACATGGCGATTCTGCGGTGTATGACACCATTGTTCGTATGGCTCAGGACTTCTCTCTACGCTATATGCTGGTTGACGGACAGGGTAACTTTGGCTCTGTAGACGGTGATAACGCTGCTGCGATGCGATATACCGAGATCCGCCTTCGTAAGATCGCCCATGAGTTATTGGCCGATTTGGACAAAGAAACCGTGGATTTCGGGCCAAATTACGACGGTAGTGAGAAAGAACCCCTGATTCTTCCTGCAAAAGTGCCTAATTTGCTGATTAACGGCAGTTCAGGCATCGCTGTGGGTATGGCAACCAACATCCCTCCCCATAACTTGGATGAGGTGGTTACAGCCTGTTTGCATGTATTACACAACCCAGAATGCACGATTGATGAGCTGATTGAGATCATTCCCGCTCCGGATTTCCCGACCGCCGGCATTATTTATGGTGTTCAAGGGGTTCGTGAAGGCTATCGCACTGGCCGTGGCCGTGTCGTGATGCGTGCCAAAACCCACTTTGAAGACCTCGATAAGGGCGCTCGTCAGGCCATCATCGTTGACGAGTTGCCTTACCAGGTGAATAAAAAGAACTTGCTCGAGCGCATTGCTGAGTTAGTGAATGAGAAAAAAGTAGAAGGCATTTCTGATCTGCGTGATGAGTCTGATAAGTCAGGTATGCGCGTAGTAATCGAGCTCAAGCGCGGTGAAGTGCCGGAAGTAGTTCTCAATAATTTGTACAAGAGCACTCAACTGCAAGACAACTTCGGTATGAATATGGTGGCTCTGGTGGATAACCAGCCGCGCCTATTGAATCTGAAGCAAATGTTGGAGTACTTCTTACAACATCGTCGTGAAGTTGTGACGCGTCGTACGATTTTTGAATTACGCAAAGCACGTGAACGCGGCCATGTCTTAGAAGGCTTGGCAGTTGCGTTGGCAAACATTGATGAATTTATTGCCATCATTAAAGCTGCAGCAAACCCAGTGGTGGCTAAGTCAGAATTGATGAGTAAGGCATGGGATTCTTCCATGGTGCGCGAGATGTTGGCACGCGCAGAGACGGATACTCCGGGCGGTCGCAATGCCTATCGTCCTGAAGGTTTATTGCCTGAGTACGGCATGCAATCTACTGGTCTCTATCGTTTGTCTGATAGTCAAGCGCAAGAAATTTTGCAGATGCGTTTGCAACGCTTGACTGGCCTTGAGCAAGACAAGATTGTGAATGAGTACAAAGATGTGATGGCAGAGATTTCTGATTTGCTCGACTTACTTGCTAAGCCGGAGCGTGTCACTCAAGTCATCGAGTCCGAATTGAAAGAAGTCCAAGCTGAGTTTGGTATTGCTGGTGGTGACACTGGTCGTCGTTCATTTATTGAAATGAACGCAACCGAGTTGTTCACAGAAGATTTGATCACTCCGCAAGATATGGTGGTCACGCTTTCGAACACCGGCTATATGAAGAGCCAGCCTCTGAGTGAATATCGCGCTCAAAAACGTGGTGGTCGTGGCAAACAAGCTGCAGCTACGAAGAATGAAGATTGGATTGAAACACTCTTCGTTGCGAACACGCACGACATCATTCTGTGCTTCTCTGATCGCGGACGTATGTATTGGCTCAAAGTGTGGGAGGTTCCACAAGGTAGCCGCAACTCACGTGGCAAGCCGATCGTCAATATGTTCCCATTGATTGAAGGCGAAAAGATTACTGTGATTCTCCCGATTAAGGGATATCAAGATGATCATTACGTCTTTATGGCAACCAGCCTGGGTACCGTGAAGAAGACACGTTTGTCTGACTTCTCAAATCCACGTAAGGCCGGAATTATTGCTGTCGATTTAAACGAAAACGACTTCTTAGTTGGGGCCGCAATTACTGATGGTCAGCATGATGTGATGTTGTTCTCTGACGCTGGTAAAGCAGTCCGCTTTGATGAGAATGATGTTCGCCCAATGGGTCGTACGGCACGTGGTGTGCGCGGTATGAATTTGGGTGAGGGTCATCAAGTCATCGCCATGTTGGTTGCCCCGGCTGAAGCTGCTGAAGGTGCAGAAGCAGTTGTGGTTGATGCAAATGGCCTTGCCATTCCAAGTAGCGTATTGACTGCAACAGAAAATGGTTTTGGTAAGCGCACTCCAATTGGTGAATACACCCGTCATGGTCGTGGCACTAAAGGCATGATCGCGATTCAGACAACTGAGCGTAACGGTAAAGTCGTCGCTGCTGCTTTGGTATCCCCTGAAGATCAAATCATGTTGATTACGACTGGCGGAATCTTGGTTCGCACCCGTGTTTCAGAGATTCGTGAGATGGGGCGCGCAACACAAGGCGTCACATTGATCAACGTCGATGAAGGCACACGTTTGTCTGGTTTGCAGCGCATTGCTGAAAGCGATTCGGATGATGAGAATGATTTGGATGATGGTGAAGACGGTGAGGGTGGAGATGTTTCAGCTGATCCAGCAGTCGATTCCAATTCTGATGAAGCTGGTGATGCCTAATTGGCATTCATACAAGGTTAATTAATTCATCATGACGTTTGACCGCCGCATTTTCAATTTCGCTGCGGGGCCTGCTACTTTGCCGGAAGAGGTGTTAAAGCAGGCTGCAGCGGAGATGTTGAACTGGCAGGGCTTAGGCGCAAGCGTGATGGAGGTTAGTCATCGCGGCAAAGAGTTTATGGCGCTTTATGAGGAGGTGCTGCAAGATCTACGCACCCTCATGAATATCCCAGATTCCTATGAAATCTTGATGCTGCAGGGTGGTGGTTTAGGTCAAAATGCCGCCATTCCAATGAACCTTATGCCCTTAGCTAAGAATGGCCCAAAGGCAGATTTTTTGGTGACTGGTATTTGGTCAGAAAAATCTTTTAAAGAAGCCGAAAAATATGGTGTTGCTCATTTAGCCGCATCTTCTGCCTCCGAAAAATTCAATACGATTCCAGATCGTTCTACTTGGCAGCTCTCAGATGATGCTGCCTATGTTCACTACTGTGCCAATGAGACTATTGGCGGTGTGGAGTTTCCAGATGTGCCTGATGTCAAGGGCAAGTTATTGGTTGCAGATATTTCTAGCAACATTCTTTCTAAAGAGATGGACGTCACTAAGTGCGGCGTCTGGTTTGGTGGAGCTCAGAAAAATATTGGCCCATCTGGTGTGACGATTGTGATTGTTCGCAAAGATTTGATGGGCCACAGTATGAAGATCACCCCATCGATTTGGGATTGGTCAAAACAAGCTGCTACTGACTCGATGCTCAACACACCACCAACTTTTTCGATTTATATGGCTGGCCTCGGGTTTAAGTGGCTACTCAAACAGGGTGGCGTGAAGGCGATTGAGAAGCGCAATCAAGAAAAGGCAGATTTGCTCTACAACTTCTTAGATCAAAGTAGCTTGTATGAGAATCGCATTCCTAAAGAATATCGCTCCCGCATGAATGTCACCTTCTTCCTGAGGGATGAGAATTTTAATGCTCAGTTCTTGGAGCAATCCAATGTAGCAGGCTTAGTTGCTCTGCGTGGTCACAAGGCTGCTGGCGGTATGCGTGCCAGTATTTACAACGCAATGCCAATCGAGGGTGTTAAAGCCTTGGTGGAATTTATGCGTGACTTTGAAAGGCGTGCCTAATGAGCTCCAAAGACCAAAGCACTGAAGAGCAGCGCTTAGCACCTATTCGCGACAAGATTGATGCGCTCGATGCGCAGATTTTGGAGTTGTTATCTCAGCGTGCAAAAGCGGCTCAAGAAGTTGGACACATTAAGGGCGGATTTTCTTCCCCAGTGTTTAGGCCTGAACGTGAACGTCAGGTGGTTGCGCGCTTACAGGAACTCAGCAAGGGCCCACTATTAGCGGATGGCATCGCTGCAATTTGGCGTGAAGTCATGTCTGCCTGTCGCGCCTTGGAGGCTCGTCAGACAATTGCTTATCTCGGACCAGTGGGAACATTTTCAGAGCAAGCGGCGCAAACCTATTTCGGTCACTCGATTGCTGGCTTACCTTGCAATAGCCTTGATGAAGTATTTGAGGCAGTAGAGAAGGGTGCAGCCCAGTTCGGCGTTGTTCCTGTTGAGAACTCTAGTGAGGGGGCTATCTCTCGCACTTTAGATTTGCTGTTGGATTCTCCAATGCGTATTAGCGGTGAGGTAGTTCTACCGATTCGCCATCATCTTTTAACGAAGAGTGGCAAGCTAGATGGCGTCACAACTGTTTGCGCTCATGCCCAAGCTTTAGCGCAATGTCAGCAATGGCTGAGTGTGCATGCTCCACAATTAAAACGCCAAGCAGTTAGCAGTAATGCTGAGGCAGCCCGCATGGCATCAATCGATCCAAGCTTGGCTGCGATTGCCGGCGACCCAGCGCAAGAAGCTTATGGCTTACAGGCAGTTGCTGCGCAGATTCAGGATGATCCACATAACCGTACCCGTTTTGTTGTGGTCGGCACTTACGAGTGTCAGCCCACTGGTGCAGATCAAACCTCTTTAGTGCTATCGGTTGATAACCAGCCGGGTGCTGTTCATCGCTTACTAGAGCCTTTGGCCAAGCACGGCGTTTCTATGAATCGCTTTGAATCTCGCCCGGCTCGCAAGGGTACATGGGAGTATCACTTCTATATCGATGTTGCTGGTCACGCTGAAGACGCAAAAGTAGCCAAAGCATTGGAAGAGTTAAAAACAACAGCCGCTTTTTATAAAAATCTTGGCTCCTATCCTCGTTCAGCATGACATCAAAATCTAATATCGGTTTAAAGCATATTCATGCGATAGCGCCCTATGTTGGTGGGCGACCTATCAGTGAGGTTGCGCGCGAATACGGTCTGGATGAAAGCAAGATTGTGAAACTCGCCTCCAATGAGAATCCATTGGGTATGCCAAAGTCCGCGCAAGATGCGATGCTTAAGGCGGCGGCAGATTTGGGGCGCTATCCCGACTCCAATGGTTTTGAGTTGAAGAATGTTTTAGCAGCGCGTTTAGGTGTTCCAACAGATTGGATTACCTTAGGCAATGGAAGTAACGATATTTTGGAGTTGGCTGCGCGTGCAGTTGCTCAGGCTGGAGATGAAGTTATCTTCTCTAAACATGCTTTTGCGGTTTATCCGCTGGCGACACAGGCTGTTGGTGCTAAGGCAGTTGAAGTGCCTGCTACTGCAATGTATGGTCATGACTTGCCTGCGATGCTGCAAGCAGTAAAAGCTGCGGACGATAAAGCTAAGCTGGTATTTGTCGCTAACCCAAATAATCCTACTGGTAGCTATCTGACAGCGAAAGAAATCGAAGATTTCTTGATAGCATTGCCACCGCATGTAGTGGTAGTTTTGGATGAGGCTTATAACGAGTACCTCACTCCAGAGCAGCGCTATGACGCAATTGCTTGGGTGAAGCGTTTCCCCAATATGATTTTGTCGCGCAGTTTTTCTAAGGCATATGGTTTAGCAGGCTTACGCATTGGTTATGGCGTTGCCCAGCCTGGTTTGACCGATTTATTGAATCGCATTCGTCAGCCATTTAACGTGAATAGCCTTGCACAAGCAGCAGCGATCGCAGCATTTCAGGATTCTGCATTCTTGCAACAAGGCTTTGAACTCAATCGTGCTGGATTTGCTCAGTTAACCCAGGCATTTGATGCGCTTGGCCTGACTTATCTCCCATCGGCTGGCAATTTTGTGTTGGTCAAGGTAGGCGAGGATGATGGTGCCGGTGTTCGCATTAATCTAGAGTTACTGAAGCGCGGCATTATTGTTCGCCCAGTGGGTAATTATGGTTTGCCGCAATGGTTGCGTATTTCCATTGGCCTGCCCGAAGAAAATGCCGCCTTTATTACCGCACTCAAAGATATTTTGGCGAAGTAGTCATTCAATAAAAAATAGATAAGCTGAATTAGCCAATGGCCATCATCAATCCATCCAGTAATTACGGTACCGTCACTATTGTTGGTGTTGGCTTGATTGGTGCATCTTTGGGTTTGGCTCTCAAAAAAGCTGGTGTGGTCAATAAAGTATTGGGTGTTGGACGCAGTGTGCAGAATCTAGATCAAGCCCTCAAGATGGGCGCGATTGATGCAGTGGTCGATTTGGTTGAGGCTACAAAACAATCTGATGTGATTGTCTTGTGTGTACCGGTTGCTCAAATGCGCACTGCTTTTGAAGTCATCGAGCCACACTTAGAACCTCGGACTATGTTGACAGATGCTGGCAGCACTAAAGGTGATGTGATTTTGGCTGCTAAGGAAGTATTGGGTAAGAAGGCTTGCCAATTTGTTCCTGCACACCCCATTGCTGGCGGCGCGCAACATGGTGCGAGCGCTGCTAAAGCTGATTTATTTGTGGGTAAACAAACAATTCTTTGTCCGCTACAAGAAAACTCCCCGCAAGATACAGATCTCATTGAGGGTTTCTGGCAGTCGGTTGGCTCTGTAGTGAAAAAGATTTCTTGTGTACAACATGATGCGATCTACGCAGCGGTTTCTCATCTGCCACATATTCTGTCTTATGCATTAATGGCCAGCGTGGTTAATTCTGAAGATGCCGATCAAAAGCTCAGTCATGTTGGAGCAGGCTTTAAGGATTTCACCCGCATCGCTGCATCGAGCCCGGAAATGTGGCGCGACATTTGCTTGGGTAATCGCACAGCAGTTCTGAAAGAGCTCGATCAATATCTACTCATCGTCAATCACATGCGTAAATTGATTGCTGATAATGATGGTGCGGGCTTAGAAAAACTATTTAATAAAGCCAGTAAAGCACGTCAAGATTTGGATGTGCTTTGATGAGTGGTTTGCCTGATATCCAGATTGGTCCATTCAAACGAGCACAAGGCTCGATTGTGTTGCCAGGTTCTAAGAGCATTTCCAATCGCGCCTTGTTATTGGCTGCCTTATCTTCAGGCACAACAACTCTCAAAAATTTATTGGATGCTGACGACACTCAAGTGATGCGTAATGCGCTTCGTCAATTGGGTTTGTCGGTAACCGATCAAGCTGACAAAGTCTGCGTAGTCGAGGGTTGCGGTGGCAAGTTCCCCGTACAAAACGCAGACCTCTTCATGGGTAATGCAGGCACAGCGATTCGTCCCTTAACGGCGGCTTTGGCAATGCAAGGTGGTAACTATCGTTTATCTGGCGTGCCTCGCATGCATGAGCGTCCTATTCGGGATTTAGTTGATGGATTGCGTCAAGTGGGCGCGAAGATTGACTACGAATTACAAGAAGGCTATCCACCCATCAAGATTCTTGCTGCGGATATTGAAATCAACGATGTTGTGAAGGTCCGTGGCGATGTCTCTAGCCAGTTCCTTACTGCTTTGTTGATGGCTTTACCTTTGGTGGCAAAAGAGCCCGTCAAGATCGAAGTGATTGGTGAATTGATTTCTCGCCCTTATATCGATATCACACTCAAGCTCATGGCACGCTTTGGCGTCAAAGTAGCTTCTCCTGATGCACAGTCATTTGTAATCCCTGCCAAAACTTCTGACGCGGTCTATCAAAGTCCCGGCGTTTTATCTGTTGAGGGTGATGCATCTTCGGCTTCTTACTTCTTGGCACTTGGCGCCATTGGTGGTGGACCGGTGCGCGTCTTGGGTGTGGGTAGTGAGAGCATTCAAGGTGATGTTGCATTTGCTGATGCACTCGCATTAATGGGTGCAAAGATTTCTTCTGGTGAAGATTGGATTGAAGTTGCTGGTGTTGCGAATGCCAATGGCAAATTGAATGGCATCACGATTGATTGCACCGAAATTCCGGATGCGGCGATGACACTTGCTGTTGCTGCATTGTTTGCTGAGGGCCCGACTCGCCTAAACAATATTGCCAGTTGGCGCGTAAAAGAAACCGATCGGATTGCAGCGATGGCCAAAGAGTTGAAAAAAGTTGGCGCTATGGTTGAGGAGGGCGCTGACTACATCGTGGTGCAGGCGCCTTCATCGCTTGCTGATTGGAAGTCTCCCGCTGAAGGCATTGATACATATGATGATCATCGCATGGCGATGTGTTTCTCATTGGCTGCTTTTGGCCCTAATGCGCTAAAGATCAATGATCCCAATTGCGTTGCAAAAACCTTCCCTACTTACTTTGCTGAATTTGCAAAGATCGTTTCTTAAAAGTCTTTTTTGATGAATTTACCTCCAGTCATCGCGATTGATGGACCTACCGCTTCTGGCAAAGGTACGGTTGCCTCCTTGGTAGCAGAAAAGTTAGGTTTTCATTATCTGGATAGTGGGGCCTTGTATCGACTGGTTGCCTTGGGTAGTCAGAAAGCATCCATTGATCCTCAAAATGGCCCAGAACTGGGTATTTTGGCTAAAAAACTGGTGATTTCCTTCAAAAATGGCCAAATTTTGCTCAATTCTGAAGATGTCACTGACGCTATTCGCACCGAGGAGATTGGATTGCGCGCCTCAGCAATTGCGGTGCACCCAGAGGTTAGGCATGCTTTAGTGGGTGTTCAGCATGGTTTTAGGGTCCCTCCTGGCTTGGTTGCTGATGGCCGGGATATGGCTAGCGTGATATTCCCTGATGCGGTTTTGAAGGTTTTCCTGACGGCAACGGCTGAAGCTAGGGCCGAACGTCGGTATAAGCAATTGATAGCTAAGGGAATTTCTGCTAAACTCGATGACTTGCTGCAAGATTTACAAGAGCGCGATGCCAGAGACAGTAGTCGAGGTGCCGCACCTTTGTTAGTTGCAGACGGCGCTAAAGTGCTTGAAACATCAGAATTATCGATAGATCAAGCGGTTAAGACGGTTTTGGATTGGTATCAATCAAAAATAGCTTAGTTTTTGGTGGGTAGTAAACAGTAGTAGAAGTTGTTTTGGCGTCTTAAGAAACTCTACAACGCGATTTTCTAATTTAGCGTGTTTCTTGGGGCTTTTTTAACCTAACCCGTCAGGCCTTCTGGCGGCACAAAGTGAATATATAAATGTCTGAATCATTTGCAGAATTATTTGAAGAATCATTAACCCGATCGAATATGAAGACCGGCCAAGTTATTTCGGCTGAAGTACTTCGCATCGACCATAACTTCGTCGTTGTTAACGCTGGATTGAAATCCGAAGCGTTTATTCCTGTTGAAGAATTCCATAACGACGCTGGCGAGATTGAAGTAGCTCCTGGCGATTTCGTTTCTGTTGCTATTGACGCTCTTGAGAACGGCTATGGCGACACAATCCTTTCCCGTGACAAAGCTAAGCGCTTGGCATCATGGATGAACTTGGAAAAAGCTCTCGAGCAAGCTGAGATCGTTACCGGTACTGTTACTGGTAAGGTTAAAGGCGGCTTGACAGTCATGGTTAACGGTATCCGCGCATTCTTGCCTGGATCACTCGTTGACACACGCCCAATCAAAGACACCAGCCCTTACGAAGGTAAGACGATGGAGTTCAAGGTTATCAAGCTTGACCGTAAGCGTAACAACGTTGTGTTGTCACGTCGTGCAGTTGTTGAAGCTAGCCAAGGTGAAGAGCGCGCTAAGTTGATGTCTAACCTCAAAGAAGGCAGCGTTGTTCAAGGTATCGTTAAGAACATCACTGACTACGGCGCATTCGTGGACCTCGGTGGTATCGATGGCCTCTTGCACATTACCGATTTGGCATGGCGTCGTGTGCGTCACCCAAGCGAGATGTTGACTGTTGGTCAAGAAGTTACCGCTAAGATTTTGAAGTTTGATCAAGAGAAGAACCGTGTTTCACTCGGCGTGAAACAACTTGGTGATGATCCGTGGGTTGGTATCGCTCGTCGTTACCCACCAAACACCCGTTTATTCGGTAAGGTAACTAACCTGACTGACTACGGCGCATTCGTGGAAATCGAATCTGGTATCGAAGGTTTGGTACACGTTTCTGAAATGGACTGGACTAACAAGAACGTTGCTCCAAGCAAAGCTACTGCATTAGGAACCGAAGTTGAAGTCATGGTTCTGGATATTGATGAAGACAAGCGTCGTATTAGCTTGGGCATCAAGCAGTGCAAAGCAAATCCTTGGGAAGAGTTCTCACGTGGCCAACAAAAAGGCGACAAGTTGACTGGCGCAATCAAGTCTATTACTGACTTTGGCGTGTTCATTGGCTTGCCTGGCGGTATCGACGGTTTGGTTCACCTCTCAGACCTTTCATGGAATGAGCCAGGAGAAGAAGCTGTTAAGAAATATAAAAAAGGCGACGAAGTTGAAGCTACTGTATTGGCCATTGATGTTGAGAAAGAGCGTATCTCTCTCGGTATCAAGCAATTGTCTGGTGACCCATTCAATAACTACACATCTGTCAGCGACAAGGGTAGCCTTGTAACTGGTACTGTGAAGGCTGTTGATGCTAAGGGTGCAACTATTCACTTGGCTGATGAAGTTGAAGCTTACTTACGTGCTTCTGAGATCTCAACAGATCGCGTTGAAGATGCACGCAATGTATTGAAAGAAGGCGACACTGTGACTGCCATGATCATTAATATTGATCGTAAGTCACGTGCAATCAATCTTTCAATCAAAGCTAAAGACAGCTCTGACCAACAAGACGCTATGAGCAAGCTCCAAGGTGATGCGCAGTCCGGCACAACCAACTTGGGTGCTTTGTTAAAAGCGAAGTTGGACAATCAAGGCTAAATCAATATCGCCGCTTTCCACTAGGAGAGCGGCGGTTTTTTTATTGATAGATCATGTCAGATCAAGAGCAACAAGCAATTACTCGCTCCGAACTCGTGGAGAGCTTGGCGGAACAATTCCCCCAGCTACTTCCTAGAGATGTGGAGTTGGCAGTAAAAACATTGCTAGACACGATGACTCACGCTTTAGCCGAAGGCAAGCGTATTGAGTTGCGCGGTGTTGGTAGCTTTGTTTTGCATCACCGTCCTGCACGTACTGGTCGCAACCCCAAATCTGGTGAGAAGGTATTGATCCCAGAAAAACGAGTGCCCCATTTCAAGCCTGGTAAAGAATTGCGTGAGCGCGTTGACTACAAGCCTCTAAAGCAAGTGAGCCCTAAAGAGGGTTCTGGTGCCTAGTCAAATAGCGCATATCCAGTGGTCCATTCGGACCATTTTTTTATTTAAGTTCTGCACAGCATGATCCAGATTGCAACCTCTTGGCTACTGTTACTACCAGTCATGTTTGGTATTGGTTGGCTGGCTTCGCGCTGGGATCTGCGTCTTGAGAATCGCATGGATGAGCGTGAGCGTATGCGTCAGCAACGTTCAACCTTTAAAGGTTTAAGTCTCTTATTAAACGAGCAGCCAGATCAGGCGATTGAAACTCTAGTCAAGATTGCTCAGCTCGATCCTGAAACCATTGAACTTCATTTTGCTTTGGGGAATTTATTCCGTCGCCGCGGTGAGACGGAGCGTGCAATTCGAGTACACCAACACTTGGCTAATCGCGATGACTTGAAGCCCCGTGATCGAGATCATGCTGCTTATGAATTAGGTCGAGATTTTCTGCGTGCCGGTTTATTGGATCGAGCCGAAGCATCATTAAATCGTGTGGGTGAGGGTAAGTTTGCCGCTCCCGCAAAAGAAAGTCTGCTCGAGATGTATCAGATCGAGCGAGATTGGAAGAAAGCTATTATTGCTGCCAGCGAGCTTGAGGGCTTACAGGGTAAGTCGCATCACACTGAGATAGCGCAATTTCATTGTGAGTTGGGCCAAGAAGCATTACGCCGTAAGGATTTGCCAGAGGTTGAGCAATCTGTCCAATTGGCATTGCAAGCAGTTCCGCATCATGCTCGTGCACTCATTTTGCAAGGTGATTATTTAATTGCCATGGATCGTCCGGCCCAGGCAATCGAAGTATGGGCAGTGATTGCTAAAACACATCCTGCTTACATGCATTTGCTTGCAGATCGGTGGATGGCGGCACATACTGCGCTAAATAAAGCCGATGAAGGCTTAAGTGCGCTTTGTGAATTGTTAAAGACCCAAGCTTCTGGTGAATTGCTCGATATTGTGCAAAAGCATATGACTCAAATTCGTGGGGCTCAAGCTGCTGAAGTGATGCTGGTTGAGGTGATGCAGCATTCACCAAGCTTGAGTGCGCTTTCTAAGTTGGCTGAGACCCGTTTAGCTTTAGCGGAAAGTAACGGTACACCAGAGCGAGTATCAGATTTACAGGCAACACTCAGTTTATTGAAGCAGCGTACAACCAGTTTGGCCCGCTATACCTGTGGCAATTGTGGTTTCCGTGCGCGGCGTTTTTACTGGCAGTGCCCAGGTTGCAATCATTGGGAGGCATACTCCCCAAGACGCAGTGAAGGAGCCGTTCCTAGCGGCCCTTCAATGTAATCTGAATTACTTGGAGATATCTTGAAAGTCACCATCATCGGCAGCGGTTACGTTGGACTTGTTACTGGCGCTTGCTTAGCGGAGCAGGGCAATAACGTCTTTTGTGTCGACGTTGATCCTAAAAAGATCGAGATCCTCAATTCTGGCGGCGTGCCGATTTATGAGCCAGGCTTAAAAGAGATGATTGAGCGCAATCGCGCTGCTGGCCGTTTGCAGTTTTCTACTGATATTGCCGCTTCTGTTGCCCATGGCGATATTCAATTTATTGCCGTTGGCACCCCTCCTGATGAAGATGGTTCGGCTGACCTTCAATACGTAGTGGCAGCAGCTCGCAATATTGGCCGTCATATGACCACAGCTAAAGTGATTGTCGATAAATCAACTGTACCCGTCGGCACTGCTGATAAGGTTTCTGCTGCGATTACAGAGGAACTTACTAAAAGAGGCCTCTCACCAGAGCTGTGCTCCGTAGTTTCTAACCCGGAGTTCCTCAAAGAGGGGGCGGCTGTAGAAGACTTTATGCGCCCCGATCGCATTGTGATTGGCACACAAAGCACCCCAGCAGGTCTGCGCGCTAAAGAGCAAATGCGCAAACTCTATGCCCCATTTAACCGCCATCATGAGCGCACTTATTACATGGATGTCAAAAGTGCCGAGTTGACTAAATACGCCGCAAATGCGATGTTGGCTACCCGTATCTCTTTTATGAACGAGTTGGCTAATTTGGCAGACTTAGTTGGAGCGGATATTGAAGCAGTGCGCCAAGGTATTGGTTCGGACTCTCGTATTGGTTACGGATTTTTGTATTCCGGTACCGGTTATGGCGGTTCTTGCTTTCCGAAAGACGTCTCCGCCTTATCTAAGACTGCAATTGAGCATGGCCGTGATCTCAAGATCCTCGATGCCGTAGAGGCCGTGAACGAAGCGCAAAAATACATCTTGGTAGAGAAGATTGAAAAACGTTTTGGTGCGGATCTTAAGGGTAAGAAGTTCGCCATGTGGGGATTAGCATTTAAGCCCAATACCGACGACATGCGCGAAGCCCCGAGTCGTGTGATTATTCAAGAGCTGGTTAAGCGCGGAGCCCAGATAGTGGCTCACGATCCAGTAGCGATGCCGGAGACCAAGCATTGTCTTGAGGTGGACTTTAAAGGCAGCCCAGACGGCCTCAAACAAGTGACTTTGGTAGATGACCCCATGACAGCTACCCAAGGTGCTGATGCTCTAGTCATCGTGACTGAGTGGAAAGCCTTCCGTAGCCCCGATTTTGAGCAACTCAAAGCCAATTTGAAGAACCCGATTATCTTTGATGGCCGCAATCTGTACGAGCCACAAGCTATGCAAGAATTAGGCATTGAATACCAAGGTATTGGTCGTCATAATTAATTACCAGCACAAAAGAATCTATTTGAAAGATTAGAGAGATCAGTTACATCGTGGAAAAAGCCAACCGAGAACAATTTTCTAAAGCCTGTTTATTAGTGGTGGGCGATGTCATGCTGGATCGCTATTGGTTTGGCGATACGAATCGGATTTCTCCAGAAGCACCAGTTCCTGTAGTTCAAGTGGGTAAGATTGATGAACGTTTGGGGGGCGCGGCTAACGTAGCCCGTAACGTAGCCGCTCTTGGTGCAAAGACAACCATCTTGGGTGTGATTGGTGATGATGAGCCAGGCCGCCGTGTTTCTGAATTGCTGACATCTAGTCACGTTGATAGTCAGCTTGAGGTTGATGGCAAGGTACCAACAACTGTGAAGCTACGTGTCATCGCAAGGCAACAGCAATTGATTCGTTTGGATTTTGAAGAAGCCCCTAGTGAGGCTGCCCTCGCTCATAAGTTGGAGCGTTATGAGAAGCTAGTCGGTGATGCTGATGTGGTGATTTTGTCTGACTACGGCAAAGGTGCATTGGGACAAGTGGCTTTGATGATCGAGCAGGCTCGTGCTCAGAAGAAGATGATTTTGGTGGACCCTAAGGGTGATGACTACGCTAAGTATCGTGGCGCAACCGTACTGACACCTAATCGTAGTGAGTTGCGTCAGGTAGTTGGTCAATGGACTAGTGAAGAAGATCTCACAAAGAGAGCGCAAGATCTTAGAAAATCATTAAACCTGGAAGCGCTTCTCCTGACTCGCTCTGAAGAGGGTATGAGTTTATTTACTGAGGCTGGTGTGAGTCATGTAAAGGCGCAGGCGCGCGAAGTATTTGATGTGTCTGGCGCAGGTGACACTGTCATTGGTACGCTGGCAGTGGCGCTAGCAGCTGGCTGGCCCCTGGAAAGAGCCATGGCTTTAGCTAACCGAGCTGGTGGTATTGTGGTTGGCAAGCTAGGAACAGCCACCGTTACTTCTGAGGAATTGCAATGACGATTATCGTAACTGGCGCTGCCGGATTTATCGGCGCCAATATTGTTCAAGCGCTCAATGCGCGTGGTGAGAAAAACATTATTGCGGTTGATGATTTACGTCCCGCTGATAAGTATCGTAATTTGGCTGATCTAGACATCATTGATTATCTTGATAAGGATGAGTTTCTAGAAGCATTTAGAAGCGGTCGTTTTGGTAAGGTCAGGGCGGTGTTTCATGAGGGGGCCTGCTCCGATACGATGGAAACTGACGGCATCTTCATGATGGCAAACAACTTCCGCTACACCATGGACCTGCTTGATATCTGTACAGAGCAAAAAGTCCAGCTGCTCTACGCTTCATCTGCCGCTACTTATGGTGGCTCAGATGTTTTTGTTGAAAGTCGCGAGCATGAGAAGCCATTGAATATTTATGGCTACTCTAAATTCTTATTTGATCAAGTGATGCGTAAGCGTTTTGCCGAGAAGGCTAATACAGCACAAGTTGTGGGCTTTCGATATTTCAATGTCTATGGCCCACGTGAATCCCATAAGGGTCGCATGGCTTCAGTAGCCTTTCATCAATACCATCAGTACAAAGCCAACGGTAAGGTAAAGCTCTTTGGCGAATATGGTGGTTATGGCGCCGGTGAACAAAGTCGTGACTTTGTTTCGGTAGAAGATGTGGTGAAAGTGAATTTATATTTCTTGGATCATCCAGAAATCAGTGGCATCTTTAATCTCGGCAGTGGTCGCGCGCAACCATTTAATGATGTTGCTCATGCGGTAGCCAATGCCATGCGCAAAATTGATAAAGCCAATCCTGCTAGCTTGGAAGAGTTGGTCAAAGAAAAAGCGATTGAGTACATTCCATTTCCAGATGCACTCAAAGGCAAGTACCAGTGCTTTACTCAGGCTGACTTAACTAAGCTGCGTGCCGCTGGATACTCTGAGCCCTTCCTCAATGTGGAGCAGGGTGTCAGTCGTTATATTGCCTGGCTATCAGAGAATTCAGATTTCTTGGCAAGTCCACTTTAAGCTTTAAAAAACAGTCAACCGACTGAATCTTCATTCGTTGTAACTGATCCACTTGCACTTCGTGTAAGTGGATTTTTTATTAACCGATGGAGATTAAATGAATCAATTATTAAAGTCTTTGGTATTTTCAGTATTTGTAGCTGTCTCAGGATTGGCTGCTGCTTCACCAGTCAACGTCAACACTGCAACCCAGTCCGAATTGGAAAGTATTAAAGGTATTGGGCCGTCTAAAGCGAAAACCATTATTGCTGAACGTTTGGATGGTGGGCATTTTCAGGATGCCAATGACCTGCAAAAGCGCGTGCGTGGCATTGGTATGAAATCAGTTGAAAAGATGGTGGATAACGGCTTAACCATAGAGGCGCCCAGTTCATTTCGTGAACCGCATGGTAGAACCAATAAAGAGGGCTCCAAGGCTAGCAGACGTGGCTCGCGCGGTCAAAGTGGCTCTCGCCATAATCAGGATCGTGCGGAAGCAAATCGCCGAAATTAAACCCTTTTACGTCTAGCCTAGCTTATGGCTAAAATGGTTTCATGAGCACACCTTCTTACTTAACTATTTCGCAGACCGTGGGTAATACGCCCTTGGTTCGTTTGCAACGTATTCCTGGCGCTGAAAACGATACTAAAAATAATCTGATCTTAGGAAAGTTAGAGGGTAATAATCCAGCGGGGTCGGTTAAAGACCGGCCTGCGCTGTCGATGATCTTACGCGCTCAAGAGCGTGGTGAAATTAAACCAGGCGACACTCTGATTGAAGCTACCAGTGGCAACACTGGCATTGCGTTGGCGATGACTGCTGCGATGTTGGGCTACAAGATGGTTTTGGTGATGCCTGAAAATCAAAGCATTGAACGCCGCCAAAGTATGGCTGCTTACGGTGCAGAGTTAATCCTGACAGCAGCATCTGGCGGTATGGAATTTGCCCGAGACTATGCATTGCAATTGCAAAAAGAGGGGCGCGGTAGATTGCTTGATCAGTTCGCGAACCCAGATAACCCTCGTGCTCATATCGAGACCACTGGTCCCGAAATCTGGCGTGATACCGATGGTCAGATTACCCACTTCATTTCAGCGATGGGTACCACCGGAACAATTACCGGAGTCTCCACTTATCTCAAGTCCATGAATCCCGCTATTCAGATTATTGGTGCGCAGCCGGAAGAGGGTTCACAGATTCCAGGTATTCGTAAATGGGCTCCAGAGTATCTGCCAAAGATTTATCAGGGTGATAAAGTTGATCGCATTGAGTATGTGACCCAAGCGGATGCTGAAGAAATGGCTCGTCGCCTTGCTGCTGAAGAGGGTATCTTCTGCGGTATCTCAGCTGGCGGTGCTTTGGTTGTTGCCTTACGCATTGCTCGCCAAGTGGAAAATGCCACGATTGTCTTTATTGTCTGCGACCGTGGCGACCGTTATCTTTCTACTGGCGTTTTCCCAGCGTAATACATTCAGTCTGAGTGCATTAAGCCTGCTTTTGTTTTTTCTTACTGGCAGACTTTTTGGGTTTAGATTTGACCGGTTCTGCTGACTTTGTTTCTGACTTCGCTTTAGTTGTTGAGGTAGGAACTGCACTTTGATTTTTATATCCTAATGCTTCTGCAAACTCAGCAACACTTTGCGCGTAAAAGTAACTGCGGTTGTACTGCACAATCGCCAGAAAATTATTGAGCCCAACTACGTAACGAACCTGATCGCTACCATCTTTATCTGGGTAGGGTAGATCAACAATAAGGGCCTTGCTTTGCGGCTCAACCCCGCCTGACTGAAGGTCACCTTGCTCTTTAGTGAGGATACCTTTTGCGATGAGTTCTTGAACTGAGTACTTCAGTTGAGGCTCCCCATCAGCTAGGGCGCTTGCCTCACTGATTGATCCTTCCTGTAAGGGGAAGTAAATCGGCATGCCAGGTTGCCAGCCATGCTTTCTCATAAAGTTAGCTACGCTAGCAATAGCATCCTTAGGGCTTTGTTTGAGATCAATACGCCCATCTCCATCGCCATCTACTGCAAAGCTGCGAATACTGCTTGGCATGAACTGTGGCAGACCAATCGCACCGGCATAGGAGCTATTCTGATTTAGGCAGGCATTAAACCGTGCCTGATTCAATCCTTGCTTGCTATTGTTGGCAGGCAAGTTGCCACCCCCCTCGGTCCAGCACATCAGGATGAGCTCTTGAAGTTGGTCTTTAAAGAGTTGCTCTCGACTAGCTTTATTGGGTGTATCTGGGTAGCTGAAGGCTAATGTAGAAAGTGCATCCTTGACCCGGAAGTTTCCAGTTTGACGGCCATAAATGGTTTCAATGCCAATAATGGAGACGATGATTTCAGCTGGGACGCCTGATTCTTGCTCAACCTTGCTTAAGAATGCCTGGTTTTGCTCCCAAAAGGCCTTCCCAGCCTTAATGCGAACTGGCTCAATAAAACGCTTGCGATAGGCGACCCAATTCTTTTTAAAGCCACCTGCTGGGGGTAATACCAATTTGCGTATGGAGGGGATCGTTTTAGCATCAGAGAAGCCTGATTCTAGGCTGGCCTGAGGGATTCCCTGGGTTTGGGCAATTTGAGTGATTAATTGATTGAGATTTTGGCTAAAACGGGCTTCTGTTGCGACATCTTCAGACTGGTTTACGATAGTCTCTGTAGGGCTAACTTGCTGGGTGGGAACGCTGGAGCAAGCACCAAGCAGAAGCACTGTGAGGAGTGTTGAAGTGAGGTAGGAGACGCGAAAATTCATGGATAAGAAATTGGGTTTTTGATGTTTTGCTAGGTTTGATTAAATTATAAAAATAATAGTTTTGTTATTTGAGGATTTCTAGTAATGACAACAGGATACATAACTCATCCAGACTTTCTAAAGCATGAGATGGGTAGTCATCATCCCGAGTGCCCAGAGCGCATTCAGGCAATTAATGATCAACTGATTCGCAGTGGTGTAGATCGCTTTCTGCATCATTTAGATGCGCCACTAGCAACTGAAGATCAATTGGAGTTAGTTCACAGCCCAGATCATATTGCCTTTGTTAAAGAGCGTTCGCCTGCAAGCGGTTACTTCATGCTCGATGGTGACACTATTATGAACCCTCATACCTGGAGTGCCGCTCTGCGTGCTGCGGGTGCTGCTATCGCCGGTGTGGACGCCGTAATGAAGGGTGAGGTTGAAAACGTGTTTTGTGCGGTGCGCCCGCCAGGCCACCATGCGGAGCCAACCCGCTCTATGGGATTTTGTGTTTTTGATAATGTTGCCGTAGCAGCACGATATGCGATGGAACAGTATGGTATTGAGCGAGTCGCGATTATTGACTTTGATGTGCACCATGGCAATGGTACTGAAGCTGCTTTTTTTAATGATCCCAATGTGCTGATGTGTAGTTTCTTTCAGCACCCGTTTTACCCCTACAGTGGCTTGGATGGGGCAAACAATATGGTGAATGTTCCGCTTCCTGCATCTACACGTGGTGATGTGGTGCGCTCGATAGTGGAAGAGCAATGGTTGCCTCGTTTACGAGACTTTGAGCCAGAGCTCATCATCATCTCTGCAGGCTTTGATGCTCACCGTGAGGATGATTTAGGGCAGATGGGGTTAGTAGAGGATGATTATGCTTGGATGACTAAGCAGCTTAAGGGGGTTGCAAATCAATATGCCCAAGGTCGCATTGTCAGTTGCCTAGAGGGTGGCTACAACCTGTCTGCTTTAGGCCGTAGCGTGGTTGCGCATGTGAAAGCACTCGCAGATATCTAAGCGGAATTAGAAATTCAGATTAAAAAATGACCAATATTTAAGGCGCATATGGCTAATATTTTTGAGCAAAGTTTAGAGCGAAACTCGGCCAACTTCACTCCGATTACCCCACTATTATTTCTTGAGCGATCAGCCCAGGTTTATCCAGATCGCTTGGCAATCATTCATGGCAAGCTACGCCAGACTTGGAGTCAGACATATGAGCGTTGTCGTCGCCTAGCAAGCGCTCTGCAAAAGCATGGAATTGGCTTGGGCGATACCGTTGCCGTGATGTTGCCCAATACACCCCCAATGGTTGAGGTACATTTCGGAATCCCGATGGCTGGAGCGGTATTAAATGCCCTAAACACACGCCTTGATCCAGAGTCAGTTGCCTTTATGTTGAATCATGGTGAAGCAAAAGTGGTGATGGTGGATCCCGAATTCTCGGGAGTGATGAAAAAAGCTCTTGAAATCGCCAAGAAAGAAAGTGGCCGCGAGTTTTTGGTGGTTGATGTTGAGGAAAAAGAGTTTGATGTTCCTGGTGAGAAGTTAGGCACACTGACTTATGAGAAGCTCTTATCTGAGGGCGACCCCCAGTTTGCATGGAAAGTCCCCGCCGATGAATGGCAAGCTATTTGCCTCAATTACACCTCTGGAACTACCGGCAATCCAAAAGGCGTGGTGTATCACCATCGTGGCGCAGCGATTAATGCTGTCTCAAATATTTTGGATTGGGATATCAATAAGCACCCCATTTATCTCTGGACACTACCCATGTTCCATTGCAATGGTTGGTGCTTCCCATGGACGATAGCGGCTCGTGCAGGTATTAATGTCTGTCTACGTCGCGTTGATGCGCAACATATTTTTGCCGCCATTAAAGAGCACGATGTTACGCATTACTGTGCGGCTCCCATTGTGCATAACCTATTAGTCAATGCTCCCGATGAATTAAAAGAGGGTGTACCTTCTGGTGTGAAGGGTTTAATCGCAGGCGCCGCGCCTCCAGCTTCGATTATTGAAGGTATGGAAAAGCTTGGTTTTGACTTGACGCACGTCTACGGATTAACTGAGGTCTACGGTCCCGCAGCAGTTTGCGTGAAGCAGGATGAGTGGAATGATGTGGATATTGGTGAGAGAGCTCGCCTCAATGCCCGTCAAGGTGTTCGTTATCACATGCAACAAGCAATTGCCGTTCTTGATCCTGAGACCCTTGAGCCCGTCCCTGCTGATGGCGAGACCATGGGCGAGATTATGTTTAAAGGCAATATCGCCATGAAGGGTTACCTCAAGAATGAGAAGGCAACCAAAGAGGCTTTTGAGGGGGGCTGGTTTCATTCTGGTGATTTAGCGGTGATGAACCCTGATGGCTATATCAAGATGAAAGATCGCAGTAAGGACATCATCATTTCTGGTGGTGAAAATATTTCCTCTGTAGAGGTTGAAGATGTTCTCTATCGTCACCCAGCAGTCATTGCTGCCGCAGTAGTTGCTAAGCCTGACGATAAGTGGGGCGAGACGCCTTGCGCCTTTTTGGAGATCAAGCCCGGTATGGAGGTGACGCCCGCCGACATCATCGCCCATTGCAAGCAGCATTTGGCTGGTTTTAAGGTGCCAAGAGCTATTGTGTTCTGTGAGTTACCAAAGACCTCTACCGGCAAGATTCAGAAGTTTGAATTGCGTAAGCAGGCAGGATCCGCTTCAGCAATCGACGTCTAGCTCTAATTGGTACTAGACGGATAAAATAGAAAAGTTACTCAAAAATAGAGAATTCAGCATGAAAATCTTAGTAGCAGTAAAGCGTGTCGTTGATTACAACGTCAAAATTCGGGTGAAATCGGATAACTCTGGTGTCGATTTGGCGAACGTCAAAATGAGTATGAATCCTTTTGATGAGATTGCAGTGGAAGAGGCGGTTCGACTCAAGGAGTCGGGTGTTGCGACTGAGATAGTAGTAGTTTCTGCCGGCCCAACTCAATGCCAGGAAACGTTGCGCACTGCCTTAGCAATTGGCGCAGATCGCGCCATCTTGGTAGAGACTGATGCCGAGCTGCAGCCTTTAGCGGTTGCAAAAATTCTGAAAGCCCTTTCTGAAAAAGAGCAAGCGCAGATTGTAATTTTGGGTAAGCAAGCAATTGATGATGATAGCAATCAGACTGGACAGATGTTGGCTAGCTTGATGGATATTCCGCAAGCAACTTTTGCCTCCAAAGTGGTAGTTGCAGACGGTAAAGCAAGTGTGACTCGCGAGGTAGATGGCGGTTTAGAAACAATCGCGATTACCTTGCCTGCGGTGATTACTACTGACTTGCGTTTAAATGAGCCGCGTTATGTAACTTTGCCAAACATTATGAAGGCGAAGAAGAAGGCTTTGGAAATTGTGAAGCCTGAAGAGCTTGGTGTAGATATTGCTCCACGCCTTAAAACTCTTAAAGTGGAAGAGCCCCCAAAGCGCTCTGCTGGTGTGATGGTGGCTGATGTAGTAGCTTTGGTAGATAAACTTAAAAATGAAGCGAAGGTGATTTAAATGGCCGCACTCGTTATTGCTGAACACGATAATCAATCTTTAAAAGCAGCCACACTCAATGCGGTAGCAGCTGCTTTGCAGTGCTCCCCAGAAGTAGATGTATTGGTGGCTGGTAGTGGCTCAGATGCTGCCGCTTCTGCTGCTGCTCAAATTGCTGGAGTACGTAAAGTGATTCAGGTGGACGCCCCATCTTTAGCAGATCAACTCGCTGAACCTTTAGCGGCGCAGATTCTTTCGATTGCTAATGGCTATAGCCACATCTTGGCTCCAGCAACTGCCAATGGTAAGAATGTATTGCCACGGGTAGCTGCAAAGTTAGATGTTGCGCAGTTATCCGATATCACTAAGGTTGTTTCGTCTGATACCTTTGAGCGCCCGATTTATGCCGGTAATGCGATTGCTACTGTGCAATCCACCGACCCCGTCAAAGTGATTACTGTTCGTACAACCGGTTTTGATCCAGTTGCTGCAAGCGGTGGATCTGCTGCAGTGGAAAAGCAAGCGGCTACTGAGGTTTCTGGCAAATCTTCTTTTGTGGGTCGCGAGCTGACTAAGTCGGATCGTCCTGAGCTCACTGCTGCCAAAATTATCGTATCTGGTGGTCGCGGTTTAGGTTCTGGTGAGAAGTATCAAGAGATTGTTGTGCCTTTAGCGGACAAGCTTGGTGCTGCTTTGGGTGCTTCCCGTGCTGCGGTAGATGCCGGTTATGTTCCGAATGACTATCAAGTGGGCCAGACTGGCAAGATTGTTGCTCCACAGTTGTATATCGCAGTAGGTATCTCTGGTGCGATTCAGCATTTAGCAGGTATGAAAGACTCTAAGGTAATCGTAGCAATCAACAAAGATCCTGAAGCGCCGATTTTTAGTGTTGCTGATTACGGCTTAGTTGCGGATTTGAATACCGCTGTACCTGAACTGACTAACTTGCTTGGCTAGGACATCCCTTTAACTATCTTTACATCTAATCCATAGGAATACTTATGCCGTATGTAGCCCCAGTAAAAGACATGCTATTTGTGATGAACGAACTAGCGGGGCTATCTCAGGTTGTTTCATATCCTTCCTATGCTGAGGCTGGAGCTGATGTCGATTTAGCCCCAGCAATCTTGGAGGAGTCTGCCAAATTCAATCAAGATGTTGTAGCACCCCTTAATTGGGCTGGCGATCAAAATCCTAGCTCTTTAAAGGACGGCATCGTTACCACTACCCCTGGCTTTAAAGATGCTTTTGAGCAATTTGCTGCGGCAGGTTGGCAGGGCGTTGTTCATCCTGCAGAGTTTGGCGGTCAGGGCTTACCAAAGCTTATTGCAACAGCTTGTTTTGAGATGGTTCATTCAGCTAGCCTATCGTTTGCTTTATGCCCAATGCTGACCGATGGTGCTATTGAGGCTTTGTTAACTGCAGCAAGCCCTGAGTTGCAAGAGCGCTATGTGCCGAAGATGATTTCTGGAGAGTGGACTGGATCCATGTGTCTCACAGAGCCTCAAGCTGGCTCTGATCTATCAATGGTGCGCGCTCGTGCCGTGCCCCAAGCCGATGGCACATACAAAATTTCTGGCACCAAGATCTATATCACCTATGGTGAGCACGACATGGCAAAGAATATTGTCCATCTCGTATTAGCTAGAACGCCAGATGCGCCAGAAGGCGTGAAGGGTATTTCTTTATTTGTGGTGCCGAAGTTCTTGGTGAATGCAGATGGCTTACTTGGTGAGCGTAATGATGTTCACTGTGTCTCGATTGAGCACAAGCTTGGTATCAAGGCTAGCCCAACTGCAGTTTTACAGTTTGGCGATCATGGTGGCGCAACTGGATATTTAGTAGGCGAAGAAAATCGTGGCCTGGAATACATGTTCGTAATGATGAATGCAGCTCGCTTTGCAGTTGGTATGCAGGGTATTGCGGTTGCAGAGCGTGCATATCAAAAGGCGGTGCAGTATGCAAAAGACCGCGTACAGAGTCGCGATCTAGCCGGCTCTCCAGGTCCTGTAGCAATTATTCATCAACCAGATGTAAAGCGGATGCTGATGACTATGCGCGGCTATATTGAGGCATCTAGAGCCTTAGCGTATTACGCTGCGGCTGCATATGATGCCCAACATGCATCTCCTGATGAAGCCGCTCGCAAGCAGAGTCAAGCGGTTTATGAATTTCTGGTGCCGATTGTGAAAGGCTTCTCAACTGAAATGTCGATTGAGGTAGCTAGCCTCGGTGTGCAAGTGCACGGTGGCATGGGATTCATTGAGGAGACGGGCGCGGCGCAGCACTACCGTGATGCTCGTATTCTGACAATCTATGAGGGCACTACAGCTATTCAGGCAAATGATCTGATTGGTAGAAAAACGGTGCGTGATGGTGGCGCAACTGCAAAACTATTCTCTGAAAAAATTCAGCAAACTGAAAAAGATCTCGCAAGCAGTGGCACCGCAGATGCAAAGGCAGTGCTAAAGCAACTAACCGCCGCACGTATTGCCTTTGAATCTGCTGTTGAGTTTATTGTGGAAAATGCAAAGACAGATGTTAAGGCTGTGTACGCCGGTAGCTTTGCTTACTTACGTTTATGTGGCTTGGTATTAGGTGCCTGGCAAATGGCACGTGCCTTACTGGCTGCGCAGGAGCTGCGCGCGGGTGATCCTAATTTCTATGATGCCAAGATTGCCACTGCACGATTCTTTGCAGAAAATCTATTGCCACAATCTCAAGCTCTAGCAACCTCGATCCTAGAGAGCGGGCATTCCACGAATGCGCTGACAGCGGAGCAGTTTTAAGATTTAAAAAACTGTCACCGCCATTCAAAAAGCTATCCGCGTTACTGGGATAGCTTTCTTGCTTCCTGAAGCTGCGAAATAAAGAATTGCTCAAAGGCAATGGCGAGGAAGGTCATCATGACGCCAGCGCCAAACACTAAAGAAAAGATCACAGTTAATACAACCGGCCAGCCTGATTTAGTGGCTTTGCTCGGATCTATGTTTGGATTAAATTCCGCATCCCACTTTTCATCAGCACGTAAACCATAGGCGATGGTGGTTAGCCAGCTTGCCTCAAAACTAATAAAGCCAAACGTGATGAGAACCCAACCAGGCGCAGAATTAAATTGCGAGTCTTTAAGGATAAGCCAACCAGCAATTCCACCAATAAATGAAAAGAGTTGAGCCCAGCCCCAGAAGGATTTAAGCCCTTGCAAATAAAAACAGTTCAAGCCAGTCCCAGGGAAAAATAATCCGAGTGAGCAGAATAGGAGTTTGTATTTTTTCATTCAGACTTTCAGTGATGAACTTTAATTTCAATAATGAGATATTTTATTTTGTTGAATTGCTTTTTTGTATAAAGCTTAAGACTTGACGATCCGCGCCAATCATCAATAGCTGATCGCCATTGCGCACAATTGAGCGGTAATCATTTAATTCATAGAGAAAGTCATTCTCTAGCTCCATGCGTTGTGGTGTGCAGGCCATCTTTGTAGTTGCTATTTGATCAAGCGTGAAGCCTCTGGCATCTTCAGTAATACGAGCGGTAAATCGATTGCATCCTGTAGATCCACTCACACGTTCACCATTGGCATCAAAGGTGATTTGGATTGGGTTGCTATTCTCACCCTGAGGGATTTGTCTGGCGCGCACCTCGCCTCTGGCATTGGGCGCTAGATTCCAGCGAACTAGCTCCCATTTGGTGTTTCGGAATTCAGTACTGGGCGGGCTAGTTTTGGCGGTGCAGGGTGGAATCACATTGGCGCAAGCGGTCAAAAAACCCAAGCTGAGGCAAGAAAGAATCAGAAAAAAGCGCTTTATAGGGCCTCTGGAGGGTCTAAAAATGGCAGTTTTCATCTCAATATTTCTGTAAGTTATTGTTTTTAATAATTATTTTGGGTTTGATTGCAATCTATTCTACTGTTGAAGCCAAAAGGCTGCCCGCTTAAATAGGTGGATCAAGTAGGGGTTTTCGTCTAGAATGTGAGGTTTTCCGCTATACCGTGCATTTGTTTTGTTAATTTGCTCAGTTAGTTGGAGCCCAAGATTTTGTAGTAATTTCATTGGGTTGTAATCAACCTGTTTTCATTTTAGATTTTAAGGAATAAGTATGGTCGTCATTCGACTGGCACGCGGCGGTTCAAAGAAGCGCCCTTTTTATAGCATCGTGGCTACAGACAAGCGCAATCGTCGCGACTCGAACTTTATCGAGCGTATTGGTTACTTCAATCCACAGGCAGCAGCGACTGAGCAAGCAATGCGTATCGCTCAAGATCGTTTGACCTATTGGACTGGAGTTGGCGCGCAGATCTCTCCAACAGTAGTTCGTTTGATCAAAAACAATCCTGCAGTCTAAAGACTTCACATCCAAAGACTTTTTCTTAGTGATGAAGTCTTTGGTAGCAGAATTTACTGGTAGTGTTATTTGGGGAGTTGAGGTGGCTTCAATATGAATACACCTTCCCTAGATGATTTGATTGAGCTCGGTGCAGTTCAGGACGCTCAAGGCTTACAGGGTCAGATTAAGGTTCGCCCTCATTCTTCCGATCCCGTAGCGCTCTTATCTAGCAAAGAACTTTGGTTATCTCTCATTCCTCGTCGGAGTGCTGGTGTTGCTGCGTCTCATGAGCAGGCTTCATTAAAGCTTTACAAGGTGAAGCAGGCCAAGATGCATAGCGGTACCGTAGTGATCGCTTTAGATGGCATCACCGATCGTGACCAGGCCGAGGCTTTAAAAGGTGCTCGCATCTTAGTTGCACGCGAAGTATTTCCAAAAGCAGAGAGCGATAGTTATTACTGGGTTGATCTGATTGGCTGTAAGGCAGTTAATCTTGAAGGCGAGAGTCTGGGTGTGGTGATTGACGTTAACGATAACGGAGCTCACGGAATCATTGCACTTGGCGATCCAGAAACTAAAACAGTAAAACAGTTGGTGCCCTTCGTAAAAGAAGTGGTGCAAAACGTTGACTTACCTAATAGACTCATTACTCTAGATTGGCAGCTTGACTGGTAGTAGGAGCTAAGCTCAAAAAAAGTAACTGATTTTCCATTTCTAATATGCGCTTTGATGTAGTCACCTTATTTCCTGAAATGTTCTCCGCATTAACGCAGTGGGGCATCACTGGGCGCGCCTGTGAGCAAGGTCTCGCTAAGGTCAATCTCTGGAATCCTCGGGATTATTGTTCCGATCCACGTAAGACTGTGGATGATCGGGCATATGGTGGCGGCCCTGGCATGGTGATGATGGCAAAACCTTTGGAAGATACGATATTTGCTGTTAAAGCGACTCATCAGGCGCAAAAAATTCAATCTGGTCCCATTTGCCTCTTGGCACCTCAAGGCGAGGTCTTTTCTCAGAAGATAGCGACAGATATCCTCAATTACGGCAATTTAACCTTTATTTGTGGTCGATATGAGGCTGTTGACCAGCGATTTATTGATCGAAATGTCGATTTACAGCTCTCGATGGGTGATTTTGTGGTTTCTGGTGGTGAATTACCCGCTATGACCATGATGGATGCGGTTATTCGCCTCATTCCAGGGGCCTTAGGGGATGGGGAGTCTGCCGTCCAAGATAGCTTTATTAACGGTCTTTTGGACTATCCGCACTACACCCGTCCTGAAATATATGAAAATTTATCTGTCCCAGACGTGCTTTTGGGCGGACATCACGCTAAAATAGCGGATTGGCGTCGGCAGAAGTCTTTAGAGCTGACGTTCAAGCTTAGACCTGATTTAATTAAATCAGCAAGAGCAAATGGGTTGCTAAGTAAAGAAGATGAGCAATTTCTTCGAACGCTGTAAGTGATTATGGTTTTGAATGAAGTGTTTGTGTTTTGATTTAGTGAAATGGTTTTAACTGCATCCTCTGTCTGGTCCGTTGATGAAAGTCTCGGGATTAAACGCTGACAAGATGTTTAAGGATTAATAATGAATTTGATCGAAAAAATTGAGCAAGAAGAAATTGCTCGCTTAAGTGCTAACAAAGTGCTTCCTACTTTCGCTCCTGGCGACACAGTAGTTGTTGGTGTAAACGTAGTTGAAGGTACACGTAAGCGTACCCAGGCCTTTGAAGGCGTTGTGATTGCCAAGCGCAATCGCGGACTCAATTCCAGCTTTATCGTTCGCAAGATTTCATCTGGCGAAGGTGTAGAGCGTACATTCCAAACTTACTCACCATTGATCGCTAGCATTGAAGTTAAGCGTCGCGGTGATGTACGTCGCGCGAAGTTGTACTACTTGCGTGATCGTTCAGGTAAGTCTGCACGTATTAAAGAAAAACTTCCTGCGCGCAAAGTTAAAGCAGTTGCTGAGACAGCAGCGGAATAAGGTTTGCTTTAATCCAAAAAGAAGGCGGCCTAGGCTGCCTTTTTTTATTCCCCTAAAATAAGCGAATGACACAAAAGTCCAAACCCCAAGATCAAAGATTGAGTGCTGCAGCTCCACTGGGTTTTGATGCGCAGGCCATTCCGATCCATGAGGTGTGTCACGATCAGGCCAAGGTAGCCCAGCATATTCTGGATCCTTTAGCTTTGAAAAGTCGCTTTCAGAGCCCCCCAGTTTGGCAGCCAGAGATTACCGATGAAAATCGTCAGGTGATTGCTGCCGATATTATTGCCAAGCGTCAGGCGGCTGGGAAGATTACTCGGGCAGCAGTTTTAATTCCTTTGTTGCTGAGGAGTGAAGGCTTATCTGTTTTACTAACCCAGAGAACCGATCATTTACATGATCATGCTGGTCAAATTAGCTTTCCAGGCGGTCGCATGGATCCGGGTGATGCTGACCCTCATGACACTGCTTTGCGGGAGAGTGAAGAAGAAATTGGACTTGATCGAGCTGCAGTGGAGATCATCGGCCATTTACCCCAGTATTTAACGGTTTCGGGCTATAGTGTGACTCCGGTTGTTGGATTTGTAAAACCTCAGGCAGAATATGTCTTAGATACTTTTGAAGTAGCAGATGTGTTTGAAGTGCCTTTACATTTTTTAATGGATCCCGCGAATCATCAAGTGCGGATCTGGGAGAGTGATCAGGGTAGTCGTCGGTTTTATTCAATGCCCTATGAAAATCGTTTTATCTGGGGTGCTACTGCTGGAATGTTGCGTAACCTTTATCATTTATTAAAAGTATGACTTTCTTTTCTATTCTTTTCGCCCTCATTGCTGAGCAATACCGACCAGTAACTTCAAGTCATTGGAGTGCCCGCATGAGTGCTCGCTGGTTGGATTGGGTTGCTGGCGAATTCGGCGGCAAGACTGAGGAAGGTGCAAGCCCGGTTGGTGCTCGTATGGCCTGCCTAGTTGCATTCATACTGCCAACATTCTTGGTCTTCATTATTTATGTTGTGTTTATGGTGACCTTCCCAATTTTGGGATTTGTGTGGAACGTCATCATTGCCTATTTATTTTTTGGCTTCCGTCAATTTAGCCACTCCTTTACGCTGGTTCATGAGGCAATTGCAAATTATGATTTGCCGGCGGCACGTGCAGCTTTAGGCGACTGGTACGGCCCCGAATTGGATACTTCCAATCTCACCGAGACTGAAGTCATTTCACTTGCTTTAGAGCGCGCCATTATTGGCGCACATCACCATGTATTTGGTGTGCTGTTCTGGTTCTTAATGCCAATGGGGCCAGCAGGCGTGGTCTTGTATCGCTTGGCTGATACAGCTGCCCAGCGTTGGTCAGAAAAAGGTGATTTCAATCTCAGCGAAGCCGCTCGTCATTTCTTCTACGTATTGGATTGGGTCCCAGCTCGCATCACCGCAATGGGCTTTGCGATTGTTGGTAACTTCGAAGGCGCTGTGTATGCATGGCGCCACCTCACTGGCAAATGGTCTGACTCCTTGTCAGCAGTAATCTTGGCATCAGGTAGTGGTGCCTTAGGCGTGCGACTTGGTGAGCCTATGAGTGAGCCTGACAGCGATGAAGCTTTGCGTATGGCTGAAGCAGGTGAGCCTGTTGTTTACGAAGTAGGTCTTGAGCCGAATGAGCGCACGATGCGATCTGCAATTGGCTTGGTATGGCGTTTGGTTATCGCTTGGATGGCTTTATTGCTAATGCTGACCATCGCTCTTTGGCTTGGCTAATTCCCTGAATCTGCGTATCAGCTGTTTTTGAGTCAGAACGCAATTGTCTAAATAGCGCCAGTCTTTCTGGCGCTATTTCATTTCTGTCGACTGCTTCTCGTATTGCGCAATCTGGCTCGGATTGGTGTGCGCAGTTATGAAAGCGGCACTTGCCTAGCAGATCATGAAACTCCCTAAAGGCATGCTCTAGTTCACTCACAGACATGTGGGCTAAACCAAATTCTTGAAAACCTGGGGAGTCAATTAAGGCGCCCAATTTTCCGCTAGCATCACGACCCCAAGTTTCTGGCAACTCAAAGTAGCGGCAAGCTGTTGTGGTGTGTTTACCGGTATCTAAGCGAACTGAATACTCTTGAGTAATTGCTGCTGCATTGGGAACCCAGGCATTGAGTAGGCTAGATTTACCCATGCCAGATTGACCTACAAACACGGAAACCTTCCCGCAGATAGCGGGGCGTAATGCTTCGATGGAGGCTTCATCAAACTTGGCAGATACCTCTGTTATGGGGTAGCCCATACGCGCATAGGGCGCAATGATTTTGCGGGCATGCTCTAAGTTGTCTTTGAGATCACATTTGTTGAGCAGAATATGCAAACCAATTTGATTGGTCTCAGCAGCAACAACCGCTCTTCCTAGTAGGTCAGGAGAGAATGCGGGTTGTGTAGCTAGTACCACCAATATTTGATCAACATTTGAGGCAATGAGTTTGCTTTTAAAGGCATCCGATCGATAGAGTAAGTTTTCTCGTGGCTCGATGCGAATAATGCGCGCTTGATCGGCCGAAGTCATCTCCAACAACATGCGATCACCTACCGCGCCGATGTGCTGCTTTGCTGGTGTGCTTACCTGAATTAATTCACCGATAGGAGATTCATTGCCGCGCTCATCTTTTACTAAGCGCTGCGCTAAATAATGTCTTCCATAGGAGGCAGTCAATAGCGCATGAAATTGTTCCATTAACCCCATCAATCCTAGGTAGCTTGGTTGAATCGTTTGAGATTAGCAATGCGCAATGGTGCGGGAGGATGCGAGCTATAAAAAGTGGTGTAGATCGGATCGGGCGTCAAAGTAGAAGCATTGTCTTGATAGAGCTTGACCAGGGCAGAGATCAAATCATTTGCAGAGGATTTGTCTGCAGCAAAACCATCTGCTTCGTATTCATGTTTACGTGATGCCAAGCTAGATAGTGGGGTGAGGAAGAAGCTAAATACTGGTGATACCAGCATAAAGAGCGCTAAAGCCAAGCCGCCGTTATATCCATTCGGGTTGGGCATCACACCAAGGTCGCTGTAGAACCATGGCTGTGTGCTGACCCAGCCTAATAGCGCGAGAGTGACAAAGCTTAAGGCAAAAGAAACCAGTAGGCGTTTGCGAATATGGTTGCACTTGTAGTGACCGAGTTCATGAGCCAGTACTGCCTCTACTTCGCCGGCGTTGAGTTTCTCAATCAAGGTATCAAAAAAGACAATGCGCTTTGCTTTACCCATGCCGGCAAAAAATGCATTTCCGTGTGCGCTACGTTTGCTGCCATCCATCACAAATAAACCTTGGCTTGCAAAGTCACAGCGTTTTAGTAGGGCTTCGATTTGTGTTTTGAGTGCGCCTTCTTCTAGTGCTTCAAACTTATTAAAGATTGGTGCGATAAAGGTCGGAAATACCCACTGCATTAACAAACTGAAGGCAGTAAGAACGCCCCAGGCCCAGAGCCACCAAAGGTCTCCTGCTTGGGCCATCAAGCTCAGAATGACCCAGAGGAGGGGAACACCAATCGCACCACCAACCCCTAGACCTTTGAACATATCGCTAAAGAATAGTCGAGCGTTCATACGATTAAAGCCAAAGCGTTCTTCCAAATAGAATTGCTTGTACCAGGAGAAAGGTAGGTCAATAATTCCGGAGATGATGACGATGGATATAAGTAAAGCCATTTGCTGCGCAATGCCTTCCCCCAATAGTTGCAGAAGGGATAGATTTAAAATTTGCAGACCACCCAAGAGTGTGAAGCTGATCAAGATAATTGCGCTGACACCGTTTTCAAAAATACCGAGGCGCAATTTAGCGATGGTGTAGTCGGCCGCTTTTTGATGCTCGGCTAGTGAGATCTGAGGGGCAAACTCGGTGGGCACCACATCGCGGTTAAGGGCGACGTGACGAATTTGGCGTTGGGATAACCAGTGGCGTAGACCAAAGCTGGCGATGAAGGCGATTAGAAAAACAATTGTGAATGTCATGAGATGATTATAGATATGAGTGAAAAAATAGTTATCCCAGCAGTTAAGACAGCGTCACCCAGTGAACACCTGATTTGGGTGGATATGGAGATGTCGGGCCTAGACCCTGAAAAAGAGCGTATTTTGGAAATCGCCGTGATTGTCACCGATGCGCATCTCAACACCATTGCCACCGCCCCTGTTTGGGTGATTCATCAGGAAGATGCCCTATTGGATGCCATGGATGCTTGGAATAAGGGTACCCACGGACGTTCTGGGCTGATTGATAAGGTCAAGGCATCGACTATGGATGAAGCGGCCGCTGAAGCAGAATGCATCGCTTTTCTGAAGAAGTACATCAAACCTGGTATTGCTCCAATGTGTGGCAATACGATTGGTCAGGATCGCCGTTTTATGGCGAAGTACATGCCAAAACTAGAGGCATTCTTTCATTATCGAAATATCGATGTCTCTACTCTCAAGGAGCTTTGCAAGCGCTGGCATCCGGAGTTGGTAAAGGGCTTCACCAAGAAGCAGGCTCACACTGCCTTGGCGGATATCGAAGAGTCTATTGAAGAGCTTAAGTACTACCGAGAAAAATTCATCGTGCCTTTACCGGAGTAATTCGGCTTCTTGGTATGAGTAATGTAAAAAGGGTCTAGTAATAGACCCTTTTTTATTCAATCGTGAGGACGCCTTACTTCTTGACGGCACTTTTGGGTCTATAGACTTTAATGACCGATTCATGAGTTTGGATAATGGGACCGCCAAACAGCTCAATGCAGTAGGGTACTGAAGCAAAAATACCCTGCACAACGGGCTTGCCTTCAGCGTCTTTCAGCCCTTCGAGCGTCTCCTTGATGGATTTGGGTTGTCCTGGTAAGTTGATGACAAGGGCGGTATGCCCTTCGATTTCTCGCAAAACAGCGGTTTGTCGGGACAAAATCGCCGTAGGTACAAAGCGTAGGCTAATTTGGCGCATTTGCTCGCCAAATCCGGGCATTTCCCGGGTTCCGGCATCCATAGTGGCTTCAGGGGTTACATCCCTCCGAGAAGGGCCTGTGCCGCCTGTGGTGAGGACTAAATCACAGCCAAGATCATCCGTGAGCTCCACGATGGTTTCAGTGATGACTTCTCGCTCATCGGCAATCAGGCGCTCATGAAAGACATAGGGTGTGCTGAGGGCGCTTTCTAGCCAGCTTCGGAGGGCGGGGACCCCTTCATCCGTGTAGATGCCTTTACTCGCTCTGTCAGAGATCGAGATTAGGCCAATTTTGATTTCGTCAGGGGAGGATCGTTTCCAGGCTTCGGTATGCTTCATGTTTCTATTCTAGCTATTATTAGGACATGTTTACATACTCATCAAATCAGTTTCAAGAAATCATTGATTTCATGCTCACGGAAGCCAAAAGGCGGGGTGCCTCAGATGCGGTGGCAGAAGTTTCTGAGGGGCAAGGTCTTTCCGTTACCGTCCGCAAGGGTGAGGTTGAGACCATAGAGCAAAGCTTGGATAAGCAGGTTGGGGTAACGGTCTTCCTGGGCCATCGCCGCGGCAATGCTAGTACCAGTGATTTCACCAAGGAGTCTTTAAAGGCTACGGTTGAAGCTGCGTACCATATCGCTCAACATACGGCGGAAGATTTATGCGCCGGCCCTGCTGAAAAAGAACTTCTCGAAAAACATCCGCTTGATCTCGACTTGTTTCATCCATGGGATTTAGATTCAGCAACTGCAATTGATATTGCGCGCGCTGCTGAAGGTGCCGCTTTTGCAGTGAGTAAGCAAATTCAAAATAGCGATGGAGCTTCGGTATCGGCACATCATGCGCATTTCATGATGGGGACTAGCCATGGATTTATGGGTGGCTACCCATTCTCTCGTCACTACATTTCTTGCGCACCAATAGCAAATGAGGGCGGTAAGAAGTCACTGATGCAAAGAGACGATTGGTATTCCAGTTCGCGTATCCCAGAAGAATTGGCTGATCCGGCTGCGATTGGTAAGTATGCGGCAGAGCGTGCACTCTCACGCCTTAAGGCAAGATCACTAACGACCCGCCGTTGCCCCGTTATTTTTGAGGCGCCCTTAGCGGCTGGACTTTTAGGTGGTTTGGTGCAGGCCGTTTCTGGTGGTGCTCTATATCGTCGCTCGAGTTTTTTGTTGGATAGTCTGGGTAAACAAGTATTACCTAAGCACGTAAGCCTCTTTGAAAACCCGCACCTAAAATCGATGACGGGTAGCGCACCTTTTGATGAAGAGGGCGTGAAAACTAAAGCCAGAACAGTGGTTGACAAGGGTGTCTTGCAGGGTTATTTCTTGTCCACTTACTCCGCCAGAAAACTCGGCATGAAAACTACTGGTAATGCTGGTGGCTCCCATCACCTGACATTACAAAGTCGTAAGACACCTAAAGGTGGATTACCCGCACTCTTAAAGGCAATGGGTACGGGTCTCTTAGTCACAGAGCTCATGGGCCAAGGCGTGAACTACGTCACTGGCGATTACTCTCGCGGCGCTTTTGGTTATTGGGTAGAGAACGGTGAGATCCAGTACCCGGTAGAGGGAATTACGATTGCGAGTAACTTGCGCGATATGCTGATGGATATTCAGATGATTGGTAGTGATTCGCTGATTCGTGGAACCAAAGAAACGGGCTCCATCTTAATTGGATCAATGACTGTTGGCGGTAAATAAAAATACGAAACAACCTTATAAAATAAAAATATTATGGAGAAGAAGATGCAAAGACGTTCCTTTTTAAAGAAGGCAACTATTGGTGCGGGTGCAGCTGCATTAGCTGCTCCGTCTATTGCACAGAGTTTGCCAACCTTGAATTGGCGTTTGGTCTCAAGTTTTCCTAAATCATTAGATACTTTAATTGGTGCGCCGGAAGTATTTGCCAACGCCTTGCGCAAAGCAACTGATGGTAAGTTCAATGTCAAAGTATTCGCTGCGGGTGAGGTAGTTCCAGCCCTACAAGTATTGGATGCAGTTCAAAATGGTACGGTGGAGTGTGGTCATACTGCCAGCTATTACTACATAGGCAAGAACAGCGCCTTTATCTTTGATACTGCAGCACCATTTGGCATGACAGCGCGCCAGCAATCTGCTTGGATGTTGCATGGTAACGGCATGAAGTTGATGCGCGAGCTCTACGCTAGCTACAACGTCGTCAACTTCTTGGGTGGGCAAACTGGTACTCAGATGGGTGGCTGGTTCCGCAAAGAAATTAAATCACCAGAAGATCTCAAGGGGCTCAAGTTCCGTATCGCTGGATTTGCGGGCCAAGTGCTTGCGAAGTTAGGTGTGGTGCCACAACAGTTGCCTGCTGGCGAAATTTATTCAGCATTAGAAAAAGGTACGATTGATGCTGCAGAATTTGTGGGCCCCTATGATGATGAGAAGTTGGGCTTAGCTAAGGTTGCTAAAAATTATTACTACCCCGCATTCTGGGAGGGTGCGGCTAGCCTTTCATTCCTAGTGAATAAAAAGCAGTGGGATTCATTGCCGCCTGCATACCAAGCTGCATGGCAAGCAGCCTGTTTTGAGGCTCACACTGATATGTGTGCCAAGTACGATGCCTTGAATCCACCGGCGTTACAACGACTGGTTCAAGGTGGCGCAGTATTGCGCAAGTTCAATGCCTCAGTTATGGATGCCTGCTTTAAGGCTAGCCAAGAAACCTACGCTGAGGAATCCGCCAAGAACCCTCAGTTCAAAAAGATCTTTGAAGACTATCGCGTCTTCAGAAACATGGAAGCGCAGTGGTTTAATGTCGCAGAACAGGCATTTGCACAATACAGTTTTGCGAAGAAACTTTAAAACTTTGGATGCTGGCAGTGGATTAGAAAAGGGCTCCTAGGAGCCCTTTGTCTTTTACCTTTCAATCTACTTAGTTGCGCTCAAGCGTAATAAAGCTAAAGGCAATCTCTCCCTCAGACGCTGGGGTGCACTCAATCTCTTTCCATTGCTCTGGATCGGGAACTTCAAAGAAGGTGTCCCCACCCTCAACATCCATATCGATTTCTGTGATGTAAAGACGATCTGCTTGAGGGAATGCTTGGGTGAAGAGTTGTTCTCCACCAATCACAAATACGCGTGGGAATTCGTTCAAAGTAGTGAGTGCTGCATCGAGTGAGTTGACGACTTCTGCGCCTGTGAGCTGTAAGTCAGCATTGCGACTCACCACAATATTGCGACGTCCAGGAAGCGGGCGACCAATAGATTCCCAAGTCTTGCGACCCATGATGACGGGGTGTCCCATGGTTACTTTTTTAAAGAACTGCAGATCAGCAGAAATCTTCCAAGGCATTTGGTTATCACGACCAATCACGTGATTACGTGAGCGGGCAACAATCATCGAGATAGCGGGGTGTTTAGCTACAGTCATGCGGTTCTCATTTCTTAAACAGCTACTGGAGCTTTAATGGCGGGATGGGACTCATAGCCAGCAATTTCAAAATCCTCGAATTCATAATCGAAAATGGAGTCTGGCTTGCGCAAAATATTGAGCTTAGGCAGTGGGAAGAAGTCTCTTGATAATTGAAGATCTACTTGCTCTAAATGGTTGCTATACAGATGGCAGTCGCCGCCAGTCCAGACAAAGTCACCTACCTCTAAATTGCACTGCTGAGCCATCATGTGGGTCAATAGGGCATAGCTAGCAATATTGAAAGGCACGCCTAAGAAGATATCGGCACTGCGCTGGTATAGCTGGCAAGAAAGCTTGCCATCAGCAACATAGAACTGAAAGAAAGCATGGCAAGGTGCTAAAGCCATACGAGGAATATCCGCCACGTTCCATGCGGAGACAATAATGCGACGCGAGTCTGGATTCTTTTTGAGAGTCTCAACCACTTCGGCAATCTGATCGATATGTTGACCATTGGGCGCGGGCCATGAACGCCACTGGTAGCCATAAATTGGACCCAAGTCACCATCAGGAGCTGCCCATTCATTCCAAATAGAAACACCACGCTCTTTGAGCCAGTTGTTATCGGTGCTGCCCTTCAGAAACCAGAGTAATTCGAGAATGATGGACTTGAGATGGAGCTTCTTGGTAGTGACCATCGGAAAGCCTTCAGCCAGATTAAAACGCATCTGATGGCCGAAGATGGAGATCGTTCCGGTTCCGGTTCTGTCGGACTTTTGGACGCCCTTTTCGAGGACTTCCTTCATGAGGTTGTGATATTGACGCATAGGTTTATTCAGCTAAATGATTCAGTGATATTAAGAGCTTACTCGAATGTCGGTGGGCTGACCCCAAGCGCTTTATGAAGCTTTGGGGAGGTGGTGGTGTATTGGAGCTGAATCTGCTTTTCTGGGGCCAGATAGGCTGCGGCAGCAAAGGCTGCTAATGCCGCCTCATGAAAGCCGGACAGAATCAATTTTTTCTTGCCAGGGTAGATATTGATATCTCCAACAGCGTAAATGCCGGGAGTGCTAGTCTGAAAGCAGGCTGTATCTACAGCAATTTGCTTGCGATCGATACCGAGACCCCAGTCAGCAATAGGGCCCAACTTAGGGGAGAGACCATAAAACAATAAGAGTGCATCTAGGCCGATGTTTTGAATTTCACCATCAATATTGGTAACAGCAATTTCAGTGAGTTTGTCATGAGAGCTTTCAAGACCGGTAATTTGTCCGATGATGAGTTGCATCCTCCCGGCGGCGCAAAGCGCGCGCATCTTGGCAACTGATTGAGGCGCAGCTTTAAATTCATCTCTGCGGTGAATTAGTGTGACGCTTGCAGCATGATCAACAAAATGTAAGGCCCAATCTAGCGCGGAATCTCCGCCACCACAAATGACCATGCGCTTGCCTGAAAATTGTTCAGGGTTTGTGACGCGATAGAAGACTTGTTTATCTACAAAGGCCTCAATGCCATCCAGATTGAGTGTGCGTGGTTGAAATGCACCAACGCCCGCAGCTATAAAAATGGCCTTAGTTAGGAATTGTTGATCTTGGCTTGTGCGAATCAGAAAGCGGCCATCAGCTTGCTTTTCTAGAGTGGAGACCTCTTGATTTAAGTGGAACTGTGGCTTGAATGGCTCAATTTGTTTGAGTAGATTGCCAATCAGTTCGCGACCAGTGCAAACCGGAATTGCCGGAATGTCATAGATTGGCTTATCTGGATAGAGCTCAATACATTGACCACCTACTTCAGGAAGGGAGTCAATGACATGCGCTTTAATTTCTAGAAGTCCAAGCTCGAAGACTTGGAAGAGTCCCACCGGACCGGCGCCAATGATGACTGCATCGGTTTCAATGGGGGAGTGCAATTTACTTTACCAGTTGGTCAAGTTTATTTTTAACGTCTTTCCACTCTTCCGCCTCTGGCAATGCAGCTTTAGATTTGGTAATCGATGTCCATGAAGGTGACAATTCAGCATTGAGTTTGATGAATGCCTGCTGATCACCTGGCACATCATCTTCTGCATAAATTGCGTTGACTGGGCACTCAGGTACGCAGACCGCGCAATCGATACACTCATCAGGATCGATTACTAAAAAGTTAGGGCCTTCACGAAAGCAATCGACTGGGCAGACATCAACGCAATCAGTGTATTTGCAGCGGATACAAGCTTCGGTAACAACGTAAGTCATGATGGTTTACTTGTAAGGCGTCCATACCAATGGACTGCCAAGTTATAAAAACTCAATTTTAGCTGAATCAGCCTATCTTTCAGGCAAAGTCCGCAATTTAGATGAGGTAAAGTTACGCTATGAATACTCCAGCAAATCACTCTACAACTTCCTCTAAACCCAAGATTTTGGTCGCCAGGGCGATATTTCCTGAGGCGCTAGCTAAATTGGAGGAGTCCTATGAGGTTATCTCTAACCAACCCGATAAAGTAATGACCCCTGAGGAGCTAAAAAAAGCGCTTTCAGAGGTTGAAGGGGCTTTGGTAGCAGGTAGTGAGAGGATTGATGCTACCGCTCTTTCAGGGGCTAAAAATTTGAAGGTGGTCGCCAATATTTCTGTTGGATATAACAATTTTGACGTCCCAGCGATTACTGCTGCTGGTGTCATGGCGACTAATACCCCTGATGTTCTTACGGATACAACGGCTGATTTTGGCTTTGCTTTGTTAATGGCAACTGCAAGGCGGATTACGGAATCCGAACATTGGGTACGGGCTGGTAAGTGGGGGCAATGGTCGATTGTGACTAACCCATTAGGAATGGATTTGCATCACAGCACTCTTGGAATCATCGGTATGGGCCGTATTGGTCAAGGTATTGCTAAGCGTGCTTTGGGTTTTGGGATGAAGGTGATTTATCACAATCGAAAACCTTTATCTGAAGCTGATGAAAAAGCGTGCGGCGCTACTTATGTGTCGAAAGAAGAATTGCTCCGCACTGCTGACCATGTTGTACTAGTTCTACCGTACACAGCGCAGAATCATCACACGATTGGCGCCGCAGAAATCGCCATGATGAAACCATCTGCAACCCTGGTGAATATTGCTCGCGGCGGTATTGTGGATGATGCAGCGTTAGCGCAAGCATTGCAAAGTGGAAAAATATTTGCGGCAGGCTTAGATGTTTTTGAAGGTGAGCCTCAAGTGCATCCGGAGTTACTCAAGTGCAGCAATATTGTGTTGGCTCCACACATTGCCAGCGCTACAGAAAAAACGCGTAGAGCGATGGTTGATCTCGCAGTACAAAATTTACGAGCAGCACTTGATGGAAAAAAACCACCAAGCTTAATTAATGCTGAAGTATTAAGTGCTTAAGTAAGAGACAATCAAATAAGCTGGAAAAATGAAGTCGACTAAGAAATTAGTCGGCTTCAATTTCTTCTGGAAGCTCACGAAGAGCCAGTTCGATCCCACCAAATTTTCCTGCTACCCAGTTGTAAACCTTGCAGGCAATCCACAGCAGTGCGAAGCCAAGTAAGGCATTGAGTATCAGTGCTGATAGTACGGTAAATCCAGGTATCGCACCATCACGAATGAATGCCACAAATAAGGCTAACAACACAATTGGAACAGAGAAGCAGAGGTAAACCAAAACCAGAGTTTTGGCGGTATGCATTGGGTCTAGGAAGACAATTTCTTTTTTGGTGAGTTTCATGAGGTGCAATCTTAAAGCAGTCCGTCGAAAAGCGCCACATCTACCCAGTCCCCAGCAGCCACATTTCCCTGCTCGTGAGACAGAATCACAAAACAATTTGCCTCACTCATGGATCGCAAAATTCCAGCGCCTTGGCTGCCAGTCAGCTTGACCACAGGTTTTCCGTCTGCGCCGCGCTCCAAAATGGCGCGTTGAAACTCTGTCCGGCCCGGACGCTTTCTAATGGGCGCCTCGGCAATCGCCTGCATGATTGGTGGCTCAGTCTGGCTTGCGCCATTGAGTTGCAATAAAGCGGAACGCACAAATTGATAGAAGGTCACCATCACTGCTACTGGATTTCCAGGCAAGCCAAAGAAGAGGGTTTTACGGTTGGAGCCTTGAACTGGCCTCAGCATCCCAAAAGCCATGGGGCGACCTGGCCGCATAGCGATTTTCCAAAACCCGACATCACCGAGTTCTTGCATGATTTGCTTAGTGAAGTCTGCTTCACCAGCAGAGACGCCACCAGAAGAGATGAGGACATCTGCTTTTGAGGCAGCATCTATAAAGGCGGCTTTCAGTGAGGCGGGATCATCACGCACAATTCCGCAATCAATGATTTCTAAGTCCAGGCGCTTGAGTAATCCGATCAAGCTATAGCGATTGCTATCGTAAATATTGCCAGCTTCTAATGTTTGTCCCAATGGGCGTAATTCATCACCTGAAGAGAGTATGGCGACCCTTAACTTTCGATGGACTTCAAGTTCGGAGATGCCGAGGGAGGCAGCAAGACCGAGATCAGAAGGGCGCAATAAGCGCCCTGCAGCAATTGCTGGTTTGCCTTGTTGTAAGTCTTCTCCACGTAAGCGTCGGTTTTCACCACGCTTCACTCGGTTTGCCTTGAATGACGTGATCGAGTCATCACCAGGACTTTGGGGTTCCGTAAATTCTTGAGGGATTACGGTATCGCAATCATTTGGCATCAGGGCACCAGTCATGATCTTGATGCATTCCCCTGGAGCAATGCTACCTTCATAGGGCTTGCCAGCAAAGGCAGTGCCGATCACTTTGAGGGTAATCAGATCTTCGCTTTGATCTAGGCAATCGCCATTAAATGCAAAGCCATCCATTGCTGAGTTATCGGCAACAGGAACATCAATCGGTGAGAGCAAATCTTTCGCCAGGATGCGATTGATAGCTTGATCTAATGTGATGCATTCAATAGCGTCAGACTCAGCACCTTCAGGTGATTCGGCGATTAAGTCTTTTACTAGATCGGAGATCGCGATGCGAGCTTGGTCAACATGCAGTGAGCCGCTGATGTAAATCGGATCGCTTGGAGGTATGTGCTTTAAGTTCGACATGAAGATATTTTTTCTAAAACCGCCAACTCTTCTGGTGTGTTCACATTGGCAAACGCTTGTGGATTTTCAAAAACCACCGTGCCAGATCGCAACTCTTTAAACCAGCGATCAATTTTTAATTCGCCTTTACTTAAAAAGGTATCCAGAGAATCCTGTAAATGACTTTTCATTAAGCAGAAAACAGGCTGAGACCAAATCTTGCCATCTTCTTCCTTTGAGGAAGCAAAGACGAGCTCTAGATTATTACTCTCCAGTTCAGCTGCCATTTTTTGGGCAAGATCGTCCGGCAATAAAGGGGAGTCGCAGGGTGATGTAAGTAAGTAAGGTGTTTTGCAGTGCTTGAGGCCTACTGAAAAACCAGCCAAGGGGCCGGAGAAGTCAGGGGTTTCATCCATGAGTACCGGGTAACCGTAGTGTGCATACTTGGTAATGCTGCGATTGGCATTAATCAGAATGGTGCTGACTTGAGGCTTGAGTCGACTAATGGCAGATTCAATCAGGGGCTTGCCATGAAAAGGGATTAAACCTTTATCGATGCCACCCATTCTCTGAGCGCGACCTCCTGCCAAAATGAGTCCAGTAATGTGTTCTGAGGTAATCATTAGCCGCCGATGTAAGACATTTCTACCTTGCGCGAGGATTTCGATCCAGCGGTATTGGATCCCCGAATTTCTGAATAGTGATCATTGCGTCCGGACCATGTGGACATGATGGCGTTGGCAATTTCTAAATCACTTCTACCAGAACGCAAGAGGGTTTTGAAATCAAAACCTTCGTTTGCAAACAAGCAAAGATACATTTGACCGTCTGTGGAAATACGAGCGCGTGTGCACTCATGACAGAAAGTTTGCGTCACGCTAGAAATAAAGCCAATTTCACCGGAGCCATCAAGATAGCGCCAGCGCTGAGCTACTTCACCAGGATAGTTGGCCTCAATGGGCTCTATTGGGAAGGCAGCGTTAATACGATTGGCAACTTCTTGTGAGGGGAGTACTTGTGACATATCCCAACCGTTCGAGCTGCCCACATCCATAAATTCAATAAAGCGTAGCGTCACACCACTACCTTTGAAGTGCTTGGCCATGCCAATAATCTCTTGGTCATTTGTACCCTTCTTAACAACCATATTGACTTTGAGATTAGTGAAGCCTACTTCTTGAGCCGCAGCAATTCCATCCAGTACATCTGTAACTGGGAAATCGACATCATTCATTTTTTTGAAGATGTCGTCATTTAGACCATCCAGACTAATGGTGAGGCGATGCAAGCCTGCCGCTTTCAACGCGGCTGCCTTTTTGCGCAAAATGCTGCCATTAGTAGTGAGCGTTAAATCAAGCGGTTGATTTACTGTAGTACGAACTTTGGCCAGCATTTCAACAAGCACCTCGAGATTTTTACGCAGCAATGGTTCGCCACCGGTAAGACGAATTTTTTCCACACCAAGCGTAGCGAAGATAGTTGTTAAGCGGGTGATCTCTTCAAAGCTCAGTAAATCACTATGAGAGAGATAGGGATAGTCTTTGTCGAAGATTTCCTTAGGCATGCAATAGGTGCAGCGGAAATTACATCGATCGGTTACGGAGATTCGTAAATCACGAAGAGGGCGCCCACGAGTATCTTTGGTTAAAGTATTGGCGGCAACAAGCTGCCCAGGAATGGACGGCGTCAGGCCTTTGCCTTCATCTACACGTATGGGAATGACTTTTTCAACCATGTCTCATTATGGCTGTGAAACGGTGTTTCTGCCAAACTGCCAAATATCCTTGTGGGATAAATAGCAGTCTGGAGAAATTGGATTAAACCGTTTTTTCTTGGCCGCCAGTTTCAACTAAAACCATTGGACCATTTTGTAAGCTAACCGGAGCCTTAGGAGTTCTGCCCATAGGCAAAATTTCTGGCTCAGCTTTGATTTGTGATTGCGCTTCTTGATGTTTGCTTGAGTCTGTAGCCACCCAAACCATGCCAGCAGATTGAACTACGCTATGCAATGGAGTTTCTTCGAGCGCCTGGAAGGCAACTTTAGGAAGCTCAGGCACTGGCTTCACAATCACTTCAATCGCTGCTGTTACGGCTGCAACCGCTACCTGTGGGGTAGGTGTTACAGCAGTGTTATCAGGACGATTGTTCTGACGTGGTGCACGTTGCTCTCTTGGCTCTCTAGGTGCGCGAGGTGCGCGCTCTTTTACTTCGTTAGAGGCTACAGGTGCAACAGTATTTCCAAAGCTTTGGGCAAGGTTTTGGATCGGCATGGAAGCAGATGCCCCAGCCATTCCAACTGGAGGACCGGAGAATGAAGTGGCTACTGCGACAACAGAAGCAATCGCCGCATCACCAGTAGACTCGGTGCGCTCACCACGTTGACCACGACCACGACCACGACGGTTGCGACCACGACCACGACGCTCTTCACCATCCGCACTCGGTGCTGCATCAGTACCGGGAGCAGCCTCAGTAGCTGGAGTTACCGCAGCTGGGCTTTCTGATTTTGGATTTTGATTGCGATTACCGTTATTGCCATTGCGGTTGCGACCATCTTGACGACCTCTACCTGCACCCGCTTCGCGTGGAGCATTTGTACCCTCGGCGCTTGCTGCACCTTCGGCTGAACGCTCACCACGATCACTACGTTCGCCACGACGACCGCGGTTGCGGTTATTGCCGTTACGATTGTTTTGATTGCGACCACGTGGTGCGCTTGGAGCAGGCTTCACTTCTGGCGCAGGTGCTGAAGAGAATAGGCTCTTAATAAATCCGAAGAATCCACCGGAGCTAGCAGTTTCAGCGCTCGCTTTTTCAGTGCGTGCAGGACGTGGCTGACTTACAGGTGCTGGTGCATTTGGCGTAATACCTTTAACAGCAGCTTCTGGGCGAACTTTGACATCTGCATCTTTGCGACTTACTGCGGTATCTGTTTCGAGTTCAGCAGCAGCTTCTTCAGCCATTACATAGCTGGCTTTTTGGTCATCAAGACGTGGATCGTCATGACGTAAACGCTCGAGCTTGTAATGCGGGGTTTCTAAATGCTTGTTTGGAATCATTAAGACATTGACTTTGAAGCGTGTCTCAATCTTGATGACTTCAGCGCGCTTTTCATTGAGCAAGAATGCAGCCACTTCGACTGGAACTTGTGAATGAATAGCAGCAGTATTTTCTTTCATTGCCTCTTCTTGGATGATGCGCAAGACTTGCAATGCAGAAGATTCGGTATCGCGGATATGGCCTGTGCCGTTACAACGTGGACAGGTTACATGGCTACCCTCAGACAGAGCAGGGCGTAAGCGTTGGCGTGACATTTCCATCAAACCAAACTTGGAGATCTTGCCCATCTGAACACGAGCACGGTCGTGGCGCAGAGCATCGCGTAAACGATTCTCAACATCTTTCTGTGCTTTGCTCGATTCCATATCAATGAAGTCGATCACGATCAAGCCACCCAAGTCACGTAAACGTGCTTGACGAGCGATTTCATCGGCAGCTTCTAAGTTGGTGCGGGTTGCAGTCTCTTCAATATCAGAGCCGCGGGTTGCACGTGCAGAGTTAACGTCCACTGAAACTAAAGCTTCAGTATGGTCAATCACAATCGCGCCGCCGGATGGCAATGGCACGGTACGTGAGTACGCAGTTTCAATCTGATGCTCGATTTGGAAGCGGGAGAACAATGGAACATCGTCCTGGTAACGCTTCACTCTAGGCAAGTTATCCGGCATTACTACAGACATAAAGGCTGCAGCCTGCTCGTAGATGTCATCCGTATCGATGAGAATCTCGCCAATATCTGGCTGGAAGTAATCACGAATCGCACGAATCACCAAGCTGGATTCGAGGTAAATCAATAATGGTGCTGAATTGCCTTTAGCGGCTTCATCGATTGCAGTCCACAACTGCATGAGATAGCTTAAATCCCACTGCAATTCAGTAGCGTCACGTCCAATACCGGCTGTACGAGCAATGATGCTCATGCCATCTGGTACTTCTAATTGGGACATTGCTTCACGGAGTTCTTGACGATCTTCGCCTTCAATGCGACGAGAAACGCCGCCTCCACGTGGGTTATTTGGCATTAATACCAAATAGCGGCCCGCTAGGGAGACGAAAGAGGTGAGGGCAGCGCCTTTTTGGCCGCGCTCTTCTTTTTCTACCTGAACAATGATTTCTTGGCCTTCGCGTAAAGCATCTTTAATAGAGGCATTACGGACATCAATACCTTCTTTAAAGTAGGTACGGGCAACTTCTTTAAATGGCAGGAAGCCATGGCGTTCTTCGCCGTAATTTACAAAGCAAGCTTCGAGCGAAGGCTCAATACGAGTAATAACACCTTTGTAAATATTGCCTTTGCGTTGTTCACGACCGGCAGCTTCGATATCGATATCGATGAGTTTTTGACCATCGACGATGGCAACTCGCAACTCTTCTTGTTGAGTTGCATTAAATAACATGCGTTTCATAACACTCTCCTATTGGGAGTGCGTCGTTGCGCGCTGCGTTAGGGACAGGTTAATTGCCGCTTGGGGCATAGCCCATTGGCGGCTTTGGAGTGTGGATCAAGCAAATCCAGGCATTTATTGCCTGGTACACCAAGTTCAATGTTGTTAAACCGGTGCCACACTTGACGATCGCCGCAGAGACCTCCTTTAGGTCATCAATGCAGGCGCGCGCCTGAAAACTGTCTTCTAATCGCGGGTCGCGGCATACGGCACACCAACCCTGCGCCTCATTACAACGGGGGAGGGGCAACCCCGGGAGTCTATTAAGGGCGACTCCAAGCTCCACGATTCGAGCCTGAATCAGGCTAGTCTCGGGCCAATAAATTGGCTAGAGCGTTGATTATACGGCACAAGTTGAAGGACAATGGGGTATTGTTAAGTCCCTTGTCGACCTCCGTCGGGGTGGCAAGAGAGATAAATCATGAAATCCGAACCCATTTCCAAGCCTTTGCAGGCAAAAACCAGTGCTCCGGCCGCTGTTCATCTTCAGACTATTGGTCCAGAAGAGGCTGGCCAGCGCTTGGATAACTATCTCTTACGCTGGGCCAAGGGGGTTCCTAAAAGCCACGTTTATCGGATTATTCGCTCTGGCGAGGTTCGGGTGAATAAGAAAAGGGCCGAACCAACTACACGACTAGTTGAGGGGGATGTGGTCAGAGTTCCACCAGTTCGGATTGCGGAGCCTGCCCAAATGGCGGCAGTCAATACCGCCCAAACTAAGAATCGGGCGCAGGGCTATTCCGACAAAATGCCTATTTTGTTTGAGGATGAGGCTCTATTAATAGTGAACAAGCCAGCAGGTTTAGCAGTCCATGGTGGCTCAGGCATTGCCTTGGGTGTGATTGAGACCTTGCGTATTACACGCCCTGAGCTCAAATTTTTGGAATTGGTACACCGTTTGGATCGCGATACCTCCGGTGTCCTGCTCTTGGCTAAAAAGCGCAGCGCTTTAGTGGAATTACATCGCCAGATCCGCGAGGGTCAAACAGACAAGCGTTACTACTTGCTAGCCCATGGCGAGATTGCTCAAGGTGCGGGCACTATGCAACTGAAGTTCGCATTACATAAATACCTATTGGCCAACGGTGAGCGTCGTGTTCGCGTTGACCCAGATGGTCTGCCAAGCCATACCGCTTTGCGTGTTACCAAAGTAATGAAGCGTGGAGATACGGCAGTCACCTTGGCTGAGGCTCAGCTCAAAACCGGACGTACTCACCAAATCCGCGTACATCTCCAAAAATTGGGTCACTCGATTTTGGGTGATGATAAATATGGCTTTGAAGATCAAGACAAGATTGTGAAATCCAAACGTCTGTATCTGCATGCCCACTTGGCTGGCTTTACGCATCCCCGTACTGGCGAGAAAATGCGCATTGAATCACTACTACCTGCTGAATTTACTGCCATGATGAAAACCTTTGAAGTGCCTAGCAATGCCTGAAGAGCAAAAACCCGATAGACGTTATGACTTGATCGTGTGGGACTGGGATGGAACCATCATGGACTCCACGCCGACGATCGTGAACTGTATTCAGCAGGCGTGTCGGGATTTGGGTTTCAAGGAGCCGGACGACACTCTTGCGAGTTCAGTCATTGGTCTGGGTATTCAGGATTCACTCAGAAGAGCGGTGCCGTGGATTGAGCCAGCGCATTTCCCCAAGCTGACTGAGCGCTTTCGTTATCACTATCTCGCTAAAGATCACGAGTTGGATTTATTCCCAGGCATTCGTGAGCTACTGCATCGCTTGCGTGAGGATGGCTACCTATTAGGTGTTGCCACAGGCAAATCCCGCGTGGGCTTGGATCGATCTCTACAGCATCATCAGTTAGAGCAGATGTTCCATGAGACACGCACTGCAGATGAGTCTTTCTCAAAGCCCCATCCTGGAATGCTCTTGGAGCTTTCTGATGTCATGCAAGTTCCGATGCGTCGGATGTTGATGATTGGTGATACCACCCATGATTTGGATATGGCGGCTAATGCAGGCGTTGATGCGGTAGCGGTAACTTATGGCGCACACCCTCCGAGCACTTTAAAAGAGGCGCCATCATTAATTCATGTGGATGATGTCTCACAGCTAAGTCAATGGCTTAGTAACAATCTCACTGTTAAAAACTAGTTAGTCATTAAGGATTAAAAAGATGGATCAAAATCAATCCGAAAACGCGAATCAAAATTGGGAGCGTCAAGCCCTTGAGCATTTATTGCTGGAGAATTTAAAAGAGACTCGTAAAGCGCGCCGCTGGAAAGCAGTTTTTCGCATCCTCACTCTGATCATCTTTATTGGCGTAGTGCTGGCAGTATTTGATTTCAATCTACCTGGTCGCGGTATGGGTACAGAGAAGCACACCGCTTTGGTAACGATCGAAGGGGAGATTTCCTCAAGCTCGATGGCAAATGCCTTAGACATCAACTCGTCACTCACATCTGCATTCGAAAATGAGAATAGCGTTGGTGTTGTCCTGCGTATTAATAGCCCTGGCGGTTCTCCAGTGCAGGCCGGCATGATGAATGATGAGATTCATCGCTTACGCAAACTCTATCCAGCTAAACCACTGTATGTCGTTGTGGAAGATATTTGTGCCTCAGGTGGTTACTATGTGGCCGTCGCGGGAGATCAAATTCTGGTTGATAAGGCGAGTTTGATCGGATCTATCGGCGTGATCATGGAAGGTTTTGGTTTCACTGGCTTGATGGATAAGTTAGGCGTAACTCGTCGCATGATTGCTGCAGGTTCGAATAAGGGGATGATGGATCCGTTCTCTAAAGAAAATCCACAGCAAGTGGAGATGATTAAAACCATGATCGATGAAATTCATCAGCAATTTATTGAGGTGGTCAAAGCAGGTCGTGGCGATCGTCTCAAAGAAACTCCAGAAATGTTCTCGGGTCGCGTTTGGAATGGCGAGCAAGCAATCAAAATTGGTTTGGTGGATGGCTATGGCACGGTAGAGACTGTAGCGCGCGATATCTTTAAAGCGCCAGACATTCTGGACTACACCATGAAAGAGAATTTCGCAGAGCGTGTTGCTAAACGTTTCGGTGCTGAGGTTGGCGCTGCGGCAGGCAAGGCTTTAATTAAGACGCCAGACCTGAAGTAAAAACGATAGATCAACAAAGTAGTAGATCAAACACCTAGGCCAGCAATAGAAATACTGCTGGCCTATTTTGTAGTGGGGCGCAGGCAGCTTCATTTGGGAAGCGCTTACGCCAGTCTGCAATCGAAAGCGTTGTAATGGTCTCGCTTGGCAGGCTGAGATCCATGCCAAGACACAATAATGATTGCGGTGACAGTGCGCTCAAACAAGCCATCAGCATGGCGGTATTGCGATATGGCGTTTCAATCCAGATTTGTGTCTGCTGTAGTTTTCTAGATTCCACTTCTAGTTGCTTGAGTCGTGCAATGCGGTCTTGCGCATCATGCGGAACATAGCCTTGAAATGCAAAGCGCTGACCATTTAAACCACTAGCCATCAGACCTAACAGAATAGAGCTTGGGCCAACCAAGGGTTTCACTTTGGCGCCTAACTTATGCGCTGCCAATACAAGCTCTGCACCCGGGTCTGCAACTCCCGGAACGCCAGCCTCTGACATGAGGCCCATATCTTTCCCGGCGATGAGGGGTTTGAGTAGGTCCATTGGTTTGACGGCATCACCATACTTAGCATTGCGTGCAACACCGCGCCACTCGCTCATCTGCATTTCTTGAATGGTGCAAGCTAAAGGTGAAACGCTATCGATTGCCTTTAAAAACGCACGGGCTGTTTTTGCATCTTCAACAATCCAGTTGGTGAGTTTGGCAGTTTGGCTAATGGTTTCATTGGGTAGCACCCACGGTAATTGTTCAACGCGAGAATCATCACCCAAAGTATTGGGAATTAAAAAGAGGGTGCCTAAGGTTGAACTCATTATTTAATTCTTTTCTCTTTGCTAAATTTCTTTTTAATTAAGTTCATTCATTTTTTTGCTGGAATGACAAAACCCGCATCACGCAAGAGTCCGCTCAGCGCTATCAATGGCAGGCCAATTAATGCAGTGGGATCATCGCTCTGAATGGATTCCAAGAGCGAGATTCCTAAGCCTTCAGATTTGGCGCTACCAGCGCAGTCATAGGGTTCTTCGGCATGAAGGTATGCCTCAAGAACATCATCCGATAGTTTGCGAAAGGTCACTTGCGTAGGAACATTGACAGTTGTTTCTGCATCACCACGCATCAGGCATAGCGCTGTTTGAAAAGTCACCGTTGCGCCGCGCATCAGTTGCAGTTGCGCCATGGCGCGCTCAAAGTTTCCTGGTTTACCAATTGCCGCACCACAAAGGTCAGCCACTTGATCAGAGCCAATGACCCAGGCCTCGGGGTGATCTTTGGCTACTGCAGTAGCTTTTGCTTTGGCTAAGCGTAAGGCGAGATCCACAGTGCTTTCACCAGGGAGAGGGGTTTCATCAACCTTGGGTGAGATGACAGCAAAAGGGATGCGTAGGCGCTCCAAGAGCTCTCGACGATAGACCGAGGTGGATGCCAGAATTAGTTTTTTTGCAGAATTACTCATTGCTACTTGTACTTTCGCTGAAGCCTTCATTTAGACTGATGTCATGAATCGTAATCAAGTTTTACCTCAAGTTGAGCTATCCACCGATCCCAAGGCTTTGAGTCGGATCGATTTTTGCGCCCCTCAGTCCTATCAAGGGGCTGGATTTCTGGAGATTGGAGCCTTGCCACGGGTGGCTCAAGAGGCTTCTAGTGTTGAGCCGGGTGATGGCTTCCAATGGCAGGTAAAGACCCATTTTGCTGATTCTCCAGGCTCTGAGTCTCAGCAAATTCTAGAATTGGCCGTAAAAGGGCAGATTCACCTTATCTGTCAGAGCTGTTTGCAGGACTGTTGCCTAGATTTGGCTCAGGAGAGTCGATTTGTCCTGGTTGCTACCGAGGAGGCAGCAGATGCCTTTCCTATGGAGGATGACCAACAGGAGCCTTTGGTAGCAAGCCAGCACTTTGATCTATTGGGCTTAATTGAGGATGAAATCCTCCTCTCCCTCCCTTTAATTCCAAAGCATCCAGAGGGTGCTTGCCAGCCACATGCCTCCTCATTTGGAGAGGCTGGTGAGTCTGCCGATGCCTCTGAAAAGCCTCAGAATCCCTTTAACATATTGAAAAATATGAAGAAAAATTGATTTGACCCAATATTTGAGGGCTTGCATTTCAAACCTGTTTTATCAATTAATCAAGCATTTAGCTCAATTTACATGCTAGAATGTCGCCTTGCTTAGGAGTTCAATATGGCCGTCCAACAGAATAAAAAATCCCCATCCAAACGTGGCATGCACCGTGCGCACGACTTTTTGACCGCACCTGCTACGGCTGTTGAAGCCACAACTGGTGAGGCTCATTTGCGCCACCACATTTCACCAAACGGCTACTACCGTGGTCGTAAAGTTGTTAAAACCAAAAACGACTAATTCTTTAGTCTAAAAAGATAGAAGCGGCTCACATTAAAGCCGCTTTTTTCTTGGATAAAACCACTTGCAGCAATACCTGATTTTATGAGTGTCACTCTTGCTATCGATGCCATGGGCGGAGATCACGGAGCAGTTGTTACGGTTCCCGCTTGTTGCGATTTTCTCGAAAAACATGCTGATGTGAAGATTGCCTTGGTTGGCAATCCGGAAGTGCTCAAGCAAGCTTTGAGTAAATTTCCAAAAGCGCCAATGGAGCGCATTCAAATTATTCCCGCTAGCGAGGTTGTCTTGATGGATGACCCCATCGAGGTGGCACTACGTCGTAAAAAAGATTCTTCGATGCGCGTCGCTATCGAGCAAGTTAAAGAGGGTCTAGCAGACGCGATTATTTCCTCTGGCAATACAGGCGCCTTGATGGCGATCTCTCGCTACATTCTCAAAACCCTTGATGGTGTTGATCGTCCTGCGATTGCTACTGCGATTCCCAATGAAAAAGGACGCGGCACCACCATGCTGGATCTCGGTGCTAACGCAGATTGCGAGCCTATGCATTTAGTGCAGTTTGCACAAATGGCGAACGTCATGGTTCAAGTGGTTGATGGCACACAAAACCCTTCAATCGGTCTACTGAATATTGGTGAAGAAGTGATTAAAGGTAATGAGGTGGTAAAGCAGACGAGTGAGTTGCTGCGCCAAACCAACTTAAACTTTTATGGCAATGTAGAAGGTAATGATATTTTTAAAGGCACTACGGATATCGTGGTGTGCGATGGATTTGTTGGTAACGTAGTCCTCAAGGCAAGCGAAGGCTTGGCGAAGATGATGAGTGGTTTAATTAAAGAAGAATTTAATCGATCATGGCTTACTAAGCTCATGGCGATCTGTGCCATGGTACCGCTCTTGCGTGTTCGCAAGCGTGTAGATCATCGTCGCTACAACGGAGCAGTACTCTTAGGCTTGCGTGGTTGCGTCATCAAGAGTCATGGCTCAGCAGATCGTTTTGCATTTGGTTTTGCACTTGATCGTGCATATGAAGCGGCAAAGAATCGCATGGTAGAGCGTATTGCTCAGGCGTTTGTGGTGGAGACAAAATAATCATGAGTACCTATTCACGGATAGCGGGAACTGGAAGCTATCTTCCGGAGCAGCGTTTAACGAATCACGATCTTGTTGAGCGTTTAGCTAAGATTGGTCTTGAGACTAGCGACGAATGGATTGTGTCTCGCAGTGGAATTTCTGCACGTCACTTTGCTGCAGATAATCAACTCACCAGTGACTTGGCGGTCAAAGCTGCTCAAGCGGCATTAGAGGCTGCTGCTTGCACTTCAGAAGATCTTGATCTGATTATTTTGGCAACCTCTACACCAGATCATTTAGGTGGTTTTCCTAGTACAGCTTGCGTAGTGCAAGATAAATTAGGCGCGCATACCAATTGCGCAGCATTTGACGTCCAGGCAGTATGTGCCGGATTTACTTATGCTCTCGCGATTGCAGATGCCTTTATTCGTACGGGGACTTACAAAAAAGTTTTAGTTCTTGGCGCAGAAACATTCTCCCGTATTTTGGATTTCCAGGATCGCACTACTTCTGTTTTGTTTGGTGATGGTGCTGGGGCAGTAGTTCTCGAGGCTTCAAAAGAGCCCGGCATTTTGGCAACCGCTTTACATGCTGACGGCAGTCAACGCGATATTCTGTGCGTACCAGGGCGTGCTAAGCAGGGCGGTGTAGATGGCTCTGCTTACTTAACTATGGATGGTCCCGCAGTCTTTAAGTTGGCAGTCAAAGTACTCGAGCAAGTTGCTCATGAAGCGCTAGAAAAAGCCAATCTCAAGCCAGAACAAATTGATTGGCTGGTTCCCCATCAAGCCAATATTCGCATTATGGAGAGCACGGCCCGCAAGATGAACATGTCAATGGATAAAGTGATTGTGACTGTCCATGAGCATGGCAATACTTCCGCTGCATCAATTCCACTTGCTTTAGATGCAGGTGTGCGCTCTAGTCAAATTCAACGCGGTCAACACCTCTTGCTAGAGGGCGTAGGCGGAGGCTTTGCTTGGGGTGCGGCAGTTATTAAATACTAAAGCGAAGCACTAAAGCAAAACACTAAAGCTAAAAATACATTCATAACTATTATTCAGCGATTATTCATATGACATTTGCATTTGTATTCCCTGGCCAAGGTTCCCAATCAGTGGGGATGCTCAACACGATTGCCGATCGCCCTGAAGTGCGTGCGACCCTTCAAGAAGCTTCAGAAGCTTTAGGTGAAGATATTGCAAAACTCATTGCAGAGGGCCCTGCCGAAGCATTGTCCTTAACTACCAATACTCAACCAGTGATGTTGACTGCAGCGATCGCGTTTTATCGCGCTTGGTTGGCCTCTGGTGGCGCGGTTCCTCAGATGATGGCTGGTCATAGCCTTGGTGAGTACTCCGCCTTGGTTGCTGCCGGTGTCATCTCTTTTAAAGATGCAGTACCTTTGGTGCGCTTTCGTGCTGAAGCAATGCAAACAGCGGTACCAGTTGGTACTGGCGGCATGGCTGCGATCTTGGGCTTGGATGATGCAATTGTGAAAACTGTTTGCGCTGAAGCTGCTGCTGCATCTGGTGGTGTCGTGGAAGCGGTGAACTTCAATGCGCCAGGGCAAGTGGTTATTGCAGGTGGTAGTGATGCAGTGACTAAGGCTTGCGAATTGCTCAAGGCAGCTGGCGCAAAACGCGCTTTGCCATTACCCGTATCTGCACCGTTTCATTCATCATTACTACAGCCTGCTTCAGATAAACTCAAAGGCTATTTGGCTGATATTGAATTTAAGGTGCCTACTATTTCTGTGGTCAACAACGTTGATGTGAACGTCCTCAATGATCCTGCGGCGATTAAGGATGCCTTAGTGCGTCAAGCTGCTAAGCCAGTTCGCTGGCAAGAAATAATCAATGCCATGGCGCAACAAGGCATCACCCAAGTGATTGAGTGTGGTCCTGGCAAGGTATTGGCTGGGCTGACTAAGCGTATCAATGAGAATGTTATTGGATTACCTATTTTTGATGAAGTCAGTCTCAACGAGGCATTGGCTGCAGTAAAGTAAAAATACGATCCCGCAATAACAAAGAAATAACAAAGAAATAACGAAGAAACAACGGAAGATAATTATGAATCTCGACTTAAGCGGACAAATTGCACTGGTTACGGGCGCATCGCGCGGTATTGGTCAGGCTATTGCAGATGAGTTAGTGAAATGTGGTGCCAAAGTAATTGGTACTGCCACGTCTGAGGATGGCGCTAAAGCAATCAATACGCGTTTACAAGCGAGTGGTGGTCGTGGCGAGGTATTAAATGTGACTGATCCAAAGGCTTGCGAAGACATCATTGATTTAATCGTGAAGGATTTTGGCGGCATCAATATTTTGGTGAATAACGCAGGCATCACCCGCGATAACTTAGCCATGCGCATGAAAACAGACGAATGGACCGATGTAATCGATACCAATTTAAGCGCTGTTTTTCGTTTGTCACAGGCGGTAATGCGCCCCATGATGAAAGCTCGCGGTGGCCGCATTATTAATATCACCTCGATTGTTGGCCATATGGGCAACCCTGGACAGGTCAATTACGCCGCTGCTAAAGCAGGTGTTTCTGGCATGACTCGTGCTTTGGCACGCGAAATCGGTAGCCGTAATATCACGGTGAACTGTGTAGCCCCTGGCTTTATTGATACCGATATGACCCGCGCTTTGAGCGAAGAGCAGCAAAATTCGCTAAAAGCGAACATTCCTTTGGCTCGCCTAGGTAGCCCCGAAGATGTGGCTCAGGCAGTGGCGTTTTTAGCCTCTCCAGCCGCTGGATACATTACGGGTAACACCTTACACGTTAATGGTGGCCTTTATTTAGCCTAAAAATAAGGCAGAAATTTGATCATTTTTGGGCGGATTTACTAATTTAGCTCGCCAAGCTGATAAAATCCTTTTCATCGTTTTTTTACAACCCTTGGGGGAATTAATGGATAACATCGAACAACGCGTTAAGAAGATCGTCGCTGAGCAATTGGGCGTCGCAGAAGCAGAGATCAAGAATGAATCTTCTTTTGTGAATGACTTGGGCGCAGACTCTCTTGACACTGTTGAATTGGTAATGGCTTTGGAAGATGAATTCGGGATTGAAATTCCGGATGAAGAAGCTGAAAAAATTACTACTGTTCAGCTCGCTATCGATTTTGCTCAGTCAAAAGCTCAGGGTTAATTCCCTAGCTTAGTTAAAAGCTATTACTGTGTCAGCATCAAATGGCCGCCGCCGGGTTGTAGTTACCGGCTTAGGCCTTATTTCACCAGTTGGTAACTCGGTTGATGTAGCTTGGTCTAATTTGCTCGCGGGTAAATCAGGCATTGCTACCATCACGAAGTTTGACCACACTCCGCTGAGCGTGCATTTCGCCGGCGAGGTGAAAGATTTCAATGTCGAAGAATATGTTTCTGCTAAAGAAGCGCGTCATATGGATACCTTTATCCATTACGGCATCGCTGCTGGTACGCAAGCAATTCGTGACAGTGGTTTACAGATAACAGAAGAGAACGCCGAGCGCGTTGGCGTTATGGTTGGTTCAGGCATCGGTGGTTTGCCGATGATTGAAGAGACCGGCGCTGAGTTGTTGGCTCGTGGACCTCGTCGCATCTCGCCATTCTTTGTACCAGGTTCAATCATTAATATGATTTCTGGTCATCTCAGCATCTTGTTCGGTCTCAAAGGTCCAAACGTTGCTGCAGTGACGGCTTGTACTACTGGCTTGCATAGCATTGGCTTAGCAGCTCGCTTAATTCAGTACGGCGATGCCGATGTGATGGTTGCTGGTGGCGCTGAATCTACGATTTCTGCATTGGGTGTTGGTGGTTTTGCTTCTGCGAGAGCTCTGTCTACTCGCAATGATGATCCTGCTACTGCTTCTCGTCCATGGGATAGGGATCGTGATGGTTTCGTTCTAGGTGAGGGTGCTGGTGTTGTTGTGTTAGAAGAGTACGAGCACGCTAAAGCCCGTGGCGCCAAAATCTACTGTGAGCTCTTGGGCTTTGGTATGAGTGGCGATGCGTACCACATGACTGCCCCAAATATGGATGGTCCACGTCGTTGTATGGTCAATGCCATGCGCGATGCAGGTTTAAATCCAGATCAAATTCAATATATCAATGCACACGGCACATCTACACCCTTGGGTGACAAGAATGAAACCGGTGCCATCAAAGCCGCTCTTGGCGACCATGCCAAGAAGACTTTGATTAACTCCACCAAGTCAATGACTGGTCACCTCCTGGGTGGCGCTGGCGGCTTGGAGTCTGTCTTTACTATTCTGGCTTTACACAATCAAAAGTCTCCACCGACAATCAACATCTTCAATCAAGATCCTGAGTGTGATTTGGACTACTGCGCCAATACCGCTCGTGATGTGAAGATTGACCATGCCGTCAAAAACAACTTTGGCTTTGGGGGTACTAACGGTACCTTGATTTTTGGCAAACTGACCTAATATACATATTAGGTTTTTTCCTTTCTTTGTTTCTTCATTTGTTGGTTTTTACCAAGCAGGTCTATAGCATTATGAAAAAGTACCTTATTACGCTCTTGGCTATCTTCAGCTTGGGGCAATTTGCATTTATTTCTCAGGCCTCTGCTCAGAGCCCGCGGGTTTCTATTCCAGATTTTGCTGATTTGGTGGAACGTGCCAGTCCAGCAGTGGTCAATATTCGAACTACTGAAAAGGTGATGCAGCAGCAAGCCCAGGGTGGTATCCCAGGAATGCCGGAGGATCAAGCGGAATTCTTTCGCCGTTTTTTTGGTGTGCCTATCCCGGGAATGCCCAACGGACCTAAACAGGCTCAACCAAACTCCGGTAAGCCGCAAGAAGCTGATCGCGGCGTAGGCTCCGGTTTCATTATTGAGTCTAATGGCTTGATTTTGACAAATGCCCACGTGGTTGAAGGTGCGAACACCATTTATGTGACTTTGACCGATAAGCGTGAGTACAAGGCCAAATTATTGGGTATGGATAAGCGTACCGATGTGGCGGTGGTCAAAATTGATGCGCGTGATTTGCCTAAGCTGCCACTCGGCGATTCTTCTCGCGTAAGAGTGGGTGAGTGGGTATTGGCCATTGGTTCTCCGTTTGGCTTGGAAAATACGGTGACGGCAGGCATTGTGTCCGCCAAGAGTCGTGATACTGGTGATTACTTACCCTTCATTCAGACTGACGTGGCGGTCAATCCAGGTAACTCTGGTGGCCCCTTGTTAAACACAGCTGGACAGGTAATTGGCATTAACTCGCAAATCTTTAGTCGCTCTGGCGGATACATGGGCATCTCCTTTGCCATCCCAATTGATGAGGCGATGCGGGTTGCAGATCAATTGCGTACCAATGGAAAAATGTCGCGTGGTCGTATTGGTGTTGCTTTAGGTGAGATGACTAAAGAGATCGCTGAAAGTTTAGGTTTAGGTAAACCGCGCGGTGCTTATGTTCGGAACGTAGAGCCTGGTGGTCCGGCAGCTACAGGTGGGATTGAGTCTGGGGATGTGATCCTCAGTTTCAATGGCCGTGATATTGCAAAGTCTACCGACCTGCCAAGAGCTGTTGGGGAGACCAAACCCGGAACTAGTGCGACAGTGCAGGTCTGGCGTAAAGGAAGCTCTAGGGACTTGATGGTAACTGTAGCCGATACTGAAGCTGTTGCTGCTGTGAAGAAGGCTGATAAATCTGGGCCATCTAGTGGCAATGCCAATTCTCTTGGGGTGGCAGTTGCCGAGCTCTCAGATAGCAGGAAGAAAGAGCTTAATATCCGTGGGGGCGTTGAGGTTACCAGTTTGGGCGAAGGTCCTTTGGCGCGTGCAGGAGTGCGTCCTGGGGATGTGATCATTCGGATTGCGGATACTGACATCACTGGAGTAAAGCAGTTTGAGGGGCTGGTAAAGGCCTTGGATTCCAATAAGACGGTCCCAGTTTTTGTCCGTCGTGCTGATAGCACCATGATTATTCCTGTAAGGTCAAAATAAGCCAAAACCAGGGTTTTTCGATGAAATAAACGGGTTTGGCGCTATTTTGGCGCCACCCATTACAATCACTTTAAGACGGCTTTTTGCAGCGCATCATTGTGGTGCGTTCTGACAAGGCGTTTTTTGAAGACCAAATAAGACGCTATGGATTTAATCCGCAATTTTTCTATCATCGCCCATATTGATCACGGCAAATCAACGCTTGCTGATCGCATTATTCAGCTTTGCGGTGGTCTCTCTGATCGTGAAATGGAAGCGCAAGTTCTGGACTCGATGGATATCGAGCGTGAGCGTGGGATCACGATTAAGGCGCAAACAGCAGCGCTGACTTATAAATCCAAAGACGGTAAAACTTACAACATCAATTTGATTGATACACCGGGACACGTTGACTTCTCCTATGAGGTGAGTCGTTCCTTATCAGCATGCGAAGGCGCATTGCTGGTGGTGGATGCGAGTCAAGGGGTAGAGGCTCAAACAGTTGCTAACTGTTATATGGCGCTGGAGTTGGGCGTTGAAGTTGTGCCAGTGCTCAACAAGATTGATTTGCCGCAGGCAGATCCAGAGCGTGCCAAAAAAGAAATTGAAGATGTCATTGGTATTGATGCATCAGACGCAGTGACCTGTTCTGCTAAGACAGGATTAGGCGTGCAGGATGTCATTGAAGAAATGATTGCGCTCGTACCTCCACCAAAGGGTAATGCATCAGATCCTTTACAGGCTTTGATCATTGATTCTTGGTTTGATAACTACGTTGGCGTGGTGATGCTGGTGCGCGTTGTAAACGGCACCTTAAAGCCAAAAGAAAAAATTACCTTGATGGCAAATGGCTCAAGTCATTTGGTCGAGCATGTTGGTGTATTTAGTCCAAAGTCCGTAGATCGCCCAGAGTTATCTGCTGGTCAGGTAGGTTTCGTGATTGCTGGCATCAAAGAGTTAAAAGCTGCCAAGGTGGGTGATACGGTTACGCATAGCCCTGGACAACAAGGTCGAGTGCCTGCGACAGAACCGCTTCCTGGATTTAAAGAAGTAAAGCCGCAGGTCTTTGCAGGTCTATACCCGGTTGAGTCTAGTGAATACGATCAACTCCGAGAGTCTTTAGAGAAGCTGCAATTAAATGATGCTTCACTCTTGTATGAGCCTGAGGTTTCACAAGCACTGGGTTTTGGATTCCGCTGCGGCTTCTTGGGTCTTCTCCATATGGAGATTGTGCAAGAGCGTTTAGAGCGTCAGTACGGCATGAACCTCATCACTACTGCACCAACGGTGGTGTATCAAGTGGAGCAGTCTGACGGCACCATTCTTTCGGTAGATAACCCATCAAAGATGCCTGAGGCCAGCAAGATCAATACGATTCTTGAGCCCATCGTGACGGTTAATTTGTACATGCCACAAGAGTATGTGGGTTCGATCATTACGCTATGTGTTGGTAAGCGCGGTATTCAGATGGACATGAATTACCTTGGCCGGCAGGTGAAGCTCACTTATGAGCTACCCATGGCTGAGATTGTTTTGGATTTCTTTGACAAGATGAAATCCATCTCGCGTGGCTATGCATCCATGGATTACGAGTTCAAAGAATATCGTCCAGCTGATGTGGTTAAAGTCGACATCCTGATTAATAGCGAGCGCGTTGATGCGCTGTCGGTAATCGTTCACCGTAGCAATAGCCAGCATCGCGGGCGCGAAGTGGTTGCTAAGATGCGCGGCATTATTCCGCGTCAGATGTTTGATGTCGCCATTCAGGCGGCGATCGGCAGCAATATTGTTGCACGTGAAAACGTGAAGGCTTTACGTAAAAACGTATTGGCTAAGTGTTATGGCGGCGATATTTCTCGTAAGCGCAAATTATTAGAGAAGCAAAAAGAAGGTAAGAAGCGCATGAAGCAAGTGGGTAACGTGGAGATTCCACAAGAAGCCTTCTTGGCTATTTTGCAGGTGGACGATTAATGAATTTTGCCCTCATCCTTTTTATCTTGGTAGTGGTCTCAGGTATCGCTTGGATTGCTGACCGCTACTACTTTGCTCCGCAAAGACGTGTGGCTGGTATTGATCGCATGCCATTGTGGTTGGAATATACGGCCGGCTTCTTCCCGGTAATTTGCGCGGTATTTGTATTGCGCTCATTTCTTGTAGAGCCATTCAAAATTCCATCGGGCTCGATGATCCCAACCCTGCAAATTGGTGACTTTATTCTGGTGAATAAATTTACCTACGGTATTCGTTTGCCAGTAATCAATCAGAAGGTGATTGATTTAGGATCTCCAAAACGTGGCGATGTTGTGGTATTTCGCTATCCACGCGATGAATCCATTGATTACATTAAGCGCGTAGTGGCCATACCTGGTGACACTATTACCTATCAAGATAAGCGTTTAACGGTAAATAATCAGCCATTGCAATACAGTGGCGGTGAGCCTTACCTTGACCCAGAAAATATGCGTTATGCCAAGCGCTTTTCAGAAACATTTCCTGCAGACTTAGGCGGCAACCAGCATGAGATCTTGAATCATCCTGATCGACCTGTTGGCATGTTCCCTACAGAACGTTTCCCTGGATTTGAAAACTGCCAATACATTAATGCTGGACTTACCTGCAAGGTGCCTGCTGGCCATTACTTTGCTATGGGCGATAACCGAGACAATAGTGCAGATTCTCGTTACTGGGGATTTGTACCAGATAAAAATATCGTAGGTAAAGCATTCTTTGTTTGGTTGAACCTCGGAGATCTTGGTCGCATTGGCGGCTTCGAGTAATGCTATGAATGCCCGCGCCGTCATCGAAACTGCACCACTGCAAGCGCAACTGGGCTATACATTTAAAAAGCTGGAGCTACTGAATCAAGCTCTTACGCATCGAAGCCATAGCAAGAAAAATAATGAGCGCCTGGAGTTTTTAGGTGACTCCATCCTCAATTGTGTTGTTGCTGAAATGCTCTATGAGCGTTATTCCGATTTAGATGAGGGTGACCTTTCTCGTGTTCGAGCTAACTTGGTCAAGCAGCAAGCGCTCTATGAAATTGCTCAAACCTTATCTTTATCGGACTACCTTCGCTTGGGCGAGGGCGAGTTAAAGAGCGGTGGCTTCCGTCGTCCATCTATTCTGGCGGATACGCTTGAGGCAGTCACTGGTGCAATCTTTTTGGATGGTGGATTTGACGCAGCTAAGACCTGTCTTCGTAAGCTGTATTCCATCATCTTGGCTAACGTTGATCCTAAGACTTTGGGTAAAGACGATAAGACTTTGTTGCAAGAGTGTTTACAGAGTTATCAGTTGCCGCTACCTGCTTATAACGTGACCGGTACAAGTGGTGCGGCACATAACCAGCAATTTGAGGTTGAGTGCTTAATACCGAATCTCAAGGTATCGGTTAAGGGGGAAGGCGCATCTCGACGTGCAGCAGAGCAGGCAGCCGCGAAAATTGCCTTAATTGCCGCACTAAAAGCTTTGCCACAAGAATTGGGTAAACCTAAAAAGACTCGGTCAGCAAAAAAGAAAGCGGCAAAAAAAGTAGCTACCGAAGAACAGTTAAATCTTAAGCTGAAGGGCTAATCGTGTTTAGATGCGGCACTATCGCCATTGTTGGCCGTCCCAATATGGGCAAATCGACTCTCTTGAATGCTTTGGTTGGTCAGAAGATCAGTATTACCTCCCGTAAAGCTCAGACTACGCGCCACCGTATTTTAGGTATTCAGAATCGTGAAGAGGCACAGTTCATCTTCATCGATACGCCAGGCTTTCAGACTCGTTTAATGAATACCCTCAACAAGGCATTAAACCGTACTGTAACCACAGCATTGCAGGATGTGAACGTAGCTTGCTTTGTAGTTGAAGCAGGTTACTTTGGTGAGGATGACAAGAAGGTTTTGAAGTTACTGCCAGATGATCTACCTGTTGTTTTGGTATTAAATAAACTGGATTTATTTAATAGTCGTTTTCAGACTCCCTCTGAGCGGGATCAGGCATTACTCAACTTTATTAAAGAGATGGCCCGCCCTTGGTGTGAATTAGGTGGCCATGAAGATCAGAAGTGTGAGTTCGCTGAAATCGTCCCGATGAGTGCCAAAAGCCCTGGGGATGTCGAAAGATTATTAGATGTGCTTGAAGGCTACTTGCCTGAGGCGCCGGCTGTGTTCGATGGCGATACCATCACTGATCGCAGCGAGCGTTTCTTGGCTGCTGAGATCCTGCGTGAGAAGGTCTTCCGATTTACCGGGGAAGAGTTGCCTTACACCAGCACAGTAGTCATTGATCAGTTCAAGATGGACGGCAAGATGCGCCGTATCGCTGCCACTATTTTGGTTGATCGTGATAGCCATAAGGCGATGATTATTGGCGCCAAGGGTGAGCGACTCAAGAAGATCTCTACTGATGCCCGTATTGATATGGAAAAGCTCTTTGATGGGAAGGTGTTCCTAGAGACTTGGGTCAAGGTGAAGCGTGGCTGGGCAGATGATCGTGCTGAATTACGGGCGCAAGGTCTAGAGTAATTATTCATGGCCTCCATTCGTGTTGCTGACGAACCTGCTTTTGTATTGCACAGCATTCCTTATAAGGAAACCAGCTTAATTCTGGATGTCTTTACTCGGCAATATGGCCGTATGGCCTTGATTGCTAAGGGCGCTAAGCGTCCGCACTCAACCCTCCGTCCAGTTTTGCAGCGCTTTCAGCCTCTATTGGTTTCATGGAGTGGCAAGTCCGAGTTGCGCACTTTAACGAAGTCAGAGTGGGTTGGCGGTACACCTTCATTGGTGGGCGATGCCTTACTCTGCGGGTTTTATCTCAATGAGTTGCTCGTCAAGTTCCTGGCTCGTGAGGATGACTACGAAAAACTCTACGATCATTACACCGATACCATCTCCGCTTTATCTAATCTTGAATTTGAATCCAAGGGTCTAGAAGAAATTCTGCGTCCTTTTGAGTTAACACTCTTACAAGAAACTGGTTATGCTGCAGCGCTGGATCGCTGCGTTGAAACCAATAGTGCCCCCATCTCGAATGAGCAATATGTTTATCAGCCAGAGCGTGGCGTGAGGCCTGCTCAAGGGGACGATCCAGGCCACTGGCCGGTCTTGAGTGGCAAATCCCTGCTAGCTATTGCAGCGGGAGACTTTTCTGATCAAGAGACGCTTTCTGAGAGTAAACAGCTCATGCGCTTCTTATTGGGATTGCATCTTCAGGATCAAGTGCTCACCACCCGTCAGATTTTGATTGATCTGAAGAAAATCTAGTAATCTAAGCTCATGAATACCCAATCAAAGCTTGAGCTTGGCATCAATATCGATCACGTCGCCACCTTGCGTAATGCACGTGGCACGGTTTACCCAGATCCTTTAAAGGCCGCCCGTTTAGCTGAAGAGGCGGGTGCTGATTTAATCACCCTGCATTTACGCGAAGATCGCCGCCATATTAAAGATGCGGATTTGATGGCCTTACGCCCCTTAATCCAGACGCGTATGAACTTGGAGTGCGCCGTGACGCCGGAGATGATCAATATTGCCTGTCGTGTTCAGCCGCATGATGTTTGCTTGGTTCCTGAAAAGCGTGAAGAGGTGACTACTGAGGGTGGCTTGGATGTGCTGGGTCACTTTGATGCAGTCAAAGCAGCTACTGCACAGTTAAAAGCTGCAGGTATTCGGGTTTCCCTTTTTATTGATCCAGAAGAAAAGCAAATTCAGGCTGCCAAAGATGTTGGTGCAACCGTTGTGGAATTGCATACTGGTCGCTACGCAGACCTAGCTGGCGATCAACAGAAGCAAGAGCTCGAGCGCATCAGAGCAGCAGCGCAGTTTGGAAAAAGTATTGGCTTGCGAGTTAATGCAGGTCATGGCTTACACGAGGGTAATGTGATGCCGATGGCTGCCATTACCGAACTCTCCGAACTCAATATTGGTCACGCCATCGTTGCCGAGGCCCTATTTAAGGGTTGGCAAAAAGCAATTACCGATATGAAGGCTCTGATGGATCAGGGCAGGGCTAACGCTTCCAAACCAGAATCAGCTAAGTAATATAAATATGATCATCGGTATTGGCACAGACATTTTGCAGATTGAGCGGCTTCAAGCTGCTTACGATCGTACTAATGGTCGCCTAGCTGAAAAAATCCTGGGGCCAGATGAGATGGTAGTTTTCAAGCATCGCTTAGCCAGGAATCACAAGCGGGGCATTGCTTTCTTGGCAACACGCTTTGCTGCTAAAGAGGCTTTTTCCAAAGCAATTGGCCTGGGCATGAGAATGCCCATGACTTGGCGCTCATTGCAAACCTTAAATGAGCCCAGCGGTAAGCCGGTTACTTCTTATTTAGGTGCTCTGGCCCAATTTATGCAAGAAAAGAACTGGGAAGCGCATGTCACGGTCAGTGATGAGCAAGACATGGGAATTGCCCATGTCATTGTGACGCAAAGATAAACACAGTAATAAATAACAGCAATACACCATCTACATACCGAGGAAAATATGAGTAAGTCGACTATGAGCCCAGGCCCAATTACTTTAGATGTTGTGGGCCTTGAGTTAAATGCAGAAGATCGTCGTCGCATCTTGCATCCACTGACTGGCGGTGTAATTTTGTTTGGTAGAAACTTTAGTAGTCGCAAGCAACTCACCAAACTCACTGCAGAAATTAAAAAACTCCGCTCTGATGTGCTGATCTCGATTGATCATGAAGGCGGACGCGTTCAGCGCTGTAGGACTGATGGCTTTACCCCTTTGCCTGCTATGCGCAAGCTTGGTGAACTCTGGGGATCCAAAATTAAATCAACGGATAAATCAAAATATCCCGCGGAGTCGGCTGCTATTGCGATGGCAGCAGCAACAGCTTGTGGTTATGTCCTAGCTGCCGAGTTGCGTGCTTGTGGTGTGAACTTCAGCTTTACTCCGGTGCTGGATCTTGATTTTGGTCGTAGCGGTGTCATTGGAGATCGTGCATTTAGCCGTGACCCACAAATTACTTTTGCATTATCTAAGAGTCTGAATGAAGGTCTGCGTCTTGCAGGTATGGCGAACTGCGGTAAACACTTCCCTGGACATGGCTGGGCAGAGGCAGATTCTCATGTAGCTATTCCGGTGGATGAGCGTCCTTTGAAAGAAATTCTGAATGAGGATGCTAAGCCTTACGAGTGGTTGGATCTGAGTTTGACCGCAGTCATGCCAGCCCATGTGATCTATCCAAAAGTAGATAAGAACCCAGCAGGCTTTTCTAAGGTTTGGTTGCATTCTATTTTGCGTCAAGAGTTAGGCTTTGAAGGCGTGATCTTTAGCGATGATCTTTCGATGGAAGGTGCCAGTGTTGCCGGCTCTGTAGTGAAGGGCGCTGATATGGCGCTTGAAGCAGGATGTGATGCTGTATTGATTTGCAATCGTCCGGACCTTGCAGATCAATTGCTCAGCCAGTTGAAAGTCCCCAAAGCAAAACAAGCAGAGTCTGCTATTCGATTAAATCGCTTGATGCCAACTGCCACAGCTCCAACCTGGGATGAGTTGCAGTCTGAAGCCCAATATCAACATGCCAAAGCCTTGCTGCAGCAACTGAATTTGATTGGATAGAGTTTCTATTTCCTTGAAACTCTTTCCCATTCGGCGAGAACAAATTTTTTAATGTTGTAACCTTGCTCTCTGGCGCAGACAATGGTTTCTACATCGACCGGCTGATATATCTTTTGCAGTCTTAGCATGTCACCTTTAGTTGAAAAATTTGGCATCCAGGATCCCCAGAAAAATCCAATACTCTCTAGCTCAAGATAAGCATGGGCTGCCGCTTCTTGTTCAATCGGTATATCTAAATAAATAGATGCCAGATTGAGGGCTTCTAATTTAGTGAGCTCATGTTTGACTGCAGCAACTAAATCGCTACCAATGCGATCGATTGCAATATTGGCTGTTTGAATATTGGAATTGATAACGGTATGAAATGTCGTTGTTCCGCTAGCCGCTATATTCGAGCTCACAATATTGCGTTGAATATTTAAATCCTGCACCAATGATTTTGCATGCTCTGCATGTTGGGCTGGCATAAAAATGGTGTGCGGGCGATCATTTAGCTGCAAATAAAAAGCTAGCAGTGACATCCGGGTATCAGGATGATTTTCTAGACCTTTCATAGAGATAGTTGCTGGGGTATCGCCAATAAACAAACCCGTTTCTTTGGCGTTAAAGGTAATCATTTCATGTTGGCTATATGGGTGGTTGGTTACGCACTCAGTCCAAAACCCCGGCAAAGAAAGTTCTTGGGCAATCTCAATTCGCTCCTTTGCCATGATTTCGGCGATATGCTGACCTCTAAAATTTGGATCAACCATCATCTTTCCGGCTTCAGGCGAAACATTATGAGTGCCATCAAATGTAAGAGCGCAATGCCCAATGATTTGACCGCTACCGAGTTTTGCTACCACTGAGTGCATCAACTTATTCTCGGTAATTTCTTCTAATTGATTGATGTCATACATCACCTTGTTTGGATAGCTTTCACCATAACAGCGGCGAACGCAGTCAATCAGCTGAGGAAGATCGGCTGGCTTTAATCTGGTGATTTCTGGGGGGTTGGTATTAGTCATAGTTTGGATATTATGACTTGTACTTGGGAAAGAAAAAAGCCCGGCGAACCGGGCTTTTTGCTATCGAGTGAGCTAATTAGTTAGCGCGGCTACGATATTCACCGGTACGAGTATCAATCTCGATCTTGTCGCCAGTGTTGCAGAACAATGGAACTTGCAATTCATAGCCAGTAGCCAATTTTGCAGTCTTCAATACCTTGCCTGAGCTGGTATCGCCTTTAACTGCTGGCTCTGTGTAAATGATTTCACGAACCAAAGAGTTAGGCATTGCTACTGAGAGTGCCTTACCTTCGTAGAACACTACTTCGCAAGGCATGCTTTCTTCGAGGTAGTTCAATGCATCACCCATGAATTCAGCTTCAACTTCGTACTGGTTATAGTCACCATCCATAAATACATACATTGGATCTGCGAAGTAAGAGTAGGTGCAGTCTTTCTTGTCGAGGATCACTACATCGAACTTGTCATCAGCTTTGTAAACACCTTCGTTAGGTGCGCCGGTTAACAAGTTCTTAAATTTCATTTTTACAACTGAAGAGTTGCGGCCTGAGCGGCTGTATTCTGCTTTTAAAACGACCATGGCATCGGTGCCGATCATTACTACGTTACCAACGCGGAGTTCTTGTGCTGTTTTCATCTTGCTATTCCTGGGTGCAGAGCTGATTTTCTGCGGTTTTTATCAAAAACAAGATTGTAACCGCCCGCAGGCTGATTTTGCTCAAGATCAGGCTGCAAACCTCATAAGACGGGCAGCCAGGCCACCATCAGCTTGTTTTTCGAGTAAATCCTCTCGCCAAGCCTTGGAATGGGCACCCCATTCATCAATAGATTGATACCACTCGCTAGGCATTGCCCAAGTCATTGCAGCTATTACGGCGTGTTTAAGCTCTTGTGATGCATCTTCAAGATAGAGGTCTAAAAAGGCGGCCAACTTGGTTTTGTGAGCACCATCGTCTTGCGGATAAATATGCCAAATGAAGGGCTTGCCAGCTAACTGTGCCCTGACAAAAGAATCCTCACCCCGAACGATATTGAAGTCACATTGTGAAAGCACCCAATCGTATTCATCTTGAGAAACAAACGGAATGGAGATTAACTGAATGGAGTCGGGTAGGGAAAGTGGCTGAGTAGGGTGGGTAGAGCTGAACTGCAATTGCTCACGTTGACCATGCGTCAACACGATGTCAAAGTTCTCATCTAATGTCGCTAGATCTTCTAGCCACTTCAGTAGCGGTACTCCCGGGTAGCAAAAAACACTGATGCGATTGGTATTGGGTCGCAGGAGTCTCCAGCTCGCTTTTAAACTGTCCGGAATCAATTGCTCGGTGAGTGATTGCTCCTGAGGTATTGGGTCAATCAAAATGCCGCCCGCATTCTCCTGGAAGCCTGGGAAGAAGAAGTACTTCGGAATGCCGTGTGCCTGTGGGGATGCCTTTTGATGAAAGTCCACAATCCAGGGTTCTGCACTTAAATACTCTAAGTTGATGATGATTGGTTTTTTAGGAGCAATCAGCAGGCCCGCAAGATAGCGCTCGGGAAGGTCGCACCCAAATGCCTCAATGACTACATCAGGCGTTTCTACTGGATGCCGGCTATTGTTATGGCTAGCTTCCCAGGGTTGGATGTCAATGCGATCTTTGATTTCCCGGTTCACTCCGGAAGCGAGTAAATTAAGGGTTGGCAGATCGTCACAGAAAATGCGCACGTCTTGGCCGTGAAGACTTGTTAAGCTTCTTGCTAGACGCCAGCAAACACCGGCATCACCATAGTTGTCTACGATTTGACAGAAAATATCCCAACGCATGAGCAATTCGCTTTTTGAAACCCTTCAGCAGGATGTTAAACGGCTACCCGGACTGCCGGGAGTCTATCGCTTCTTTGATGAGGCGGGACATATTTTGTATGTCGGGAAAGCGCGCAACCTCAAAAAGCGTGTATCTAGTTACTTTCAGCGAACCCAGCTTTCACCACGAATAGAGCTGATGGTGGGAAAAATTGCCCGCTACGAAACTACAGTAACACGCTCAGAAACCGAAGCCCTCATTCTAGAGAACAATCTCATTAAGGAGTTGGCTCCCCCATTCAATATTCTCTTTCGAGATGATAAGTCCTATCCCTATGTGATGTTGACGGGACACCAGTTTCCACGTTTGGCCTCCTATCGCGGTAAAACGGATAAGCGTAACAACTACTTTGGGCCATTCCCAAATTCATGGGCAGTTCGCAATAGCGTGCAGATTCTGCAGAAAGTCTTTCGCCTGAGAACTTGCGAGGACTCTGTATTTAAAAATCGTAGCCGTCCTTGTTTATTGCATCAAATTCATCGCTGTAGCGCGCCTTGTGTTGGGCGTCTGAGTGTTGAGCAGTATGGGCAGGACGTAGCCCAAGCAACCCGGTTTTTAGAAGGTGATCATAGTCGCGTACTTTCTGAGCTTGAAAAGAAAATGCACGCATATAGCAACGCGATGGAATTTGAAATGGCTGCAGTACTAAGGGATCGCATTGCAGATCTTTCTAGTGTCCTGCAGCAACAATCAATGGACGCTGTTGCAGATGGCGAGGGTGATGTTGATGTGATTGCCGTCGCTCAAATGGAGGGAGTGGTCTGCGTCAATTTGGCAATGATTCGAGGTGGTCGACATTTGGGTGACCGCGCTTATTTCCCGAAAGGCTTGCGCTCAAGTTCAGGAGAGCTGCCGCCACCTGCAGAAATTCTCGAAGCCTTTATTGCTCAGCATTATCTGGAGGAGAAGTCTGGTGATGGTGAAGCTACAACTAATTTAATTCCACCAGTGCTGATTCTGAATCATCCCCTGAAAAAGCTGGTGGATGATATTGCGGCACCAGAAGAGAGTGCTGAGGATGTTTCGGAGCAATCAGCTCCAGAGGGTTTGCACGATTTGCTTAATGCACAAGCTGGTAAGCGCATTACCTTCCTTCACCAGCCGCAAGGACAGAGACGGCATTGGCTAGCTATGGCTGAAGGCAATGCCAAGATTGCGATAGCAAAGCGTTTGGTAGAGACGGGCGGTCAACTGGCAAGAGCACGAGCATTGGCTGATGTATTGGCTTTGGAATTAGAAAGTCTTGAGCAATTTCGCATCGAATGTTTTGATATTAGCCACACTTCTGGCGAAGCTACGCAAGCTTCTTGTGTGGTGTATTCCAAAAACGCGATGCAGCCTAGTGAGTATCGCCGTTTCAATATCAATGACATTACCCCGGGTGATGACTACGCAGCCATGCGTCAGGTCTTGCAACGCCGTTATGCGAACTTCCAAGAGCTTCCTGTTGAAAAGATGCCGCAAGTGATTTTGATCGACGGTGGTAAAGGGCAGGTTGAGATGGCAAGGCAGGTTCTCCCTGAGTTCGGGATGGATATTGGATTGATTGTGGGCGTCGCTAAAGGTGAGGGGCGTAAGGTAGGTCTTGAGACTCTGATCTTTGCTGATGGACGTAAGTCGCTCGAGCTAGGCATTGATAGTGCCGCCTTGCTGTTGGTAGCGCAAATCCGCGATGAGGCGCATCGCTTTGCGATTACGGGAATGCGTGCAAAGCGGGCAAAAGCCAGAACGGTTTCTCAGTTGGAGGAAATTGAGGGGATTGGCGCAAAACGCCGTCAAAAATTACTGGCTCGTTTTGGTGGACTACGTGGCGTTTCTAATGCCTCGATTGAAGAGCTTTCCAGTGTTGAGGGAATATCTACGGCATTGGCTGAGCAAATCTACAGGCAGCTTCATTGATTGCCCAGCGCATGCACATTAGTTTATGCTTGAGTCATGCCATTTAATTTGCCTATTGCCCTGACCTGGTTGCGCGTAGCCGCAATTCCGCTCGTGGTTGCAGTGTTCTATCTGCCTAATAGCTGGCTAACTCCTTTTGATAAGAATCTCACCGCTACCGTGATTTTTGTTTTTGCGGCAGTGACTGATTGGCTCGATGGTTTCTTGGCTCGCAAAATGAAACAAGAGTCAGCATTTGGGCAATTCTTAGATCCGGTAGCAGACAAATTAATTGTTGCTGCCTCATTACTTGTTTTGCTCAATATGGATCGCGTCCAAGTTTGGGTGGCATTAATCATTATTGGTCGCGAAATTACTATCTCAGCGCTAAGAGAGTGGATGGCGCTTTTAGGCGCTGGAAAAAGCGTTGCGGTGCACATGGTGGGTAAGTTAAAAACTACTGCTCAACTCGTGGCTATTCCATTTTTATTGCTAAACGACACTTTATTTGGATGGCTAAATTGTGCGCAAGTGGGCACTTGGTTAATCTGGATCGCATCCTTTTTAACACTTTGGTCGATGTTCTATTACATGAAAAAAGCTTTGCCTCAACTCGTAGAGAAGGCTAAATAAAGTCCTCAAACCCAATGCTGATAAGGGTTTGGTGTAAACATAAAGGCTGTCAATTTTTAGTCTTACCCAGAAATAATGCGTTCTCTCAAATTGTTTGTTAAACTACTGCCCTGTTATGCGGGAATAGCTCAGCTGGTAGAGCGATACCTTGCCAAGGTATAGGTCGGGAGTTCGAACCTCCTTTCCCGCTCCAAGTTCGATGGGAAGCCCTAAAAAGCTTCCCATTTTTGATTCAAGCATATGGCGCGTTGGCCGAGTGGTTAGGCAGGAGCCTGCAAAGCTTCGTACGGGGGTTCGATTCCCTCACGCGCCTCCAGTAATTTAGATTGATTACCAGGGCAAGAACATGATGATCCGACTCAAGCGACTCAAAACATTTACATCAGCTGTAGGGCTCTCTCTACTGTTAGCTGCTTGTGCATCCTCTGGTGACTCTCCTACAGGCACCCCTAGTGAAGTTCAGGAAATTCAGTCACAACTCTTGGGCGATATGCCATTGCCCGCGGCATCAAAAATTATTGGCTCAGATTCTTTAATCATTGGCCGTGGTGATAACTGGGTAGGTCGTGTAGTTTTGTCTGGCGTACAAACCCCAACTGATATTTATGCTTTCTTCCAAGCAGAATATCCTAAGGTAGGATGGACTACTGTAAGTGCCGTGAAATCAAAAACCAGTATTTTGGTTTTCACTAAAGGTGATCGCACTTCAACTATCGAGGTAAATGAAGGTTCATTTGGTGGGCCTAAAACAATCATCATAATTACGGCATCACCAAAAAATGCAAACGTAGTTGCGCCGACCAGGAAATAAATTAGTTACAACAGTAGCAATAGAAAGTCCTCTAAACGAGGCCTTTTTCTTTACTGGGTGAGGGCTTAGAGCCCGCCAGCCCTAATCAGGCCAACAGCCTGGCCTTCTACAGCGAAGTTCGGTTGATGTCTGTCTACCAAAATGTTTTTAAAGTCTGGGTTCTCGGCTTGTAATTCAATCACCATGCCATCCGTAGTTTTCTTTTGGTTCCAACGCTTTACTGTGACTTCATCATCTAAGCGTGCAACCACGATATCGCCGTTGCGTACTTCAGAAGTTTTTCTGACGGCAAGATAGTCGCCATCCAAAATACCAGCATCGCGCATGCTCATGCCAACCACTTTTAATAAGTAATCAGCACCTTTGCTAAACAAGCTTGGGTCAATCGGCACTTGCTTTTCAATGTGTTCGATTGCTGTGATTGGAGAGCCTGCAGCAACACGACCAATGAGTGGCAGTGTAAGTTGCTGAAGTGCGCCAGAAGGTAAAGACATCTGACGATATTTGTTTGGATTGTGTGTCTGGTTAAAGCGTTGTGGAATACGAATGCCGCGCGAAGTTCCGGGCGTCAGTTCGATATATCCTTTTTTTGCTAATGCGCGTAAGTGCTCTTCAGCAGCGTTCGCAGATGCAAAGCCGAGTTGCGCTGCAATTTCCGCGCGAGTTGGTGGCGAGCCACTTTCATCGATGGCCTTGGTAATCAATTCCAAAATCTCACTTTGACGTGAGGTGAGTTTGGGGAGGGCAGTCAGCTCCTCTGGAAAATCGACTGTATTTATGTCCATACTGGGATTGTATACAGCACTATTTGAATATTCAAGCAATTTGGAGGCGGATAATGGAGAAATGAGCTCAATTTCGAATGTTTCTGAAAATACACCCCATCTTTTAGTTTTGGGCATGGGCGGCACGATTGCAGGCCTGGCGCCTAACCCCGATGAAAACCCTCTCCAATACCAGGCTGGTCAAGTAGGGGTTGACGTATTGGTGGCGCATGTTCAATCAGTTGTGCCTGAGGGGGTCAAGCTGGTGACCCGGCAGGTAGCAAACGTGAATAGTCGCAATTTGACTGATGCCAATCTCAGTACATTGGGATTTGCAGTGAGAGAGGCGCTATTGGATACCGCTGTAAGGGGGATTGTGATTACCCACGGCACGGATACGATTGAAGAGACCGGTTTATTTTTGCAGGCAACTTGCGGAAAGCTGGCTCAGACACAGGGCAAGCGGGTCATTTTGACAGGGGCAATGTTGCCAAGTAATGCGCCTGGGGCTGATGGCCCGTCTAATCTTCTGGATGCCTTGCGCTGGGCGTCGACTTCCATAGATAACTGTCCTGGTGGCGTCTATGCGGTGATGGATGGGCGCGGATGCATGGCAATGGATTTGGCTAAGCGCCACGCTACGGCTCTGAACGCTCCCTTGCAAAATGCCCCATCAAGCTCAGTAGGCCTGATTAATCCATCTTGGTTATCTGGGGTGAAGGCCGTACAGGCAGCTTGGAATGAAGATTTGCCTATTCCTGAGGTGGGTGAGTGGCCTTGGGTTGAGATTTTGACTAGTCATGCAGGTGCGCGTCCTGAAACCATCATGCAGTGGCTGGATAGTGATGTTCAGGGCTTTGTGCTTGCCGGTTCAGGGCATGGCGGCTTTCATGATGCATGGGTGCAGCCCCTAGATCAGGCAATGGCTCAAGGTATTGCTCTGGTCAGGACAACCAGAACTGGCGCTGGATCTACTTTGCCTCATATTCCTGAACTGGATCCCCCGGGATGCAGAGCCTCTGGATCATTCACCGCTCCAAGAGCCAGAATTGCTCTCCAATTGGCTTTAAATGCGGCAAACCAGGCGAATAAAGCTGGTAAACCCCTGACTTGGCAGGATTTTTTTGCTAGAATAGCGGACTTACCTGAAATTCGGTAAGGACTTAAAAAGCTGTAAATTTCTGTAGTTAGTTTTACCTACAATTTGTTACTACCTTGTCACACTGGCGCTAACTTTAAAACCATCGGAAGTTAGCAAGACGCCCAGGTGACTTTATCCTTAAGGAGTGTTAGATGCGTCATTATGAAATCGTCTTTATCGTCCACCCGGACCAAAGCGAGCAAGTGCCTGCGATGATCGATCGCTACAAAGCGACATTAGCTGCTGCTGGCGGCAAAATTCATCGTATGGAAGATTGGGGTCGTCGTCAGATGGCTTACATGATCGACAAACTTGCTAAAGCCCATTACGTTTGTATGAACATTGAGTGCGACCAGAAAACTCTGGACGAGCTCGAGCACGCATTCAAATTTAACGATGCTGTTTTGCGTCACCTCATCATCAAGACTAAGAAAGCTGAAACAGAGCCTTCCATCATGATGAAAGAAGTGCAACGTGAAGAAGCGCGCAAATCAGCTCAAACCGACGCTCCTGTAGCAGCGGCTTAAGTTAGAAATTTGAAGAGGAATACACAGACTAGAAAACGTATCAGAGTGACGGAGCGGCGTTGAATCATTTCACCCTAACTGCATTCTTGGTAGCTAAAGACGCAATTCGATTTACACCAGCAGGAATACCGGTGATGCATTGCCAGCTAGAACATAGCGGCGAAGTAAGCGAGGTAGGAAATGCAAGGAAAATTCAGATGAGCGTTGAAGCCATAGCGATTGGCCCGATACAAAAGGGCTTAGAGCAAATGGATTTAGGAGCCGAGGCAGTGTTTGAGGGATTCTTAGCACCCAAGACTCTACGTAATCAAAGACTTGTTTTCCATATCACCCATATTCAATTGAAAAATTAAAGAGGAAATCATCATGGCGTTTGGAAAGAAACCCGATTTCAAAAAGAAACCAGCTCAGAACCCATTGTTCAAGCGTAAGCGTTATTGCCGTTTCACTGTTGCTGGTGTAGAACAAATTGATTACAAAGATGTAGACACATTGAAGGACTTTATTGGCGAAAACGCCAAGATCACTCCTGCACGTTTGACAGGCACAAAAGCTAAATATCAGCGTCAGTTAGACACTGCTATCAAGCGTGCTCGTTATTTGGCTTTGTTGCCATTCTCCGATCAACACAAGAAATAATTGGGAGCCCTCAATGCAAATCATTCTTTTAGAAAAAGTAATTAACCTGGGCAACCTCGGTGACATCGTTCGTGTTAAAGACGGTTACGCTCGTAATTTCCTAATCCCACAACGCAAAGCTCGTCGTGCAACTGAAACAGCTATCGCTGACTTTGCAGTACGTCGCGCAGAGTTAGAGAAATTGGCTGCTGAGAAATTAGCTGCTGCTGAAGCAGTTGGCGCGAAGCTCAAAGACTTGGTTCTCGAAATCGGTCAAAAAGCAGGTGTTGACGGTCGTTTGTTTGGTTCTGTAACCAATCATGACATCGCTGATGCTTTGAAAGCCAAAGGCTTTGCAATCGAAAAAGCTTCTGTACGTATGCCTACTGGCCCGTTGAAGATGGTTGGTGATCACCCTGTAGCGGTAGCTGTTCATACCGATGTAGTGGCTGACATCACTATCCGTGTCGTTGGCGAGCAAGCTTAAGTTTTAGATCTGTAAGCTAGCCTCATGGCTGAATCCCGCTCACGCTCCCTTATGTCAAATCCTGGCATGATGGGTTCTGGGGATGCAGCCTTGCAGGCCTTAAAAGTACCGCCGCATTCTGTAGAAGCCGAGCAATCTTTGCTCGGCGGTCTACTGATCGATAACACAGCCTGGGATCGCCTGGGTGGGGTGTTAACTGATAAAGATTTCTATCGCCCTGAACATGCTCTGATCTATAAGGTCATTCAGCGTTTAGTTGGCGACAATCATCCTGCTGACGTCATTACTGTTCATGAGGCTGTTAAGTCTGAACAGGGTGGTGATTTGGTCGGAATTGATTACCTTAATTCTTTAGCGCAAAGCACTCCAAGCGCAGCGAATATCAAAGGCTATGCCGACATTGTTCGTGACCGCAGCATTCTGCGTCGCCTAATTGAAGTTTCTGACAACATTGTGAACTCTGCATTTGTTCCAGAGGGCCGTTCAGTGAGAACGCTTTTGGATGAAGCGGAGTCACGCATTCTACAAATTGGTGAAGAGGGTAGTCGTAAAGCTGACTACCTCGAAATCGAACCCTTACTCAAAACCGTTGTTGCTCGTATTGATGAGTTATACAACCGTCAAGGCGGTAGCGACATCACCGGTATTGCAACTGGATTTATTGATTTAGATAAACAAACTAGTGGCCTACAAAAAGGCGACTTAGTGATTGTTGCAGGCAGACCGTCGATGGGTAAGGCGCAGCCGCTAGATGCAAAAGTAAAAACGGTTGATGGTTGGAAGTTGATGGGCGATTTGCGTTTCGGCGATCGCCTAGCCTCTGTAGATGGTCAGCATTCGATGGTTACTGGCATCTATCCTCAAGGCATTAAGCAGATCTACAAAGTCACCTTTTCTGACGGTAGAGAGGCTGAGTGCTGCTATGAGCATTTGTGGCGAGTTATGTATCGTGACTGGGATGCACCTAAAGTCATTAATACTGCACGTTTAATGGAAATGCTCTCTTGTGTTCGATACAAGAATCGTTTGTGGATTGATCCTGTTTCAGGTGATTTTGGCCATTCAAATAAACTCCCAATAAATCCTTGGGTACTGGGTGCATTGCTTGGTGATGGAACTTTAGCTTTATCGCATGGCAGCGTGATGTTCTCCACTAAATCTCCAGAACTGATTGAGCGCATGAATGCTCTAGCTGGCTATGAGATGGAGTTGGTTCACGCAAACGCATATGACTGGAGATTAGTCTCCAAAACCAGAATTGCTGCCAATGGCCAGCGTCAATCTGTACCAACAAATTATTTCCGTTCTGCATTACAAGACTTAGGTGTTCTTGGTTGCAGAAGTTTTGATAAATATATTCCCGCTACTTACCTTGAGGCAAATAAGACCTCTCGTCTCGCACTCTTTCAGGGTCTGATGGACACTGATGGCTGGATTGAGAAGTGGGGCTCTATTCGTTTTTGTACAGCTAGTAAGCAATTGTCAGAAGATGTTGCATCCTTGGCTAGATCATTGGGTGGTTTTTGCTCAATCGCTCATAAGCAAACAAGCTATACCTATAAAGGTGAGAAGAAGCAGGGACGCCTATCTTATGTTCTGAATATGAGTTTTGGCCCTGGCTTTCAAGCATTCACTTTGCCTGAAAAGAAAGAAAGACTCAGATCAACTTGGGATCGCCAGCGCAGACTTACCTTTAAGAGTATCGAGCCATCTAGAGTGTCTGAAGCTCAATGCATCTCTGTCAGTCACCCAGATAGAACCTACGTAACCAATGAATATGTAGTAACCCATAACACTGCATTTGCTCTCAATATTGCAGAGAACGTCGCATTGGCTGAAGGATTGCCAGTCGTTGTTTTCTCAATGGAGATGTCTGGCGAGCAATTAGCTGCTCGCTTGCTAGGCTCAGTAGGGCGCGTTGACCAGGGTCGCATGCGTACAGGTAAGCTGCAGGATGATGAGTGGCCACGCGTTACCGATGCAATTGCCCGCTTAAGTAATACCCAAATTTTGATTGATGAGACTGGTGCTCTTTCCAGTTTAGAGTTGCGTGCACGTGCACGTCGTATTGCCCGTAACTTTGGTGGAACGCTTGGCCTCGTTGTAATCGATTACTTGCAGTTGATGAGTGGCTCTGGTTCGGAGAACCGAGCTACTGAGATTTCTGAGATCTCACGCTCACTCAAATCACTCGCAAAAGAATTGCAGTGCCCTGTAGTGGCCCTGTCACAGTTAAATCGTGGTCTTGAGCAACGCCCGAACAAGCGCCCAATCATGTCGGACTTGCGAGAGTCAGGCGCGATCGAGCAAGATGCCGACTTAATTATGTTTATCTATCGTGATGAGGTTTATCACCCAGATACGACAACTGATAAAGGCATGGCAGAGATTATTATTGGCAAGCAGCGTAACGGACCAATTGGTACTGTGCGTCTCAGTTGGCAGGGCCCGTATACCAAGTTCGACAATTTGGCTATGGGATCGGTTGGCTACTCCTCTGGTGGATACGAGCCTTTCTAATTCCACAATAACAAACAATTGAAATAAAAAAGCCTCGCAATGCGAGGCTTTTTAACTTGATGCAAAAGATATTTACTTGCCACCTTCACACTTCTTAATCGATGCGGCTTTAGCTGCACCATATAGTGGCTTACCATCTTTGCTGACTGCCTTAGCTTCACAATCACTGGGCTTGGCATCTCCCATACATTTTTTAATAGATGCATCTTTAGCTGCACCGTAGAGTGGCTTACCATCTTTACTAACTGCCTTAGCTTCACAGGCGGCTTGATCCGCAAAAGCGATAGATGGAATTGCAAAACTAAATGCAATGCTTAAAGCGATAATCATTTTTTTTTTCATGTGAAATTCTCCTGGTTGGTTGCTGCGAAATTAATTCTGTTTCATCACCATGTTTTGGGTGGCTACTGGAGCAGGGAAGCCAGCTGCAGTAAGGGACTCACTCATAACGCGGTTGCTATCAAAATAGACTTGCCAGTAGTGATCATTGTTACAGTAAGGGCGAACAGCTAATACTGGGCCTACTAAATTGAACTCCAAAATATTGACTTCAACAGCTGGATCTTGCAGCACGTTTGGAATTGAGGCAATCTTTTCGCGAAGCAGTTTCATGGCAGCATTTTGATCTGCTGCACCAGCCAATTGGCACTTGAGATCGACTCTGCGATAGGGGCTGTTACTAAAGTTTTGAATGGTGTCACCCAAAATTTTGGTATTACCAACCATCGTTGCAATATTGTCTGGTGTATAGATGGTTGAGGAAAACAGTCCAATCTCTTTAACGGTTCCAGTGACGCCACCTGCAGTAACGAAGTCACCGACCTTGAAGGGGCGCAACACAATCACAAATACACCGGCTGCAAAATTAGAGAGCAGACCTGCCCACGCGGCGCCGATTGCAATACCAGCAGTAGCAATTAAAGCGGCAAAGCTTGTAGTTTGAATGCCAAAATAACCCAGAATTCCAATAACGAGCAGAATGTTTAGTGTTACGGAAACAACTGAGCCAACATATCGCAGAATCGTTGGGTCTAACTTTTGTTGCTCCAATCCTCTACGCAAAATATTTAAGGCGACGCTAATTAACCAGCGGCCCACAACCCAAAAGACAATGGCTGCCAAGATCTTGAGGCCAATATCCGTAGCAGCAGTTACCAAAATCTCCTGAATACGATCTAAATCAATTTGATTCATTGCTAAATTCCTATGTGGTTCAAGCAAAAATATAAAAACCCATTAATAGTGATTATTTCCAATAACTATATATAAGGATATTAGCTTAAGGGTTAATAGATATTAACTTTATAGCTAATTATTATTGGAGAAATTTAAATAAATTTCTTTTACATACCTAGCCATGCAATTTATAAGTTTCTTGCGCCATTATTTAATTTGGACTGCTGCGATGGCTGCTTTGTCTGCTATGTCTAATATTGCCATCGCGCAATCAACTGGCGGATGCGACTCCTATACTCCAAATACAGTAAGCGGAAGTTCCCAGACTGTTGCTTGTACTAGTAGCATAACTCCGGCGGCAACTACTGGCGTCATTTCAACTCAGAATTCAACTACAGTTGGAAATAATGTAACAGTAGATGTTGCAAATGGAACTTCGCTCGTAATTAATGGTTCAACCATCGGGCTTGGCAGCAATGCAAGTGTTAGTAACCATGGAAATTTAAATACCAGCTCTTTTTATTATGGGTATGGCATGTCTTCCGGCGCAAATGGCCGGTCTCAAGCAGGGGGAACCTCCTTTACGAATGAATCAGATGGCACAATTTATGCCGGTGGAACTTATGCTGCTGGTATGTACGTAAGCGCTACTAATGCTTCATCAGCTGCTAATGCCTTAACTAATAATGGCCGCATTCAGACTGATGGTGTTGGTGCCGCAGGCATGCGCTTGGTTTCTGGCGCCACATCAAGTTCTGTGGTGAATTCCATTGTAAATACTGGCCTTATTACGACAAATGGTTCAGCGGCTCATGGTATTCAGGTATCGGGGGTTGGGGCAGTCACGATTGAAAACACTGGAACGATCACAGCTAATGGGGTAAATGCATTTGGTATATATAGTGCTGGAAATATCACCACTATGACTAATTCTCAAGGTGGATCGAATCCACTAACATACTCAGGAGTGCTGCCAAGTAATTACAACACTAAGATTTCTAGTGCGACCAATTATGGAAAGTTGGATGCCGGTAATGGGGTGGTAACTGGGGTAATGAACTTTGGCATCACTACCAATTCAACGGTATCCCCAACCACATACTCCACAGTACTTTCAGGCATCAAGATTAATAATCTCGCTAACTCTTATGGGACGGTCACTATTGGTGGAACTGAGTATCAGTGGGCGCTGGTGCATCGCATTAATGGGTCCGCTGATCAGGCAGATTTAGTATTGAGTACTGTTGTACAGCCAACCTTAGATGCCCTCGAGGAGACTCTTGCAGCTCAGTCTCTTTTAATTGTTCCGATTGGACCTGATACTGAGATTGCGCTCAATTCAATGGCTAACACCTTGCAAGGATTATTTGCAATGCAGTCTGCTGGGGTAATCAATGGCATGAGCTATGACTGCTCGCTATTTAGTGCTAATAACATTTGTATTTCAGCAGGTGGTCGATTTACTAACGTTAGCGCATACCCGTACAACAATAGCAGTGCGCTGATCATTGGGGCTTATCGCCTCTCAAATAATCTTCGATTTGGTGGATATCTAGATCAAAATCTATCTCAAAGCACTCCAGGTGGAATTGCTCAATTAAATAATGGCAGTCCGATGGTTGGTGTATTTGGGGTATGGTCGCAAAACCCAAATGGCACGGGTTTGGAGGCAAAGCTTTCTGCGGGGTATGCAAACAAGGGTGCAAGCTTAACCCGTCCAGTGGTTGGTGTCTCTGAGGCGGGCACGGGCTCAACCTCTTTGACATCACAAGGCGTACTTGGCTTGCTTAAGTATGGATTTGGTATGGGAAATAAAACGATACTTTCACCATATGCCGGCATGCGCTATATGGTTGGTGTAATGGGTGGGTACGGTGAGAGCCAATCAAATACGGTTTCCAGTCCGCTGACGTATGACGCTATTAATAATTACACAACCACTGTGCTCGCGGGTATTTCTGGGGTTCATAGGTTGAGCGAGAAAACAAGTTTACTTGCGAGTGCTGGCGTAGAAAAAGATACCAATTCCAATGTAGGTAATTTAGTTACTACTGGAAATGGCTACTTCAATATTGCAATGAACAATAATTATCGAAGCACAAGACCAACTGCAAGTTTGGGAGCTTTTCATGATTTAAGTGTCAATGAGCGCATTGGGCTCTCGGCAATTTATCGGCAAGAGGCCTATCAGGCCATTACTTCAACTACAGTCATGGCTACCTATACGGTTGGTCTCTAATCTAATTCTGGGGACTTGTTGAAGTCAGTCTTCTTGCCTCAGTAAATCTTGCCGCCCAATAGGGCTTAGTGATGTACTCAAGGCGCACTGTCCCCCCAGCGCTTGGCGCATGCACAAATCTGCCTTGCCCCACATAGATCCCCGCATGTGAATACTTTGCGCCGGTAGTATTGAAAAACACTAGGTCCCCTGGTGCGGGCGGTTGATTTTCAACACTTTTACCTTTGGTGCTCATTTCTTGAATGGTGCGCGGTAGCTTGATATTGGCAGACTTGTTGTAAACATAGGCAATGAGTCCACTGCAATCAAATCCGCCCTTTGGATTATTGCCACCATAGCGATAGGGCACCCCCACCAAACCTACTGCAGCAATGGAGATATCTTCAGTGCCTACGCTAGTATCTTGTTTAAATTGGGAAACCTTGGCAGCATTATTTTTTGATCCGAAGCTAGCGCATCCCGATAGCGAGAGAAGGGTGCAAATAAAAATGCCGCACCCTATTAGAGTGCGGCATGAGAGAGATGACTTAGAGTGCGTCAGCAGCATGATCCGCAAGACGTGAACGCTCACCACGAGCCAAAGTCACATGCCCACCATGACGCCAGCCTTTAAAGCGATCAACCACATAAGTAAGACCTGAAGAGCCTTCGGTTAAGTAAGGTGTATCGATCTGGGCAATATTGCCTAAACAGATAATCTTCGTTCCTGGGCCTGCACGAGTTACTAAAGTCTTCATTTGTTTTGGTGTTAAGTTTTGTGCTTCATCAATAATCACAAACTTACTCACAAAGGTTCTACCACGCATAAAGTTCATGCTCTTCACTTTAATGCGTGAGCGAATCAATTCTTGAGTAGCGGCGCGTCCCCACTCACCAGCACCACCATCTTCATTGCGTTGCAAGACCTCAAGGTTGTCGTCAAAAGCACCCATCCAAGGCTGCATTTTTTCCTCTTCGGTACCTGGCAAAAAGCCAATATCTTCGCCTACAGGAACCGTAGCGCGTGTAATGATAATTTCGTTATAGCGCTTACTATCTAGGACCTGCTCCAGGCCAGCAGCTAAGGCCAGAAGGGTTTTTCCGGTACCAGCTTGGCCTAGTAATGTAATGAAATCCACATCCGGGTTCATGAGTAGATTCATGGCAAAGTTTTGTTCGCGGTTGCGTGCTGTTACACCCCAAACATTATTCTTTTGATGAGAAAAATCTCGCAAAGTTTGAAGGAGAGCAGTTTTGCCGTTGATCTCTTTGACTTGAGCATAGAAAGGTGTCGAGCCATCAGGATTTTCTTGATAGACAAACTCATTCACCAGCATGCTTTGAACTGAGGGGCCTGTAACACGATAGAACATCGTGCCAGATTTGCCGTCAGCCCAACTCTCCATGTCTTTACCGTGTTTAGGCCAAAAGTCTGCCGGTAATGTCATGACTCCTGAATACATTAAATCGCGATCTTCTAGCACTTGATCGTTGAAGTAGTCTTCAGCAGGCAGACCTAAGGCGCGAGCCTTAATACGCATATTGATGTCTTTAGATACCAAGACAACTTCCTGGCCTTTACGGGTTTTTTGGAGCTCGCTCACCACCGCTAAGATCAAGTTATCGCCTTTGCCTTCAGGTAATCCCTCTGGCAGCGCTTGGGTAGTTAACTTGGTCTGGAAAAAGAGTCGACCAGAGACATCCTGATTACCCAACTTATTGAGTGGAATGCCCTCATCCAGCGTGCCACTAGTGCCAGCAACCAATTGATCTAAAGAGCGACTAACGGTACGAGCATTGCGAGCAACCTCAGTCATCCCTTTCTTGTGGTTGTCTAATTCCTCAAGAGTGGTCATTGGCAAGAAGAGATCGTGCTCGGAGAAGCGGAATAGGGAGCTTGGGTCGTGCATTAATACATTGGTATCAAGTACAAATAAGCTGGGTGGGCCAGTCCGAACAATGCGCTTTGGCTTTTCTGGGACGCTTGCCGCTTTCCTATCGCCACGCTCATTACGCGGTGCAACTGGACTGCGGTCACTTTTGATTTTTTCAAGCGCGACTTCAGCGGCAGATAAATCCTCTTCTGCATCTGTCGCCCAATCTGGAGCATGACTTTCCATCACAACAGTTTTTGCTGGTGCAGGGCGCTTCTTTAGATTTGGAGTGTCCTTACTGCTAATTTTTACTTGGCCAGCAATTTGAGTTGGGATTGGGGGCAATGGCATGCAGACTCTCCTAAAAGAAAAAACCGTCAAGCGGATTGCATTGACGGTTTATAACAAAACTGGGTGTAAAACAATCTGTAAAACGGCGGGGGATGTTTACCGAGCCTGTTCTTAAATGTTCAGGCTGAGGAGTCAAACGGATTGTTAGACTTTCCCGTCGTTTACGGTGCATATAAACAACTTTACCCCAAATTTTGGGCTTTGCAAGTACCCTAGATTAAATTCTTTAAAAAAATTATTTAGTATCTTGGGCTGCTTGTAATACCTCTGTCACATGTCCAGGAACCTTAAGGCCACGCCACTCTTTTACGAGCTTGCCTGAAGAATCAAAAAGGAAGGTGCTGCGTTCAACACCACGAACTTGTTTGCCATACATATTTTTCAACTTCATGACGCCAAAGAGTTGGCAGAGAGTTTCTTCGGTATCGGCAACCAGCTCAAATGGTAGCTCCAGTTTGCTGCGAAAATTATCATGTGATTTCAGGCTATCTCGAGAAACACCAACAACCAGAGTATTGGCTTTAGTGAAGGCATCAATGTTGTCACGGAATTCACCAGACTCTGCGGTGCAACCAGGAGTCATATCTTTTGGATAAAAGTAGATGACTAGCTTTTTCCCCTTAGCGGAATCTGGCGTAAAGGTTAATCCGGATGTTGCTGGGATTGCGCACTGGGGCATTTGTTTACCGATTTCTACTGTCATGATGGTCTCTCTTATTTAACTTTATGTATTACGTATTCTGATGCTGCTTAAACTGCTTGCAAAATGAGTTCGCCACTGCGATTAGGGATTTCTCCCCAGGTGACAGGCTGCACTGCTATTTTATCGAGTTGCTTAGTGGCTTCCCAGGATTGATGTAGTTCGCCCATCGTGACCAGATCGTGACCTTGGTTTAGCCATCCAGCGAGCAATTGCTCAAAAGCGGGGAGCAGCTTTTGACCTTCTAGTTCTGCATGCAAGGTAAACACCTGATCATTTGGATTGCTTTGGGTAATTTCCAAGAGTTTCTTTACAGCGCCAAACTCGTCGGCATCATCAATGCCAATCAACTCATCAAAAGTGGGGAGGGTGGTGGGGTACTGGACATGTTTCGCTTTCCCGGAGGGTAGATCAAAGCGATAAGGCATTAAGTTAGGCTCGGCTCTGCCATCGGAGGAATATTTAATGCCCCATTGATCGAGTTGCTCAAAAGCGGCTTCATTCATTTGCCAGCCCGCAGCACCATAAGTAATAGGCGGATGACCAAAAATTTCTACAAAGCGATCCCAACTTTTTTGCATCTGTACTTTGGTCCACTCTGGGTCGCGATTACGCACTGCATCTTGCCAGGCTACATGGTCCCAAGTGTGGATGCCAGTCTCGTGACCGGCAGCATCAATGGCACGCATTTCGGCAGCAGCTTGTTTTCCAATGTCGGGACCAGGTAGGAGGACACCGTAGAGCAAGGTCTTAATGCCGTAATGTTCAACAACAGAAGTGCGGCTTACTTTCTTTAGAAAGCCTGGTTTAAAGACTCGCTTGAGAGCCCAACCAGTATGGTCGGGACCCAGACTAAATAGAAAAGTGGCTTTAAGGCCAAAGCGTTCAAGCGTACGTGCTAGGTTGGGGACGCCTTCTTTGGTGCCGCGTAAGGTATCAACATCTACCTTGAGTGCAATCTTAGCCATGAACCTCGGTGCTTATTCGTTATCTACCAAATGACGTGCTTTTTCCACATCTTCGCGATAGGCTTCGAAAATATTCTTCAGTGCATCACTCATATTGGTAGTTGGCTTCCAACCTAATTCACTCATCGTGTTGTCAATTGCAGGAACGCGATTCTGAACGTCTTGATAGCCTTCGCCGTAGTAAGCGCCAGAAGTGGTTTCGACAATCTTTACTTCATTCGCTGTTTTTGCATACTCAGGAATGCTACGAGCAATCTCCAACATCTGATTAGCAAGCTCACGAATGGAGTGATTGTTCTTTGGGTTGCCGATGTTGTATATCTTGCCGTTAGCAACACCATCTTTGTTATCGATGATGCGCATTAGAGCATCGATACCATCGTCAACATAAGTAAAAGCACGTTTCTGCGCGCCGCCATCTACGACGTTGATAGATTCACCACGAACGATATGACCTAGGAACTGAGTCACCACGCGGGAGGAGCCTTCTTTTGGTGTATAGATGCTATCTAAGCCAGGGCCAATCCAGTTAAATGGACGGAAGAGGGTAAAGCGCAAACCTTCCATGCCGTAACCCCAAATCACACGGTCCATCAATTGCTTGGAGCAAGCATAGATCCAGCGTGGCTTATTGATCGGGCCATAAACCATATTCGATTTGGCAGGATCGAATTCGCTATCTTCACACATGCCATAGACTTCAGATGTGGATGGAAACACTAAATGTTTCTTGTATTTAACGGCAGAGCGCACGATGGGTAAGTTGGCTTCGAAATCGAGCTCAAATACTTTGAGTGGCTGCTGAACATAAGTGGCCGGTGTTGCGATAGCTACTAAAGGCAGAATGACGTCGCATTTACGAATGTGATATTCAACCCACTCTTTATTGATGGTGATATCACCCTCAAAGAAATGCATGCGGGGGTGGTTCACTAAATCACCAAGGCGATCGTTTTGCATATCCATGCCATAGACATCCCAATCGGTTGTCTCCAGGATGCGCTTTGAGAGGTGGTGACCAATAAAGCCGTTTACGCCAAGAATGAGTACTTTTTTCATCTTTACTGCCTCGTTTTTAATCTAAAGAGTGCTGCTTTTAATTTGTTAGCTGTTTGCTGGGAACCAGTCCAGTATCGCTACCGCTCTCTGGTCGCCACAAACGCCGAATACCTGATTATCAACCACTTGGATGCCGGGAGCCTGAAGATCCAGTTGCCTTGGAAATGGCCCCTCTAGGCTCGTGCGGGTCACAATTATGTGCTGACCTTGCCAGTCGGTAAAGGCCCCGGGATAAGGGGGTGCAACGGCTCTGACGAGGTTGTGAACCTGCTGAGCAGTCTGATGCCACAAAATTTGCCCATCCGCAGGCTTTCGACCTCCAAAATAGCTTCCTTGGGCTAGATTATTGGGTTTTTTGGGGATGCGGCCTTGTACAAGCTCCGGGAGAGTTTGGTTCATTACGGTAACTGCAGCCTGACTGACTTTGCCAAAGACATCTGTGGCAGTTTCATTGGGTCCAATCGGGACTGCGGATTGACCAACAATATCTCCGGCATCTGGTTTGGCTTCCATGATGTGCAAAGTGGCACCAGTTTCGGATTCTCCATGGAGGATCGCCCAATTAACCGGTGCTCGCCCACGATACTTTGGCAGTAGTGAGCCATGCATATTTAAGGCGCCAATCTTGGCGCAGGCCAAGAGTTCTGCCGGGATCATGTGGCGATAGTAAAAAGAGAAGAGGTAATCAGGCGCCAGTTTCTGAATCTGGGGCACGAGATTCATCAGTTGATTTGCATTGGGTGTGATGTAAGGAATCTGCCGCTCCTCGCAAAGCTTGGCAACACTTCCAAACCAAACATTCTCATTGGGATCATCTTGATGCGTGACTACTAGATCAACATTTATGCCTGCATTGAGCAATGCCTTGAGGCAATTCACGCCAACATCGTGATAAGCAAAGACGACTGCGTGCAATTATTTTTTCTCTAAAACAGTTTGCACAACATAGCGTGGACGCTCACGAACCTGTTGATAGATGCGGCCAATATATTCACCGAGCAAGCCAAGGCCAAATAGCATCACACCAATCAAGAAGAAGGTGAGGGCGAAGAGTGTGAACACTCCTTCCACTTCAGCGCCTAGAACAAAGCGGCGGACTAGGAGGTATATAAACAGGCTGCCTGCAGCCATGGCTAAGAGCATTCCCAGGATCGAGAAAATCTGCAAAGGCATGACCGAGAAACCGGTTACCAAATCGAAGTTCAAGCGAATGAGTTGATACAAGCTGTATTTCGACTCACCCGCAAAACGTTCTTCATGCTTGACGCTGATTTCAGTTGGGTTGGATGCGAAGGTGTAAGCCAGTGCTGGAATAAAAGTATTACTCTCATCGCACTGACGAACAAGATCAACAATGCGACGACTATAGCCACGAAGCATGCAGCCTTGGTCAGTCATTGTGATGCGAGTAATCTTCTCTCGCAAATGATTCATTGCGCGTGAAGCAAATTTTCTGAAGAAGCTATCGCGACGATCGGCGCGAATAGTGCCAACGTAGTCATGACCCTTGAGTAACTCATTAACTAGGGCATCAATTTCTTCAGGGGGATTCTGCAAGTCAGCATCTAACGTGATGATGTATTCACCACGGGAGTATTCAAAGCCAGCCATGATCGCCATATGCTGACCAAAGTTGCTATGAAATAAAACCGCCCTTGTGACATCAGGGCGCAATTCAACTTGATTGGCTAGGATGCCAGCTGAGCGATCTTTACTGCCATCATTCACAAACACCACTTCATAAGCAATGTTGCGCTTGCTAGCCATGACATCTAGCGCAGGATATAGGCGATCAAAGAGGGCTTGAAGACCGTCTTCCTCGTTGTAAACGGGAATGACAACACTGAGTGTCGGATTGCAGGCTTGGGTAGCTAAATTTGCAGTCATGCTGCAATTTTGCCTGATTCCACTCGCGGTACTAGATTTTGCGATGTTTCTTCAGAATCCCAGTCAAAGCACTGGCTATACGGCCAATATCTTGATCTGCCATGCCTGGAAAGAGGGGGAGGGTCAAAATGGAGCGGCCAATACGCTCGGCCACTGGGGTAGCTTCAACTTTGTAACCCAGCTTTTGATAAAGCGTAAATCCAGTAATGGTGGGGTAATGAACGCCTGTACCGATGCCCAAATCTTTGAGTTCAGTCATCACCTGCGCGCGATCTACATTCAATTGCTCAAGCGGCAGAACAACTTGGAACATATGCCAATTACTATCGATAAAGTTTTCTACTGGTAACTCTAGCTTGAGTTGATCTAAACCAGCAGACTTCAATTCGCTGCGAATCGCATCAAAGTACTGCCTTGCCAAAGCACTTCTGCGTGCCTGAAATCCTGGTAATTGTTTAAGTTGATGTAAACCAATAACAGCATTCACATCTGTCAAATTATCTTTGCCACCAAGGACGTCAACGTCCATGCCGTCCATGCCTTGGCGGGTGAGTCCTTGTAGTCGAAACTTTTCTGCGAGTTTTGCTTCGTCATCATTGTTGAGTACAAGGCATCCACCTTCAACTGTGGATAAATTTTTATTTGCCTGAAAACTAAAGCTCACGAGATCACCAGTGCTACCGATCTTTTGGCCTTTCCATTGCGAGCCAAAGGCTTGAGCAGCATCTTCAATCACGCGCAGCTTGTACTGCTTAGCCAAGTCATAGAGTTGATCTATGTTGACTGGTAGTCCGGCTAAGTAGACGGGCATGATGGCGCGCGTCTTAGGTGTTATGGCTACAGCTACTTTATTTAAGTCGATATTGCGGCTGGTGGGATCAATATCCACAAATACAGGTGTTGCCCCAACACTCAGAATGACATTGGAAGTAGCTACCCATGAGATTGGGGTGGTAATTACCTCATCACCCGGTCCAATGCCAGCAACTTGCAGGGCGATTTTCATGGTGGCAGTGCCATTGGCAAAGCAGCGCACAGGGCGACCACCAAAATAGTCACTTAAGGTCGCCTCAAATTCAGCTAACTTGGGTCCTGAAGTCACCCAGCCAGAACGCAACACTTCGGCAACAGCATCAATCGTTTCTTGATTGAAGTGTGGGCGCGTAAATGGAATAAAAGGCAGGGTACTTAGGGTGACTGACATAGTGGCCTTAGGAATTTATTGTGCAGAGCTGCTTTGTGGCTCTGGGTGTTTAACAATGACGCGCCGCGAATCTCTTCCTACTTCTTGCATTGGGACATTCAGTTTCTGTAATTCGATATATTGCTCTGGAACCATTAAGGCATAAGCAGTCTGGTCTTCTTGCCAGCGCTCGATAAATGCATCAAAGCTTGGAAGCCACAATTGGGGTTCTTGCTTTACACCAAACTCCAGCTCATCCGGAAACTCCACCATGATCATGGTTCTACCTAAATAGAAGGGTACTGTGTGATCCAGGATTCGGATGGAATAAAAATTCACCTTTTCTGGGATCTCAGATTTCACTTTTTCCACTAGGTCGATGCCAGAGACCGCACGACCCAGAGTTTCATGGCCCGTGCCCGCGATCATTGCGCAGAGAAAAAAGCCACTTGCAAAACTCGTGATGCTGCTCAAACCATTGCGTTTGCTTTGTATGAATGCCAGCAAGCTAAATGCAATTAATGTGATCAGTGCTGCAACGATCCAATAGGTATATTGAGCGTAGGATTCAATCTCATCTGGCCTTGCTTGCTTGCCAACTTCACCTAAAAAGAAAAAGCCTACGCCCCCCAAGATTACAAAGAAGAGGGCTTGCAACTTCCAAGGCACTCCCAGTGAATTGCTAAAGCCCAGATTGCGGTCCAAGCGATGACCGACAAGCATTGCTAAGGCTGGAAAGACTGGAATGATGTAGCCAGGTAATTTCGATTGAGAAACACTAAAGAAGCCCATGATCACGGCAAACCAGCAGGTGAGCAACCAGCCGCTCGAGAACTCACGGTTGCGCTCCCGCCAAGCCTGAGCAAGGGCTCCGGGGGTTTGTGCAATCCATGGCAAAAAGCCTAGCAGCAGCAGTGGGATGAAGTAATAAATCGGCCCTGTTCTACTATGAGCAGTTTGAGTAAAACGTTGCAGATGTTCATGAATAAAGAAGAACTCTAGAAACTCTGGATTGCGTTGGGCTACTAGAAAAAACCAAGGCGCAGTAATAATTAAAAATAAAATCGTGCCGCTAATGATGTGTAGCCGCTTCCAGATTTTCCAGTCCCAAGCCGTAATGGAATAAACAATAAATACCATTCCCGGTATGGCTAGCCCAATGACACCCTTGGATAGTGTTGCTAGGGCCATGAAGGCCCAGCAGGCCCACATCCACCTTCTGGTACCACTCGGGTTATGACTCGTTTGCGCCAATAAAAGACTGCAGAGTGCAGCTACTAAAAAAGCTGACAAGCCCATATCCAGTGAATTGATGTGTCCACCAATCACCCACATTGGGCTGGATGCTAAAGCAATAGCGGCCAACCAGCCTGCTCGAGCGCTATAGATGCGTGCACCAGTAAACCCAATAAATACGATTGTGAGAAATCCAGTGAGCGCAGTCCATAAACGCGCTTGCCAATCGCCGATGCCAAAAAGATTGAAGGCGGTAGCGGTAGCCCAAATTTGTAATGGGGGTTTTTCAAAATACTTGTAGCCGTTATAACGAGGGGTAACCCAATCACCAGTGACGAGCATCTCGCGAGCAATTTCAGCGTAACGTCCTTCGTCTGATGGAATCAGATGGCGGTAGTTCAAGGTGCCAAACCACACTAGGGCATAAATCAGCACCAGAACCAAAATAGATGCCGGGTTGAGGGCGCTCGACTGCCGAATTTGGCCAAACTGCATTAGATAGCTTCCACAATAAGGGCAAGTAGAACCTGGCGACCTTCGCCGACAAGAATGTTGTAGGTGCGACAAGCTGCTTGAGAATCCATTATTTCGAAGCCTAGCTTGGCCTCAATGAGGGTCTTTAGTAACTCGGGCTTTGGAAAGCGCTGCCGCTTTCCGGTGCCAATAATGATTAATTCAGGCTTGAGGGAGGCCATTTGAGTGAAATCTGCCGAACTCAGCTCCTCAAAGGATTTAACGCCCCATTCAAGGATTTCGCCATCCGAGCTCAATAAAACCGCGTGACTGTAGGGGATCTTATTGATCTCGATGTAGCCATCACCGTAACCGGTGATCGTATTGGCTCCTGAATGGGGGTCAGATTGAAGCTTCACATGGACTCTCTGTCATAATTATGAGGATTATAGCTAGCTGTTTTTTCCTAGTTTTCAAGAACTTACCCTTTAATTTATTGTGAAACCAATCCTAAAGTCCGAAAAACTCAATCACGTCTGCTACGACATTCGTGGACCCGTGCTGGAGCTTGCTCAGCGCATGGAGGAAGAGGGTCACAAAATCATCAAATTAAACATCGGTAATGTGGGTGTTTTTGGCTTTGATCCTCCAGAAGAGATTCAGTTGGACATGATCCGCAATTTGGGTAATGCCTCAGCGTACTCCGATTCCAAAGGAATCTTTGCGGCCCGTAAGGCCATCATGCAGTATTGCCAAGAAAAAGGCATCCAAGGCGTTACTTTGGATGACATATATACCGGCAATGGCGTTTCTGAGCTGATTGTCTTGGCAATGAACGCATTGCTCAATAACGGTGATGAAGTTTTGGTGCCGGCTCCTGACTACCCGTTGTGGACGGCTGCCGTGAGTTTGTCTGGTGGCACCCCAGTCCACTACCTCTGTGATGAGTCCAAAGAGTGGGCTCCTGATCTAGCAGACTTGCGTAAAAAGATTACACCGCGCACTAAAGCAATTGTGGTGATTAACCCCAACAATCCAACAGGCGCTATTTATTCGAAGGAAGTGCTGACAGAGCTAACCTCCATCGCCCGTGAGCATGGATTGATTCTGTTTGCTGATGAGATTTACGACAAGATGTTGTACGACAAGGAGAAGCATATCTCTTTGGCATCTCTTTCCACCGATGTAGTCACTATTACCTTCAACGGCTTATCCAAGAACTATCGCTCCTGCGGCTACCGTGCTGGCTGGATGATAGTTTCTGGGGATAAAGAGATGATTCGAGATTACATCGAAGGTCTCAATATGTTGTCCTCAATGCGTTTATGCGCCAACGTTCCAGGTCAGTACGCCATTCAAACGGCGCTGGGTGGATATCAAAGTATTAATGATTTAGTAAATGAGGGTGGTCGCTTAGCCAAGCAACGTGATCTTGCTTGGAAACTCATTACTGAGATCCCTGGTGTGACTTGCGTCAAGCCAAAATCTGCTTTGTATTTATTTCCGAAGCTCGATCCCGAGATGTATCCGATTGAGGATGATCAGCAATTTGTTGCCGATCTTTTGAAAGAAGAAAAAGTGTTGTTAGTGCAGGGCTCCGGTTTTAACTGGGGTAAGCCAGACCACTTCCGTGTAGTGTTCTTACCTCACGAAGATGTGCTTAAAGAGGCGATTGGTCGTCTTGCACGTTTTCTAGAGCGTTATCGTCAAAAACATAGTCGTAAAGCGGCTAATTCAACAGCAACAAAGGCATCATGAAACCGATTCAAGTTGGTCTATTAGGTATTGGCACTGTAGGTGGTGGAGTATTTACTGTTCTCGAGCGTAACCAGGATGAAATTACCCGTCGCGCTGGCCGTGGTATCCGTATTAATACTGTTGCCGACCTCAATGTAGAGCGCGCTAAAGAGTTGGTAAAAGATCGTGCCCAAGTGGTGAGCGATGCGCGTGCTGTGATCAACAACCCTGAGATTGATATTGTTGTTGAGTTGATCGGTGGTTACGGCATCGCTAAAGATTTGGTGCTCGAGGCTATCGCCGCTGGCAAGCATGTAGTCACAGCCAACAAGGCTTTGATCGCCGTGCATGGCAATGAGATCTTTAAAGCCGCCCATGAAAAAGGTGTGATGGTTGCGTTCGAAGCTGCAGTTGCTGGCGGTATTCCAATCATCAAGGCACTCCGCGAAGGTTTGACTGCAAACCGCATTGAGTGGATCGCCGGCATCATTAACGGAACAACCAATTTCATTCTTTCTGAGATGCGTGACAAAGGCTTGGACTTTGCTACCGTCCTTAAAGAAGCACAGCGTTTAGGTTATGCAGAGGCAGATCCAACATTTGATATTGAAGGTGTAGACGCTGCACACAAGGCCACCATCATGAGCGCAATTGCATTTGGTATTCCAATGCAATTTGAAAAAGCGCATGTTGAGGGCATTACGAAGCTGGATGCCATCGATATTAAATATGCTGAGCAGTTGGGCTATCGCATTAAGTTGCTCGGTATCGCCAAGAAGACAACTACTGGTGTTGAGTTACGTGTGCACCCAACCTTGATTCCAACTAAGCGTTTAATTGCAAACGTTGAAGGCGCCATGAATGCCGTTCAGGTATTTGGTGATGCTGTTGGTACCACTCTGTATTACGGTAAAGGTGCGGGTTCAGAACCAACCGCTTCTGCTGTGATCGCTGACTTGGTAGATATCACCCGTTTATTGGGTGCAAGCCCAGAGAATCGCGTTCCTTATTTAGCATTCCAGCCGGATGCAGTGCGTGATATCGCCGTATTGCCAATGGGCGAAATCACCACCAGCTATTACTTGCGTTTACGTGTAGCCGATCAGGCTGGAGTATTAGCCGACATCACTAAGATTTTGGCATCTCACAGTATCTCCATTGATGCACTGTTACAAAAAGAAGCAGACGAAGGCGAAAGCCAGACTGATTTAGTTGCATTGACTCACGAGACTAAAGAGAAACACATGTTGGCAGCGATTGCTGAGATCCAGAATCTCAAAACTGTTGCTGGCGAAGTAGTGAAGATCCGCCTAGAAAATCTTTCCTAAAATAAATACATGCGTTACCAATCAACTCGTGGCAACAGCCCGCAACAATCTTTTTTAGAAATCCTTCTTGGTGGATTAGCGCCGGATGGTGGTTTGTATCTACCGACCGAGTATCCACAAGTCACGAAAGAGCAGTTAGATTCTTGGCGCGGATTGTCTTATGCAGATCTCGCTTATGAAGTCTTGAGTTTGTATTGTGATGACATTCCTGAAGCGGATTTGCGTGCTTTATTACGCAAGACCTATACAGAGCAGGTCTATTGCAATGGCCGGACTGAAGATAATGCCAAAGACATTACGCCATTACATTGGTTGGGCGAAGAGCAGGGTACTCGTATTGGTTTACTGAGCCTGTCTAACGGACCAACATTGGCGTTCAAAGATATGGCGATGCAGTTGCTCGGCAATCTCTTTGAATACGCGTTAAAGAAAAAAGGTCAGAAGCTCAATATTTTGGGCGCGACTTCTGGTGATACCGGCAGTGCGGCTGAATACGCTATGCGTGGCAAAGAGGGTGTGAAGGTATTTATGCTTTCACCACGCGGCAAGATGAGCGCTTTCCAATCCGCACAAATGTATTCTTTGCAAGATCCAAATATTTTTAACTTGGCGGTTGCAGGTGTATTTGATGACTGCCAAGACATTGTCAAGGCGGTCAGTAATGACCACGCCTTTAAAGCAAATAACCAAATCGGTACAGTGAACTCGATTAACTGGGGTCGTGTGGTTGCCCAAGTGGTTTACTACTTCCAGGGTTATTTGTTGGCCACAAAATCGAGCGAGGAAAAAGTATCTTTCACTGTGCCGTCTGGTAACTTTGGCAATATCTGTGCTGGCCACATTGCCCGCATGATGGGCTTACCAATTGCCCATTTGATTGCTGCTACGAATGAGAATGATGTTCTCGATGAGTTCTTCCGCACTGGTGTGTATCGTGCGCGTAAGTCTGCTGAGACGTTACATACCTCAAGCCCGTCTATGGATATCTCTAAGGCAAGTAACTTTGAGCGCTTTGTCTTTGATCTGATGGGCAAAGATGGCAAGGCAACCGCTACTATGTTTAAGCAGGTTGATGAGGCTGGTGGCTTTGATATTTCTAAAGATACCGTCTTTAAAGATATTGCTAAGTACGGCTTCCAATCCGGCCGCAGTACTCACGAAAACCGCCTTGAGACAATTCGTAATATTGACTCGCAGTATGGCGTCATGATTGATACACATACAGCTGATGGCGTCAAGGTTGCGCGTGAGCACTTGCAAGTAGGCATTCCGATGATTGTTCTCGAGACTGCTTTACCTATTAAATTTGAAGAAACGATTGAAGTGGCATTGGGGCGTCCTGCAGAATGCCCGCCAGCATTTAAAGATATCAAGTCAAAGCCGCAGCGCGTTGAAAATATCGATGCCGATGTCACTCAAGTGAAAAACTTCATTACTGCCCACGTTAATTAACTCAGAAATCAAGCGCCATGACTAAGCCTCCGATGTTGACTGCTCAGCAGGCTTTAGACCACCTTCTGTCAAATGCAAAAGCTGTAGGTGAGAATGAGACAGTTGCTATGCAGGCTGCGCTCGGCCGCGTGCTTGCTGAAAGTGTTAACAGCTTGGTAGATGTGCCTCCACTCGATAACACCTCCATGGATGGTTATGCGGTGCGTACTGCCGATACCCAAACTCCTGGAAGCACCCTCAAGATTGCGCAACGTATTCCGGCGGGATCTGTGGGTACGCAGCTAGAGCCAGGCACTGCTGCCAGAATTTTTACTGGTGCCCCAGTTCCTCCAGGTGCTGATGCAGTTGTCATGCAAGAAGATTGCGCTATTCCAGAGGGTTCAACTGATCAAGTGCAGGTCAATATTGCACCAACATCAGGTCAATGGATTCGCCGAAGAGGTGAGGACCTCACTGCAGGTAAAACAGCTCTTAGTGCAGGCACTTTCCTACGCCCACAAGAATTGGGTGTTGCAGCTTCTGCTGGCCTAACGCATTTAAATGTGAAGCGTAAGGTCAGGGTGGCTGCATTCTTTACCGGTGATGAGCTTTCTCTTCCTGGTGAGCCGCTCAAACCGGGCGGTATCTACAACTCCAATCGGGATACTTTACTGGCATGCATTAAATCCTTGGGCTGCGATGCCACAGACTTTGGAATCGTTCCCGACAGTCTTGAGGCTACGAAAGAAACGCTGCGCAAGGCCAGCAAAGATCATGATCTGATTATTACTTCTGGTGGAGTATCCGTTGGCGAGGAAGATCACATCAAACCGGCAGTGACTGCTGAGGGTAGATTGGATCTTTGGCAGATTGGCATTAAGCCAGGAAAGCCTTTGGCTTTTGGTGCTGTGCGCAAGTCAACCGAGAATAAAGATGGTGAAACTTGGTTTATTGGACTACCTGGTAACCCAGTTTCTAGTTTTGTGACATTCCTCCTATTTGTGCGCCCGTTTATTCTGAAGCTACAAGGACGAGATGCGGGTATGCCACAGTCTTACCCAATGCGAGCCGACTTTGATTGGCTTAAGGGAGATCGTCGCAATGAGTTTCTGCGCGTAAAAATCAATGCGCAGGGTGGTTTAGATCTATTTCCCAACCAAAGCTCTGGAGTGCTCACAAGCGCTTCATGGGGTGATGGTTTAGTAGATTGCGCCCCTGGGGCAACATTCAAGGCTGGCGATATGGTGAAGTACATTCCATTTAACGCGCTCCTCGCTTAATCGTATTACGATCTCAGTATGAAACTCGAATTACGATTCTTTGCCTCTTTAAGGGAGGGTCTAGGGCTTTCCACCGAGAGCATCACTGCGCCAGCTGAAGTCAAAACCATTGCCGACTTAAGAAGTTATCTTGCCCAACGAGGCAACCCTTGGGATGAGGTGCTGGCAAGTAGCAAGGTAATTCGTTGTGCCTTAAATCAAGAGATGGTGAGCGAATCCACTCCCTTAGTAGAAGGCGCTGAAGTGGCTTTCTTCCCCCCGGTCACTGGTGGCTAAGATGCAAAACGATTTCATCCGCATTCAAGAGCAAGACTTTGACCTCACTAATGAAGTGAAGGCACTGCGCAAGAATGATCCTCGCGTAGGTGCGGTAGTGACTTTTATTGGCACCGTCCGAGATATGAATGACGGCAGTCAAGTTAAAGGCATGACGCTGGAGCACTATCCTGGCATGACGGAAAAGTCCCTAGAGGAAATCATTCAACAAGCCAGAGGCCGCTGGGATATTTACAAGACTCTAGTCATTCATCGAGTAGGGCCGCTTTTGCCCGAAGATCAAATTGTCCTGGTGGCGGTTACTAGCGCCCACAGAGGTGAAGCATTTGCTGCTTGTGAGTTCATCATGGACTATCTCAAAACAGCGGCACCATTTTGGAAAAAAGAAGAGACTCCTGAAGGTGGTAAGTGGGTTGATGCCCGCGTCACTGACGATGCTGCAATGGCCCGTTGGAATTAATTAGCCACCCCTCATTTTCCGGGAAGTATTTTTCGAAAGGTGAGATTAATGCGGGGGCTTGTAACAGTCTTTGTCTTGAGGAGGCTGTGATGCCAATGTTCTTGAATGGGTGGATGCATGATGAGTAAACTTCCATGATCAAGAAATACTGAGATAGTAGTTTTGTCCTGCTTATGGCGAAATGTAAACTTACGTCGAGCACCTAAGCTGAGTGATGCGATGGGGGCTGTACTATCTAGCTCTTTCTCATCATCGCTATGCCATCCCATGCCTTCATCACCAGTGTGATAAAGATTCATTAAGCAAGAGTTATAGGCGTGCCCAGTGAATTGTTCAAGCTTGCGCCTCATTTGAGCTAACTCTTTGGTCCAGGGCTGAGGGGCTTTTTGCACTCCAGAGTAGGTGTACATGCACTCCGGGTCACCTACCCAGGCAACTTTTCTTGCTGTCCTGACTAACTTGCCAAACATCTTGATCTCATCCGACTCCCAGGAAAGCGAGTTCAGCAGCCTTTTATAAAGATGATCAGATTCTTCGGAATCGTAAAAATGATGGAGATATTCAGCCAACCCATCTTTTTTCAGTATGACTACCGGCTCGGCGGTATCTGGCAGATCAAATAACTGGTTTTGCATGGGTTGTCTATCAGCCAGGGTGAATACCTTATTTCAATAAAAACTCTAGAATAGGTTTCATTATGAATTGTTCGGGATTAAAAGGTGAAACATGAAACCACCAGATAAACGTTGCTGTGGCTCAGGCGTTTGCATCATCAATGAAACTGGAGAGTGTTGGTGTGGCCAAGTATGGGATGGCGAGAAAATGAGTGCGCCACCCCTCATGTCAGCAAAAAGTCCTGTAACCGTTTTAGCTCCTGAGGTCAAAAAAACTGCATCCGAGGGGTAAGCCTTTTTTCGCTTGTCAGACAGGAATGACAAATTTCAATTACGTTACATAGTATCCACAGGAGAAAAAATATGATGCAAAAACTGCGAGTGAGGCTCGCGCGCTGGATTTTAGGTAAACATTGCCCTTGCTACCAAATGGGCTATCACCCCATGGTGGATTTTCAGGAGCGCAGTGCTGCACAGCTTGAAAAGGCCAAAAAAGCCAAATCAAGGAATAGTTAAATCGCAAGATTAACGACGATCCATATCTCACAATGAAAATCTGGAAGATGAGACGAAATTGCGCATTGACCCCCGGTCAGCTGCTCAAGTTCTACATTGCTCTGGTTGTTCTTTCCTTAACTGTAGCCACAGGTTTTTTATTGGCTGGCGTAAAAATCATCCTGATATTCACTGCAATAGAGCTGACCGCGGTGACCGTCGGTTTTTTGATCTACTGCCGTCATGCCTTGGATTTTGAGGCGGTCGAAATCAGTGGCACTCAATTATTGGTGAGAAAGTTTATTGCCTATAAAGAGACTGTGATGGAATTTAATACCCGCTGGGTGAGGTTGTCTCAGCCAGAAGGCAATAGGAAGGTATTTTTTGTAGAGCAGACGGGGCAGAAGGTTGAACTTGGTCAGTTCCTCAGGCCAGAGCAAATTAAAAGCCTGATTGCTGAGTTAAGAGCTTATTTGGGTTAATGACAACCATGACTTAAAAAGGGTTAAAGATCCTAGCTCAACAAAATATGGCATTCAATCCGATACTGATTTCAATTCAATATATTTGTTAAATTCAACATGAACGTTAATACCGCTGTTAAAGCCGCACTAAATACTCTGGTTGACATAGCAACCCATTCAACTGGCATCCATCCGGTTACTGGCTTAGAGTTGGCGCAGCGCCAAAAATTATCGATTAGCCGAATCGAGCTTTTGCTCAGCGCATTGCGTGCCGCCGGAATTGTCAAGGGCACAAAGGGTCGGAACGGAGGTTATACGCTTTTACAGGATCCTAGAATGGTCACTATTAAGGATGTTGTGTTGGCCATGAATTACATTAAAAAGCGTAAGGTTGAAGCTTGCGATATTGCAAGTGAGCTCTACCAATCCTTGGAGACTTACATGCTCAGTTGCATGGCCAATATGAATCTCTCCGATGCTATTAAAGATTATGTACCACGATTTAGCGATGCCAAAACCGCGCCAGAGCGTCAGACTTTTTCTTATCCAGAATTGAAGGTGAGCAAGCCGTCTAAGGGCGAAGTGCAGAGGGTAGTTAAAACCCACTTTAAGAAAGTAGAAGATGTTCCACTGGGACCAAATTCCATTTTCAGTTTTGGCGACTACCTACAAAAAGCAGAATCAATATAAGGCTCCAAAAGATGAAGGCAATGAAGTGGAATGTGTTTAGCAAGATACTTACATCCTTAGCAATTGCAATAGCGCCATGGGTTGTTTCTGTTGCTGCTGATAGTGCTCCAACTAAATCTGATCCTGCTTGGCTAACCGATGCTCGCTCCAGCATCAAATCTAACAATTACGACCAAGCATTGAAGCAGTTGCAGTCAGCCAATGATGTCGATTCTGCGGATTGGAATAACCTGATGGGATACAGTCTTCGCAAAAAGCAGCCACCTGATTTGGTTTCTTCTGAAAAGTATTACCAGGCAGCACTCAAGATCGATCCAAGCCATAGATCTGCATTGGAATATTACGGTGAGTTGCTGTTGATGAAGAAGGATTTGCCTGGGGCTGAGGCTATGTTGGCTAGGCTAGATAAGGCCTGCCTATTTGGTTGTGAGGAGTACAGCGATCTGAAGGCAAGTATTGCGAAGTATCAAGGTAAATAGCAATCCTTTACCCTCCCATGCTACTGTGTGGTGATGGGTGTCCGAAACCCTATTCTAGGTTTTAAAAAAGCCCAGCTTTTCTGATCTCGGTAACTTCTTTAATTTAGCCTCTGCCTTAGAGGCTTCAGATCGATCTGGGTGCTCTTGGGTCGCCAAAAGGGTGACTGGTCTACGAGCCCTTGTATAGCGAGCGCCTTCCCCTGAATTATGGGCTGCCAAGCGATGTTCTAGGCGGTTCGTAATCCCAGCGTAATAGCTGCCATCAGAACACTCTAGTAGGTAAACAAGCCAGGTCAAAATAGGGGTAAATTCGCTTAAAAAGAGGTCAAACAGACTTGAAATTATGAAGAATGCCCCTATATTCTATAGATAGATATGTATTAAAAATAGTTGAAGTAGATAGGATTGAAAAATGAGAATAGATAAATTAACTACTAAGTTTCAAGAGGCACTCAGTGAGGCGCAAAGCCTTGCTTTGGCAAAAGACAATCAATATATCGAGCCAGCCCATATATTGTTGGCTATGTTGCGTGATTCAGACGGCGGTGCCAAGAGTTTATTAACCCGCGCAGGCGTCAACGTTCCTGGTCTTGAGAAAGCTACCGAAAAACTCATTAGTAACCTGCCTGAAGTGCAGGGCACTAGTGGCGAAGTGCAGGTTGGCCGTGATTTAAGTAACTGGCTCAACCTCTGTGAAAAAGAGGCTAACAAGCGCAATGATCAATTTATTGCCGGTGAATTGTTTTTGCTGGTGGTGGCCGATGACAAAGGTGAGCTCGGGAAGATTGCTCGTGAGAATGGTTTAAATCGTAAATCGTTAGAAGCGGCTATTGATTTAGTGCGCGGAGGAGAATCAGTGAATAGTGCAGATGCTGAAGGTCAACGTGAGGCCTTAAAGAAATACACCGTCGATTTAACTGAGCGTGCTCGTATGGGCAAGCTTGATCCTGTGATTGGTCGTGATGATGAGATTCGTCGCACCATACAGATCTTGCAACGCCGCGGTAAAAATAACCCGGTGTTGATTGGTGAGCCGGGCGTTGGTAAAACTGCCATCGTTGAGGGCTTAGCTCAACGCATTATTAATGGCGAAGTTCCTGAAACTCTCAAGAATAAGCGCGTCCTCGTGCTGGATATGGCATTGCTATTGGCTGGTGCTAAGTACCGCGGTGAATTCGAAGAACGCCTTAAGGCTGTTCTGAGCGATGTAGCTAAAGACGAAGGTCAAACCATCATCTTTATTGATGAAATTCATACCATGGTTGGCGCTGGTAAAGGTGATGGCGCAATGGATGCCGGCAATATGCTCAAGCCTGCCTTAGCGCGTGGCGAGTTGCATTGCATTGGTGCAACCACCTTAGATGAGTATCGCAAATACATTGAGAAAGATCCAGCACTCGAGCGTCGTTTCCAAAAGGTGATGGTGGAAGAGCCTAGCGTTGAGGCGACCATTGCGATCTTGCGTGGTTTGCAAGAGCGTTATGAGCTTCACCACGGCATTGAGATCACCGATCCCGCTATTGTGGCGGCAGCCGAGTTGTCACACCGCTATATTACGGATCGCTTCTTACCGGATAAAGCTATCGATTTGATTGACGAGGCCGGTTCACGTATTCGGATGGAGATTGATTCCAAGCCTGAGGTGATGGATAAGCTGGAGCGTCGCCTCATTCAGCTCAAGATTGAGCGTGAAGCTGTCAAGAAAGAAAAAGATGAGGCTTCGCAAAAGCGTTTGGGTTTGATCGAAGATGAGATCAAACGCTTAGGTGCTGAGTATGCTGATCTAGAAGAAATCTGGAAAGCAGAAAAAGGTGCCGTGCTGGGCGCCGCCCATCTCAAAGAAGAGATTGAAAAAGTCCGCGCCGACATTGCCAAGTTACAACGCGATGGTAAGTTGGAGCAAGTTGCTGAATTGCAATATGGCAAGTTGCCTGAGCTCGAAGCAAAGCTCAAATCTGCAGCCGCTGCTGAAGCCAAAGGCGATAAAGATGGCGTAGTGAAGAATAAGCTCTTGCGGACCCAAGTAGGTGCAGAAGAGATTGCAGAGGTCGTGTCACGTGCAACCGGCATTCCAGTGTCGAAGATGATGCAAGGTGAGCGCGATAAGCTACTCAAGATGGAAGAGCTCTTACATAAGCGCGTGGTTGGTCAAGAAGAGGCTATTCGTGCGGTATCTGATGCGATTCGTCGCTCCCGCGCTGGTCTTGCCGAAGAGAATCGTCCCTATGGTTCATTCTTATTCTTAGGGCCTACTGGCGTTGGTAAGACTGAGCTCTGCAAAGCCTTGGCCGGCTTCTTGTTTGATAGTGAAGATCATCTCATCCGTATCGACATGAGTGAGTTTATGGAGAAGCACAGCGTTGCTCGTTTAATCGGTGCGCCTCCGGGTTATGTGGGTTACGAAGAGGGTGGTTACCTAACCGAGCAAGTGCGTCGCCATCCGTATAGCGTGATCTTGTTTGATGAGATTGAAAAAGCGCATCCAGATGTCTTCAACGTACTCTTGCAAGTATTGGACGATGGTCGCTTAACCGATGGTCAAGGTCGTACTGTGGACTTCAAGAACACCGTGATTGTGATGACTAGCAATATCGGCTCACATCTCATTCAATCGATGACAGATAAGAAGCAATCTGAAATCAAGGATGCGGTATTCGAAGAGTTGAAGAATCACTTCCGTCCTGAGTTCCTCAATCGTATTGATGAAATCGTCGTGTTCCATGGTTTGGATAAAGACAATATTGCGAATATCGCGAAGATCTTGCTGAAGAATTTGTCGGATCGTCTGGCAAAGGTCGATATGCAGATGGAAGTGAGTGATGCTGCTCTAAGCAAGATTGCAGAGGTCGGTTTTGATCCAATATTTGGAGCCAGACCACTGAAGCGTGCAATTCAGCAATATATCGAGAACCCAGTATCCAAGATGATCTTGGAAGGCAAGTTTGGCCCTAAGGATACGGTTCCTGTGGGTGTCGATAAGAACGGCGATTTCAGCTTTAGCAAGTAACACCGCTGTATTTCAGCAGGAATATTCCTGTGCCAGTAAACTCGGTACATGACTGATGCCCTAGTAATGAGGCGCGCCAGTGATGTCCGGGTTGTTGGTCTTATTAGCCTGGCTCACGGCAGCTCCCATTTCTTCCATTTAATTCTGCCACCCATGTTCCCATGGTTGAAGGCGGAGTTTGGCTTTAACTATGCAGAGCTAGGTCTGCTTATGACCATTTTCTTTGTGGTTTCCTGCATTGTTCAAGCGGCATCTGGATTTTTAGTCGATCGCATTGGGGCTCGACCTGTATTGTTTGCTGGAGTGGGTTTGCTTGCATTGGCTGCGCTCACTTATTCACAGAGCAATGGTTATGCCATGCTGGTGCTGGGTGCGGTAATTGCAGGATGCGGTAATGGGATATTTCATCCTGTTGATTACACGCTAATCAATCACAAAATTTCACCACCCAATTTGCCTTATGCCTATTCCATTCACGGGGTAGCTGGTTATATCGGCTGGGCTGCAGCCCCAGCATTTATGGTGGCGGTAGCTAGCATTGCTGATTGGCGTATCGCCTTTTTATCTGCAGCATTGCTTGAGGCTTTGATACTGCTAACCCTGTGGCTAGGACGGGCACGCTTAATTGATGATGTTCATGCGAGGCAAGAAGAATCAAAGGCAAGCCATGCCCAAAGTAATCCTGGCGGCGGTCCGATGAGTACCTTTGGCTTTCTGAGGTTGCCTGTAGTTTGGCTTTGTTGGATTTTCTTTTTCTTTAGCATGGCTGCAACTACTGGCTTGCAATCATTTGCACCAACAGCACTTTTTAAAATCTATGACATTGCCGTCAGCTCTGGAAATTACTATCTCACTCTGATGTCTATGGGCGGTGCTGGAGGAATGCTTTTAGGCGGCTATCTGGCTAGTAAATTAAAAGTGCCCGAACGCATTATTACGATCTGCTTCACGGTGAATATCGCGATGGGTCTTTTGTTGGCTACCGGATTGGTGCCAATTGAATTGATTGTGATTTCTTTTATTGTGATTGGCCTTGGATTGGGCATCGCTGCCCCATCACGGGATTTGATGATTCGCTCAGCGACACCTTCCGGCTCATCGGGCAGGGTGTATGGCATCGTCTATTCCGGCATTGATCTCGGTGCAGCGATGAGTCCATTAATCTTCGGGATCTTCTTGGACATCGGCTTGCCAAGGTTCTTATTTATAGGTGTGGCAGTCCTTCAGTTGATGATTATTTTGACTGGATTTAAGGTTGCGAGCATCAGCACCCCCAAAACTGCGTAAACGATCCTCTAACTTTTCATAATGTGAAAAGACATTACCATACGCAAAATGCAGTGCAACATCTCAGTCTGGGGTTTCTATCACCCCTTGGTGAATGATTTCATATTGCGAAATATTAAATTCAACTTATTGAATTTATTGGACTAATTATTTTCAATAAATGCTGAAATAGTTCTTGCATGCTTTTCCTAGATACTTAAACTCTTATATAAGACATAAGACTTGAATGTCCAAATATTTGAAGTACTTGTTTAACTTAGGGAGAAAAACATGACAGATCGCAAAGCAGAAATCGCAGCACTACAAAAAGACTGGGATACCAATCCACGTTGGAAGGGTATTACTCGTGGCTACACAGCCGAGGACGTTGTACGTTTACGTGGTTCATTGAAGATTGAGCACACATTGGCAAAGCATGGCGCAGAGCGTCTCTGGGAATTGGTTAACAACGAAGCTTACGTTAACTGCTTAGGTGCTTTAACTGGTGGTCAAGCAATGCAACAGGTTAAGGCTGGCGTTCAGGCTATCTACTTGTCAGGTTGGCAAGTTGCTGCTGACGGTAACTCATACGCAGCGATGTACCCAGACCAATCTTTATACCCAGTTGACTCAGTTCCAAAGATGGTTGAGCGCATTAACAACTCATTCCAACGTGCTGATGAAATTCAAACCGCTAAAGGCATCAATAAAGGCGATGCTGGTTATATTGAATATTTTGCTCCAATCGTTGCTGATGCGGAAGCTGGTTTCGGTGGTGTATTGAATGCATTTGAATTGAGCAAGGCATTAATTAAGCAGGGTGCTGCTGGTGTTCACTTCGAAGATCAACTCTCTTCTGTTAAGAAGTGCGGTCACTTAGGTGGCAAAGTATTGTTACCTACTACTGAATCTGTTCAGAAATTGATCTCTGCACGTTTGGCCGCTGACGTAATGGGTGTTCCAACCATTATCTTGGCTCGTACTGATGCTGAAGCTGCTGACTTGTTGACATCTGATTACGATGCAAATGACAAGCCATTCTTGACAGGTGAGCGCACGGCTGAAGGTTTCTACAAAACACGTAAGGGCTTGGATCAAGCAATCTCCCGTGGTTTGGCATACGCTGCATACGCTGATATGGTTTGGTGTGAAACAGGTACGCCTGATTTGGACTTTGCTCGTCAGTTCGCTGAAGCAATTCGTGCGAAATTCCCAGGCAAGATGTTGGCTTACAACTGCTCACCATCTTTCAACTGGAAGAAGAACTTGGATGACGCAACGATTGCGAAGTTCCAACGCGAATTAGGTGCAATGGGCTACAAGTATCAGTTCATCACATTGGCTGGTATTCACTCTATGTGGTACAACATGTTCGACTTGGCGCAAGACTACATGCAGCGCGGTATGACTGCTTACATCGAGAAAGTACAAGAGCCAGAATTTGCTGCTCGTGATCGTGGTTACACATTCGTATCCCATCAGCAAGAAGTTGGCACTGGTTACTTCGACGATGTTACTACTGTGATTCAAGGTGGCAAGTCTTCAGTAACAGCATTGACTGGTTCTACAGAAGAAGAGCAGTTCCACTAAGAAATCCCTAAGTAGTATGTAGTAAGCAGTAGCACACCAATACTGCCGCGGCACCTAAATAACCCCATAAGGGTGACTTAGGTGCCGTTTTCGTTTACATTCTTCACATGACTAATTGCGTACTTTGTAAAGACGAACTCAAGCCAGAAGAAGGCCAGTTGATTTGGCGCGGTGATGACTGTCGCATTATCCTTGTAAATGATCCCGACCTGCCGGGTTTTTGCCGCGTGATCTGGAATCGCCATGTCGCAGAAATGACTGACCTGAGTTATGGTGAGCGAGAGCATCTCATGGCCTTGGTATTTGCGGTGGAGGAGGCGGTGCGTCATGTAATGCACCCAGATAAGCTCAACATAGCCGCGCTCGGAAATATGGTTCCGCATATACATTGGCATGTCATTCCGAGATACAAGGACGATGCATTCTTTCCAGGGTCAGCTTGGTCGCAAAGAATCCAAGAGGCCCCCGTCAATAAGATCGCAGAGCGAAAACAGCTTGCTGATCAATTGCCTGCTTCAATCAAAGCCGCTATCGCTGCGCTCTCATAAAAACTGCTTAGCATTATTTTTCCCCAAGGGTGACGGTGAATAAAGAAACCAAGGGAATGCTGATTGGCTTTGTTGGCATATTAATTTTTAGCCTCACACTGCCTGTTACGAAGATTGTTCTAGTCAGCTTTAATCCCTATTTCATTGCGTTCGGAAGAGCTCTCTTAGCTGGTCTATTTGCATTGGCTTATCTCTTATATACAAAAGCGTCGCTTCCCACTAAGTCTGATCTGGTGAAGTTGGTGGTTATCGCCTTGGGGGTGATATTTGGATTTCCAATTTTGACAACAATCGCAATGGAAGAGGGCTCATCAGCCCATGGTGCAGTGATTTTAGGAATGATGCCCTTAGCAACTACTGTGATCGGCGTTATTCGTTTTAAAGAGCGACCATCTCTCGGATTTTGGCTAGTTTCAATATTGGGCGCGGGATTGGTTGTGGTTTATGCGCTTCTTAAAAACTCCGGGAGTTTCACCTATATTGATGCCCTCTTGGTGCTTGGCGGTATTTGTGCCTGTGTTGGCTATGTGGAGGGTGGTGAGTTATCTCGCAAGATGAGCCCGCCGCAAGTGATTTCCTGGGCCTTAGTTATTTCATTGCCGGTGAATTTGGTGGCAACGTATTTCTCATTTGATGCTACTTATTGGAGTGCCAGCTCTTTTACTTGGATGAGCTTCTGTTATCTCGGCTTATTTCCGATGTATCTCGGTTTTTTCTTTTGGTATGGAGGTCTCGCTATTGGTGGGATTGCTAGAGTGAGTCAAGTGCAACTGGTCCAACCTTTTTGTACGCTAATTGCAGCCAGTCTTATCCTGGGCGATCGACTAACCTTGATGAATATGATCTTTGCGTTTCTGGTGGTATCAACGGTAGTGTTGAGTAAAAGGATGTTTGTTAAGCGGCATTGATAAGGCTTGCCGGCTAATTTAGCTTCTTTAATGCCTCTAAATATTTCTCGGGGCTTAAAGGTTGGCCTTCTCTCTGCGCTTCCCACATAACCTGACCAAGACATTCCATCATGGCGTGCTGTGCCTCATGCTTGGAACTTAGTTTCATAGTCAGGTTTTCGAAAATCTCTTTTATTCCTGGCGGTTGATCAATGGATATTTGCTCGCTAATCGACAGGTGCATTGAAAGGTGCAAGAAGGGGTTGGTCTCACCGCGTTCTGGTGTGTAGTCTTGCGCAACCGCACCTTCTGGGTCCGCCAACACTGCATGATATTCCGGGTGTTCTACCATCCAGTCGCTAGCAATCATTTCCATTGGCGTCAGGATTTGATCCTCGGTTTTCTTTTTCCAAGTGTCACAAAAAAAACGACGCACTTCTTCACGAGTGGGGTTAAATATTGCCACGAACTTTTCCTTTCCCAGTTTTTTGTTTGAAGCTGCAGAGTGGTTCAACAATACATTGCTCGCAATCAGGGTTGCGCGCCTTGCAGGTATACCTACCATGCAGAATAAGCCAATGGTGCGCATCCATCAAAAACTCCTTTGGTACACGCTTCAGTAGCTGCTCTTCAACCTTTACAACATCTTTACCGGGCGCCAATCCTGTCCGATTGGATACTCTAAAGATATGAGTATCGACTGCCATAGTGGGTTGACCAAAGGCGGTATTGAGAATGACGTTCGCAGTTTTTCTACCGACACCTGGAAGCGCTTCTAACTCCTCACGATTTTGGGGTACTTCACCACCATGTTTATCTATGAGCAGTCGGCAAGTCTCTTGAATATGCCTGCCTTTAGAATTAAACAATCCAATATGTTGAATGAAGGGCTTAACACCTTCTTCTCCCAGGTCAAGAAGGGCTTGTGGGGTGTTTGCAATCTTAAATAACTTGCGAGTGCCTTTGTTTACTGAAACATCGGTTGCTTGTGCGGATAACAGTACTGCAATGAGTAGTTCAAATGGGGAGCTGTATTCCAGTTCAGTCTCTGGGTGAGGATTATTTTCCCTGAGCAATTCAAAGAAGGTCTGACGCTTTTCAAGATTCATCATTTCTTTTGCTGTGCTCTCGCAATGGCGGCGGCAATAATGGCGCGCTTTCTCTCTTGCTCTTTTAGCGCCTCTTCTGATTCTGGATTTTCTGCATTGACTGCTTGTAATTTCGCAGCCGCTTTCTTTGCTAGCCGTTCATCATTGTCGCGTTGCTCGCGATCTAATCGTAGATCGCGAGCTTCATATCGCGCTCGTGCTAGCCCTGCTAATTCTGGTGACCAGGCTTCCCAGCCAGTTTTCTCATCAGTAACATCAATCATGGAGATGCAATCTACAGGGCAGGGTGGTATGCAGAGATCACAACCAGTACACCATTCACTTAAGACTACATGCATTTGCTTAGAGGCGCCAACAATGGCATCCACAGGACATGCTTGAATACACAAGGTGCAGCCGATACAAGTCTTAGGGTCAATAAAAGCAACCGGTCTAGGGCGCTCGATGCCGCATTCAGGGTCGATTCTGGGGTGAAGCTCAAATGCATCCTGAGGAAAGATAGGTTTCAGGATGGCGCTAAGCCTCTGGATGCCCTCTACGCCTCCAGGTGGGCAACGATTAGGCAGCGCCTCACCTGTCGCCATTGCTTCTGCGTAGGCTCTGCAGTCTGGGTAGCTGCATTTAGTACATTGAGTTTGAGGAAGGATATCCTCGAGACGATCGGCAAGTTCTTTCGTCTGCTTGATGTTCATTGCAAGTTACGAGCCCTAAAACTAGAAGCGCGACCCGAAAGTCGCGCCGCTGATTTATGCAGCTTTCTTAGTACCCAGTTTTGGGGGTCTAGCTTTTGTTTTCTTCTGAACACCTTGGTGCTCACGAATAAACGACTTAATCTTTGGATACACTTTCTCGCGCCAACGACGGCCAGAGAAGATACCGTAGTGGCCAGCGCCCGCAACTTCATAATGGTCTTTATCAGCCTTCGGAATCCCAGCGCACAAGGCGTGTGCTGAACGGGTTTGTCCGCTACCAGAGATGTCATCCAATTCACCTTCAACGGTGAGGAGGGCAGTTTGCTTAATATCTTGTGGTTTCACTAGATCGCCAGCAACTTCCCAAGTACCGTTTGGTAATGAGTAGTCTTGGAACACAGTTTTAATGGTGTCCAAGTAGAACTTCGCGTCCATATCAAGCACTGCGTTGTACTCATCATAGAAGCGAATGTGAGCTTCAGCATCTTGCTCATCGCCACGTACTAAGTTCTGGAAGTAATCCCAATGCGACTGCAAGTGGTTCTGGGGATTCATGGCAATAAAGCCAGTGTGTTGCAGGAAGCCTGGATACACTTTGCGGCCAGCGCCTGGGTAGCTTGGCGGCACTTTGTAAATTACATGACTTTCAAACCAGTCATAGGACTTTTGGTCAGCCAAGTTATTCACCGCAGTTGGTGACTTACGCGCATCAATTGGGCCACCCATCATGATCATGGAGGCAGGGGTCTTTTCACCAGCGGAAGCCATCAGGGAAATTGCACCTAGTGTAGGCACTGTTGGTTGGCAAACGGAGATCACATGTAAGTTCTCGGCACCGATAGTGCGGATGAAGTCTTGTACATAGTGAACATAGTCATCTAGACCAAAATCGCCAGCATCTGCAGGAACAATGCGTGCATCAATCCAGTCGGTGATGTACACCTTATGGTCTTGCAAAAGGGTGCGAACAGTGTCACGCAGCAATGTGGAGTGATGCCCGGATAGTGGAGCAACAACCAATACCGCTGGATCCTCTTTGAGTTTCTTGATGACATCAAGATCATCGGAGAAGCGCTTGAAGCGAATCAGATTGCAAAAGGGTTTAGCTAAAACTGTTCTTTCATGAATGGCGACTTCGCGACCATGAGCCTGCACTGCACGAATACCAAACTCTGGTTTTTTGTAATTTTTACCTAGGCGATATAAAAGTTCATAACTGGCAGCCAAACGATCAGACCCTGGAACTTTTGAAGCAGGGTTAGAGGCATTGATAAATGCCTCAGATGCTGCTCGAGCCCATGAGCTTACTGGTTGAAGTAAAGCTTTTTGAAATTCATGTAACTGATATAGCATGATGCCTCCTGGTAATTCAGTGTAACCGCTTATTACGCGTTGTTACGCCAATACGCGGGCGATTGCTTTGGCCACCTTATCAATATTTTTAGTATTGAGGGCAGCCACACAAATACGACCTGTGGAGAGGGCATAAATGCCATCTTCCTTTTGTAAACGCTCTACTTGCTCAGCAGTTAATCCTGAGTAAGAAAACATACCGCGCTGAGCTTCAATAAAAGCAAAATCCTGCTTTACGCCAGCAGCGGCCAATTTTTGTACAAGCCCCTGACGCATTGCTTTAATACGTTCGCGCATTTCAGCCAACTCATCTTCCCAGAGCTTTCTGAGTTCTGGTGAATTGAGAACTGCAGCTGCAATCGCAGCGCCATGTGTAGGTGGATTGGAATAGTTTGTACGAATCACGCGCTTCAGTTGAGAAAGTACGCGAGTAGACTCATCTTTGCTTTGGGTCACGATAGATAAAGCACCTACTCGTTCACCATAGAGTGAGAATGATTTGGAGAAAGAGCTTGAGACAAAAAAAGACATGCCGGATTCAGCGAATAAGCGCACTGCGATACCGTCTTGCTCGATACCAGCGGCAAAGCCTTGGTAAGCCATATCTAAAAATGGAATGAGTTGCTTTGCTTTGCAAATATCAATGACTTGACGCCATTGAGATTCGGTAATATCAGCGCCAGTTGGGTTGTGGCAGCAAGCATGCAACAAGACAGTGGTGAACTTTGGAAAAGACTCTAAAGATTTCACCATGCCATCAAAATCAACACCACGAGTTTTACCGTCGAAGTAGGTGTACTCAAGCACTTCAAATCCTGCGGATTCAAAAATACCGCGGTGGTTTTCCCAAGTAGGGTTGCTAATGGCGCAAGGTGCATTCAAATTGAGGCGCTTGATAAAGTCGGCACCAACGCGTAACGCACCAGTACCACCCAGACATTCTGCTGTTACAACGCGACCATCTTTAATTAGGGAAGAGTCAGCGCCGAATAATAGGTTTTGTACTGCGCTGTTGTATGGGTTAGGACCTTCGATTGGAATGTAGCTCCGTGGGGAGTGCTTCGCAACAATTGCTTCTTCAGCCTTAATTACCGCCTTCAAAAGAGGTACCTTGCCTTCGTCGGTGTAATAGACGCCAACGCCTAGGTTGACCTTGTCAGCACGTTGATCGGCGACATAGGCTTCTGTGAGGCCAAAAATAGGGTCTTTAGGGGCTAGTTGGACTGAAGTAAAAAGGTTCATTTGAGGGTCAAAAATGTGTGGTGAAAGTGTTTAAAGTAGGTATTTCAGGGTTAATTGACGTTAAATTCAGTTAAATTTACTTTAAATGGCTGTTTTTGAGGCTAGATTCAACTATTTCCAAATAAAAACGGCAAAATCAATGTTTGTACAAAATTCGCTGTGAACTAAAACTCACAGGTGAAATGATAGCTGAGATGCCCCCTAAGTTGCCTAAAAGTTCCTCAAATTCCAAAGTCGCAGAAAGCAAGAAAAGCCCTATGGCCGATCCTTTGGGTGAGGTAGGTCACGACCTGGATCCAGTCAAGTTCGTTTCCTTCCCAGATTCGCCGTTTCAGCTTTATCAGCCATTTCCGCCTGCTGGTGATCAGCCGGCCGCAATTGATGCTCTAGTGGCCGGAATTGAGGATGGATTGACCTTCCAGACCCTTTTGGGAGTCACTGGTTCTGGCAAAACCTTCACGATGGCTAATGTGATCGCTAGAACAGGCCGTCCCGCCATCATTTTTGCCCCTAATAAGACCTTGGCTGCCCAGCTTTATAGTGAGTTTCGGGAGTTTTTCCCCAAAAATGCGGTGGAGTACTTCGTTAGTTACTACGATTACTACCAGCCAGAGGCTTACGTACCCACACGTGATTTGTTTATTGAAAAAGATTCATCAATCAATGAGCACATCGAGCAAATGCGATTGTCTGCTACTAAGAGTTTGTTAGAGCGACGTGATGTCATCATCGTAGCAACTGTCTCTGCAATTTACGGCATTGGCAATCCCGGCGACTATCACAGCATGGTGATGACCTTGCGCCCAGGCGATAAGATGAGTCAGCGCGATATTTTGATGCGTTTAATTGCAATGCAGTACGACCGCAATGAAACGGATTTCAAGCGCGGAGTGTTCCGGGTGAGAGGTGACACGATTGATATCTTCCCTGCTGAGCATAATGAATTAGCTGTGCGCGTTGAGCTCTTTGATGATGTCATTGAGAGTTTGCAATTCTTTGATCCTCTTACTGGAAAAATTCGTCAGAAGATTCCACGTTTCACTGTTTATCCAAGCTCGCACTACGTCACTCCGCGCGATACTGTTTTAAAAGCAATTGAAACAATCAAGACGGAATTACGTACACGCCTGGATGAATTTGTTAAAGATGGAAAGTTGGTTGAGGCACAACGTTTAGAGCAGCGCACTCGCTTTGATTTGGAGATGCTGAACGAATTGGGATTCTGCAAGGGTATTGAGAACTACTCCCGCCATCTCTCAGGGGCTATGCCTGGCGAGGCACCGCCCACCTTGGTCGACTATCTCCCAAATGATGCCTTGATGTTCTTAGATGAGAGCCATGTCCTGATTGGACAGCTCAATGCGATGTACAACGGGGACAAGTCTCGCAAGCACACTTTGGTGGAGTTTGGTTTCCGCTTACCGTCAGCAATGGATAACCGACCACTGAAGTTCACAGAGTTTGAAACGAAGATGCGTCAGACGGTATTTGTTTCGGCAACACCTGCTGACTATGAAAATACGCATACTGGACAAGTGGTGGAGCAAGTAGCTAGACCAACAGGACTAGTCGATCCAGAAATCGAAGTCTTACCTGCAAGTTCGCAGGTAGATGATTTACTCAGTCAGATTCATGAGCGTGTCAAAGTACATGAGCGGGTGTTGGTAACAGTACTCACAAAACGCATGGCTGAGCAGTTAACTGATTACTTATCTGACAACGGTGTGAAAGTGCGCTATGTACATTCAGATATTGACACTGTAGAGCGCGTAGAAATTTTGCGCGACTTACGCTTAGGTGTCTTCGATGTTTTGGTGGGCATTAATTTATTGCGCGAGGGCTTGGATATTCCTGAGGTCTCACTCGTCGCAATTTTGGATGCAGATAAAGAAGGTTTCTTACGTTCCGAGCGGAGTTTGATTCAAACAATCGGTAGGGCGGCTCGAAACATTAAAGGTAAGGCCATTCTGTACGCTGACAGGATTACTGACTCCATGAAGCGGGCGATGGGGGAGACCGAGCGCCGCCGAACTAAGCAAATTGCCTTTAATAAGGCGAATGGAATTGAGCCGCGGGGCGTCCAAAAGCGCATTAAAGACATTATTGATGGGGTCTATGACGTCCAGGAGAAGCGCTCTGAGATGCAGGTGGAACAGGAGCGGGCTCGCTATGAGGACATGAGCGAGAAGGATCTGGCGGGCGAAATCAAGCGTTTGGAGAAGCAAATGAACTCTGAGGCCAAGAATCTAGAGTTTGAAAAGGCTGCAGCTACCCGTGATCGCCTTACTAAGGTTAAGGAGATGGCTTTTGGCGCACGCTCCAGGGATGCTATTTAGGGCTGTTTTAATCCCGAGCAGATTAGTGGGGTATATGTTAAAGTTGAGTGGAATGGTCGGGTATTACCCGCCCGACTGTTAGCTGTCCATAACAATCCATTACCAAGGTGACATATGAGACTTACAACCAAAGGCCGTTTTGCAGTAACCGCAATGATTGATTTAGCCCTGCGCGAGACGCACGGGCCTGTAACTTTGGCTGGAATTAGCCAAAGACAAAAGATTTCCCTGTCTTACTTAGAGCAGTTGTTTGGCAAATTACGCCGTTTCAATATTGTTGAGAGCACTCGTGGCCCTGGCGGTGGTTACACCCTAGCCCGCAAGTCAGAGGAAATTAGCGTAGCCGACATCATTGTGGCTGTGGACGAGCCATTGGATGCAACCCAATGTGGCGGTAAAGGTAGTTGCCATAACGATGAAGAGAATCATGGCCGCTGTATGACTCATGATCTGTGGTCAAACCTCAATGCCAAGATGGTGGAGTATCTCAGCTCAGTCTCTTTGCGTGATTTAGTGCAGCAGCAATCAGGACGTGGAATCGTATTGCATGATTTGCGCCCCAAGAAAATCAAGACTGAAAGTGTCAAGGCTGAAAAGCCGGCATCGGCAGTTGCAGCAACAAAAGAAGCCGCTCCAAAGCGACCTCTCGTGAATTCTGTTTTTAACCTGGCTCAGCAAAGTTAAGAGATTAGCTTCTTAGCCTATTAATCGATAAGTAAAAAATGAACGCACCACAAGACATTCCTCAGCAACCAGTACCGATGTTTAGCCCTAAACACTTTCCGGTGTACATGGATTACTCAGCTACTACGCCGATTGACCCGCGTGTTGTGGACAAGATGTTGCCGTACTTGCGCGAGCAGTTTGGTAATGCAGCATCTCGTAGTCACGCCTACGGCTGGGCTGCGGAGGAGGCAGTTGAGTGGGCGCGTTCAGAAGTTGCCCAGTTAGTTCATGCAGATCCAAGAGAGATTGTGTTTACTAGCGGCGCTACTGAAAGTATTAACTTGGCACTCAAAGGTGCTGCCCATTTTTATAAAGAGCGCGGCAATCACATCATCACTGTGAAGACTGAGCACAAGGCTACCTTGGATACTTGTCGCGAGCTCGAGCGCGAAGGTTTTGAAGTAACTTATCTCGATGTTTTGCCAGATGGTTTAATTGATTTCGCTCAGCTTGAAGCAGCAATGAAGCCTGGAACGATCTTGGCATCAGTGATGTATGTGAATAACGAGATTGGCGTTGTGCAAGATATCCCGAAAATTGGTGAATTGTGTCGTTCCCGCGGCGTGATTTTCCATGTGGATGCAGCACAAGCCACTGGAAAAGTAGAAATTGATTTAGAAAAGATCAAAGTCGATTTAATGAGTTTCTCTGCTCATAAGACTTATGGTCCAAAAGGTATTGGCGCATTGTTTGTCCGTCGTAAGCCTCGTATTCGTATTGAGGCGCAAATTCATGGTGGCGGTCATGAGCGTGGCATGCGTTCTGGCACCCTAGCAGTTCATCAAATCGTTGGCATGGGTGAAGCTTTCCGCATTGCCCGCATTGAAATGGTTGAAGAAAATGCGCGTATCCGTGCATTGCGCGATCGCTTATTGACTGGCTTGAAAGATATCGAAGAAGTTTACGTCAATGGTGACATGGATGATCGTGTTCCGCATAACCTCAATATTAGTTTTAACTATGTTGAAGGCGAATCTATGTTGATGGCATTGAAAGATTTAGCTATCTCATCTGGATCTGCATGTACTTCGGCATCTTTAGAACCTTCTTATGTATTGCGCGCACTGGGTCGTAATGATGAATTGGCCCATAGCTCAATCCGATTTACTTTAGGGCGCTTTACTACCGAAGAGGAAGTGGATTTCACTATCAAGCTAGTTAAAGAGAAGATTGCTAAGTTGCGCGAGCTCTCACCACTTTGGGAAATGTTTAAGGATGGTATTGATCTCAGCACCATTCAGTGGGCCGCGCATTAAGCAAGATGGATTATTTAAACAAGATAAAAGACAAAAGAAATAACGAGGAAATACCATGGCATATAGCGACAAAGTAATCGATCATTATGAAAATCCCCGTAACGTCGGCTCCTTTGAAAAGGGCGACGACCAAGTGGGTACTGGCATGGTTGGTGCGCCAGCCTGTGGCGACGTTATGAAATTACAAATCCGTGTAAATGATCAAGGCGTGATTGAAGATGCCAAGTTCAAGACTTACGGTTGTGGTTCTGCAATTGCCTCTTCTTCTTTGGTAACTGAGTGGGTTAAGGGTAAAACCTTGGATCAAGCCTTAGAGATTAAGAACTCTTTAATTGCTGAAGAGTTGGCATTGCCACCAGTAAAAATCCATTGCTCAATTTTGGCTGAAGACGCCATCAAGGCCGCAGTGGCTGATTACAAAGATAAGCACCCAGCCAAGTAAAGATAAAGAGGCTTTCATCATGGCAATTACCTTAACCGACAAAGCAGCGAAACATGTTCAGCGCAATCTAGATAAGCGTGGAAAAGGTTGCGGTTTACGCTTAGGTGTTCGTACTACTGGCTGTTCTGGCTTGGCCTATCAACTGGAATATGTGGATGAGGCTGCGCCCGAGGATACTCAGTTTGAATCCAATGGCATCACCATCTTTGTTGATCCTAAGAGCTTGGCCTATTTAGATGGCACCGAATTGGATTTTGTTCGCGAAGGTTTGAATGAAGGTTTTAAGTTCCAGAATCCAAACGTAAAAGATGAGTGTGGTTGTGGTGAATCCTTCCGCGTCTGACGATTACTTTCGTTTCTTTGGTGTAGAGCAGAAATTCAATTTGGATTTGTCTGCATTAGATCAGGCTTATCTAGCAATTCAAAAAGAGGTGCATCCGGATCGGCATGCTCGGGGTAGTGATACTGAGCAACGACTCGCCATGCAAATGGCCACCTTAGCGAATACCGCTTTTCAGACCCTCAAAAATCCCATTCAGCGTGGCCTCTATCTTTGCCAGCTCCATGGGGTAGATGCCCGTTTAGAAACCAATACCGCTATGCCTGCGGCTTTTCTCATGAAGCAAATGGAATGGCGCGAGAGTCTTGAAGATCAAGATGAGGATCTTGGGGCGCTCGAGGCATTGGCAGAAGAAGTCGATCAATCCAAGCGTGACACCCTGGCAGAAATTACCCAGGCTATTGATGGGGCAAAGAACTATGAGCGTGCCGCTGAGTTACTTAGGGGTCTGCTCTTTATTGATAAGTTTGCACTTGAGCTAGATGATGCTATCTCAGTCTTGGTATAGCTTTACACTCTAGTCCCCATGGCCTTATTACAAATCTCCGAACCTGGTAAATCACTCGCACCGCATCAACGTCGAATTGCGGTGGGTATTGATCTGGGTACAACCAACTCCCTAGTGGCAATTGTGCGAGATGCCTTGCCTAAGGTGCTCCCAGATTCAGAGGGCCGAGAATTGCTCCCCTCAGTTGTGCGCTATCTTCCCAATGGGAGAACGCAAGCTGGTTTTGAAGCTATTGAAAGCATTGTTTCTGATCCGAAGAATACGATTGTTTCTGTCAAACGTTTTATGGGTCGCGGTATCGTCGATGTAGAAAACATTGAAAGCACTCCTTACGACTTTGTAGATGAGCCTGGCATGTTGAAGCTACGAACAGTGGCTGGCGACAAGAGTCCTATTGAAGTGTCTGCAGAAATTTTGGCGCGTTTACGCCAGCTAGCAGAAGACTCGGTTAATGATGACATCGTTGGTGCAGTCATAACTGTTCCAGCCTATTTTGATGATGCGCAACGACAAGCCACTAAAGATGCTGCTAAGTTGGCTGGAATTGAAGTATTGCGCTTACTCAATGAGCCTACTGCTGCTGCCATTGCCTATGGTCTAGATAATGCCTCTGAAGGTATCTACGCTGTGTATGACTTAGGTGGTGGCACATTTGATATCTCTATCCTGCGCATGAGCAGGGGGGTATTTGAAGTGCTCTCGACTGGCGGTGATTCCGCTTTGGGTGGTGATGATTTTGATCATCGCCTATATTGCTGGGTGATTGAGCAAGCCAAACTTCCACCGCTCTCAATTCAGGATCATCGCAAGCTCTTGCTCTCTTGTAAGCATGCAAAAGAGCAATTGAGTCACAACCCTTTAGCTCGCGTTCACGAAACGCTTGCCGATGGCACAGTGGTTAATGTGGGCATCAGCCAAGCTCAGTTCTTTGAGATCACTCAGAACCTCATCAATAAAACTTTAGTTGCTGTAAAGAAGGCCTTGCGTGATGCAGGCCTCAAGGCGGATGAGGTTAAGGGCGTGGTGATGGTGGGCGGCGCAACTCGCATGCCCCATGTCCAGCGTGCTGTTGGCGAACTCTTTGGTACTAAGCCTTTAAACAATCTCAATCCAGATCAAGTTGTTGCCCTAGGTGCTGCTATGCAAGCAGACCTGCTTGCCGGCAATCAAAGTAAAGATGATGAGTGGCTCTTATTGGATGTTATCCCACTTTCCCTTGGTATTGAAACTATGGGTGGCTTGGTAGAAAAAATTATTCCACGTAACACGCCAATTCCGGTAGCGCGTGCCCAGGATTTCACGACATTTAAAGATGGTCAAACAGCCTTAGCTATTCAAGTAGTGCAGGGTGAGCGTGAGTTGGCGCAAGATTGCCGCTCTTTAGGTAAGTTTGAGTTACGTGGCATTCCGCCTATGGCTGCTGGTGCTGCCCGTATTCGGGTCACATTCCAGGTAGATGCCGATGGCTTGCTTTCAGTGAGCGCAACAGAGCAGGGCTCAGGTGTTCAAGCCTCGATTGATATTAAGCCCTCTTATGGTTTGACGGATGCTGAGATTGCTCGCATGCTGCAAGACGGTTTTGCTTCTGCCAAAGTAGATCTTTTAGCGAGATCTTTGCGTGAAGAACAAGTAAATGCACAGCGACTATTGGATGCTGTTCAAACTGCATTGAATTCTGATCGTGGGTTATTAAATCCTCAAGAGCAGGCTGCAGTAGATCATGAGATGGCCACTTTGCAAAAGATTCTTACAGAAGAGGCCGATAGCGATGTTCTCAGAAAGGCTGTGGATCATGCAGCAAAAGCTACCGATGATTTTGCTCAAAAGCGCATGAACTCAAGTATTCAGAAGGCCTTAGCTGGCAAGAACGTTGCAGAAATTTAATCAAAGAAAATTACCAAGATGACTCAGATTGTTGTTCTACCCCATAGTGAATATTGCCCAGAGGGTGCTGTAGTTGAGGTAACTCCCGGCACTTCTATTTGTGAAGCACTGCTAGAAAATAATATTCCGATTGAGCATGCCTGCGATATGGTTTGTGCTTGCACTACTTGCCACGTCATTGTGAAAGAGGGTTATCAGAGTCTTAATGAGCCCGATGAGAATGAAGAAGACTTATTGGATCGTGCGTGGGGACTCAATCCTCAGTCTCGATTGTCTTGCCAGGCGATTGTTGCCCGCGAAGACTTGGTGATTGAAATTCCAAAATACTCAATCAATCACGCAAAAGAAAATCACTAATTATTTCAAGGACCTTCGAACGGTTGAAGAAATAAAAAAGCCACCTGAAGGTGGCTTTTTGTTACGTAATCATCTGATTGAGTAGTGAGATGTAGTGCATTACTTTCCGCAAGGGAATACGCCCTCTAAAAACTTCAACATTGTTTCTGCTGCTGGTTTTGGCCCATTGGCTGGGTTTGCATTGGCCCAAGCAATATACTCATCAACTACTTGTATGCGAGATGGTGCAGGCTGCTTGACACAAATTTTGCTAGGAGCAGTTTTTGGATTACGAGTTGCGAGATAGGTGTCATAAACAGCTTGACCATAAATTTGGCAAGTGACATTCGTGCTTCCTTCGCCTTTGCAATATTGCAATAACTCATCAGTAGTCGTTGCATTGGCTACTTGTATACCAGTTGCCAATCCGAGGCTTAGGGTAGCGGCAAATAAAAATTTCTTCATGTTTATTCCTTTAATCAAATTTGTATATATCAATGTAGATGTGTGAGGGTAATTAGCGACGGCCGCGGAAACCGCCACCACCAAAGCCGCCATGGCCGCCGCCAAAGTGATCGCCACCACCATCAAAGCGAGCGCCGCGTGTATCGCCAAAGCCACCGCCACCACCAAATCGATCGCCACCTCCGGATCGATCGCCGACGTTGCGATCACCACCACCAAAATTGCCGCCACGGTCGCCACCTGTTCTGTCAGCGCCTGACCGATTGCCGCCACGGTCGCCGCCTGTATTGCCTGCGCGATCGCCAGCACGATTACCACTCAAATCTCCGCGCTGCAGATTCTGACGTAATTGATCTCGCTCTGCATTACGGTTCGCGCCACCGGCACCTCCACCGAGGTTTGCATTACGGCGCTGTTGGTCTGGTTTCCAGTCGCTGGAGCCGCCATTGCGATTACCGTTCCAGTTGTTATTGGTGTTCTTATTGAAATTGTTGAAGTTATTGTTATTGACGGTTAGTGATCCACCGCCATAACCACCTCCCCAATGGCAGCCACCCCAAAGTGCTGCTCCAACTGCCATGCCAACTCCAAAAGAGAGGAGGGCAGTGCCTGCTACGTATCCAGGTGGATAGTATGCGTATGGGGGGTATGCTGGGTAGGCCCATGCGCCATAAACAACGGTTGGGTTGTAAGTAGGAACATAGACAACTTGTGGGTTCGCAGGTTCAATAATGATGGTCTGGCTACTACCGCTGCCTTGTGTGGTCACTGTCTGCTGAGAGTTTGACTCTAATGTGCCTGCTTTTTTCGCCTTGGCACGCAATGCTTGAATCGCACTCATGGCATCAGATTGCTGAGCCAATACTGCATTACCAAGTTGCTGTGTCCAGCTCAACTGGGATCCCATCATCTCCAGCACTGGTGGAAATGACGTTAAAGATTTGACGCTAGCATCCCAATTTTGCTGTAGCAATGCTTTATTCAGAGCATCGCCTTTTAAGTTGGCATTGGATTTGATCCAATTAGATGCTTCAGCTACTTCAAGAGGGTAGGTTGATGCCATCAACACTTGCGAAACCAGTGCATCCGGGTAGAGGGCAATTGGTGCTACCAAGGCCTCTAATTGTGCTTGTGAAAGCTTTGCCGCTTGCTGTTGGCTGCTATTTTGAGCAAATGCCACTGGTGCCGCAGCTGGAAGCGCTAGGGCAGCCGTGAGAAGACTTGCAATTAAGCGAGAGGGCATTCCCGCCTTCTTTGATGCCACCATTGGCACTCCTTCATTAAGTGTTAATAAATAAGAATCATTCTACTAAATGGCGCTATTTGAGCTAAATGCACCAAATTGAAGCATATCGCACTTAAAGTAGGCAAACCAAAAATTGAGGGAGGGGCCGGAGGAATACGATGAACTTGTTGTTCATTCTTTAGTTTTACCTCCATAGATTTATTTTCAAACCACCCTGCGGGGTGGTTTTTCTTTTGTACCCACTTGCTCTAAAAAGTACTTTTTTATTTCTTGAGTCATGTTTTGACGGGAGTGTTTACGTTTTTCCAATAAACCAACTTTTCTGTAAATTGTTTTGCCGGGTAGTGCGGATATTTTGAGTTGGCGGTCGCTTTCCCAGGCGATATTGGCTAGCTTGGGAACAATAGAGTAACCAAGCCCTTGGCGTACTAGCTCAATAATGGCCTCAACTGAATTGAGTTCCATGCCCTCTTTAACGTTTAACTTACTAGATCGAATAGTTTGATCTACAAGATGACCCGTCCAAGTGTTTCTCTCAAAGCGAATAAACGGTAAGTCATGTGCGATATTTTTAGGATCAGAGCCTTTTGCGTTTTTAACTGTAGGGTAAATCAAGACCATGGGTTCGGTGTACAACTCCGTCCACTGAATGTTTTGCGGTAACGCATATGGGGACTCAGTAACAATCGCTGCATCTAAACTCCCTTCAAGTACTTGATCTAAAAAGTTGCTGGATAGACCTGCTATTAGCTTTACCTCAAGACTGGGATAGGTCTGCTTAAGTTTATTGAGAGTGCTGCCGAAGGCCCCCATCAAGGTTGAAACAAGAGCGCCCAAAACAATAGTTCCGCTGAGCTCGGACTTCAATTCAGAACCCAAGGCCTCATACCGCGCAACAATATCTTGAATTGGCTCTATTAACGATCTACCCTGGTGATTTAGGCTAAGAGAGCGCTTGGTTCTATCAAATAGCTCTACGCCAAGCTCAGACTCCAATTGCGCAAGTTGCTGGCCTGCTGCTGCAGCCGTGAGCCCAATTTCTTTAGCTGCAGCCGCGACACTCTTGTGCCTTGTTATTGCTAGAAAGTTTTTTAGTATCCGAATGCTAGACATGGCAATATTTATATAAAATTATTCTTTATCTCAAAGAAAATTATATTCGATTTATTTTTTATTATCTATCGATATAATGAATCCATGCCAAATTCAGATCTCAAGGTAAAAGTCTGGCGCGGTGCTCAAGAAGGTGAGTTTGTTGAGTATTTAGTGCCACGCAATCCAAATCAAACGGTTTTGGATGTGGTGACCTACATTCAGCGAAAGTTAGACCCAACTCTTAGCTATCGCTTTGCTTGTCGAGTTGGTATGTGTGGCTCTTGCGCTATGACCGTTAACGGTGTTGCTCGTTGGACTTGCCGCACCCATGTCTCTCAAATTGTTGAGGGTGATTCATTAGAGATTGCACCATTAAATAATCTTCCTGTAATTAAAGATCTCGCTACCGATATGCGTGAGTTCTTTAATAAGTGGAAAGGCGCTGTTGGCTTCTTTAAGGGTGATAAAACCCGTCATGATGATTTTGCAAGAGTAGAGCCAGAGTCAACCGAGCGCCAATTGGCAAATGCCGGTATTGAGTGTATTGGTTGTGGAGTCTGCTATTCCTCTTGTGAGGTGGTTGAAAAACGTCCTAACTATCTTGGTCCTGCAGCTTTGAATCGTGCGTGGACGCTAACAAATGACGTACGTGATGTACAGCAATTGGATCGTCTGCGTGCAGTTGCGGGCGATGAAGGTTGTCATGCATGCCACACGCAAGGGTCTTGTACTGAGCGCTGCCCGAAGAAGCTGGAGCCTACAGCCAGCATTGCTGGTCTTAAGAAGCTAGTGGCCCGAGCTGCTGTTCGTGGCAGCAAATGGGGTAAGTTATGAGCCAGGGGGTATTGCAGGCGAAGCTTTGGTATGCACAAAGAATTAGCGCCATGATTTTGGGGCTCTGTGTCAGCATTCATCTCGTCATTATTTTCTACGCAATACGCGGCGGCCTAACTGCTGAAGAGATCTTGGGGCGCACCCAGGGCAATATTGCGTTTGCTATTTTTTATGAGATTTTTGTCTTGGCCTGCTTTGTGCATGCACCTATTGGCTTGGCTAATATTCTCGAAGAAACATGTTGCAAGGGATTGGTTTCCAAGGCGCTATCTTGGATTCTAGGAGCTCTCATTATTACTCTGGGAACTGCAGCGGTTATTGGCATCTATACCGGAGGTGCTCCATGAGGTCTAGGCCAAAACTCGATTTACGCGCAAAAAGTCATCTCTCTTATTTTGCTTATGTATGCCATCGTTTCTCTGGCTTGCTATTAGCCTGTTTTATTCCTTTGCATTTCTTAATGCTTTCTCAGTCTTTGCGCGGAGCTAGTGGCTTTGAGCGCTATCTGGGGTTAACCGATTTTTGGGTCTTCAAATTTGGTGAATGGGCCCTCGTTATTTTGCTGGCCATTCATTTGGTCGGCGGAATTCGATTGCTCATGATTGAGTTTGGTCCGTGGCGCGGCCTGCGTAAGGCTTGGACGCAAGCAGCTATCTTATTTGGTATAGCTTGTGGCCTTCTATTTTTGTATTTAGCAAACTGATTGGGCAATGTGATGCAGTTACAAATGAAAGTAGTTGAAGAAGCTTGTAAGGAGCTTTATATCCGAGCATTAAAAGTTCTGCCAGATGATGTGAAGGCTGGTATCGAGCGTTTAAATCAAGGTGAGACAGATGCACGTGCTCAGGTTGTCTTAAAAACCATGATCACTAATATTTCAGTAGCTGAGCGCGAGGATAACCTTCTCTGCCAAGATACTGGCTTGCCTATTTACAAAGTAAAGATTGGTCGCAATGTTCAGTTTGACGGCATGGAGCTTAAGGCAGCTATTAGAAAAGGCTGTGAGCGTGCAACCACTGAATACCCATTGCGCTCTTCAGTAGTTCACCCCATTACGAGAAAAAATAATCACACTTCTTGCGGTATTGATATGCCAGCAATTAGCATTGATTTTTGTGATGATGACCAAATGCTTGAAATTGAGATGGTCCCAAAAGGAAGCGGCTCAGAAAATAATTCCTTTTTAAAGATGGCCATTCCTGCTGATGGAATTAATGGCGTTAAAGCTTTTGTGATTGAGAGCGTTGTTTCTGCTGGAGGCAAAACTTGCCCCCCAACTATTGTTGGAGTTGGTATTGGCGGCACATCTGAACAATGTGTTGCGATGGCTAAGAGGGCAGCTACTAGACCTTTGGGTAGCATCTGTAGCGATGAAGAGGGGGCTAAGTTAGAGCAAGAGTTAACGGCCGCAGTCAATAAGTTGGGTATCGGTCCCCAGGGTTTGGGTGGTGATGGCACAGCATTTGCAGTTCATGTTGAATTGGCTCATACCCATATCACTCTTAATCCTGTAGCCGTAAATATGCAATGTCACTCTGCCCGGAGGGCGCGTGCCACTTTTACGCCTAATGGCGTCACTTACGGGTTCTAGGAGAAGCAATGGCTCATTACAATCTTCCAACACCCGTGAGTGAGGCTGATATTCGTAAACTGCGCATTAATGACACGGTCACTTTGCAAAATACCTTATTTGGTATTCGGGATGCAACACAGATTCACTTGTTTGATAAAGGTCGGAAAACTCGATTTGATTTGAGTGGCCATGCTGTCATCCATACGGCACCTAATGTACGCAAAGTTCCTGTTAGCAAAGAATTTCCAGCTGGATACCAAGCTATTTGTATTGGCACTACTACATCTGATCGCATGGAGCGGTTTACCCGCCCATTAATGACTGAAAATGGCGTTCGCATGATTGTTGGTAAGGGTGGCATGCGCGAAGGATCTGCGGCAGCCTTTCAGGAGATTGGCGGCGTGTATCTTGCAATTATTGGTGGTACAGCAGCGCTTGAGACAACTTGGATTGAGCAGATTGAAGACGTAGATATGGATGATCTCAATCCAGAGTCTCTCTGGCGTTTCAAGATTAAAGATTTTGGCCCTCTGCTAGTGGCGATGGATAGTCATGGCGGAAGTATTTATCAAGAAGTTAAAGGTGATGTTGCTCGTAATAAAGAGGCTGTATTGAAGAGCCTAGGAATTACATCATGAATATCGCCACGCTTGAAACGGACATCCTGATTCTGGGTTCTGGTGGCGCAGGACTGTTTGCAGCTTTGCATGCACATCAAACCAATCCAAATCTTCACATCACGATAGCTGTGAAGGGCTTACTTGGGAAGTGCGGTTGTACCCGCATGGTTCAGGGTGGTTACAACGTAGCGTTGGCTGAAGGTGACTCTGTAGAGCGTCACTTTATGGACACGATTGAGGGTGGCAAGTGGTTATCCGATCAAGAGCTTGCATGGACTTTGGTCAGTAAGGCTGTAGAACGTATTCATGAGCTGGAGAATGAACTCGGTTGTTTTTTTGATCGCAATCCAGATGGGACTGTGCATCAAAAAGCATTTGCAGGACAAACCTTTGATCGCACAGTGCACAAGGGTGATTTAACTGGAATTGAAATTATTAATCGTCTTGCCGAGCAAGTATGGGCAAGAGGTATTCATCGTCTCGAGGAGCACAGGGCTGTTGAATTGATTCATAGTACAGATGGCAAATCCCTTGCTGGCGTCCTAATGCTCAACATGCAAACTGGCCAGTTCACTCTCGTACGCGCTAAGGCAGTCCTTTTAGCTACGGGTGGTGGACCTACTATGTATAAGTATCACACCCCTTCAGGTGATAAGAGTTGTGATGGCTTGGCTATGGCGCTACGCGCAGGCCTTACTCTGCGTGACATGGAGATGGTGCAGTTCCATCCAACAGGAATGTTAGCAGGGCCTGGAACTAGGATGACTGGCACTGTTCTTGAGGAAGGTCTGCGTGGTGCAGGCGGATATTTACTCAATGGCAATCATGAGCGATTTATGGGTAACTATGATCCTCGTAATGAGCGTGCTACACGAGACATTGTTTCGAGATCGATTAACTCAGAGATTCGGGCTGGTAGAGCAACGCCTAATGGTGGTGTTTATATTCAAATGAGTCATCTAGGACCAGATAATGTCCGTCAGCAATTTAAGGGTATGGTGGAGCGTTGCGCTGATAGTGGATTTGATCTTGCTGGCGACTTGGTGGAGGTGGTGCCAACTGCGCACTACATGATGGGTGGCCTAGTATTTAAAAAAGATTGCAGCACAGAGTTGCCGGGATTATTTGCTGCTGGTGAAGATACTGGTGGGGTGCATGGCGCTAATCGCTTGGGCGGTAATGGGGTGGCTAATTCCACTGTATATGGCGGTATTGCGGGTGAAGAGATGGCCAAGTGGGTGACTTCACAATCTTTGCAAGAGTGCAATATGTCAGAGGTTCTAGCTAGTATTGAAGCTCACGAATCTCCTCTCAAGAAACCCGCAGGTGATATTGAAATGATTCGCGATGCTCTGGCGGAGTGCATGTGGGACGATGTTGGAATTTCCCGTAGCAAGGAAAATTTGATTCAGGCTCGAGTTAAATTAGATGAACTGGGTCAACAGCTAGATCAAATAGGTGTCGGCGACATTCAGAGGCAGTACAGCATTACATGGCAGGATTGGATGAATTTACGTAATTTGATTCTGGTGAGTAAGGCAGTAACTGAAGCGGCTCTTGCGCGAGAAAATTCAAGAGGAGCTCACTATCGCGATGATTATCCGGAGCCGGGACCATTAGAAAGCTCTTATTTCACGGCGGTGCAGTTAGGCGATCAGGGTTTGAAGATTGAAAAAAGACCAGTCCAATTCACCATGATTAAGCCAGGCGAGACGATCTTAGTTGAGAGCTAATTATTTTTGATTTAATAGAGCCACTCTCATTTGCGCTGGCAGCACTAATAGTCTTATGTGCATTCTTTATCTTTGGGGTGTCAGGATTTGGATCCTCAATAGTGGCAGTCCCACTACTGGTTCAGATGTACCCTTTAAAAGTAGTCGTGCCAATGATGGTGTTGGTGGACATTTTCGCCTCTTTATATGTTGGCAGGAAGTCCTCAGGTGATGCTGATATGCAAGAGCTTAAATGGCTCTTTCCTTTTAGTGTCTTGGGGATGTTCTTGGGTATTTTCTTGCTGGTTAAATCCCCCAGCGAACCTTTGTTATTGATTCTTGGATTATTTGCGGCAGTCAATGGAATGAGGGTTCTCATCCAGAGGAATGTCGAAATTAGAGACCCCATTAGTAAATGGTGGGCGCTACCCCTTGGATTCTTGGGGGGTGCATTTACCGCTCTCTTTGCTACCGGAGGTCCTCTCTACGTTTCTTACCTGGGTCTTCGCATTAATAATCCCAAAGTATTGCGCGCAACAATGGCATTTGCCATCTTTATGTTGACCTTCTTGCGACTGATTCTGATGCTGGTAACTGGATTGATATTAAGTTGGGAAGTGGTGGGTTTAGCAGTACTTCTGATGCCAGTAGCCTTTTTGGGAATATGGACTGGCACACATGTCCATACTAAGTTGAGTAATGCAATGATGCGCTTCGCTTACGGTTTAATCTTGCTATTTGCTGGTGCAATTCTGTTGATTAGGCAGATTGCATAATTCGATAGCAGTAAATAAAAAAGCGAGGATTCATCCTCGCTTTTTTATTATTTACCGGATCGTTATCGAGGGCTGATATTGCGACCTTTAATGACTTTTTCCCAATTGGCAGACTCTGCTTTAATTTGGGCATTAAATTCATCTTGAGTGTTTACAACAGCAGTAAGGCCATTTAGATCCAAACTCTTTTTCATTGCTTCAGAGTTAACCGCCTTTACTGTCGCGGCATAGATCTTATCGGTAATAGCCTTAGGCGTGCTTGCAGGAGCTACTAATCCAAACCAGCCGGTGCTCTCAAATCCAGGGATGCCGCTCTCTGCAACAGTAGGGACATCAGGGAGTTGCTTAACACGCTTAGCGCTAGTAACTGCAATAGGCTTGATTTGTCCATTCTTTGCAAAGCCAGTTGCGGCGGTGAGGTTACCAACCATAAAGTCAATTTGACCCGCAACTAAATCATTGATGGCAGCAGACTCGCCCTTATAAGGCACATGAGTTGCTGGGATATTTGCAGCGTAGGTGAGATTTTCACCGGCCATGTGTACTTGGCTGCCAATGCCTGCAGATCCAAAATTGAGATCTTTAGTTTTCGCGTAGGTGATGAACTCATTTAAATTCTTAACGGGAATTTTATTGCTTACAGAAAGCATCATTGGACCGCTAGCCACATTGGTGATGTTTACAAAATCTTTGCTGTAATTAATGGGCAATCTTTTGTAGAGATTCGGGTTCACGGTGAGCATGCTGCCTGAGGCAAGCATGATGGTGTAGCCATCAGCTGGAGACTGGGCAACAAATTCAGCTGCGATATTGCCACCAGCACCACCTTTGTTTTCAACGATGACGTTTTGACCTAAATCCTTAGTTAACTGCTGGGCTAATAATCGGCCCAAAATATCAGTAGTTCCCCCTGCATTAAAGGGAATGATTAATTTAATTGGCTTGGTGGGCCAAGATTGTGCTGTTGCTAGCTGCGGTAGTGCAAGGGTAAGTGCGCCGACTAGTAAAACTAAACGTCGACTTAACTTATATTTTTCAATCTTAAACATTGGTGACCTCCAGTGGTAATTTGATTTTTATATCTTAGCTACTTTGTTATCAAAAAATACGCTTTATTGCTATTTATTAGTTATATGCTTATACGTCACTACTGTCTCCCCCACCCATCATGTAGCACCACTTTACATTCGTTGCGCTGCACAATGAATTGGTTCTTGCAAGATATCTAAATCATCTATATGATTCAGATATGCATCCTATTTTGATCCCTAACATTCATTTAAGTCAAGCCTCTAAAACCCTGTGTTTTACAGGATTGATTTTGATTGTTCTTGATTGCAAAGCGCCAGCATGAATCTCACATACCCTGAAATACTCGCTTTAGCGGATTCGGGCCTCAAAGCTGCCGGCATAGATGCGGTAGCGGCGCATGAAACAGCTCAATTTTTGGCTCTGGCTGAACTAGACGGCCTTGCATCGCATGGTCTAACGAGAGTGGCTCAATACGCTGGACATGCTAAAAATGGGCGTATTGAATTAGCTCCCAAGTTAAAGGTGAGGCCATTTAAGACCTCAGCCGCTTTGGTTGATGCGCGTGATGGGTTGGCTTTTCCAGCACTTCGTTTTGCTACCGACTTATCGGTGAATTTAGCTTCGAGCAATGGCTTGGGTTTGGTGGCAGTCACCAATAGCAATCATTTTGGGGTTGCGGGCCATTACGTTGAAGCTGCAGCACGAGCTGGTTATATTTCTCTGCTGTTTGGGAATACTCCAGCAGCAATGCCTATGGTTGGTGGCGCAAAAGCAATTTTTGGGACCAATCCTTTGGCTGCGGCTTTTCCAATTGCTGGCGCCGATCCATTGGTGATTGACATGTCGCTTTCTGCGGTTGCTCGTGGAAAATTATTGGTTGCAGCAAAAAATGGCCAACAGATTCCAGAGGGGTGGGCTTTGAGCGCTGAAGGCAAGCCAACCACTGATCCACAAGAAGGCCTAAAGGGCTTAATGGTTCCGCTTGGTGGAGATAAGGGCGCTTTGCTTGCTTTGATCGTTGAGTTGCTAGTGGTTGGACTTTCGGGCAGCCGGTTTTCATATGAGGCAGATTCTTTTTTTGACCCCAAGGGTAATCGCCCGCGAATTGGTCAGTTGATATTGGCTATTGATCCAGGCTTGGCAGGCCCAGCTGTTTTTGCCAGTCGTATTCAAGACTTCTTGAAGGTATTGAGTGCTGATGCGGGAACTCGTCTCCCTGGCCAGCGTCGTTTTCAACGGCGCGAAGCAGGGTTTAAAGACGGCGTAACAGTTTCGGATGTTGTTGTAGAGGAAATTCAGGCTGGTATTCGCCAGTCATGGGCTAAGTAGTTTTTTTAAACGAGATTATTGAGGAGATAGTAATGATCCACTTTGTCGTGCATGAGCCAGCAGATGGCGTAGGTGTAGTAGTAGTTGAGGGTGTAAAAGCTGGAACTGATTTAATTGGTTGGGTCATGGATGGCGATCTCACCTTAAACATTAAGTCTGAAAGTGATATTCCTATTGGTCACAAAATTTCATTGAACGATTTCAAGCCAGGTGACACGGTGATGAAATACGGCGTTGATATTGGCAAGGTGGTAGCTCCAATCAAAAAAGGCGAGCACCTTCACGTCCAAAACGTAAAAACTAAGCGCTGGTAATCCGGCACCTTATTTACCTATTCATTGAAAGAGATATAAAAAATGACTAATTTGAAAGACGCGACCTTTTTAGGTTACCGCCGTGAAAACGGCCGCATGGGTATTCGTAATCACGTATTGATTTTGCCTTTAGATGACTTGTCTAACGCGGCTTGTGAAGCAGTAGCAAACAACATTAAAGGTGCAATGGCAATCCCGCATTCCTATGGTCGTTTGCAGTTCGGAGCTGACTTAGATTTGCATTTCCGCACCTTAATTGGAACTGGCTGCAACCCTAACGTAGCTGCTGTCGTAGTTATTGGTATTGAGCCACAGTGGACAAAGATTGTTGTAGACGGCATCAAAGCTTCTGGCAAGCCGGTAGAAGGTTTCTGGATTGAAGGTAATGGCGACACCGCAACTATTGCTTCTGCAAGCAAAGCTGCCTACAGCATGATGAAGCATGCATCTAAGCAAAAACGTGTGTCCGCACCTTTATCAGAATTGTGGGTGTCTACTAAGTGCGGTGAGTCCGATACCACTTCTGGTTGCGGTGCAAACCCAACCGTTGGTGATGCATTCGACAAACTCTATGAAATTGGCTCTACATTAGTTTTCGGCGAAACAACAGAATTGACTGGTGGTGAGCACTTGGTTGAGGCGCGTTGCCGCACTCCTGAAGTAAAGAAAAAGTTTCGCGAGATGTTTGACCGCTATCAGGATGTGATTGAGCGTCATAAGACAAGCGATTTATCTGACTCTCAGCCAACGAAAGGCAATATTGCAGGTGGTTTAACAACTATCGAAGAGAAAGCCCTCGGCAATATCCAAAAAATTGGTAAAAAATGTATTGTGGATAGCGTGCTTGATAAGGGTGAAGAGCCAAAGATTCCTGGACTGCATTTTATGGATTCATCATCAGCAGCAGCTGAAATGGTGACTCTGTGTGCTGCAGCTGGTTTCGCAGCCCATTTCTTCCCAACAGGTCAGGGTAACGTGATTGGTAATGCCATTCTTCCGGTAATTAAGATTTGCGCAAATCCAAAGACTGTTCGTACGATGGGTGAGCACATTGACGTTGACGTGTCCGGCTTATTGCGTCGTGAAGAGAATATGGATGATGCAGGCAACAAGCTATTGGACTGCTTAAAGCGCACAGCTGATGGTGAGTTGACTGCTTCTGAGATTCTCGGTCACCGTGAGTTCGTATTAACTCGTTTATACGAATCAGCTTAAGACTTAGTAATGAAATCCCTGGCCGCTTATCAAGAAGTAAAGCAAAAGATCACCGAAGATCTGGTCAGGGGTCGTTATCCTATGGGGCAGGCATTGCCTGCTGAAAAGGATTTATCGAAAGAGTTAGATGTATCTATAGGAACCCTGCGCAAAGCGGTGGACGAGTTGGTCGCGGAAGGTATTGTGGTCCGTCGCCAAGGCAGGGGAACCTATGTTGTTGAGCATGATCTCAAAAGACTTTTGTATTATTTTTTTCATGTTGTGAAGCATGATGTTGAAAAAAAGGTGTATCCCAAGGTTGAACTCGCTTCTCTCAATAGCGCTACTGCAAATAAAGAAGAGGCTAGTAAATTACAAATCAAAGAGGGCACCCCAGTCTGGAGGATTACGAATCGCCTTTCTTTGGAGGGGCGATGCGTCATGATTGATCAGATTACTTTGGATAAGAAGCGATTTAAAAATCTTACTCGCTCAGACTTTATTGATCGAACTGGAAGTATTTATCAAATGTATCAAGCGCAGTATGGTCAGACGGTTGTCCGTAGTAGTGAGCGTCTTCGCGCTGGTCTTGCTGGAAAGCAACATGCTGAATGGCTTGGCTTGAATGCGGATTCGCCAGTCTTAATGATTCGCAGAGTGGCTTTGGGTCTTCAGGATGATCCGATAGAGTGGCGTATATCAACCCTCAATACAACTCAGTACGAATATTTTAGCGAGTTAGTAGCCTAGGGTTTTCGGGTTTTTAGCTCTTCCGCCCAATGAAGTAGACTTTCTAGTGGGCTTTCATTTTCTCGATCCCAGCTTAGGCGATTTGGAAAGAATGACCTTAATTCCTCACCGATCCCACACCCCCATAGCTCTAGATAATGTTGTTCATTGCACCACTCAATAGCCTGTAATAGGTGATTTTTTAGAAAGTACTCACCATTTGCCTCAATGGTCGCTCTATCCATTGGGCATCCATCAGAAAATAAAATAAGTTTTTTATTGATAGAATTTTTGCCGCCATTATTCAGTAGGCGTTCTGCAGCCCATAACAATGCTTCTCCATCAATACTTTCAGCATAGATTTCTGGTCTAAGTAGCGCAGCGATTCCTGGTCTAGCTCTACGCCAATTGGTATGAAAGTCTTTGAAGATCCAGTGGGCGCGCTCATTGAGGCGTCCAGGATTAGGGGGTTGACCGCTACGTCGCCATTCTTTGAAGGGACGACCCCCTTGCCAAGTGCTGGTGCTGTATCCCAATACCTCCGTTTGAATATGTGCTTGTTCTAATATTCTTACAAGCGCGTCTACGCAGCTAGCAATCTTTTCTCGTTGCTCTTTCATGGAGCCAGAACAATCGATTAACAGGCTCACCCTACCCAAAGACTCTATTTTCTGGGATGGATGCTTATATATCACCGGATCAAGTGGGGCTGTTGCAATCCGGGTAAAGAAGCGTCGATCTATTAACCCTTCAGATTCGGAGTTTTCCCATTTTTTTAGTGTCTTCGAAAGGAAAATGCTTTGATAGTATTTTGTTAGTTTTCCCCATGGAATATTGAGATTGCTAATTGCCTCATTTAATTGATGTTGATAGATTGCAAGTTGTGCTGGGCGAATTTTCTTTTTAGCTTCAGTTTCAATATCGTAGCTAGTATTAAATACCGTATATCTTTCTAGTGCATGAACCAAGGACTGTTTTGAAGTTTGAGCTGTTGGATGCTGCGAATATTTTAAATTTGCATTCTGTATTGGAGGCTGGGCCCATTCAATCTTCAAAAAACTATTGCTAATATTTTTTTGTTTTGTGCTAATGCTTGTAATTTTTTGATATTCATCTTCGATTAAGTGAGAAACCAGCTTGGCTATCTCAAGTGCAGTTTTTGCATAGCTAGCCTGGTCAAATTGATCCGTTTTGAGCTGAACCAGATGATGCCCAACAGTCTCTGCGAGACCCGCTCGAGTTGTCTCCACAATATCTTGCATCAGCTGTGGAAGTGGTCGATGGTTCAGTTTGACCCAGGCGGTAGAAAAAATCGAAAGCAATAAAAGACCAATACTGCCCTCTACCCCGCCATTCGCCATAAACTCTTGCATCCAAGCAATAAATTGACTCTCTATATTTTGCTTGCTACCTTTTAGCTCCATAGGGCAGATGCTTTCAACTCGGATTTGTTCAAGCACTTCAAATACTAACGATTCGACTAGGCCATTTGGGGAAAGTGCTGAATGAAGATCCTGGTCTGAGTATCTGAGGCGTAATGCAATGCCATCCAGAATTCCTCGTGGATTTGCCCAAGAGGTATATAGATGCTTTAGATTGAGATGTGGCGCAAGGGTATTTATGGCTAAGCCTTTGCGAAAGAGGTGCCAATCTCGAATTTGAAGGTGCTCATCTCCTGATATTGAGCGCACAAGAGCGCTATATCTATCTTGTAGCACTACTGCATCATGAGATTCGGTTTGCAAGGTTTGTCGCTGTTGGTGGTTTAGTTTGGATTAATAGGGAACTCGACTGCAAAGCAGCGCTGATAGTATTCGGCTACTAATATTTTTTCTTCGGTTTCGCATTTATTTACAAACGCTAAATTAAAACTGAGTTGTAGATTTTTAAAGATGCGCCAGTTTTCCCCCCATGTAATCAGAGTCCTGGTAGACATGAGTGTTGAGATGTCCCCAGTTTCAAAGCCTTTTCTGGTTAGGTTAGCTAAGGCAATCATTTGACTAGCAGTTTCTGTTGTCAGCTCAGGAACCTTGGCGAGTAAAATTTTCTCTTCTTCTTCGGGCTCTAAATAATTTAAGGCAGCAACAATATCCCAGCGATCCATTTGACCGTGATTTAATAGTTGCGTACCTTGATATAGCCCATTCCAATTTCCAAGACCAACAGTATTGCTGGTAGCAAAGATACGAAATGCGGGATTGGGATTAATTACTCTATTTTGATCAAGCAAGGTGAGGCGACCTTCGCGTTCTAACATTCTCTGAATGACAAACATTACATCTGGTTGACCTGCGTCGTATTCATCAAGAATGAGTGCAACAGGTCGTTGCAAGCTCCACGGTACTAGCCCCTCTTGAAAGCGAGTGATTTGTTTGCCATCTTCTAGACTGATAACATCTTTGCCAATGAGATCCATGCGGGTGATTTGACCGTCTAGATTAATGCGCAAGCAAGGCCAATTTAATCTAGCTGCCACTTGCTCTATATGGGTTGATTTCCCAGTGCCATGCATACCTTGCAGCATGACTCGGCGATTGAAGGCAAACCCCGCCAGTATCGCCAATGTTGCTTCTGGATTAAGTTGGTAGCTTGGATCAGTTCCGGGTACAAGTTCGCTGGTTTGGTTGAATGCTGGGATCTCAAAATCAGCAAAGCTTCTGCATTCCGGAAAGGCGGCATGCAGGGAAACCCACTTTTCAGGCTGTAAGCCCATTAAATCTATTGAAGAAGCGTGTTCAGCCATTTCCTTACCTTTAAAAGTCTTAATATGTTGTGAAATATATTCCATATTGGGGTTTATATGCTTGACTTTACTCAAAATACGCTATTATTATTCAGATTGTAGAACAAAATGTTCCGTTTAATTGAATACCTAGGAGAGCTTTATGTCTAAGTCTGGCGCCAATCTGCCTACCGGCCCACAAAAAATGACCCCTTCCGAAGCGTTTGTGGAGACTATGGTCGCTAATAAGGTGAGAGATATTTTTGGAATTATGGGTTCCGCGTTTATGGATGCGATGGATATTTTTGCGCCGGCCGGGATTCGCTTGATTCCAGTTGTTCATGAGCAGGGCGCGGCACATATGGCTGATGGCTATGCGCGTGTTAGCGGAAATCACGGTGTTGTGATCGGACAAAATGGCCCTGGTATTAGCAACTGCGTTACCGCAATTGCAGCTGCTTATTGGGCGCACAGTCCCGTGGTAATCATCACGCCTGAGACGGGAACAATGGGTATGGGTTTGGGAGGCTTTCAAGAGGCCAATCAACTGCCAATGTTCGAAGAGTTCACAAAATATCAGGGTCATGTTAACAACCCTAAGCGCATGGCTGAATTTACAGGCCGTTGTTTTGATCGTGCCCTATCAGAGATGGGTCCAACGCAGTTGAATATTCCGCGTGATTATTTTTATGGCGAAATCGAAGTCGAGATTCCACAGCCTAATCGCCTTGATCGGGGCCCTGGTGGCGAAAAGAGTTTGGATGAGGCGGCAGAACTCCTGGCTAACGCAAAGTTTCCAGTAATTATTTCTGGCGGTGGCGTAGTGATGGGCGATGCAGTTGAGGAATGCAAGGCGTTTGCTGAGCGCCTTGGCGCCCCAGTGGTAAATAGTTATTTACACAACGATTCTTTCCCTGCTAGCCATCCCTTATGGTGCGGTCCCCTTGGCTATCAAGGTTCTAAGGCTGCAATGAAGTTGATGGCTCAGGCTGATGTAGTAGTTGCATTGGGCTCACGTCTCGGACCATTTGGCACACTGCCACAGCATGGTATGGACTACTGGCCAAAAAATGCCAAGATCATTCAGATTGATGCTGATAATAAGATGCTCGGCTTGGTGAAGAAAATTTCCGTAGGTATTTGTGGTGATGCAAAGGCAGCTGCAGTTGCATTAACTAAGCGTTTGGAGGGTAAGAAGTTGGTCTGCGATGCAACCAAAGCAGAGCGCGCCAAAACGATTGCAGCTGAAAAAGCTGCATGGGAAAAGGAGCTGGATGAGTGGACTCATGAAAAAGACTCATTCAGCTTGGACATGATTGAAGAGCAGAAAAAAGAGGTGACTCCAACAGGCGGTCATTACTTGCACCCACGTCAAGTTCTGCGTGAGCTTGAGAAGGCTATGCCCGCTGATGTAATGGTGTCTACCGATATTGGCAATATCAACTCCGTTGCCAATAGTTATCTTCGCTTTGAAAAGCCACGTAGTTTCTTCGCCCCAATGAGCTTTGGTAATTGCGGGTATGCATTGCCGACTATTATTGGAGCTAAGGCAGCAGCGCCAAATCGTCCTGCAATCGCTTATGCCGGAGATGGTGCCTGGGCAATGAGCATGGTTGAAATTTTGACTGCCGTTCGTCATGACATCCCTGTTACTGCGGTTGTGTTCCATAACCGTCAGTGGGGTGCTGAGAAAAAGAATCAGGTAGATTTCTATAACCGTCGCTTTGTAGCAGGTGAGCTCGAGAGCCCAAGTTTTGCTGGTATTGCTCAATCTATGGGCGCTGAAGGTATCGTGGTTGATCAGCTTGATCAAGTTGGGCCAGCACTCAAGAAAGCAGTTGAAATGCAGATGAATGAGGGCAAGACTTGTGTCATCGAGATTATGTGTACTCGTGAGCTTGGTGATCCATTCCGTCGCGATGCCTTATCTAAGCCAGTACGTTTCTTGGATAAGTACAAAGACTACGTATAAGTTAGCTCCTATGCAAGGTAAAGGTCCGGCTAAGCTGGACCTTTTCTTTTACTGATTTCAGATTGAAGTAAATTTGCGATTTCAGTAGCTTTTTCTTGGAACGCGCTCATTGCGCTTGTGACGAACTTTGTCTTTCTCCAGCAAACGGCTGCGGTTCTTGTTAAAAAATTACCCTTAATTGCTTTTGCGCATAATTTTTTATCATTTGCCAAAGCAATTGAGCTGCCCAATGCCAAAAGCTCGCCGGATTTGGCGATTTCTAAGAGGGCTCCCATGGTCGAGACCTCCATTCGAAAGTTTAAGGAAACCCCCTCCATTCGAGCTTGAGCGTCAATTTTTTGGCGCATTAAAAATTGCCTATTAAGCCCCGCCAGTTCATAACTTGACAGGGATTTAATTGTGATGTTTCTTGGCAACTTCTCGATGCTAACAGGGGTTCCAATCACTGAGAATTGCTCGGTAATAAGGTCGTGCCAATAAAGTTCGGCAAATTGGTAGTCTTGAGGCAGGATTGCAATATCAATGGCGCCCTCTAAAAGCTCCCTTAAAACCCTCTGCGCAGATAACTCCTGCAACTCAATTTTGAGGTTTGGATTTTCTTTTAATAATTCCATGCTAGTTGGTAGAGCAATTATTTTGGAATAAGTATTTGTTGCTCCTACACGCAAGGTGCCCGCAATATTTTGATCTTGATCAGAGGTCTGCAGAAGCGCTTCTTCAATCTGGCCTAGTAATGGCTCTATCTTATTAAGTAAATCATTTCCGAAATTTGTCAAAACTAAACTACGCCCCTTTTTTTCTAAAATTGGGAGGTCGAGATGGGCCCCTAATTCTTTCATTTGTTGTGAAAGAGCGGACTGGGTAATGTTTAAGATCTCAGAGGCTTTTACAAAGTTGCCAGTCCTAGCAACAGCAATAAAGCTACGGAGAAGTCTCAAATCGATCTGATTTATATTCATAAGTAAAACTTATATTTAAGTTAATTAAATATAAATATACATTAATTAAATCGTGCAGTAGAGTAAAGCCTGTCCCCATATATATAGATCGATCGCTATGAATAACTTAGCAATAAAGGGTTTTAAATATTTCTTGGTATATCTTGGATTGCTTGTGCTTGCAGGTAATGCAATGTCGCAAGTCTACCCAAGTAAGCCGATTCGCTTGATCGTGCCATTTCCCCCTGGAGGTCCGACCGATATTGTTGCTAGACCATTAGCATTGCTTTTGGGTGAACGCTTAAAAGAGCAGGTCGTTATTGAGAATAAGGGTGGTGCTGGCGGCTCCATTGGGGCTGATCTAGCTGCTAAGTCGGCGCCAGATGGCTACACCTTATTCATGGGAACGGTAGGTACCAATGCCATTAATGGTAGTTTGTATAAACAGCTGCCATATGACATGACCAGGGATTTCACACCTATTGCTTTAGTGGCCTCGGCTCCGGTTGTTATTGTGGTTAACTCAAGCGAGCGAATCAAGACACTCGCTGAGTTGATTGCAGAGGCTCGTTCAAAACCTGAAACTATCGCATATGGATCGGCTGGAAATGGAACTCCAGGGCATTTAACTGGCGCTCTATTTGAATCAACAGCACAAATTAAGCTGAAACATATTCCTTATAAAGGAAGTGCGCCCGCAGTAACCGATCTGATTGGGAATCAGATACCTTTAGTTTTTGACCCAATTCAGTCGGTATTGCCGCATATCACCTCTGGAAAATTACGCGCGTTAGCGGTAACGAGTAAGACTCGCTCACCTTTGTTACCAAACATACCTACTGTAGCCGAGTTAGGTTATCCACAATTTGAATCAACTGCATGGTGGGCTCTATTTGCCCCCGCAAAATTACCAGAACCAATCACTAAAACTTTGAGAATTGATGCAGAGAAGGTCGCGCAATCAGCCGCCTTTAAGGAGCGCTTGGGAAATTTGGGCGTCCAGCCTAACACTGACTTTAAGGAGAGTTTGGCTAACTTTCAAACTAGTGAAATTGCTAAGTGGGCTAGGGTAGTTCGGGACTCCGGTGCCACTATTGATTAATAGTAAAAAAGAGAAAAAATGAAACTTAACGCAGAAGAAAAGGCAATGCTGGCTGGGGAGTTGGGTCCGGTCAGGCAGACCGCAATTCAACATCAAATCAAGGTAGGTGAATTTTTTGGGGCTGAAGACATGGTTGCTGTATCTCAGGCTCACATTATGGCTGATACCGAGAGTCTGGGCGAGGCGGGTGTTGAATGGTTGGAGAGTCTAGCGAAAAACTCTGTTGCAGACCGAATAGTTCGCATTCCAACTATTACTGACCCAAGGGGTACGGATTTCACTAAGGCAAAGCAATTAGGCCAAACTGAAAAAATGCTTGAGCTGGAAAGGCGTGCAATCGATGCCTTTGTGAAAATTGGGGTATCGATGACTGATACCTGTATTAATTATCAAACAATTATGGCTCCTGTATATGGTGAGCATTTAGCGTTTGGCGACACTGGTGTTGTTATTTACTCAAATAGTGTTTGTGGTGCCCGCTCTAATTTTGAGGGCGGTCCTTCTGCATTAGCAGCGGGTCTTACCGGCAGAACGCCACGTTACGGCTATCACCTGGATGAACATCGTAGACCAACTCATCGTTTCAAAACTTTATGGACTCCTCAGACCTTAAATGAATGGGGTGCACTAGGTGGATTGATCGGCAAAAAATCGGGCAACTATTGGTCGGTGCCGCTACTTGAGGGGATTGAGGGTCATCCGGGTTCTGATGCTATGAAACACTTCGGCGCAGCCATGGCCAGCTTTGGTTCTACAGCTCTATTTCATGTGTTGGGTGTGACGCCTGAGGCATTGCGCCCCCGAGATCTTGAATATTTACATCTCCCGGAGATTATCATTACTAAAGAAGAGGTGATGGGCCTACAAAGCTCATATCGGATTGCGGAAGAGATTGATGTGGTTGTTTTCTCGGCCCCGCAATTAAGTCTAATGGAAATGAAGAGTATTGCAGAGCTATGTAATGGGAAAAAATTTATCAAACCCTTGCTTGCAATGACAAGCCCACAAGTGAAGCCTGACTCCGATCGTATGGGCTATACCGACATGATTGAAAGTGCTGGTGGCACGGTATTTTCTGGTATGTGTTTCTACCAATCTTATGCGCGAGAAATTGCTGAGACAAATGGCTGGAAAGTATTGGCAACGAATAGTGCAAAGATAGTTAATATTTTGGGTGGCTATGGCTATACGCCGATGTTGGCTTCAATGGAAGACTGTGTTCAAGCAGCCGTAACTGGGAGACTTAAGTGAGTGCAAAAATATATAAGGCGAAACATGCTCAGGGCGAGAGTATTGAGGGCGAATGCCTCAGTGCATCCGATGGATTTTCAGCTCGCTATGATTTAGATCGCCTAAAGGGTGTGTTTTCACGACCTGCTCATAAGCTATTTGGCCAGTCTTATAAAGATAAAATTTTAGTGCTGGATGCTGCTAAAGGCGGCGTGGCAAGCGCCTGGATGCTCTTCGAAATGAAGTCCAGAGATCTTTGTCCATCAGCCATTATTTTTAATGCTGTGAATCCAATCTTGGCTCAAGGTGCAGCGCATGCTGGCATACCTATGCTAAGTGGTTTTGATTGTGATATCACGCAGGCTATTGCTAGTGGAAACAGGTTGCGAATTGATACCAAAAACCAAACGGTTGAGGTGCTTTAGGGTTGATCTAAAAAGTTGAGTGGTACTCAGATAAGTTCGGCCGAATACGGTAGGGCTTATTTTTTATTACAGTTCCAATAGTAATGAAGCAGATTGGCTCTTCCTCATCCATGAGTTTGAATAGCGCCCTAATGCGATCACTCTGTAAGGCTCTGCCACTGGATAATCCAGAGCCATATCCTAAGGCATAAGTACTTAAGAGAATATTTTGAATAGCGCAGCCAAGAGATATCAGCTTTTCTTGCTTGCTGATATCCTCATTACTGTCCTTGTAATTTGCTACTGCCAGTAAGAGCAGTGGGCCACGATAAGCCTTATCAAGTGCTTCTTGTTGCTGTATTGGATTGGCTTCTTGATCACGATCCAGTAGGCATTGGCGAAAGACTTCTCCTAGTACGGGGCGACTACTTTCTTGAATCTCAATGAAGCGCCATGGCACCCTTCTGCCGTGATCAGGGGCGGCATTAGCTGCCAAGAGGATAGTTTCTTTTTGAGATGCGCTGGGGCCAGGGTTACCCAGTCTTTTGGGCGATATATGGGTTCTTCCGTGGATAAGTTGTATGGCGAATTGATCCATCGGCATCCGGTGTATTTATGAGACTCGCTGATAATACAAATTTTGTGGATGGTTTGCCTCCGCAAAGAACATCCATCTTTCGGCAAGTAAACCTAGGTAGTTAATAAGTAATGCCAATGCAATCACTAAGGAGTTGGATGATGTGATCGCATACGCCATTAATGCCATCGGGATGATATAGGCGCAGAGCAAAATAGTTTTGCGTAAATTGGCGATCACTTTATCCGTTTGATGGTGAAAGAATTCGCGAGTATTAAAACTGCCCCCCATGAGCCCCATTGAGCTTTGACGAATATTGGAGCCTTTGATCCCGGTCGCTGTAGCTAAATTCGACTTTGGTTTAAGTTTGCGGTTGCGGCTCCAAATCCAGAGTTTCAGATTAAATGACAGAAATAACAGTGAGGGCGCGATGATAGAAAGTGGAGCGTCAATCATTTTAACAGAGGTATCACCCCATAGTGCAATCAACAGCTCTAGCAAAATCCAGCCAGAAGTCATTCCCAGCAAGATGAAGTTAGCTAAGGTAGTGGGATGTGACCACTCTTGAATGAAGCGAATACATTGATAGATCTTTGCGGTGCATATCCAAAGAGCCAGTGTGGTGAAAAGAAGGGCAAACCATAATAGCCGAGGTACTTCGCTAACGCCTGCATAAAAGTAAATTACTGCAGTTACGGCCATTACTGCGGGTAGAGCGATAACTTCTCTTGAGAGCCAGGAGGTTCTCCACATCATGGCAGCGCGCCACGCCCGCTCAGGGTGGCCTAAATGAAAGAATGAGGCTATTAAACCTAAAGTCAGCAACACAAAGGCAACCGGTAGAGCAAGAATGGTGAGAAAGATGCTGGGGATGGCTTGACTATGCAAGTTTGCTAGCGCTATAAAAAATAACAGGCCTTGAGCCATGCCGGCCAAGGTGGTAAAGAAAATAATTGAAAATTGTGGACGCATTATTTGTCATTCCTTGCTGCATCAATGGTTTCCATAATTGAGCGCGGTAAATAGTGATTGGCTGGTTGAGTTTCCCATTCAGGCATGAGTGAATAGCCTGAACGCTCCTCTATTGCTTTGCTGGCGGCAGATTCTGGATCGTGGACATCGCCAAAGATACGCGCACTGGTAGGGCAGGCGAGTACGCAAGCTGGCTTTTTTTCAGCTTCTGGCAAGGTCTCGCTATAGATTCGATCTACGCAGAGCGTGCACTTGGTCATGACCTGACGCTCTTGATCTAACTCGCGCGCACCGTAAGGGCAGGCCCAAGAGCAATAGCTACAGCCAATGCATTTCTCGTAATCAACTAGAACAATGCCATCCTCTTTACGCTTATAGCTTGCACCTGTAGGGCAAACAGGGACGCATGGAGGCTCTTCGCAATGCAAGCAGGATTTTGGAAAGTGGACTGTTTGCGTATTTGGAAAAGTGCCTGCTTCAAAGGTTTGGACTCGGTTGAAGAAGGTGCCGCTTGGACTAGCCCCATAAGCATTGAGATCAGTCAAAGGACCTGCTGAGCCGGAGGTATTCCACTCCTTACAAGAGGTGACGCACGCATGGCATCCCACGCACACATTTAAATCAATAACGAGAGCTAGCTGTTTATTTTTTTTACTCATTTTATTTCGCCCATTTTTTTGAGGGCCATACCAGGAACTTCAAATGCTTTTACTTGTGGCCAAGTTTCTTTTGGTTCATTCTCATCCGCTGGAGCCAGCCGAACTCTGACGTCATACCAGCCAGCTTGTCCAGTAATTGGGTCGGAATTGCTGACAGTAAAGCCGCCCAATGGAAGTTCTTCTGAGATGAGGTGGTTTAACAGAAATCCTTTTTTAGATTCATCTGCATCGTTTGTAAGGCTCCAAGCAGATTCTGCTTTGCCGATGGCATTCCAGGTCCATACTGTTCCCGGGTCAACCGCCTCTGAGTGTCTTGCCATGCAACGAACCTTTCCCCATTGGGACTCAATCCACATCCATGCCCCATCAGCAATACCACTCTTGAGTGCGGTAGCGGTGTTGACGTATAGATAGTTATGACTATGTATTTGCCTTAGCCAGGCATTCTGTGAGTCCCATGAGTGGTACATTGCCATCGGACGTTGAGTAATTGCATTGAGTGTAAATTTACTGAGGTCTGTTGCCTCATCTTCAAGTGGCGGATACCAGAAAGGTAGTGGATCAAAGTATTTATAAATACGTGCTTTGAGGTGCTCTGGAGGTTGTGCGCCTGGACGCTTTCCAGTGGATGCTAATCTAAAGCGTTGCAAGATATCTGAGTAGATCGCAATCATGATTGGATCATTTTTCTGGCGCAGAGCATTCTCTTTTGAGAAATCCAAATAGCCCTTGTTCCAGTTACGCATGTATTGATGCTCGGGAGGCATGTGATATTGATGGACGCAATTATTTTCAGCGTATCTTTGCCACTGATTAGGATTGGGTTCACCACGCAGCGGCTTGTCTCCATCTTTGCCGCGCCAGCCACTTAAGAACCCAATGCCTGATTCAGGGGTGGTTTGAAAGCGGGTGATAAAGTCGGGATAATCCTTGAACTTACGTTCGCCTTCTGGAGTGGTGAACGCAGGGAACTTTAAGCGGGTAGCCAGTTCAATAAGTACCTCCTGAAATGGCTTGCATTCTCCTAATGGCTCTAGAACAGGAATGCGCACGGAATCAACAGGGCCGTCAAATTCAGAAATCGGTCTATCGAGCATACTCATTACATCGTGGCGCTCGAGATAGGTGGTGTCGGGAAGTACTAAATCTGCAAAATCTACCATCTCTGACTGGAATGCATCGCATACTACCAAGAATGGAATTTTAAATTCGCCATCATCACTTTTTGTATTGAGGTGTTCGCGAACTTCCATGGTATTCATCGTCGAATTCCAGGACATATTGGCCATGAAGATCATGAGCGTATCAATGGAATAAGGGTCGCCTTTCACTGCATTGGTAATCACGTTATGCATTAATCCATGTGCAGCTAAAGGATGCTCCCAAGAATAGGCTTTATCAATTCGCAGTGGTTTACCATCGGAGTCCAGTGCTAAATCCTCTGGCTGGGTTGGCCATCCTAGCGGAGGTTTGGCTAGTGGGGTATTTGGCTTGATATCGTTTTCAGAGGAAGGGGGTTTCGCATTAGGAGGCACCTGTCTTGGATAGGGAGCTTTATGTCTAAAGCCGCCAGGACGATCAATTGTGCCTAAGAGCGACATCAGTACAGCCAGACCGCGGGTTGTCTGGAATCCATTTGAATGGGCAGATAATCCTCGCATGGCATGAAATGCAACTGGTCTACCAGTTACGGACTCGTGTTTTTCACCCCAAGAGTCAGTCCACTGTATCGGTAACTTAAATTCTTGACCAAATGCGGTATCTGCCATTTCAACAGCAAGCTTGCGAATGCGCTCCGCCGGAATGCTAGTAATGGCTGCAGCCCACTCTGGTGTTGTCTCGCTTACCTGCCTCTTAAGTAGCTCAAATGCAGGGCTTACTTTTTTACCTTGGTGAGGGCCTTGGCCCATGACGTATTCACCTACTAGAGCAGGTGTTGTTTCATGTGCAAAGCAAGGTTTAGCGCTTTGCGATTTTTCGTCCCAAATATATTTGTTATGAGGTAAATCTGTATTTAATGGATCAGAGTCAGGGTCATACAAAAATAAACCTTCTTCCGGCCCCGGATCCATACAAACCAATTGTGCTGAGTTACTAAAGCGCTTTAGGAATGGAGCATCATACTTTTCGAGGCGGATAAGTTCATGCATCAAGGCCATAAACAGTGCACCATCAGTCCCCGGCTTAATTGGAATCCATTCATCAGCAATAGCGGAGTATCCAGTTCTCACTGGATTAATTGAGATAAAGCGACCGCCTGATCGTTTAAATTTCGATAATGCAATCTTCATTGGATTGCTATGGTGATCTTCTGCTGTGCCAATCATGACAAATAATTTGGCTTGATCTAAATCTGGCCCACCAAACTCCCAGAAGCTCCCGCCAATGGTGTAAATCATGCCAGCAGCCATATTTACAGAGCAAAAACCGCCGTGTGCTGCATAGTTAGGTGTACCAAACTGCCTTGCAAATAACCCGGTTAGGGCTTGCATTTGGTCGCGACCGGTAAAGAGGGCAAATTTCTTAGGATCGGTAGTGCGAATTTTCGCAAGACGCTCGGTCAGAATATCAAACGCCTTTTCCCAGCTGATAGGCTCAAACTCACCATTACCTCTCTCGCTGCCTGCTTTACGCAATAGTGGCTGTGTGATGCGCGCAGGAGAATTTTGTTTCATGATTCCCGAAGAACCTTTGGCGCAGATGACGCCTTGGTTTAAAGGGTGTTCAGGATTGCCATCGATATAAACTAATTTGCCATCGCGAAGATGTGCTCGAATACCGCAACGACAAGCGCACATATAGCAGGTTGTTTTTTTGATCTCCGTTGCTGGTGCTTCCTTATTAATCGGGTCATGCACGGGATCGCTAGAAAATATTTTAAACATGGTCTTTTCAATTATTGAGGGTTTTTAGCAAGCAAAATGGCCATCGCTGTAGATGCCACTCTAGAAAAAACAGAATCAGATCTGGAGGTCAGTGTGATTGGAACTTGTGCGCCTAGAATGGTCCCAGCACATTCAGCATCTGCCATATACACAAAAGACTTATAGAGGATATTGCCGACCTGTAAATCAGGCATTAGCAACAAATCAGGATCTCCTGCAACCTTTGAGGAAATCCCCTTTGTTCTTGCTGACTGGGCAGAAATTGCATTATCAAATCCAAATGGACCTTCAATAACCGTATCAGGAAAAATCGGGCAAGCTGTATGTTCATCAACAATCACTTTTGCATCGGTGGTTGAAGGCATTGCTGGGTTGATAACTTCGGTCGCAGCAATGATCGCCACTTTGACATTGCTAATACTTAATCTCTTAAAGGCATCTAAGCTATTGGCTAGGATTTCTTTTTTGAGTTGAGCGTTAGGCGCAATATTCACAACAGCATCAGTGACGCCAAGCAGCTTGTGGTAACGGGCAAGTTCAAACAAAAAGAGATGACTTATGCGTTTATTGGTGCGCAACCCATCTCGATGCACAATTGGCCCCATAAGATCTTCGGTGTGCAAAGAACCCTTCATCAACACGGCTAACTTCCCCTCTTTCACCATCTCAACTGCCTTCTTGGTTGCTAAGATTGGATCTTTAGGTGTATCGACAATCTGTATGCCGTCCAATGAGAGCTTTTCAATTGCTGCAAGCTCCTCAATATCTTTTTTAGGGCCTATCAAAATTGGAGTGCACAACTGTCTTTTAATAAGATCAAAAACAGTTTCTAGAGCTGGTGCACTAAGGGGGTAGACGACTCCCAGGGGTAGATCGCTCCTAGCTTCGTCAATCATTTTTTCTAAGAGTGGATATTTCACGTTTAGATCTCTCCTAAGGTGGCTATGACGCTGAGCTAATTAGGAAAGTGTTTGGGAAATACGCTCAGATGCTTCTTTAAGCTTGGGAATATGCTCCATTGCTTGATTTAAAGGGAGTCTTGCTGTTGCTGCATGAACCGCAATTGCAGCTACTACCTCGCCTAGAGAGTCCCTGACTGGTACTGCCACACAAGAGACTCCCAATACATATTCTTCGTTATCAATTGCATAACCAGTACTCACAATTCTTTCCATTTCTGATTCCAATAGGTGGCGATCGGTAATGGTTCTGTGGGTAAATTGTTGAAGTGGCATATTCTCTAGAATCTTGGAGCGCTCATCTGCAGGCTTGTATGCGAGAAGTAATTTTCCGCTGGCACTGCAGTGTGGAGGTAATACTGTGCCTGGTGGCAGGTGAAGGCGCAGGGCCCAGTCAGCCTCTACCCGATCTAGATAAAATAATTCCCCGCGTCTCAAGACGGCAAGGTTGCAGGTTTCGCCTAGATCAGCCACCAAGCCCCGAAGAATAGTGTGTCGTATGGCTGAAACGCTATCGTGCGTCAGGGTAGACATTGCTAAACGCGAAAGTCGCTCGCCTGGCGCATAAGTTCGACCCCCTGGCTCTCTTGCCACCAACCCTGCCTCTTCAAAAATAGCTAAAGTTCTATGTAGTGAAGCTTTTGGCATTCCGGTAATCTGCATGAGTTGAGCCAAGGTGGCAGGTTGCTGCAGGGCCGCCAGAGCCTCCAAGATCACTACACCCTTCAACATGGAAGAGTTTTCGCTGGAATTATCTTTCTTAGAAGTATCCGGTTGTTCGATGATTTCTAATTCAAGCATAGGGGTGAAATCTCATGAAGTATGTCATTTTGTTCATTCTAATAGAACAAAGTTGTAAATTCTAGGGAAAATGTTAGTATTTTTACTTATACGAAACAACTTGTTCCATTGAATAAGATCATTTATGCTCATTTTGTAGTAAATATAAAGGGCTAAGATAGGCCTAAAAGAGTAGTTATAAACAGGAGATTGGTCATGCGTAGAAGCAATCTATTAGTAGCTGTTCTGTCAACAATCGCTTTTGTGGGTTCGCTGGGTCTGACGCAACTTGCCCTGGCGCAGTCCTGGCCAACCAAGCCAATTAAATTTATTGTCCCTTACCCACCGGGTGGGGGTACAGATGTGATTGCGCGTATTGTGCAAGAGCCATTGAGCCAGGCTCTTGGCCAGCAAGTCATTATTGATAATCGTGGCGGCGCTGGAGGTTCCATCGGAACCGATATTGCTGCCAAGGCGCCATCGGATGGCTACACCGTCTTATTCACGCTTTCATCACACACCATCAATCCTGCAATTTATCCAAAGCTCGCTTTTGATACCGAAAAAGATTTTCTACCGGTCTCCCTTGTAGCTTCTTTGCCGCAAATTTTAGTAGCCAATCCAGACTTTCCAGCCAGGTCTGTGAAAGAGGTGATCGAGATGGCGAAGGCAAAACCAGATGCGATTTCATATGCATCAGTGGGTAACGGATCGCCGGGCCATTTGGCTGGCGCCATGATGGCCGGTTCCGCTGGTGTTTCAATGATGCATATTCCCTACCGTGGGGGCGGCCCAGCTATTACTGATGTGATAGCCGGCCAAGTTCCTCTGCTTTGGGTTTCGATTCCTGCAGCAGCCAACTATGTGAAAGCTGGAAAGCTGCGCGCCTTAGCGGTTTCGACTGTAAAGCGCTCACCAGTATTTCCGGATGTGCCAACGATGGCTGAATTAGGTTTTAAAGATTATGAAGTGGACTCATGGTATGCAATGTTTGTCCCTGCCAAAACACCGCAAGCTATTGTTGATGCTCTCTATAAGGCAACTGTGAAAGTGCTAGCCGAACCAGTTGTAAAAGAAAAGTTAATTGCGCAAGGTGCCGAAGCGGTTGGTAGCACTCCTGCTCAGCTGGGCGCAATTGTGAAAACTGAATTGGTTAAGTGGAAAAAGGTAACCAAGGATGCGGCGATTCGAGCTGAGTAAGCATATGAGCCTAAAGATTGACTGCAATTAAGAAAGATAAGAGTATTAATGATGACGCCAGTTGAAGCGATTGTTGAACGTGGACGTGTAGCTCAAAAGATATATGAAGGCTACACGCAATCTGAGGTGAACTTAGTGGTTGAGGCAGTAGCCTGGTCCATTCTTGAGCCAAAGCGAAACCAGGAGCTCGCAGAGCTTGCCGTTCAAGATACCGGTTTAGGTGATGTGGCCGACAAGTTCAAAAAAAACTTCAGAAAAACTTTAGGTTTAGTGCGCGACTTAAGTTCCGCAAAAACAGTTGGCATAATTTCACAGGATTTAAAAACTGGACTTACCGAGTATGCTCGTCCAGTCGGGGTTGTAGCGGCCATTACGCCATCAACCAATCCAGGTGCTACCCCCATTAATAAGATTTTAAATGCTTTGAAGTGTCGTAATGCAGTAGTGGTGGCGCCATCGCCGAAGGGTTACTCTACCTGTGCGCGTTTACTCGAGTTTGTGCATCAACAATTAGATCTAGTCAATGCGCCGAGAGATTTGGTCCAGATGTTGCCTTCACCAATTACCAAGGATTCCACCAATGAATTAATGCGTTTGGCAGATTTAGTGGTTGCAACCGGATCCCAAGCAAATATTCGCGCTGCGTACACCTGCGGCACTCCTGCCTTTGGTGTTGGGGCTGGTAATGTTCTCGTCATTGTTGATGAGTATGCTGATCTTGCTAGTGCTGCTAATAAAATACTGCAGTCCAAAACATTTGATAACGCAACTAGCTGTTCTAGTGAAAATGGTACGGTGATCTGCTCTCAGGTTTATGACAAGGTAATTAGCGCACTCGAAGCGGTGGGTGGCTTAATGTTAGATGCTGCTGATAAGAAGCGTCTTGAGGATGTCATGTTTCACAATGGCAGGCTGACTTCAGCATTGACTGCACAGAATCCGGCGGTGATTGCTGATCGTGCGCAATTGCAAAACCCAAAGGCAAAATCAGCTAAATTCTTCATGGTTGAAGAGCAAGGATTTGGACCATCAGCGCCTTTTTCTGGCGAGAAATTAAGTCCAGTCTTGACGGTTTGGAAGGCGTCTGACTTTGAGGCGGCAAAAGAATTGATTGCCAATGTATATGCATATCAAGGCGCTGGACATTCTGTTGGGTTACATACTGCGCAAAGCGGTGAGGTCTTGGAGACGAGGGCTGCAGCCTTGGCACAGCAATTGCCGGTAGCTAGAATTATTGTGAATCAGGCTCATGCAATAGCTACTGGCGGTAGTTTTGAAAATAGCCTACCGTTTTCTTTGTCCATGGGTTGTGGAACATGGGGCAAGAATAACTTCTCAGAAAATATGAATTATCGTCATTACCTCAACATTACGAGGGTGGTAAGACCAATTCCTGAGCATGTTCCCAAAGTTGAAGATTTACTGAAAGAGTATTTCAGTCGTTATCCTCAGACTTAGCCTGAATATGACTTCTTCTTGTAAGAGCTTGGGTGAGGTGCTGTCGCATTGGGAGGGTGTGCAGCCTGATAAACCATTCCTGTTCGCCCCTGAGATTAGAGTTGCTCTAACCTATGGGCAGCTTGCAAAAGAAGCTCGCCATTTTTCAACATGGCTAGAACAAGAGGGCATTAGCGCTCAAGCTCATGTCGGCCTCTTCACGCAAAATGGGCGCCAAACCACTACGGTTTTTTTGGCAACCATGGCTTGTGGGCGAGTTATCACGCCTTTTAATCTGTTGGCGCCTACCGATCAGCTGGCATGGGTATTAGATCACAGTGATATTGAGGTTTTGTTCTATTCTCCAGACAAGAAGCAGGGATTATTTGCGGCGCTTGAGAAGACTAAAAGAAAGTTCAAAGTATTCGAGCTTGATCCAGATGCACTTGAGGGACCGTTTATGCAGTGCGCAACTGGTGGGTTGCCCTCGGTTGATTCCTCAAAGCCGGCGCTTCTAATGTATACCTCTGGCACAACGGGAACTCCCAAAGGGGTTTTACTTACCCATGATAATTTATTGCATGCTGCACGCTCTATGGCGGCATGGCACTCATTAACACAGTCGGATATTGTGCTCAGCTCATTGCCGATTTATCACATCAATGGGCAGGTCATCTCAACTATCACGCCATTCGTATCCGGCGGGTCCGTAGTTGCGCCACACGCTTTTTCTGTTTCAAGTTGGTGGAGTTTGGCGATTCAGTATCAATGTACCTGGATCAATATGGTTCCAACTATCATTGCGTATTTGATTAATGCTGCGAAGAGTGGTGGGGCATTGCCGAGCCGTGAGGATTTGAAATCAATACGATTTGGTCGATCTGCTTCCGCTCCATTGCCGCCTGAGCATCATCGTGAATTCGAGTCTTTATTTGGAATCACTGTCATTGAGGGTATGGGTATGACAGAGTCAGCTTCAATGGTTTTTTGTAACCCCCATGATGAAAGCAGGCGCTATGGTAGCCCAGGCCAGCCTTGTGGTGTAGAGGCAAAAGTAATTGATGCCGAAGGCAATCCTCTTAGTAACGAAACTGTGGGTGAAATTTGTCTACGTGGTGGGAATGTGCTCAATGCTTATTACAAGGCAGAGCTAGAAACTGCCAAAGCTTTTGATAATGAGGGTTGGTTAAAGACAGGCGATCTGGGTATGCGTGATAACGATGGCTTTTATTTCATCACCGGGCGCCTCAAAGAGTTAATCATCAAGGGTGGTGAAAATATCGCCCCACGCGAAATCGATGAAGCGGTTTTAAAACATCCCGCAGTATTAGATGCAGCTGCAGTGGGCATTCCAGATAGTAACTATGGACAAGAAATTATGGTGTGCATTGTTCTAAAGCCAGATACAAAATGCTCTGAAGATGAAATGCGCTCATTTTGCTTAAAAGAGTTGGGTAAATTTAGGACGCCAAAAATTATTCTCTTTATGGAGGATCTCCCGCGCGGACCCTCGGGCAAAGTTCAGCGCTTAAAGTTATTAGATCTGCGGAAAGCGCACTAGATTTTCTAGGTTTTTTTAGTGAGTCGCCTGATTAGTATTGAGCTGGCGATCCCAGAAAGTATTGCCCATTCCAATGGGAATGTGATGGTGCCAATGCCAGTAATTAACATCGGAACCCACTCTCTTGCCCCCATGTGAAATTCATGGCGAATCTGTTTTATATCTATTAAATTCCAGGCAACCACCAGTAATAGCGAGGCGATAACTACGTAAGGAATATGTTTGGCTAGTGGCGAGACAAAGGCAAGTAAAATAAGTAGAAAAACTGCTGCGCAAATTGCTGATAGAGGTGTTTTTGCTCCTGAAGCAAGGTTGACGCCCGTGCGATTAAAAGAGCCGCTAGCAGGGTAGGCTGAGAAAAAAGATCCGCATACATTAGCCAATCCTTGCCCAATAAATTCTTGGTTAGCATTAAAACTATCTTTTGTTTTTAACGCGATCGCTCGAGCGATCGCCATTGCTTCGGTCGATGCCAAAAGTGTCATGATGAGAGCGGCGCTAAATAACTTTTGTAAATTTTCCCTACTTAAATCTGGGCTAGAAATTGGTGGGAATGCCCCCGGTATTTCTTGCACTCTTTTAAAGATGGTGATGCCAGGTATAAATGTTTCTAGTAAAGCTGCCGCAATACTTCCTAGTACAACGGCCACAAGCATTGCTGGTAGAAATCGATTGAGTGGTTTCCAAAGGCGAATGGCAATTAAAGTGAAGAGTACTAACGCCGGGGCAGAGATTTGCCATTGGTTGTTTAAAAGTGCTAATGCTACAGCGCCAATGGATTCTAGAACCCCCTTTCCTCTTGGAATGTTGATTCCAAGGAGAGTGCCTAGTTGGCTATTAATAATGAGAATGGCGGCACCGACGGTGAAACCAACAATCACGGAATGAGGAATCTTCTCCACCCATTTGCCAGCCTTGGCAACCCCCAGTACAAGTTGCAATATGCCTACTAAAAAGCTCAGGGTTAAAACGTAACCAACATATTGGCTTGATTCTGGAAGTGCTAGCGGAGAAATGAGCGCCATTGTTGTTAAGGAGATGGCATTAGCGGGGCCGGTAACCATTAACCGGCTTGAGCCAAATAAAGCCGCTATGAGACATGGAATCATGGCTGCGTATAAGCCATAGTGGGGCGGCATGCCTGCCAGCAATGCGAACGCAATGCCTTGGGGCATGACAACAATAGCTCCAGTTAGTCCTGCAAAAATATCTGCGCGTATTGTTCCTGCAGTTTGATATTCAGGAAGCCACTTGGTAAACGGTAGTTGCCAGCGCATTAGAATTAAATGCGACCCAAAATCAGATCAGCAGCTCTTTCAGCAAGCATCACAGCAGGCCAATTGGTGTTTCCTGAGGGTAGGGTTGGCATGGCTGAACAATCAACCACCCTAAGACCTTGCACCCCCTTTACCCTTAATGAAGAGTCGAGAACTGCCATCGGATCGCTATCTGGACCCATTTGACAGGTGCCTGTTGGATGGAAAATCGTCGCGCCATTGTTGCGACAGAACTCCAAAATCTCATCGTCAGTTTGAGGATTGTTTGGTTTAACCTCTCGCACAATTAAAGAGCGGAGCGGTTCTGTTTGAGATATTTTCCGTGCGTATTTAACTGCTGCAATACTGATGTCCCGATCATACTGAGTGGCCAAATAGTTCGCAAACATTTTTGGAGGTACAAGGGGGTCATTGGATTGAATGCGGACATGTCCGCGTGATTCAGGTCGCAGTTGGCAGACTGACATCGTAAATCCTGAGAAGGGGTGAACTTTACCTCCCGCCATTTCAGCCGAAAGTGTCGCGAGATGAAACTGAATATCCGGGGTTTTGGAGTCTGCCATGACTCGGGTGAATAGACCGCCCTGATTAATTCCAATTGAAAGCGGGCCACCGCGAAATAGAAGCCAATCTAAACCCATTTTTAATTGACCACACCATGATGACAATTGATCGTTAGTGGAAATGGGTTGATTTAATTCATAAATGAGTCGATGTTGAAGATGGTCTTGTAAATTCTCGCCCACTCCCGGTAAATCATGAATGAGTGGAATGCCAAATTCTTGCAAGAGTTTTGCGGGCCCTACCCCGGATAGTTGCAGAATTTGTGGGCTTTGAATAGCTCCGGCGCTCAGTACCACCTCTTGGTTTGCGCGAATAATGCTTTTAACCCCATGACAAGATATTTCGACTCCGAGAGCCTTTTTATTTTCAAAGATTACGCGACAGGCTTGGCTCTCAGTAAGGATCGTTAGATTTTTTCTATGCTTTGCGGGTTTTAGGTAGGCAACTGCGGTGCTACAGCGGAATCCTTTATTGGTTGTAAGTTGATAATAGCCAACGCCTTCTTGTGTAAGGTTATTAAAATCCTCTGTGCTGGGTACCCCAAGAGCATTCGCAGTTTTTTTAAATGCCTCAACTAGGGGATGTTGTTTGGGGATTGATGAGGCTTTGAGCGGGCCCGTTTGAGAATGCAGGGGCTCACCGAGGCGATCATTACCTTCCGCTTTTTTAAAGTAGGGCAGTACATCATCCCAGCCCCAGCCAGGATTCCCAAGATCACGCCAAGTGTTGTAATCCTCTTTTTGCCCCCGAATAAAGATTAAGCCATTAATGGAGCTTGAGCCACCTAATGTTTTTCCACGTGGCCAGTAAATTTGTCGGTTATTCATGCCGGGATCAGGCTCAGTCTGAAACTTCCAATTCAGCTTGGAGTCCCACATTGTTTTAGCATAGCCAATTGGAAGGTGAATCCAGGGCGAAAGATCTTTTGGGCCCGCCTCAATAAGGCATACCTTAATGTTGGGATCTTCGGATAGGCGACTCGCCAGAACGCAGCCAGATGATCCCCCGCCCACTACGATGTAATTAAAAATGTTATTTTCCATATGTTAATCGGGGTTTTGATTTTTAAATATTTAGATTAGATTCTGATGAGGTATTTTGGATGTCTTGCGCAGCCCTTTTTAACGGAGCGAGATAAAAATCAATTGATTTTTCTAGTATTCGGTTTGCTGGCCCATGTGCTGTAATGGTGGCATATGTTTTATTCCTATCATTCATTACGGGTACTGCAATTCCAATAAAGCCATCCAAGAATGCTGATTCCTCGAATGCAAATCCATTCAAGCGAATTCGATCCAATTCAGGTAGAAGCTTGGCATAAGTTGTAATTGATTTAACTGAATAACTTTCAAAAGGCTCTTCTCCCAGAGCTCTGCTAACTTGCTGCCTCGACATTTTTGATAAAAACAAAAGACCACTTGCGGTGCAGTGTAGTGGAACGCGCATACCTTGATCAATATGCAACCGAATTGGCGCATTTGTTTCAACGCGATCCAAGTACATTACGCGATTACCGTCCAAAATATTAAAGTTACATGTCTCTCCTATTTCTTCGACAAGGCGCTTCATTACTGCCACTCGCTGGGATCGAATTGAATCTACGGACAAGACATTAATGCCCATTATTCTGAGTTTTGAGCTTGGTTGAAAGCGTCTTCCATTTGGATCTCTTTCCAGAAAACTTTGTTCAACCAAGATATTTAAAAGTCTGAAAGCGGTTGGTTTAGCGAGCCCAGTAATTGTGGAGATGGACTCCAAGGTCAAAGGAAACTCCGATAGAGAAATGGTTTCTAGTATGAGCAATACCTTTTCCGCCATGCTGGATTTGGCTGATTCTTCGAGCATTTCCGAGGGTGGGGTAATACGGGATAAGTTCTGAGGCATATGATTTTTTTGGTTTTTTAGGTGTTTACCCCTAAAGTATTTCATCAGGTGATAGTTTACATTTCATCTAAGGAAATATCAATGGTGTTAAGAGTACAAAATCTGTTTAATTGCAAAGATGAAGAAAGCAGTGCATAACTAACTCAAAAAGGAGTTTTAAATGCTTATTAATTTTTTAAAACGTGTTGCTGTCGTTGGAGTGGTGTCGGCGACCATCTGCGGGGCTGCATACGCCCAGTCAGCCCCGATAAAGATGAAAATTCAAACTGGCGTGCCATCCGCAAGTATTTACTATGAACTAATGAAGAATTTTGGTGATCGTGTAGACAAGATGTCTAATGGTCGACTAAAAGTTGAGGTTTTGCCTGATGGTGCTGTCGTAGGGGCTTTTGGAATTCTTGACGCTGTCGATAAAGGCGTTGTTGATGGCGGCTTTGCGTGGACCCATTATTGGTCAGGGAAAAATTCTGCCGCCGCGCTCTTTTCCAATCCTGCATCAGGTTCAGGTGTGGGCTTAGACCAAGTTTCGCATATGGCATGGTTGAAAAATGGTGGTGGTGATCAGCTCTACGACCGGCTGTTTACTGAGGTATTAAAAACCAATATCAAGCCATTTATGATTCAACCTATGGGGCCCGATCCATTTGGTTGGTTCAAAAAACCAATCAACTCAATCGCCGATATGAAGCCAATGAAGTACCGGTCCCCTCCAGGATTGACAGCTGAGATATTTAAAGAAATGGGGCTGACAACTGTCGCGATGCCAGGTTCAGAAATCGTCCCAGCTGCTCAGCGTGGCGTTATCGACGCTGCCGAATGGATTGGACCGGCTGACGATATGATTCTGGGTTTTCAAAATGTATTTAAACATTATTATCTTCAAGGTCTACACCAGTCCACAGACGTGGCAGAACTCTTAATCAATAAAACTTTCTGGGATAAGCTACCCGCCGATCTTAAGGTAATTGTTGAAACTGCTGTTTCCGCAACCATAGCTGAAACATATACTTTTAACGTATATCGCAACGCAATTGCGCTTGAGAAGCTTAAAAAGGATCATGGGGTAACTGTTCATGACACGCCAAAAGAGTTCTTTACTGCATTCCAAAAGGCTACTGCAGTTGTCTATGCTCGTGAATCTGAGAAAAATGCATTCTTTAAAGAAGTGCTTGAATCTCAGCGGAAATTTGCTGGAGTAGTTGTTCCTTACTGGACACAAATCAATGGTCTGTACTACAACATTGGCGCAACCGTCACTAGTAAGAAAAAGTAATTTGTTGGTTAAATGATGCTTGTAAGAGGGGCAAGGAATTGCCCCTCTTTTTAAATGGAATTATCAATGCAAAATTACGATGGATTAATCGCATTCTCAAAAAAAATAGATCGATTCACATCCCTGGCTGGGAATATTGTTGGCTGGATGCTTATACCTATGATTCTTGGCCTAACTTATGAGGTAGTTGCTCGGTATGCGTTTGGTGCGCCCACGATTTGGGCTTACGATATGACTTTTATGTTGTACGGCGCTTTTTTTATGTTGGGCGCTAGTTATACCCTTCAGAAAAAAGGTCATATACGTACCGACATGTTTTATGACAACTGGCCGCCAAGAAAACAAGCGCTTGTTGATCTTGTTTGCTACATCTTGTTTTTCTATCCCTTTACTCTTATTTTTTTGATTGAAGGATGGGAATATTTTTATAAGGCGTTTACTACAGATGAGCGATTTGTATCTAGTCCATGGATGGCGATAACTTGGCCATTTAAATTGGTATTGCCTTTATCAGGTTTTCTGCTCTTTATTCAAGGACTCTCTGAGGGGGGTAAATGCTTAGTTGCCATTCGATCAAATCAGTGGCCCCTAGAGCCAAGTGAGAATGGAGCACGGTAATGGATGATCAAATTCTTGGGATTATTGGCTTAGCTTGTTTGCTAGCCGCTATTTTTATTGGGTTTCCAATCGCCTTTACCTTAGGTGCAATTAGTATTGGCATGGGTTTTATTGCGCTTGGCCCCATGGTTTTTGATCTTGCAATCTTGCAAACCCTATCGGTGATGCAGGACAGCGTTTTAGCGTCCATTCCCTTTTTTCTTTTTATGGGATTTTTGCTAGAGCAATCAGGTATTATGGAGCGCCTTTTTGATGCCATACAACAATTATTTTCGGGGGTTAGGGGATCCCTTTATCTAGCTGTGATTGTCACTGCTACCATTTTTGCTGCGGCAACTGGAATAGTCGGTTCATCGGTTGTTCTTTTGGGTGTTATGGCGGCTCCATCGATGATTAAGAGCAACTACGATGTGCGAATGTCTGCGGGAGCGATTACTGCTGGCGGTACGTTAGGTATCTTGATACCGCCATCTGTGATGTTGATTGTGATGGGGCCAGTGGTGGGCATACCAGCTACAGATTTATTTGCTGCTGCAGTCTTGCCGGGTCTTTTACTAGCGTTTTTATTTGCCGCATGGTGTATGGTGCGTTGTTGGATTAATCCAGATCTTGGGCCTGCACTACCTCCAGAGCTGAGGGCAAAATCACTTAAGCCTGTATTGATTGATCTTGCAATAGGAATCGCTCCTGTTATCGTTGTCTTGTTTGCTACTTTGGGTGTCATTCTGGCAGGGATTGCAACGCCTACTGATGCTGGTGCAGTAGGGTGCGTGGCAACCTTTTTACTTACTTTTTTATCCGGACGGCTTTCATTTGCGAAGGTAAAGCGTTGCATCTCGCAAACCTTGCAAGTTTCAAGCATGATCTTGATGCTGGTGACAACCTCCAATTTGTTTGGAGCAGTTTTTTCAAGGCTTGGTAGCGCCGATCTGATTGCTGGTTTCTTGGCTTCATTGCCGTTGCCACCAATGGTAATGTTAATTCTGATCCTGTTTTTGATTTTTTTGCTCGGCTGGCCCTTAGAGTGGGTTCCAATTGTTCTAATTGTGGTGCCAATTTTTTTGCCAATTATCAAAGCCGCTGGAATTGATTTGTTATGGTTTAGTACATTGGTTGCGGTAACGCTCCAGACCGCTTGGTTATCGCCACCTGTCGCTCTTTCGGCGTATTTCCTGAAAGGGGTTGCGCCAACTTGGAAGATTTCGGACATTTACGCTGGAATGTCGCAGTTTATGGTCTTACAAGTTATCGCTGTTATTTTATTATTGATATTCCCTCAATTGGCTACTTGGCTACCATCAGTCAATTAATTCAAGGCTAAGCTTAGTTAGAAAAAACACCGCTACCATCTCGTAGCGGTGTTTTTTTTGGGTATATACCTAATTGGATATAAGCACATAAAAATTTCGTTGTTCCCGAACATGGCAGGGTGTCTTATTCTGAGGGCTAATTTTTATGAAAGGTTCATCCCTTGGAGCAAGCCATCGATCGAGAGCAACATTTGTCCTTAGAGTTTACTGCGACATTTTTTGGTAAAAAATCATCCGTGAATAATGCTGATGCTGGCTATATTCCTCAAAAACTTTGTCCGCAGGAAAATTCAGAGGTTTATTTTCAAATTGAAGACTAGTTTATTCCCCGAAAGCAAGGGTTCAGTAGGCCTCATTGGTGAGATCTAGCGCTATTTTCTAGGATTAAATACTTAATCTCAGTAACTTGTTAATTTGACTTCTTGTATGTCACATCGGCAGCCTGAATAATATCTAGGGACACGAAAATACAAGCTTGGAAGGTGATTGTCATTGTTATGATATGACCATTGTGGCTATATTTTAATAGGCCACACTTTCTAATGCTTAATAAACCAAACGCTCATGGCAATACTTACTGTTAATGCTGGATCCTCCTCTTTGAAGTTTTCAATTTATCCTACTTCGCATGGCTCCGTTCTTCCGTCAATGTTATTTGGGACTTTTGAGGGTTTGGAGCCTGGGGGCGATACGGAGCTGCGCTACACCCATCAAGGGGTAGAGCGTCATGAATATTTTAAGGATCTTAATCAAGATCCTTTTATTGCTGCATTGATGCATTTGAAGGGGCTAATACTTTCTATTGTTGATTTGCCGGAAATTCGGGCTGTTTCTCACAGAATTGTGCATGGAGGTTCGCGCTTCTTTCGACCTGTTATTTCTACAAAAGTAATTCTTGAGGAGTTATCTGCTATTAGTGCACTGGCTCCATTGCATCAGCCTCACAGCTTAGATGGGGTGCGGGCTTTTTCTCAGGTTTTTCCAAGCGTTCCTCAGGTCTTATGTTTTGATACGGCATTTCACAAAACAATGGGAAGTCTCGAAACTTCACTCGCTCTTCCAAAGGAGATCACTGATCAAGGTGTGCGTCGCTATGGTTTCCACGGAATTTCATATCAGTACATTATTGGTGAGCTTAAGGAAAGCAGTGTTCGTGCAAAGGACAGGGTTTTAATGGCCCATTTAGGTAATGGCGCGAGTTTGTGTGCAGCGATCAATGGGAGAAGCGTTGCAACTACTATGGGATTTTCAGCATTAGATGGCCTAATGATGGGAACTCGCAGCGGCTCTCTTGATGCAGGGGTTTTAATGTACTTGGTTGAGAGGGGGTATACGCACGATCAATTACAGGATCTTTTATACCGTAAAAGCGGTTTATTGGGCGTATCAAGTATTTCAGCTGACATGAGAAGGTTGAGGGCTGATCCTGATCCTTTGGCCAAAGAAGCTATTGATTTATTTATTTATAGAATCATTCGTGAGGGTGGTTCTATGATTGCATGTCTTGGCGGACTAGATCTCTTATCATTTAGCGGTGGTATAGGTGAGCATGATTCTCTTTTAAGACTTTCTGTATGTGAGAAATTGGCTTGGCTAGGCATTGAGTTGGATGGGGAGTTAAACCGACAAGCCACGGAAAATATTACTACTAAAATTAGCTCCCCAAGTAGTTCTGTGGAGGTATGGGTCGTACCCACGGATGAGGGGGTCCTGACGGCACAGGAGGCAGTTAATCTTTTGCGATATTAAGCCTCAATATGCTCTTGAATGTTATATTGACTCCTTGATACCTTTGCTGAAGTGGGTATGCAGGCTTATTTGAGGGGGGATTATGAGATTTATTGTTCTAGTTACGGGTGCAACCTCTGGAATTGGCGCCGGGGTTGCCTCTCGTTTTATTAATGAGGGACACAAGGTTATTGTTACTGGGCGACGTAATGCTCTCTTAGAGCAATTCAAGAATTCATTCCCTTTGGCGAAGCAAGAGAACCTTTTAATTTCAAGTTTTGATATTTCTGATGGTGAGGCTACCAAGAATTTTGTGCAGAGTATTCCTCAGGAATTTAAGTCGGTAGATATTTTAATTAATAATGCGGGTCTTGCGCTTGGTTTGGATCTCGCCCATCGCGCTGAATTGCATGAGTGGGATCAGATGATTGATACGAATATCAAAGGCTTAATCAATATAACCAACCTAACTCTTCCGGGTATGGTTAGTCGATCTAGGGGGCATATATTTAATGTGGGCTCTGTCGCTGGTACTTATCCATATCCTGGGGGCAATGTATATGGCGCCACCAAAGCTTTTGTTCATGGGTATACAGCAGACTTGAGGGAGTCACTCGAAGGCTCTTCACTTCGCATAACATCAGTTGAGCCTGGTATGGTCAGCGGCACTGAGTTTTCAAATGTTAGATTAGGTGATGATATTAGAGCCAGCAAGGTATATGAGGGAATCAATGCCTTATGTGCCGATGATATTGCCGAGGCAATATATTGGGCTGCAACGCTGCCCTCTCACGTAAGCATCAATAGGCTTGAATTAATGCCTGTCCAGCAGGCTTTTGGCTCACCAGTTTTTAGTCGTACAACTTCCTCGTAATGGGCTTAATGGAATTCAATAAAATCGAGACTCCATTGGTGGGTAATTTTTCTTAGGATAAGTACGCGCTTTCAAACTCTTCCATCTTGATGGTCGTCATCAGGAATAAAATTCTGCGTTGAAAACTCTTCCGTTCCGCTACATTTTCATGTGGCAACTGATCGTGCTCTTTCAGAAGTTTAGTAATGATTGGGTTGTAATGCTCGCGTACGGGTGACATCTCTTTATTCCTTGGTAAATATCTCGTTAATGATAATTTACCAAGGGGTCTATATATCCACAAGGAATATATAGATATAAATAAATTACTTTTAGCTATATAAGATAGATTACTTCTCTACGAATGCACGTTCAAATACATAGTCACCTAATTGCCCCAAGCTTGGGGAGACTTTGAATCCTTTAGCATCGAGCATCTCTGCGGTCTCTTTGAGCATAGAGGGGCTGCCACAGATCATCGCGCGATCTACTGCTGGATCTAGGGGTGGCAAACCAATATCTTTAAAGAGTTGGCCAGATTCAATGGCGGTAGTTAGCCTGCCGGTGTGTTTGAATGCTTCGCGTGTAACAGTTGGGTAGTAGATCAATTTTTCACGAATGATCTCACCAATGTATTCATCTTGAGTGAGCTCATTCTTAATGTAATCACCATAAGCCAGTTCGCTCACTAAACGTACACCATGAATGAGAACGACTTTTTCAAACTTCTCATAAGTATCTGGATCACGAATGATGCTCATGAATGGCGCTAGGCCTGTACCCGTACTAAATAAGTAGAGATGTTTGCCTGGATTTAAGTCATCAATGACCAAGGTGCCAACAGATTTCTCGCTCACCAAAATAGGATCGCCTACCTGAATTTTCTGAAGGCGTGAGGTGAGGGGACCATCTTGAACTTTGATGCTCAAGAACTCTAAGTGTTCTTCGTAATTTGGGCTAGCAACGCTATAAGCCCTCACCAAAGGCTTTCCTTCAACCTCTAAGCCAATCATCAGAAAATGCCCGCTACGAAAGCGTAAGCCTTTGTTTCTAGTGGTGGTGAAGCTAAAGAGGGTGTCGTTCCAATGATGAACAGTGAGTACGGTTTCAGTGTTATAGGCTGCCATAAATACTTGATGAGTGAGGTGTAAACCTTAATTATCCTCATTCTGAGTGTGGTTCTATAGATATAAAAGTATTTAGCTTATAAAAAGGGATTCTTTTACTTATAAACGCCAAGCCCATAAGATCCTCCTGTACCTATTTGAAGGAAGTCTTATGTCCACAAAGCCATCAAGCGAAAAATCTTTATTTTTAGCCTTAACCAGAGTTTTGCTGGGTTTGGCCCTTTTGAGTCTATCGACTTACCTTGCTCTGGAGAGTGCTAGCTATCTTGAAGTGCTTAATCAAAATGGCCTCAATCAATTCCATGCCTTTGGTTTATTAGTCTGCGTTAGCTTTTTTTCGGGAGTGTTTTTGATTGTTCAGCATGTATTTGCGCAAGATCAAGCTGATGTTGATGAGGCTTTTGAAAAGGCCATTACTTACTAATCGAAGTAGGTTGTGGACCTGTCCATGCATAAGGACCTCTCAGAATTTAGCGTCTAACTCTAAATTCCAATCTCTTCCTGTCTGCTGCCTTTGGCTAGTTGAGCAGGAAGTTTCTATATATCTATAAAGATATATAGATTCTACATTTAATTATTTGTTGAAATATGACTATAACTAGACAATGTGCAGGCTATGTATAAATACGACCATATTGACCAAACGCTGGTAGATCAGCGGGTTACCCAATTTCGAGACCAGGTTGAGCGTCGCCTTAACGGCACTCTCGCTGAAGAAGAATTCCGCCCGCTCCGACTACAAAACGGCCTCTACCATCAGCGCCATGCTTACATGTTGCGCGTTGCTATTCCATATGGCTTGTTGAGTGCAAGACAGTTACGCACCCTCGCTTTCATTGCAGATAAGTATGACCGTGGTTATGGCCACTTTACAACTCGTCAAAATATTCAATTTAACTGGGTAGAGCTGGAACAAACTCCCGATATCTTGGCTGAGCTAGCCAAAGTCGAGATGCATGCTATCCAAACCTCAGGTAACTGTATTCGCAACATTACTAGCGATGCATTTGCTGGAGTGGCTGCCGATGAATACATCGACCCAAGACCTATCTGTGAATTACTCCGTCAATGGTCAACACTGCATCCCGAGTTTGCTCACCTGCCACGTAAGTTCAAATTTGCAATTAATGGTGCCAAAGAAGATCGCACCGTATTGCTTTGTCATGATGTCGGCATTGAGCTCCAGAAAAATCCCGACATCAATAATGGTGAGTTGACAGCAAATATCTATGCTGGTGGTGGCATGGGACGCACTCCGATTCTGGGTTCGCTCATCAAGCAGAATGTTCCGTGGCAGGTTCTACCTAGTTACTTAACAGCGCTTTTACGGGTCTATAACCGATTTGGTCGACGTGACAATCTGTACAAGGCTCGGATCAAGATTTTGGTCAAGGCTTTGGGTCCAGAAGAATTCGCACGGCAAGTAGAGGGTGAGTGGGCTCAACTGCATAATGCAACTAAGCAGGGTAAAGATAACTTCACACAAGCTGAGTGGGAGCGTGTCGCCAAGCACTTTACCAAGCCAAGCTACAAAACACTTCCAGCAATCAGTGAAGAGCAATTGCAGTCTCATGCTCAATCAAAGCTAGATGCCAATGAGAGGATTGCATTTACTCGCTGGTTGGGGCGCAACGTCAAGCCGCACCAAGTACCTGGTTATGCCTCAGTCATTCTGTCGCTCAAGCCCCATGGTACTGCGGCTCCTGGCGATGCCACTAGCGCGCAAATGAATGCCATCGCTGACTTAGCCGACCAATATAGTTTTGGTGAACTTCGTGTAACGCATGAACAAAATTTGGTTTTAGCTGATGTGGAGCAAGCAGAGCTATTGAATCTTTGGCGAGCCGCTAAAAACTATAATTTAGTACTGCCTAATATTGGCTTACTCACAGATATCATTGCTTGCCCAGGCGGTGACTTCTGCTCGCTCGCTAACGCTAAATCGCTACCGATAGCTAAAGCTATACAAGAGCGATTTGATGACTTGGATTATTTGCATGACTTAGGTGATATTAGTTTGAATATTTCTGGCTGTATTAATTCCTGCGGCCACCATCATGTCGGCAACATTGGGGTTCTAGGTGTCGATAAGGATGGCGAAGAGTGGTATCAGATTACTTTAGGTGGTGATCAAGGTAATGATGCTTCTATCGGAAAAGTCATTGGACCTTCTTTCTACGCTAATGAGATTCCGGATGTGATGACCAGCATCATTAACACTTATGTAGAACAACGCTCAACTGACGAACCTTTTATTGAGACCTATCGCAGATTGGGTGTGATCCCATTTAAGGAAGCCGCCTATAAAAATAATGGCAAACCCTCCAAGGGCGCAGCGGTCTAATTACAAAAACACTATGAACCAGCAGATTATTTATTACCCTAAAGGCGGAAAGCCAACTTTGATTGCCAATGATTGGCAGGTATGGGATGGCGAGCGCGATGAAGGCGGCATTCCAGATTTGGAGCATGGATTTCGTAAGGTTCTAGTGCCATTCCATTGGTGGATTACACATCACAAGAACGCTGATGTAGCCAGTAGAGCAGGTAAAGGCGAGATTGGCGTTTGGTTTGCTGCCGATGATGACATTCTGAAGCACTCTGAAATCATTGAAGAGGGCAAATCACTCTGGCCGGTGGTTGGGGCGCATTTCCCTATTTTTAGGGATGGTAGAAGCTTTAGTACTGCCGCTCTACTAAGAGATCGCTTTGAGTGGCAGGGTGAGGTGCGTGCCATTGGCGATGTCTTGATTGATCAGCTCTTACAAGGTGCACGGGTTGGCTTTGATGCCTTTGAATTACGCCCCGATCAAAACCTCAATATTGCTCTCAAGCAGTTTGATCTTTTTTCGGTGGTGACGCAAAACAGCTGGCGCGATCAACGCGCCACTATTGCATAAACTCCTTACAGAAACAGCGAATGTCTACAACTCACACTCCAGAACTTGGTAAGGTTTTTTTAGTCGGGGCAGGCCCCGGGGCTGCAGACCTCATCACTTTGCGTGGTGCAAGATTATTGGCGCAGGCGGACATCGTGTTTCACGATGCTTTGGTGGATCCAACAATGTTGGAGCTTTGCCCTCAGGCAACTAAAGTAGCTGTAGGCAAGCGTTGCGGCAAGCTTTCTTCCGCACAGCATTTTATTAATAAGCGCTTAGTGGATGCGGCAAAAAAACATCAAATCATTATTAGGTTAAAAGGTGGCGACCCGATGATGTTTGGTCGTGCTGATGAAGAAATCCAAGCACTCAAGCTAGCTGGTATTGAGGTGGAAGTGGTGCCTGGCATCACTGCCGCTTTAGCTGGGGCTGCCTCCATGCAGCAATCACTCACCTTGCGAGGCGTTAGTAGAAGTGTAGCTTTTGTCACTGTAGCGCAAGGGCAAGACTCAGACGGCGATAATCCTTCAAAATCAGAACATGCCCCTCTAGCGCAACCCAATGCAGATACCTTGGTGTATTACATGGGGCGTAAAGATGCAACAAGTATTGCCAAGCAATTAATTGAGAGTGATGCCAAGCACGATGATGGGACGCCTGTCCATATTCTGGAGGCCGTCAGCACCAAGAATGAACGTCATTGGTCCAGTACTCTTGGTCGATTGGCGAATGGTGAAGCAAATGGGTGGTTTAATGCTGCTTCGCCAGCTTTAATTATGATTGGCGAAGCGTTAAGACAGAAGCAACAAGTATTGTCCTCGGAGTTAGATGACTCTTGTAGCGTACTCAATGATGGACTGCAAAACAGCCTCGTCCTCACCGACTGCCGGCGTAGTGCTTAAAGTAATTTGAGGAAATTTTTCACGACAAGCGGCGAGTAGGGTAGGAAAGTCATTACGTAAGTGGCCGCCCTGTCCAAAAAAGACGGGCAGAACCGTTATTTCTTTGGCGCCCTTGGATACTAAAGAACTTACTGCCATCTCGAGGCTAGGCTCCATCAGCTCTAAAAAGGCGAGCCCAACCAATACATTGGAACGCTGTGCCACCCATTTTTCCTTTAAGCGGTCAAATGGCTCACGCCAGCGAGCATCACGGGCGCCGTGGCCAAATAAAATGAGAGCTTTCATGCAATCCTTCTGATGGAGATTCTTTTATGTTTCAAAGCTTACCCTGAATTTCATTAAGTGTCTTTAATACCGTGATAACAGGGTGATTGTCTTTAAACCGAACGAGACATTTGAGATAGCCATCACCTGCTGTTAAGGGTAGACTGTGACATGCTCCCCGTAAGGCTTTAGTAATGAACACCTTGGCTCCAAAATCTATTATTGAACGCGGCGCTTGGTATGTCGTGATTCAGGCAATTCTGATTGGCTTGATTTTATTCGGTCCTAGGGGGCCAGATTTACTGACTTCCGAGCCTCTCAAAAATATCTTTCTGTCCTGTGGTATTTCGGTTGGTCTGATTTCAATCTTAGTGATGCTTATTGCGGTGATCAATCTTGGTAAAAATCTTACCCCCTTGCCATGCCCAAAAGACAATGCGCAGTTAGTGCAGTCTGGCCTCTATCGTTATGTGCGCCATCCAATATATTTTGGGGTGCTTCTGGCAGCTTTTGCTTGGTTGCTTATCTTCCCCGGTGTTTATGTTTTGGCTTATGCAATTGCCTTGCTTGTTTTATTTGATGTCAAGGCGAGAAGGGAGGAGATTTGGCTGGTAGAGCGTTTTCCTGCATATAAAGAATATCAGCGCAGAGTCAAAAAGTTGATTCCAGGCTGCTATTAGTATATATTTATATATAATGTTATTAAATGTAAATAAAAGGAATTCAGATGAAAACAGCGCATGATTTAGTCGCTCTCGCCAAGAGTAGCATTAAAGAGGTGAGCTTGGCAGATGCACCGCAGGCAATTCAGAATGCAGACATCTTGCTGGACGTCCGTGAGGCGGATGAGTATGCGAGCGGCCATATTCCTGGTGCCATCCACATGTCGAGAGGGATGCTGGAATTTAAGTTAAGCGGCAATCCGGCACTCAGTGCTCGAGATTTAAAGATTGTGCTCTATTGCAAGACAAGTGGAAGGGCGGCCTTAGCTGCAAAAGCCTTGCGTGAGATGGGATATCAACATGTCCAATCAATTGGCGGCGGTTTTGATGCTTGGAGCGAAGCAGGTTACCCAATTGCCAAGCCCGAAGCTGTAGTATTTGAGTAGTCATTAATGTTGTTTAAAAACAGTCATTTAAGGAGTTCATATGAGTGAATCCCCATCAGTAAGACTAGTTCAACAGTCCGCTTATCAATTTGCTATTTATTACAACGAGGAACGTGATCCGGTTTATGGCGATGAGCCGCCACCCCTTGGAAGGTCTCAAGGTGCTACGCCATCTCAGTTTTTATTGGCTGGAGTAGCCAATTGCTTGTCTGACTCCTTGCTATTCGCATTAAGAAAGTTTAAGCAAAATCCAGAGCCGATAGAAACCAAGGCGCGTTGCGAGATTGGTAGAAATGAACAAAACCGCTTACGTATTCTGGCGATCTACGTTGATATTCATATTGGCGTTCCAGGCGCAACTTTAGAAAACCTGGATCGAGTATTGGCTCAGTTTCAGGATTTCTGCACCGTATCTTCTAGCGTTAGCCTGGGTATTCCAGTTAATGTGACAGTGATCGACTCTAATAATCAGCAGTTATATCCAGTGATATAAGACTTTCCTTTGATTTGGGTCAAAACAGTCTCCTTTTGAAAAGCCTAAAGTGGTATTGGGAAATTTAAAAGGAGATGGAGATGGTCTTATTTAAAGAATTGTTTGGCACTTTTGCTGGTCAACTCAGCTTGGCGGTAATACTGTTTATTATTGGCATGGCGATATTTTTTGTACGCATGTTTTTGAAAAAAATTGCGGCAGGCGAGTAAAGATAAGCAAAGCCAGGCAAGCAAGAAAAAAGCCGCAGAATTTAATTCCTGCGGCTTTTTGATTTCTAGAAATAGAGTTTGAGCTAATTACTCTTCTTCACGACGCAGATGTGGGAACAAAATCACATCCCGAATATTGGGCGCATCAGTCAATAGCATGACTAAGCGGTCAATACCGATGCCGCAGCCACCAGTTGGAGGCATGCCATATTCAAGTGCACGAATGAAGTCATGGTCAAAGTACATCGCCTCTTCATCACCTGCTTCTTTTTGCTCCACTTGCTTGCGGAAGCGGTTGGCCTGATCTTCGGCATCATTTAACTCTGAGAAGCCATTGGCAATCTCACGTCCGGTAATGAACAACTCAAAACGTTCAGTAATGCCAGGACGCGTATCGGATTCACGAGCAAGAGGGCTGACTTCGATTGGGTAATCAATGATGTAAGTTGGCTCCCAGAGATGTGACTCGGCAACCAATTCAAATAAAGCCAATTGAAGGGCGCCAATACCGGCATTCTTGAGAGTAGGGGAATCTGGGTTCTCACCACCTTTTTTCAATTCAGCACGAATAAATGCAGCATCATCCAGTTGGGCTGGCTCATAGCTCTTATTGGATTGGCCACAATACTTCAATATCGCTTCAGTAATAGTTAAGCGCTGGAATGGCTTGCTCAAATCGAGTTCACGGCCCTGGTGAGTCAGAACAGCGGTGCCTTGCGCATCAATCGCTGCCGCACGAATCAAACCCTCTGTGAAGTCCATCAACCAGCGGTAATCGGTATAGGCCGCATAGAACTCCATCATCGTAAATTCTGGATTGTGACGTGGGCTAACGCCTTCGTTACGGAAATTGCGATTGATTTCAAAGACACGCTCAAAACCACCTACTACCAAGCGCTTCAAGTAGAGCTCTGGAGCAATACGCAAGAACATTTGCATGTCTAAAGCATTGTGATGCGTAATAAATGGCTTAGCGGTAGCGCCACCAGGAATCGGGTGGAGCATTGGTGTTTCAACTTCCATGAAGTCCGCATCTAGCATATGGCGACGCAAGGAGGCGATCGTATTGCTACGCGCTCTAAAAGTATTGCGGCTCTCTGGATTCACAATCAAATCAACATAGCGCTGACGATACTTAGTCTCTAAATCTGAGAGGCCATGGAACTTATCTGGAAGAGGGCGCAACGATTTGCTCAGGAGGCGTAGATTGCTGCATTCAACTGAGAGCTCACCCTTATTGGTCTTGAATAAATTGCCTTCAGCAGAGATAAAGTCGCCCATGTCCCAGTGCTTAAATGCACCATGAGTATCTGCACCACTGATTTCATCATTGATGTAGAACTGAATCTGACCGCTACGATCTTGAATAGTCGCAAAGCTGGCTTTACCCATGACGCGCTTGAGTACCATGCGGCCGGCAACTTTGACATGTACCTTCTTAGCAGCTAATTCTTCTTTGGTGAGGCTGTCGTAGTGGGTGTGAAGATCTGCAGCTAAGTGGGTTGGCACAAAGTCATTTGGAAACGCTACTCCACCTTCACGTAACTTAGCTAGTTTCTCGCGACGCTCTGCAATGATGTGATTTTCATCAACAGCTTCAGTAGCTTGATTGGGATTGGAGTTCACTTGATCGTTCATATGGAATATAAATAACTGGAATAGGGGAAATAAATCAAACGCCTTGTTTCAGGCTGGCTTCAATAAAGGCGTCAAGATCACCATCCAATACCTTTTGTGTATTGGATATCTCAACGTTTGTACGCAAGTCTTTGATGCGGCTTTGATCCAGTACATAGGAGCGGATCTGGTGACCCCAACCTACATCGGTCTTGCTGGCTTCAAGTTTGTCTTGCTCTGCACGACGCTTTTGCATCTCATGCTCATACAAACGTGATTTCAACATCGTCATCGCTTCAGCTCTATTACGGTGTTGGCTTCGATCATTCTGACACTGCACCACAATTCCGGTTGGAAGGTGGGTCAAGCGAACTGCAGAGTCGGTTTTATTAATGTGCTGACCACCTGCACCAGAGGCGCGATAGGTATCAGTACGAATATCAGCTGGATTGACATCAATCTCAATCGAGTCATCAATCTCTGGATACACATAAATACTGGCAAAAGAGGTGTGACGACCGTTTGATGAATCAAATGGTGATTTACGAACTAGACGGTGAACGCCAGTCTCTGAGCGGAGGTGACCGTAAGCATACTCACCATCCACTTTGATAGTGGCGCTCTTAATGCCAGCAACATCACCATCAGACTCTTCCAGAATTTCTGTTTTATAGCCTTTGCGTTCGCAATACTTGAGGTATTGACGGAAGAGCATGCTGGCCCAGTCGCAAGCCTCTGTTCCGCCAGCGCCTGCTTGAATGTCAATAAAGCAATTACAGGAATCCATCTCGTTATGGAACATGCGACGGAACTCAAGATCGTGGATGATCTTGCTATAACTCTCAACGTCTTGCTCGATAGCAGCAATCGTTTCAAAATCACTTTCTTCCTTAGCCATGTCGAATAATTCGAGGGCACCAGTGATATTGCTATTTAAATCGGTGAGGGTAGCAACAACACCATCGAGCAATTTCTTTTCTTTGCCGAGGGCTTGTGCTTTCTTTTGATCGTCCCAGATAGTGGGATCTTCAAGAATAGAGTTAACTTCAGTAAGGCGTCGTGACTTTACTTCGAAGTCAAAGATACCCCCGAAGTGCTTGCTCACGAGTGAGCAGATCGGACAAGGTATTTGAAATAATATTGAGTTGTTCGGCTTCCATCCCCTAATTATAAGGGGGTTATTGCTACTCAACCCTCGTCGTGGGCCTCAACCATGAGTTGTACGCGAGCTTGACCCTGAAAGCGGTCGGTTACCAGGCGGTAGGCCAGCTTGGCCTTGGCCGGCAAGGGCTGAGTCCGGTTGAACCAAACACCGGTAAATGGCTTGCTAGCTAGCTTCCCATCCCCAATCGGACGAAGCTGCAAGCGTAGGTGTTTTTCCTTCATGAGGCTTTGTTGTCCGACCTCAAATTCCCCATAAAAAATCGGTTGAGGAAAGCCTTGGCCCCAGATTTCTTCAGCAAGAAGATCGCCTGTTTCGGGTGTGAACTCAGAAAGATCGAGTGGACCATCATGAATGTGGCGACGCTCTAATAGTTCATCGTTCAGTAATTGATTGGCAACCTCTTGAAATGCCGCATCAAACTTTTCAAAATCTGCTTTTCTGATACTCAGGCCCGCTGCCATGGCATGACCACCAAACTTGAGAATCAGGCCCGGCTCGCGCTTAGAAACAATGTCTAAAGCATCGCGCAGATGAAACCCAGTCAATGATCTACCGGAGCCACGCAATTCTTCACCACTAGCGCCATCTGCTGGAGCAAACACAATGGCAGGACGATTGAATCTCTCTTTGAGGCGGGAAGCAACAATGCCTACAACGCCTTGATGCCATTCTGCGTTCCAAAGACAAATGCTTGAGCGTTCTGCCATGGTGCCCGTCAATTGATCTTCTGCGAGGTGGGCGAGGGCAGCTTCTTGCATACCGCCTTCAATCACACGTCGCTCGCGATTAATGCGATCAAGTTCATAAGCTAGTTCAATAGCTTCATCGGGTTTATCGCTGAGCAATAAGCGGATGCCGAGAGTCATGTCTGCCAAGCGACCAGCGGCATTCAAGCGAGGGCCGATAGCGAACCCTAAGTCAAAGGTATTCGCCTTGCGCGGATCGCGCACCGCGGCCTGGAACAAGGCTTGAATACCAGCCTGAGATGCGCCAGCCCGAATACGCTTCAAACCATTGGAAACCAGGATGCGATTATTGCGGTCAAGTTGTGCCACATCTGCTACGGTACCCAAGGCCACCAAATCTAATAAGTTCTCGATTTTGGGTTGAGTCTCGGCAGTAAATTTCCCACGCTTACGAAGTTCTGCGCGTAGAGCAACTAATAAATAGAACATCACACCCACGCCTGCAAGTGCTTTACTTGGAAAGGTGCAGCCGGGCTGATTGGGATTTACGATTGCAGTAGCTTTTGGTAATCTATCGCCTGGTAAATGGTGGTCAGTCACGATGACTTCCATACCCAATTCGCGAGCTCGATCTACCCCAGCTTCACTGGCAATACCGTTATCTACAGTAATAAGATATTTAGGCCTAGGACTTTGCTGAGCCGCTAAGTCAACTACTTCTGGAGTTAAGCCGTAGCCCATCGTAAAACGATTTGGCACCAAGAACTGAATAGGGGTATCTGGCTCACCCAACATCTTTAAGCCTCTGAGCGCAACAGCACAGGCGGTGGCACCATCACAGTCGTAGTCTGCTACCACCAGCATCGCTTCCTTACGATCGAGAATATCGGCGAGTAGGGTAGCAGTGCTGATACAGTTTTTCAACTCCACTGGCGAGAGAAGTTGTTTGAGATCTAATGAGAGTTCATCGGGTTTATCAATGCCACGCGCTGCATACAGTCTAGCCAGTAGTGGGTGTAAACCGCTTTGTTGCAACCAACTGGCCGTGCGATCAGAAAAGGGGCGCTGAGAAAATACACTCATGTTGCAATAATTTCTGACCAAGTTAAGGGTTCTGATTTTTTCCAGAAGGCCCAAGACTTTTTATTGAAGTCTTTTGCTGTGAAGATTCTGTGGCGGGCTTGCCCCTTTGGAAAATCGATGATTTCAATTTCATCTAACTCATTGCTCAAGAGAGCTCTTCTTAAATTATCCAAAATACCCTCAGGGCGATCAATCCACGCAAAGGCATTCTGAAGTTGTGAGAAGTCAATTTCGTTCCGCTGGGAAATTTCAAGATACTTTGCCAGTCCAGGTAGAAGGGCATGATCTCCATATATCTGATTTACTTTCTCAAACAATTGAGGAGTTTGAATATCCGCTAGTTTTCCAATGCCACTAATCCAAAGCGAGTTAATGCTGGGATATCCGCGTTGCTCTCGTTCTTCATTGACTGGGTCAATATGCCAGAGCATTTGAATTTCATTTTGGAGTTTGCGCCAGAGCTTGGCAATTCCAATTTCACTCGTATCGCGTGGCATCCACCAATCGATATTGCGCCCATGTGCTTGATCAATCGAGTGAGTAGCTAGACTAGCAAACGGTCCTGCTGGAATAAACCAATCACGCTGCCCTTGGAATAAGACTTTGCTGCCAAAATCCTCTTCAATAAATGGGAGGGCAATATTTAGTAATCTGGCAGATTCATTTTCAGTCAGATCTATCTGACTTTGTGCCATCAAAATCAAGTGATCTCGGGTAGCGTGCAGATGTACCGGTTGAAGGCAGGCAATGGTTTCATTTGGATTGATCGCCAAGTCACTCTGACCTAACAACAATACTGGCGCTATTGGGAGCCTATCGCCCAATAGAAACCGCTCTTGTGGCAGTCCGCTTGGCGGGACATTCTGGTCCGGTCCAGCGTCAATAGCATCTTCCCCTGAGACCATAAGGGTAAAGCGTCGCAAAGCACTTGCTGGGGAGGTCAAATTGGCAGTCATTCCCCTGATTTTAGGTGGCATTTACAGAATCCATCGGTTTGCCCATTTAATTCACTAAACTGTGTGTATGTTGAGACTTCCTATTGAGCTAGAAATTGGCCTGCGCTACACCCGATCTAAGCGTCGGAAGACCGTGGGTAAGCGTGATGGCTTCCTTTCTTTTATCTCCGGAATCTCCACCGCAGGCATTGCTTTGGGCGTTGCCGCCCTGATTGTGGTGCTTTCAGTGATGAACGGGTTCCAAAAGGAAGTGCGCGATCGGATGCTTTCCGTCCTTTCTCATGTTGAAATTACTGCTCCAGATGGTTTGGCCAATTGGGAGCCGATTGCACTGAAGGTGGCTGCTCAGCCTCACGTTGTTGGTGTCGCCCCCATGGTGAGCTCACAAGGTTTATTGAGTCGCGATAGTGTGATGCGTGGCGTCGCGATCCGAGGGGTGCTTCCAAGCGAAGAAGGTAAGGTTTCTGATTTACCAAAGCAATTTGTTGCCGGCAGCATTGAGGATCTGAAGCCAGGTGCTTTTGGTGTTGCTTTGGGCGCCCAGCTCGCTAATATTGTTGGGGCACGCGTGGGTGATCGCATTAATCTCATCGTGCCAGAAAGCGATCTCACTCCTGCAGGCGCTATGCCTAGAATGCGCACGCTTCAGGTAGTTGGTATTGTGGATAGCGGCCATTATGAATACGACAGCTCCCTTGCCATCATGCATTGGAAAGATGCCGCAGCTTTATTGCGTTTACAAGATCCATCTGGTTTGCGCGTGAAGGTCGATGATATGCAACGTGCGCCAGAAATTGCTGCTGAATTAGCCCAGGTTGTTCCGCAAGCTTTGTGGGTTAGCGACTGGTCACGCTCGAATCGGAATTGGTTTGCAGCAGTTCAAACCGAAAGGAAGATGATGTTCATCATCCTGACCCTGATTATTGCTGTAGCTGCCTTTAATTTGGTTTCTACCTTGGTAATGACGGTGAATGAGAAGCAGGCCGATATTGCCATCTTGAGAACGATGGGTGCAAGCCCAGGGCTCATTCAGCGCATCTTCTTGGTTCAGGGATTGGCGATTGGTTTGCTAGGCTCTTTAGCCGGTGTTGGTCTTGGTCTTCTCATTGCTTTAAATATTGATGTGATTGTTCCTGCTATAGAAGCGATCTTCCGAGTGCGCTTCTTGCCACGCGATGTCTACTTTATTAGTGAGTTGCCTTCGGATGTGCGTTTATCTGATGTGGTGACAGTGGGCTTGATGGCTTTCGGCCTTTCTGTATTAGCTACCCTGTATCCAAGTCGCCGTGCCGCCCAAGTTCAACCTGCGGAGGCATTGCGCTATGAGTAATTTCAAGAATGAAAAAAACAATGGCGTGATTCTGAGTGCATCCGACCTTGCAAAGACTTATGGCAAAGGACCAACAGCAGTTGACGTCCTTAAGGAAATTGATTTACAGGTAAACGCTTCTGAGAAGGTAGCTATTGTTGGATCTTCGGGTTCTGGTAAGAGCACTTTGTTGCATTTGTTGGGTGGATTAGATACGCCTAGCTCAGGGACAGTCATTTTGGCTGGAGAAAATCTCCATCAATTGCCAGTGAGAAAACTGGATCAATTGCGCAATCAGAGTTTGGGTTTTATTTATCAGTTCCATCATCTCTTAGATGAATTCAGTGCTGTTGAAAACGTCGCCTTACCTTTACGTATTCGTGGACTGAGTAATGAAGAGTCTATGGAACGTGCCAATACGATGTTGCATGCGGTCGGTTTAGCAAAGCGAGTTCAACATACCCCAGGCGAGCTATCTGGTGGTGAGCGTCAACGAGTAGCGGTTGCTCGTGCCTTAGTGGGCAATCCCGCTTGCGTCTTAGCGGATGAGCCAACTGGCAATCTCGATACTGAAACTGCTGATGGTGTATTTGACTTGATGTTAGATATTGCTCGTGAGCAGGGTACTGCTTTCGTGATTGTGACCCATGACCCTATTCGCGCTAAACGTTGTGACCGGATTTTGCATTTAGAGCGCGGAGTATTAAAGACTTTCGCGCAATGAGCGAAGTTGGCAAAGAGCTCGCATGGGTTGATACCCATTGCCATCTAGATGCGCCGGAGTTCTCAAACTCACTTCCTGAAATTGTTTCAAGAGCAGCAAGTAAAAGCGTTAAAGCTATCTTGCTGCCTACAGTTCAATCGTCTGATTGGCTTAAGGCTAGAGAATTAGCAGATCAATTTAGTAATCAAATTCCAGGCTTGGTTTATACCCTGGGCATCCATCCGCTATACATCAATCAAGCCCAAGAGAGTGATATCGAGATTCTTCAGAAGCAAATTGAGCAATCATTGAACGATCCTCGATTTGTAGGTATTGGTGAGATTGGCTTAGATTATTTTGTCGAGGGTCTTGATCCTCAGCGCCAAGAGTATTTCTTTCATAAGCAACTCGATTTGGCTCAACAGTTCCAGTTGCCAGTCATTTTGCATGTGCGCCGCTCACAAGATGCCATCCTCAAAGCGCTGCGCAAAAGAAAAGTTCCCAGCGGTATAGCGCATGCATTCAATGGGAGTCATCAGCAAGCTGAGCAATTTATTGAATTGGGTTTCAAACTGGGATTTGGTGGGGCGGCAACCTACGATAGGGCATTGCAGATTCGTCGTCTTTTAAACGAATTGCCGCTTGAGAGCATCGTTACTGAAACAGATGCGCCGGATATTCCGCCGGCATGGCTTAGGGAAGAGGGTGGGCAATTCAATGAGCCCGCTTTACTCCCCAGAATTGCTCAGCAACTAGCTAGCATTCGCGGTATTAGTGAAGAAGTATTTTCAAAAGTAGTTTGGCAAAACGCGATGCAGGTATTGCCCCGTTGGTCATTATTAATGGCCAATAAACTAAACCCACAATCCGCTTCTTAAGAGCTTGCGTATCAATATTGCGGCGTTCATCGCCGGGGGATCGCTTCTTCTATTTTTGCCTACTGTGCCAGAGTATTGGTATTGGATATGCATAATAACCATCTTCATTTCTCTATCCTGCGCCTACATCAATCGCTCGTTAATTCAATATTGCTATGTCAGCAGCGCATTACTCACTACATGCTGTTTTGCTTTGGGATTTGCATGGAATGCACATTACGCACAAAGTCGACTGACTCATGTTCTTTCCATCGAGTATGAGGGTAAGGATCTTGTTCTTGAAGGCAGAGTCAATGCCTTGCCACAAAGTTCGTCCGGTGGCGCCAAGTTTTCTTTTGAGGTGGATCGGGCATGGTTAGGCAAGGAGTCAATTGATTCAATTCCTACGCAGGTGTATTTAAGTTGGCAGCCAGCATGGCGTAACCCTCAAGATGTCCCCCAAATTATTCCAGGTCAGCGCTGGGAGTTCAAAGTCAAAATCAAAAGGCCGTATGGGTCACTCAATCCCTACACCTTTGATTTTGAGCGCTGGTCTTTTCATAAAGACTTTGGTGCCATTGGATCAGTGAGGTCTGGCAAGTTACTTCTTGAAAAAGATATTGGTATGTCTGAATTCGCTCTAGCCATGGAATATCAGCGCTGGAAATTAAGGCAAAAAATTCAGCGCCAGCTTCCAAAGAGTGCACGTTATGGCGGGGTGATTGCAGCACTGGTCATGGGGGACCAAAATGCAATAGACCAAGAAGACTGGCGTGTATTCAATGCCACTGGTATTGGCCACCTCATATCGATATCGGGTCTGCATGTAACCATGCTGGCTGGCTTCGGTGCGATGCTGGCCACCTTTTTATGGCGTCGTAATAATCTGCCCTTATTGATTCCTGTTGGGAAGTTTGCTGCGGTAGTCGGTTTTCTAACGGCCTTTGTATATGCTTGGTTAGCTGGATTTCAGATTCCGGCACAGCGAACGATGTATATGGTAGGCGTAGTTGCGTTTGCCCTATGGTCTGGCAGAAACCCCCGATCATTTGATATCTGGTGGTGGGCTCTCTTTGTTGTTTTACTGATTGATCCAATGGCGCCCTATACGCCGGGATTCTGGCTCTCATTTGGGGCGGTAGCGGCAATTTTGTTCGCCATGCAGGATTCGGATGGTTTATTGGGGCTACCCACTGGCAGAGAGTTGGAGCTTGATTGGCGATATAGATTTTCTCAAGCGCTTAAAGAGGCTTGTCGTGTGCAGGCCGTAGTTACTATCGCACTTTTGCCATTGACTCTGTATTGGTTTTATCAAGTCTCGATAGTTTCGCCATTGGCAAATGCAATTGCTATTCCTGTGGTGAGTTATATCGTGACGCCTCTGGCGATTGCGGGCGCCTTATTGCCTGACTTCATGGGTAAGTGGCTATTAATATCAGCCCATGCCACGATGGATTGCCTAGCTATCATGCTGGCTTGGATGGCTAATTGGAGATGGGCAGTTGCCTGGTTCAGTCAGCCCGCTTGGTGGGCGATAACACTCTCCACCGCTGGCATCATCTTGGCGATTCGCCCTGGATCCATTCGAGAGAGTTGGTTTTCTAGAGTCGTCGGGCTCGCACTCACTACGAGTTTATTTATCCACCCAAGTCAAAACACTAATTTGGCTCTAGGTGAATTTCGAGCAACGGTACTCGATATCGGTCAAGGCACATCAGTCCTAATCGAAACTAAAACAAAGCGATTGCTATATGACACTGGACCCATTCAAGGGAAAGATAATGCAGGCCAAAGAATCATCCTGCCGTATCTGAGAGGGAGGGGAATTAATCATATTGATCGTATGGTGATTAGTCATAGTGATAGCGATCACATTGGAGGAGCCGCAACTCTTTTAAAAGAAATACAGTTTGACTCAATGATGGGATCCTTGCCGAGTACCAACCCATTGCTCGCAAATTTAGAGAGTAGAAAGATTCCTGCGATCCCCTGTCGCTTCGGCCAGCAATGGTCATGGGATGGGGTGGAGTTTCATATTTGGCATCCGCATGCGGATACAGTTTTTGAAGATCAACACCCTAGAAAGCCCAATGAAGTCAGTTGTGTTCTGGAGGTTCGTAACTCAAACACTTCGTTCTGGTTAACGGGTGATGTGGAGAAGCAGGGTGAAGCCGATATCACTGAGCGCTTAACCCAAGAAGCACTCAATGACTTACAAGACAAGGCGCTGATATTTATGGCTCCACATCACGGTAGCAAAACATCCTCATCCCAAAATCTCCTATGGTTACTGAATCCTGATGAAGCATTTGCGCAAAACGGCTATCGCAATCGTTACGGGCACCCTCATCCAACAGTCACCGCCCGATATCAAAGTATGAATATTCCTTTTTATCAAACACCAAGCACTGGTGCGCAGGTTTGGGAATTTCCAGCTAAATGGGAGTTAAACCAAAGTGAGCCGCTATTTTGGCGCCAGCATAGCCAGCGCCTATGGCATCGAAAAGGAGAGTAGATCAATATATGCGTATATGGTGTGTATGGTGTGTATAATTTAAAAGGAGATCGATGCACAGTAAAAAACTAATTGAGCTATTGACGAGTGATGGGTGGGTACTCATTAGGACGAGGGGTTCGCATCATATCTTCATTCACAGAACAAAGGATGGGCATATTTGCATTCCTCATCCTAAAAAGGATTTGGGTCTTGGTTTAGTGGAAAAAATATTAAAACAGGCAGATATCAAGAGGGGCCATAAATGAAATATCCGATTGCAATTGAGCCGGGATCTAGCAAGGAAGCCTGGGGTGTAGTTGTGCCAGATTTGGCAGGCTGTTTCTCAGCTGGAGATAGAGATATTGATGAGGCTATAGAAAATGCAAAAGAGGCTATAGAGATTTGGATTGAGCTTGCTTTAGAGCGTAATCAAGAAATACCAAAACCAAGCTCGTTGAGGGAGTTGCAAAAGCGGAAAGAATTTAAAGGGTGGGTTTGGGCGATTGTAGAGATTGATCCAGCCTTGCTTTCTGATGAAATAGAGCGAATCAATATCACCCTTCCAAAAAGGGTATTGGCTAGATTGGATGCAAAAGCAAAAAAAGCCGGAGAAAACAGATCCGCATTCATTGCGCATTTGGCATTAACTGCTTGAGTTGGCAATTCGAATCCTTGGGCACACCCGTCTAATTGAGAGAACTCAAAGCCGTTTAAATGATGACATCGACTTGAGATAAATCCTCAAACGAAGAAACATGTTTAATATGCTTGTGCTTCAATAGCTCTGGAGACTTGGGGTCGACAACAAAGGCCTTATCAGCCAGTAATAGCATATCAAGATCATTTAACTGATCCCCAATAGCCCAAACTTCAGTGAAACTTGGTTTATTGTTTTTAGAGAGAAATTGTTTAATCACGTTGCTTTTGCAAGGCTGCAAATTGCCATGGCTACGATCTGGATAAAAATCTTTATTGAGATTTAACTCGCCACTGCAGATATCGTTTCTAAATTTGAGGGTATGCGCAATTGCAAAATCTGCAAAAATTCTCTTGCGCATGATTTCTGCGGCAATAAAGTAGCTATCGGATATCAGTCCAACCATAAAGCCGTTGCGCTTCATTTGATTTACAAATTCCACGACGCCTGGTTTGATGGGCATCGACATTGCGACCTTTTCAAACTGAGTTCGATGGGTAAATTTAAAGATCTCTGCAACCCTCTGTTCGCGAGTGCTAGCATCATTTTTATGGAGATCAAGTATGGCCGCCAAAGTTTCTTCCGTATGAGTAAAGCTTGCCAAATCCCGGATAAATTGATTTGGTGTGATGGTGCCATCCATATCCAATAGCACTACTTTACGACGATCCTTGCGACGATTGATTATGTAATCAAATGAGGCTGAAGCTAGTCTCTGCTCCTCATACATTTCAGAAATTTGCTCTACATGTAGTCTTCCAGCATGACGGGAGTAGTGGTGAATCACACGAGCCACTTCATTGGCCATGGTTGTAAGGTCTACTAAAGGCTGGCTATCATGCTCTAAAGAACCAATATCAACCTCGCAGATGCGTGCCCCTTTAAGATGAGCGTCAATAAGAAGGCCAATATCTACACCATAGCCAGATTCAAAAGTAAGCTTTTTAAGTAAGGAGGCTTTGGCTGCAATAATTCCACCGAGTGGTTGAGAAATCCCAGCTAATTCTGGAAAAAATACCTTGAGCATGGGCTTTGCAGTTAGTTCGGTAACTCGCCCGCCGCCCCTGCCAAATTTTGCTTTTACAAAGTCAGCCTGATCTGCAATCAACGGCGCTAACATTTTTGCAATGATATTTTCTTCTAGGCCCGATAGGTCGCCATCTAAAAAAACAATGTACTCATACGTGGCGACCTGAACACCGTCAAGCATCGAGGCGCCTTTACCCAGCATTGAGCTTGTATGAATCTGCGCTCCAGCGTCCCGGGCTATTTGAGCTGTGTTGTCAATCGAACTGTCATCAATCACAATCACCTCTCCAGTGAAAGCATCTTTTTGTGCGTATTGAATGACCGACTCAATTGCCTTCTCTTCATTAAGCGCTGGAATGACAACACTACAAAGTGCTGGATGTAGGGCGTCTGTCTGATTAGGTGTTTCTTGTCTGCGCAAAACCTCTTTGCTTGACTGAACTGCAATTTGAGATTGAGTGCGAAGAAAATAATTTAATTTTCTCCATAGACGCATTAGAAATACTTTCATGCTCTTCTCCTGTGGAGATATCTGAAGTCAAAGTATACCTATTGAATGTTTAAACTCTTTGATTCTTGCTGATCATCGCTATTTAGCGCTCTAAGTGCATGATTTTTTACAACTTATTAATCATCAATTGAGCGGATACTGTTTTTTTGTATGATGAAATTACATATGTGACAAAAAGTATAAAATCTTTGCAATGTTCTTGAACAAGAAAAATTTAATTCTCGCTATTTGCATTTTTATTGTTACCTTCAAGGTGATGGCGGGTAATATTTTTATTCAGAGCGCAGTAGAGCGCGCTTGCCTTTACTCGTCTGGCTGCACAAATCTTGAGCTCAGCGCAAATTCGTTATCTGCAGTTGAAGTGGCAAGTGATGAAGAGCCTGTATACACTTTATTTTTGATGTCTCACGTCACCGGAAATGTGGGAAGTACATCCTTAGATCTTCCGGTATCACCAGATTTTCAATCTGCGTACAACCTATCTGAGGATAGGCCCATTCTTGGCGATATAGCCGACTGTCCTTACAAGCCACCCAAATCCTAATTCCTTAAAACCCGCCATTTGTTTAGCGATATTTGCTAGCAAGGGCGTATGCCATGCAAATGCATGGATGTTAGGTATTTAGGGCTTTCGTATTCTTCATTCTGCTTACGAGAGCTATTACTAATTTAGCAAAGACTTCACTCATGGAGTTATTTGCTTTAGATATTTGGGTAAAAATGAAAAAACTATTATTAATCGGCTCTATTGTTTTTGGGCTTTTGGGTGGTTGCGCTAGCAATGAAAATATTTCAACGCAATCGAATGTGGCAACTATGCAATCTAAACCATCAATTGCGCCCTCGAAGAGTGCTTCTGCGCCAAAGCCAAAGGATGACATTCAAAATGAGATTGCTCAGTGTATTCAGGCGGTCAATGAGGGTAAAACTGCCCAATCGATTGACGGCACTATTTTTGCATTAGACCCTTCGAATCCAAGCTCTAAGTTCTTGTACTCATCTCCCAACAAATTAAGCGCAGATGAGACGGTGTTGCTTGCAAAGTTCAAGCGAGAAACACAAAAGTGCAGGCAGATTGCAATGAAAATTCAAAATCCGTCTCTTCGCAAGGTCTATCAAAGCTATTTCGCAAAAATAGATCGTGTGTACGATGACTTAATTTATAAAAAAATTACGATTGGCGTTGCAAATCAGGAGCGTTCTTTATTGATGACTCAATTCAAGATGCAGTTTCTTGACGCCTTAAATAAATAAATCCATTGCTATGACGACTAGATATCGCTTTGCTTGTCGAGGCTGTGGGTTTAATTGCATTGGCTCCTTTGCCAGGGGGAGGGATGTCTACTTTACCCATGTCGTCAAGTTTTGCCAGAAGTGTCATGCTGTTGCTGAGTACACAGTTCCCAACTCAATTGGATTGAGTGAACGTATAAATTGCAGTCAATGTGATGAGGCTGACTCATTGCAAGATTGGGATGGCATTACCTGTCCGCTGTGTCAAAAGGCTTTGCACGCATCTGGCAGAGATGTTGATAGGTTTAATTGAGCTGGTTCTATGATGTAAAACTGGCCATAGAAAAAGGGATTGGGTGCGGTTCATCGCCGCACTCAATCCCTTCATCTAGCTTAGCCAAACTGCTCAAATTTTCTTGGGCAGTATTCTTAGGTGGCTCTTAATTGCTTAGTTATTTAGTCATTACTCTAATTCTAATTTCTGCTTAGCAACAACTTCTTTATAAGTTGTAAGTTCTGCAGCCATTTCCTTAGAGAAGGCCTCGGGACCATTCACATTAATGATGGAGCCAGTATCTTCAATGCGCTTTCTGACTGCGGGATCTAAGACTGCTTTTTGAGCGGCTGCATAAATCTTGTCTACAACATCTTTAGGTAGGCCTGCAGGTCCTAGGAGGCCGTAGTAAGCCATTCTGTTTGCTGGTGCTAAGCCCACCTCAGCAAATGTAGGCACATTTGGCAAGATCGCCAGGCGTTTTGGAGCAGCAATAACAATCGGAATGAGGCGACCATCTTTGATGAAGGGAAGGGCAGAAGGTAGGTTGTCAAACATGATGGGTACTTGACCAGCTACAACATCAACGAGGCCGGGGCCTGCACCACGGTAAGGAATATGAACGATATAGGTTCCAGTCAAACTCTTAAATAATTCTGTTTGCATATGACCGATGCCACCAGTGCCCGAGCTCGCATAGGAATATTTGCCAGGATTCTTTTTAATGACCTCGATAAAGGTTTTGTAATCTCTTGCTGGGAATGACGGGTTCACCACAATCACATTAGGTGTCGCAGCAATATTCGTAATTGCTGTGAAATCCTTTAGCGGGTCGTAACCAATCCTGGTATTAATCGCAGGATTAGAAGCTGTAGTAGAAATGGTAGCCATGCCTAGGGTGTATCCATCCTTGGGAGCGCGAACCACTTCTAATGCGCCAAGAGAGCCACCACCACCAGCTTTGTTTTCAACAATGACAGATTGGCCGAGTTGCTTACCTAAAGGCTCAGCCATACTGCGCGCAATGATGTCAGTGCTTCCGCCTGGGGCAAACGGCACAACGATTCTGATGGGTTTGTTAGGATAGTTCTGAGCGATCGCCCCCAAGCTAATGAGTGAGCCACAGGCTATCGCAATCAATTTACTTGTTAATGTCATTACTTGTTCTCCAAAATAGGCATTTCATAGGAATTGTTGATTCATTCCTTGTATTTAAGATAGTAGACGACTGGGAGCATCCAAAAAGGATCTTTTCCCTATTTTGGGGCGCGAATTGGACTCCAAACCCCAAAAAAGCAAAAAGCCCTTAAAAATAAGGGCTTAGAGCTGTAAATCTTGGTTGCGGGGGCAGGATTTGAACCTACGACCTTCGGGTTATGAGCCCGCATATAATAGGGTTTACCCGCATTACTATATATTCCCCTGTTAACCATAAAACCCTTTAAATACAATGATTTAAGGATTTTTGTATATTTTTCGGGTTGATTTATATTTCCTTATTTTGCTATTATTTGTCTACGATATGTCTACGGATTTTAGATGATGGCTAAAAAAGTGAATTTCACAGCTGGGCGGGTAGATGGCTTTGAGTGCGAAAAAGGCAAACAGCAAAGCTTTTATTGGGACGCTAAAACGCCCTCATTGGGACTTAGAGTTACGGCAGCAGGCAAAAAGACCTATATCTTTGAATCAAGAATAGATGGAACTCGATCTCCGGCGCGATTGACCATAGGTGATATGCGCACTTACACAATCAGCCAGGCTCAAGCAGAGGCAACCCGCCTTAAAGCATTAACTGATCAAGGTATAGATCCTAGAGATGTTGCTAAAGCCAAGGAAGAACAAGCGCAGGCAAAGAAGGCTGAAGCAAAGGGCAAAGAGCTTTTGGTTGGTGAAGCTTGGAATGAGTATCTTAAGTATCAAAAAGACAAGATGATGCGCACTCATATAGAGCGCGGTAAGAAGTGGGGTGCGAGGCACCTTAAAGACCATGAGAATTTATCTCAGGCGGGTGGTGAGGAAAGAAAGCGCAGCAAAGAAAAAACTAAGGCAGGGGTTTTATATCCTCTCATGTCTATGCGCATGGCTGATATTAATGCCGACGTCCTTAAAGATTGGCAAAAAGTGGAAGCCTCAACCAGAGCAAATAATGCTCGCCAAGGTTTCGAAATGTTTAGAGCCTTTTGGCGTTGGTGTGCAATTCGGCCTGAGTTTGCGCGGATTGTTGATCTCAATGCAGTAGAGAATAAGGAGCTGCGCGATGAAGTGCCTAGTCGTAAAAGCAAGCGTTTTGATGTATTGGACCGCGCCCAGTTAAAGCCATGGTTTAAGGCGGTTAATGCCCTAAATAGTAAAGTTGCTAAAGCCTACTTGCAGGCCCTAATACTCACTGGTGCAAGACGTGAAGAAATGGCAAACCTGAAATGGGTTGATGTGGATTTTCAATGGGGCGCGATATGGCTCAAAGATAAAGTGGTCGAGGAGGGTAGAAAAATTCCACTCACTCCGTATCTAAAAAGCCTGATTGAGAGCCTACCAAGGCGCAATGAGTGGGTTTTTAGTAGCCCCACCTCAAAAGAAGGTAGATACGCTGACCCTAGCGTATCGCACTATCGCGTCCAAGAACTTGCGGGGCTCATTAGTGTTGATGCTAACGGAGAAAAGTCCCCGCCCGTCACGATTCACGGATTAAGGCGCACTTTTGCCTCATTGGCTGAGTGGGTAGAAATGCCCGTGGGTATTGTTGCCGAAATTATGGGGCATAAGCCCAGCGCAACGGCAGAGAAGCACTATAAATCACGCCCCTTAGAGTTGTTGGGGATTTGGCATGCCAAATATGAGGCTTGGATTTTGGAGCAGGCAGGCATTGAATTTAAGCCCCAAGAGGGGGCGCAATTACTTAAAGTAGTTGGCGGCACAAATTAATTGACGGTATTCTAAAAGATACTATAATGAAACTCAGAATATACACCGACACGCAAGGTAAGGCGCCTTTTGAAGATTGGCTTCATGGCTTAAAGGACATTCAAGCAAGGGCAAAGATTCGCGCCCGGCTGGCTAGAGTGGAGGCCGGAAACTTTGGAGACTGCAAAGCATTGCGCGCAGGAGTTCAGGAATTAAAACTTGATTACGGCCCGGGTTACCGGGTGTATTTAAGTAGGCAAGGCGATGAGATTGTTCTATTGCTATGCGGCAGCGATAAGAGCGACCAAGACCGAGCTATTAAGCAAGCTATTGAGTATTTGGAAGACTGGAAAGGGCGGGGTAAGCCATGAGTAAACGAGATAAAAACTATGAGGACAGTCTAGTCCTATCGCTAACCGACCCAAAAGAGGCGGTAGCGTATTTGGATGCCGTCATGGAGTTAGAAGATCAAGCAGCGCTATTGGTGGCATTGCGCCAAGTGGCTAAAGCTCACGGTATGGCAGAGGTAGCTCGTTGCGCGTCATTGGGAGAGAAAACATTGTTTAAATCATTGGCTGAGGGCGGTAACCCTACGCTAGATACCATGAATAGAATTTTGCATTCAGTTGGTTTACGGCTGAGCGTAGCTGAGCTTCATGCGTAACCCATCTCACCCTAGCGAAGTGCTGCGGGAATGGATGCCTGAGAATTTAACGGTTACAGACGCCGCCGAGCAATTGAAAGTCTCTCGCCCCACTTTTTCCAAGATATTGAATGGAAAAGCGGGAATCTCTGCAAACATGGCGCTAAGACTATCCGCATGGCTTGGTACTTCGCCAGACTTGTGGCTTGGTATGCAGTTGCAATGGGACTTATGGCAGGCTAAGAAAGGCCGCATTCCAAAAATTAAGCGTTTAGTGGTTAACGGCAAAGAGGCTTAACGTCTTATGAAAAAACAGGATAAGAGTCATGAGAAGAATCTGCTTGATACAAGCAATGGAAAGAATTCTTCTCTAAACACATCACTAATCCAGGATAAGCTAGATGGTGCGTTATCAGAGGCAATTGAGTTATATAAGAACTCAGCCGATAGACTGGGGGTAGAGGTTGATGTAGATAAATGTAAGTCAAGTCTAAGAGATTCGGATAATTGGGTCATTTTGAAAAAAGCCTATGACTCTCCTGAAAAGCGACAGTTACTTGGGGCCTATGTATCTGCGCGAGAAGCTTTGCACTCCCTAAGTAGAAGGGTTGAGAAAGCCAAGATTCTTGGTGGCGATATGAATCAGGCTGATGTATCTCATCTCCTAGACTCATTTCGGTTGCTTGGGGTGGCTAGTTACTGCATCTTTGATGAGCATCTTCAAGGGGATTTTTCGGAGATTGAAAAAAGGGGCATTGAGAAGGGGTTTGATGCGCGCAAAATTGCCGAAGAATTTTTGCCGAAAGTAGATGGTTATTCGGCGCCACCATATAGCGATATTGCTACTCGTAATGGATGGATTAGAGTGATGATTGCAATTGTTAGTAACGATGAAATTATTCGAATATGGAATCAAAAAAATCCCGATTATCCAATTACTAAAAATACAATTCAGAATGCCATTAGAGGCACTGAAAAGATTAAGAAAAATTCTCCGGCACAATCAATTCAATCCAAGATGATTGGTCGGATGGTTCATATGGGTGGAAAGTCTAAAAAATAATTACCCCAAATTACACCAAATTACACTCATGCAATATAACTCATTGATTTGTAAGGATTTAAAAGACATTAATTACACCAAATTACAAAAATGACATAAAGATCCATGATGAATATCGTCATACACATACCAGCACATCGGGAAATGTATAGAGGAGTAAATCATCATGGATTTGCAGAAAGTAGTAACAACGCAAGAGCTCGCCAAGTCGTTAAAGTGCTCAGCAAAAACAATCAGAAAGAACCACTGCCTAACAGGCCATTGCTACGGCATTAGACCTGTAAAAGTAGGTGGGCGCCTATTGTGGCCCATCTCCGAGATTGCCAAACTTTTGAATGGCGAATCCTTGGGGGTGGAATCACGCAGCCACATTGGCAAAGAGGTTGTGGAATATCAAACCAGCGGGTATGCGGAGGTGTCCCATGGCTGAAGATAGACACCGTAGGGGTGTCGCTCAGTCGCACCCTCCTAAGAGGGAGGTTGAGCCATTCGTGCAGATACCCTCGGAAGTGCTGAATAGTGCTGCCTATAAAGATTTGAGCTACTCAGCCAGAGCCATACTCGTTGAGATGCTTCATTTTTACAGAGGCAACAATAACGGCTCCATATACATAGCAGCCAAAACCGTCATTAACAGGGGGCTGTCCAAAAACACCATGACAAAGGCGGTAAAGGAGTTGATAGCGCATGGTTTTATCTATCAAACTCGGCGAGGAGGAAGTCTTAGCGGTGTATGTAGCTTATTTGCAATTACTTGGAAACTTATTAATAAGGGTGAGGGGCAATTCTTGAATCAATTTGTGAGCAATGCTTATCGCAATTGGAGTCCTGCATTGAAAAAAATGAGGGGTCAAAAATTGGGAGGGAGCAAACTCAAAAATGGGAATGCCCATCAAAAAAGACTAAACCCAAGCAATCTAAAGGGATGAATGGGAATACTCAGAATACAGAAATTTCATCTCATGCATTCCCAATTATTAGGAGCTACTTAGATATGCCATATATACAGCTAAACAACCCATTAAAGAATGAGAAAACTTACTCAATGAATTGGATGGCGTTAGATCAAAAGCGTTTGAATCAGATGGCTCTTGACGATCTGCGTAATACCCAACTTCAAATACTTAATAAGGATGAAAAATGACTCAGCAATTAACTAAGATTTACGAACTAGCCTATTTCATTGATCATGACTTGGATGAGGTTCATCTCGAGCAATCATCTGTGAATAGCGGGGAAGCAAATCTGATCAAGCTCAATAGACTTCATATAAAAATATTGGCTGAGCAAATGAATCTGCTTGAGGTTAACCATACAGCCCGGATGGGTCAAGTAATGCGCACTGAATTAGGTGAGCTCGCAGATGCTATCTATGAGCATTGGGGGGAGCTTTCTGATGATAAGCATTTGGACTTATGTCATCTAATCAGCGCTAAAAAGCTTTACGCGAAGGTGCAAACAGTTTGCCGCATTGCTGGTTGTGATGTGGGGGATGATGGCGACGCTGTTATCTCGGACACGCAGACTATTGAAGAGGGTGCAATAGGTCACGCAAATGCTCAAGCCTCATTATTGGAGGTTTAGGCATGAGGGAGGCCCTAATAGTGTCCTTGGATGCGACTAACCAAAGGCTGAATTCTGGAGACGAGTATAGGTCAGAAGATCAACCGCAAAGCCAACTGACAGGCGGCAAATTGCTAGACCCCACCCCCTTAAATAGCATGAGCAAGATCAGGCTCAACGATGCCGAAACCATCCGAATGGAGATGGCCAGGGTTTATAGAGATATGAGGATGGGGCGCATTGACACGCAGAACGGTACACGTCTGGCCTATGTCTTAGATATGGTGCGTAAAGCCCATGAGACTTGTGAGCTACAGCGCCGGGTGGAAGTAATCGATCAGGTAAACAAAATGAGAAAGGTCAAAAAATGAATCAAAGACCATTAAGCGCAGCTTATGAGGGGATGACTAGTAGAGAGCTTGCAGCGGCAGCCTACGCCCATGCCGATAATGAATTGGAGTCGCTGCGCATTAAAGCGGCAATTCCTTGGAAGACTTACTCCATGATGGATGCTCAGTTCATAGATGCTTTGGAGCATCTCCATCTCATGGGCTACTTATGGGCCAATGATTATTGGCGACTAGAATTTTTATCTGCTGGTGATGTGCTCGGAATGGCATATCACCATATTACAGGCGACATCCAGAAAAGAGACGGTTATGTGGAATTGCTGACAGGGTGGAAGAAAATCATTGCCGCCCATTTTGAGGCGTTAAAAGAGGTATGCGAGGTGCATGGAATTGACTATAAGACAGTATTAAAGAGAGTCGGTATTACAGAGGTTGAAGATAGAGCGGCCGGTCTTGACTTGGGGCACAAGGCGAATGTAATTGCAGCGCTTGAGACTTTTTTGACGCCTGGTGAATAGTTTTCTTTGCACCCCAACTCTTCAAAATAGGAGTTTCAGGGGTTTTAACGGGGGTTAATGGCCCTTGGGGTCGGCTGGCCAATGCGGTACCGTGATGAATACTCGCGGCATTGATTGGTTTGTTGACACAGGCAGTGCCTGGCAAAAGCTCCTGTTCCCTATGTGTATCCGTTTAGCCACATGGCGTTTTAGTGGAGCCTAGCGTCATGGATGCTAGTGAATGGGAAGGGATGGCGACAGGGGGGGGGCAGTTTCCGGTAGGGGCGTAAAGGATTTTGATTGAGGTTTTGCCTTTATGACTGGTCCAATAGGGTTTGGGTTGCTTATTCCGAATAAAAGAGCCTCAACTGTATGGCTAATGTCGGCTTTATAAGTTTGAGCGGACGGACGATGGGCTTTTCTGAGGGTCAGAAATCGGCCACCTTGAGACAGTCGAGGGGCCGCACATAACCGAGTGTCTACATCGTATTCAGCGAGAGATCTAACACTACCCTTAAAAAGTAAATTCAGTGATTGGGTGCCCATCAAACCTATTTGGAGTTCACTTTTGATATTTCTTCTATTCGAGATTTGTATCGGTCGCAGTATCTTGAAAGCTCGACAGGGGTATAAAGATTTAATTTGTTTTTCAAGATAGTTCGATACATTTTGACGGTTGTGAGGGCGATCCCCATTATCTCGGCAACCTCGCTCTGGCGGTGACCCTTTCCCAGTAAAAGCAGGGCTTGAGCCTCCCGTGGAGAGATGGGGATGCTAATAGGTTGATCAATTTCTTCTGTTGTTAACGTTAATTCTGCGGTGTCTTCTTTTAGGGTGTCGAGTAGCTTAATGAGTGCAATGCTAATTTGATCTCCTGAGAATGGCTTTAGAATGAAGTCCACGGCACCACCATGCCAAGCATCAATGATGTCGGCTTGCTTAGCATTTCCGCTCATAAATACTATGGGATATGCTGCATTCATTCTCTTGAGTTCCCCCTGTAGCTCAACCCCATTCATACCGGGCATCTGAAAATCCAGCAAAATACAGCTAGGGATCCCATCTTCAAATTCAAAATTATTTAAGGCCCCTAAAAAAAGTTCGGCAGACGGATAGCATTTAATCTCATGGTCATCAGATAGCCACTCAACCAATCCTCTTTGGACGGCGAGATCATCCTCGACAATAATTACCCTAGTATTTTTCATGATATTTATTCGGGACAAGTTGCCAAGGGGATTTGCACCTCAAATAGCGCACCTTCTGCCGGACTATTAGATGCTGATATTGAGCCATTGTGATTTTTAATAATTGTCTTGCAAAGCCATAGACCAACACCAAGACCATCTTCTTTCGTGGTGTAATGCAAATCGAAAATTGATGGCAGCAAATTGAGATCTAATCCAATGCCGCTATCTTGAAGTTGAATGTAGGCATTCGTGCCGATAACACCTATGGTTAAGGTGATTTTTCCGCCTTTATTGCCTTTGGCTTGAATAGCGTCAGCTGCATTATTAAATAGGTTTATTAGTACCTGTTGGATTTGGATGGCATCGCCATACACAATCGGGTTGGCATAAAAATCTTTTACCAAATCAATATTTTTGGGTGACAGAGATGGTTCAATAATTTCTAAAACTTCATTGCTTGCATCAACTAAACCAAATGAATGGAATGAGGATTTTTTCTCATTAAATAGTTGTCTCAAATTATCAACAAGACTTGATAATTTTGATGATTGTTGCTGAATATCCTCAAGAGAATTAAGTAGTCTTGGCGTCGCATTTACGGATTTTTTAAGCGCACGATTAGAAGACTCCGCCTGAAGTGCGATTGCCGTTAACGGTTGGCTTAGCTGGTGGGCAAGACTGCTAGCTAATGCGCTAATACCAATAATCCTATTAGACGCCATCAATCCATCTTCCAATTTCTCTTTCTCTTCAATTGCCATTGCAAATGGGTGATTTAGATTGTTGCGAGTCGTTCTATTTGATCCCAGCCAAGTGATTCGAAAGCCGATGTAGCAGATATATCGAAAGATGCTAATGCTGATATAGAAGGCATATATCCATACAGTTAATGTTGTAGGGTGTCGAGGAATGGGTGGGTGCCCTAAAGCTGTGGCTAAAACCTGAATGCCCCAAAAAATAGCTATGATGAATTCAAATTCTTTAAGCCGAACTAAAAATGAGTGTTCCTTAAGTTTATTTTGAGTTGTAGTTCTGAGAAGGTTAAAAGTAATAAATGCCAAAATGCCAGTTAACCCATTCATCATGTACATTGGGGCGGTAATGCCATATACATTTCGCGCAAGCTCCATTAGGCCGCAGTAGACAGCAATTGCAAAGATTGAAATGTAATAGCGCTTTCTGGGCGTTCTCCTCAAAATGGAATTAATGCTAAAGAAGATGGCGGTTTCTGAGCCAATCAAAAAGAAGTTTTGCACAGCAAAAATGAACTGCACCTCCCATTGAATCCCGCTATTAATTAAATAAATGGTTGAAGCTCCAAATGCGTTAAGGAGCTGAGCAATTAAAAAATATCCAGCTGATGCATCCACTTTCCCCCTAAGGGTTAGATAGAGCAAGCCCCCAGAGGTGAGGGTTAGCATCGTATAAAGAATGGCAAGCGGGCTTAATAAATTCATTTTTTTATCTCAATTAGTTCAATTATGAATGCTTACGAGCACTTCACTCACAAAAAGATAGACGCCAATCAAACCAATAATCTGTGCAATATTTTGGTCACCCTGTACTAAAGTAGGTTATCTCAGTAGGGGCAATTCACTAGCATTGGGGCTGAATCATTTCCCGAGCAACCCAGCTTTGTCACTTAAAGAGCGTCTTTTGTATGAATGTCTTAAAGATTGGAAAAATTGCCATTGTTTCAGCTTTGGTTGTTGGAAGTTCAATTTCAGCTTTTGCTCAAGCAACCACAGTTAACTTAGGATCCTTTACCGTCGCTGAAGGAACATACAATGTGAGTGAATATTGGGGTGTCAATACTGCAACAGCCCTTCCCACATTGCAATTGCAGCCATGGTGGGCTTCTGGCGGATGGAATGCGTGGACTTCTGCCCAGATGACCTTAGTAACCCACATTTATAGCGCTATTCAATCCAGCTTAACAAGTGGCTCTAGTGTTTTTGCTTTATCTGTTAACTCAGTTCCCCAATATTTCATAAGCTTCGGTAGTACTTCAGTGTCAAACTACAGCGGGTCTCAAATTCCTCTAGTTGATGCTGAATTTATCGCGGGAACACGGTACTGGATATTGGTGACATTACCCCCCCCATCCGGCCCCTCCACCGCCGATACCCAACAATCCCTCGTCAATACCGCTGCTGCTCTACAAAACACCTACACGCTTCAGAACTCAGTCCTAGCGAACAGCTTTAGCTATGACTGCTCTCTCTTTGATAAGAATAATGTCTGTGTCTCTGCTGGTGGCCGTAATACCGCAGTACAAGCAGCTAATGGACTGAACAATACTAGCGGTCTGTTGATTGCCGCCTATCGTCCTCACCCCAACTACCGGGTGGGTGCTTATGCCGATCAAAACCTCTCAGTGAATAATGCCGGCTCTACAGTCAATCTTGGTAATAACACTCCACTCATTGGTGTGTTCGGCGTCTGGAATGAACGTGTCGATGGTACGGGTACTGAAGTCAAAGTCTCGGCTGCATACGGTCAAAAGAACACCACTATCAATCGTCAAGTAGTTGGCACTAGTGAGGCGGGTTCTGGTGGTTCACAGCTCAATAGTCAGGGCGCTCAAGTAGTCGCTAAGTATGGTTTTGGCGTTGCGGACAATGTGATTGTTAGTCCTTATGCTGGTATGCGTTATACCCAGAACAATATGGGTGGCTATACAGAGGCAACTAGTTCAACCGTTACTGCACCTTTGACTTACAGTGCCCTCAATACCAACGCGACTACCGCCTTAGCGGGAGTAGGAGCATCGTACAGAGGCATTCCGCAAACCAATCTCTTTGCTAGTGCGGGTGTAGAAACGGATACCAATACCGCTAATGGTGCTTACTCTGCTACAGGCGTAACTGGACTCACTCCGGTGAACTTTAACCCCAACCCAGTCAAAACCAGACCAACAGCGATGTTAGGCGCTACATATGATGTAGCCAAGAATCAACGTTTAGGTATTACCGGCATCTATCGTCAAGAAGCTTATCAAGCTGTATCAACTACCACCGTGATGGCGACTTATACGGTGGGTTTGTAATTTAATGTTAAGCGCTGATCAATCACGCAAACTCTCTTTAAAACACCATCTTGATAACTAGTATGAACCTTTTTAAGGTCGCACCCATTTAACACTAGTAGTACTTTATCTTTTTATATGGAGATTTATATGAATCAAAACCCCAAGAACTGGAAATTGAAGAAGTCGCTACTTATTGCAGCGGTGACATCTCTTACTTCGAGCTTAGCTTTTTCTGCAACGAGTGATTTAAATCCAAATCCTTCTTATGGTGTGAGCATCATTAGCAATTCCGATGGAACAACGGGTACGGGTGAGATTTTATCTATCACTGAAGCTTCACGTAATGTGCTTTCTACAAACGAAGCAGGAACGACAATTTCAATAGGACAGGACGGTACATCAACCAATTTAAATGGCGCTACCAACAATATTGGTGTCAATGCTTATGCCACGACGAACAATATTGGTACCGGCAGTGTCGCTAGCGTCAACAATATTGGTAATACCAGCGCTGCTACTACGATTAATAGCTATGCTGGTAATGCAGCTTCAACTTTGGCGAATAATCAAGCTACGACAACGGTTGGTAGCGCATCTAACTTGGCAACCATTCAGGCTACTAACTCAGGCGCTACTGGTTTTAATGTGGGTCCGAACGGCCTAATCTCTACCGGCACAACCAATCAGTCGGCTGCTGGCATCGTGGTTGTTAATGCTGCGGGTAATAGCAATGGTTTTGTCGCTAATCAAAACTTGGCAGTTATGTCTGGTGGTAACGGCGCAGGTGCAACTAGCCTCACAATGAGTAATAACGTAGCCACTTTTGCGAATGTGGCAAGTGGGGCTCCCATCAAGGTAACCGGTGTTGCCGATGGTACTGGTGCATTTGATGCTGTTAACTATCGTCAATTGCAATCTGTAGCTTCGGGCGTTGCAGGTACTGCAGCGATGGCGAACATTCCTATTGCGACGGGTGCAAACGGTAAAGATTTTGCTGTTGGTGTTGGCCTTGGTAATTACATGGGTCAAACCTCATTGGCGCTCGGTGGCTCCTACCGCATCATGGATGGCGCTTATCTAAAAGCTTCTGTTGCATCAAGCAATACCAATAACGGCTATAACGCAGGTTCAAGCCAAAACACAGTCTATGGATTGGGTGCTGGTATCTCTTTTTAATTTGGTGGTTTTTAGTCCGATTGATAACCCCACTTAGGTGGGGTTTTTCTTCTTCAATAGATGGATCTTATGTATAGAAACATTCTGCTCATTATCTTGGGATTAACCATTTCGATGGGTGTGCATGCTCAAGAAAAAAAGGCCAATGAAAAGCCTAAAATGAAATTCTTGGGCGCTTTTGATGCTGGTCAAGCAGGGGTAAGCATCTATAAATTATTTGATCAATCTGATAACGTGGTCTGCTATGTTCTTGCTCCTGATGCAGCCAGTCGTAAGCAAACCTCAGAGGGACTAATTTACGACTCGAATAGCGTTGGCTCTATTAGCTGCCTAATGGTCAAGGTTCCTGTGATTCCAATTGCGGCTGAGCCAGTTCGACTTAAATAATGACGCTACTTTGTAGGCTTTTCACAACGAGGCCACCGGCTGAAGTGGGTCGATAACCGACTAATTTTAATTAAGAGCGGATGTCCGCTTTGGCTGATTACGAGCCCTCTAGATCTAGCTGCCCTTGAGCTTCCTTGTCCGCACCTTTTTCTTTAGGCTGTTTATTTCCCTCTAATTTCTGAAGGTTGCTTGCCCTGACCCCGAGTAGCCTCAAACTTCTATTAAGATCAATGCGCTTTATGCACTGTCCTGCCGTTTGGCGAATGATGTTTGGATCATTGCTTGGTGCATCAATCGTCATATCTCTTGTAATCGATTGAAAGTTGCCATATCGCACTCGAATGCCAATGGTTTTACCAAGATAGCCTTTGGCTTTTAAATCTTGGGATAGACGCTCACATAGCTGCGTCAATATCGGGCCTAGCGTTTCTTTATCTTTTTTGGGGTGCAGATCTTTTTCAAAGGTGGTTTCTCGGCTCATGTTGACTGGCTCTCCTCTAGGTGAGACCGGATCCTCATTGCGACCATGGGCGCTTTCATAAAGCCAGGCGCCATAACTTTTGCCAAACTCTTGCATCAGCCAAATCGGATCTTGGCTGGCTAATTGCCCAATGGTGGCAATCTCGTGTTTCGCAAGCTTGGCATCGGCTTTGGGGCCAATGCCATTGATTTTTCGGCAGGGTAAGGGCCAGATCAGGCTTTCTAAGTCAGACGCCTGTAAAACACAAATACCATTGGGTTTGTGCATGTCACTGGCCATTTTGGCAAGTAGCTTATTGGGGGCTACGCCAATCGAACAGGTCAATCCGGTATTACTGAGCACCGTCATCTGAATGACCCGAGCTAAAGTATGACCACCTTTGCGCTGCACCCCCGGTACATTTGTAAAGTCAATGTAGACTTCATCCAAACCACGATCCTCTATAACAGGGGCAATTTCGGCTACGGTCTCTTTCATTAGTCTTGAGTAATGCCGGTAGCGCTCAAAATCGACTGGTAGCAAAATGGCTTCCGGGCATAACTTAGCCGCTTTCATGAGCCCCATAGCTGAACCCACGCCAAACTGACGGGCGGCATAGGTTGCGGTGGTGATTACTCCTCTGCCCACATAACTTGATAGTCTGGGAAAAAACCGCAAGGGAATCTTGTGAGGACGAAAGTCATCCCACTCAGGTTCGCTTTGAAGAATCTTCGCAAAGAGCTCTTCGGTAGTGGCATGTCCACTACCACCAATCACTACCGGTAGATCCTTGAGCTGCGGATAGCGCAATAACTCCACGGAGGCAAAAAAAGCATCCATATCTAAATGGGCAATCCGCCGAGGGGGTGAGGGCTTGGGGTCAGTCATAGCGTTAAGGATAAATCACTGCTAAACAGTTTTTGGATGACTTACCGTGAACGGCTTAAATACCTGCCTTTGTATTTAACGATCAAATCCTAAATCCTCTAAAAGCAAGGTTGAAATAACGTGGGTAGCATGCTGCAATGAAGCTTTAATGACAGCATTCTTTTGAAGAAGCCCCCGCAGGGCAATCTGGAAAGCTTACATTGAAGTAAGTCTCGCTCCAGCCGTGTACGAGGGCTATTCCCACTTTTGGTGAGAATAGGGAAATTTTACCGTAGAGGTATCACTCTAGTAAAAAATATAACGCTGATCAACAGCGGTTATTCAAAAACCAAATTAATCCGCTTGATATTAATTTCATGTTGATGAACTTCAGTTTGCCCGTATTCATCAACCTCTTCAAACTTTGGATTAGATAAATCAAAGAAACTATCGCTGCATAGAAGCTCAATAGAAGCAGTGACGAAGTTTGCATTACGAACATCATGAAGAATGCTTGAAAGTGTGTATGAATCATCAATCGACCAAATAATGCTGGTCTCAAATTGCTTTCCGGCATGATCAAAGCGAAATATTCTGGAGTCCTCATCCTCTATTTCAAATATAGAATTTGATGATCCATAAATACGCAGATTGGTGGTGTGGTTTGTAAACAATTTATGGATGATGGGTCGACGTCTGAGCAGATAGTAGTCTCGTACCGTAGGTTTAAACAGTAGCCCCTCAATTGAGAGTGCACTCGTGATTTCAGGCCAGCCCTCATTTTCAATGATGGCAGCATCAGCTCGGTAAGAGGTGCAAACTCCACCCTTCAGACTTCTCCAGAAGGAAAGACATACCGTGTGTTTTGTCTCTGGATTCACAGTAGGAATCTCCTAAAAGCAGTAACTCGTGCCGCCGTAGTAATTGCAGATACGGGGTGGTGGGGTAATCGATTGACCAAATGAGTTAGTAAAAGCCTTGCCAATACCATTAAGCAAAGTCGCTATTGCAGCAGTATTGGCTGGATTTTGTTGGGGCGGTTGATATTGCTGTGGCGCCTGATATTGACTATAAAACTGACCGACTTCCTTGGCTGCTTTCATGACGGCGAATCGCTCTAATAGGGCTTGACGAAATGTATCTGTTGCGGAGTTATCGAGTTCACTCATTTGGCTCTCTGAGAGGTGGTAGCGCTCAGCAAATTGAGCCATCACGAGATTTTGCTTATTGATACTCGCCAGCAATACATCTTTTGGATAAAGCGAATCTGATAATGCAACTGCTTTTTGCGCTGCTTCAAGATTGGATAACTCTTTGTTTTTTACCTGAACATCCAATTGTTTCGCTGTCTCGGTGTATTGATCAAACTTTTTGACGCACTGAGGTTGGTAGTAGTCGCATAAGTCACTTTGGGCAAGCGCTGGGACCGTTGTGAGGCAAAGTGTCAGTAAGGATAGACGTAAAATATTTTTCATAACAGATCCTAATCAGCTAATTTGCGTAGCCAGTTGGGGAGGCTCCATACGGTCGCAGTTTCAGGCGATGGATGGTTATCCAATAGCCTGCTTAAATAGGGTTTCACAATTGCTAGTGAGGTCTTGAGTTGGTTTGCGGGCAATGTATTTGCCAAAGCCTCAATCGCTGTTTTCGTTTTTGGTTTCCACTTCCCTTTAGTGCGCGAGTCAATCAATAACCAAGACAGAATGACAGTCCAGGCGTCTTTATCAGATAGGATGGGAGTAAATTGTTTCAGTAAGGACGTTAGATTCGCATCAATCAATTGCGCTTGGATTGCTTCTACAAATTGCCCAATATCTGCGGGATTTTGAATCCACTGATTGGCAAGATCAATGATTTCATGGGGTGTGAGTGGCCCTTGAGTTCTTTGATTGCTTGCTTTTTCTGGTGCCGCCAACTCTTCTAAGGAATTGCATTCATCATCACACTCTTGAATTGTTATTTTTGAGTTTGCCGTGCTTCTAAAGACCCTGGGCAAATCGTAACTAGCATCAAATGATTGTCTGCTCCTGGAAAATAGAACTTGAGGCCCACTCATGTCTTTGCTAGTTCCAGCACCACTCCAGCCCGCTGCTAGCATTTGAGCTACTTTTTGGAGCTCTGGTAAGCCAGTGGCTTTTTCTTCTTCTGGGCGAATATATGTGAGTAGGTAGTTCGTATGCCTAGTGATCAATTGGTAATTGATGGCTAAGGTAGTTTGATCTTCATCAGACATGATTCTAAGCCTTTGTGCTGCTCCTAGTCTAGGAATCAGATCTGAATCGGATTGCATTAAGGTGTTTGCCTGCGCCAAATATCTTTTAGGATTACTTCCGAGCTGAAAAGATAGGGTGGCAGGGCGTTGGGGCGGCGATTTAAAGCCGGCAAATACATGACTGGTATTGAGATTAAATATAGCTGCACTGATGCCGCTGACCCACTCAGGCTTTCCATCATGACCCCAATCGATTTCAATATTGCGTGCTCTAGGCTGGCGCAGGCGGTGAAACATGCGAGTAATTCCCATCTGAACATCCCCGTTGGGTGGCACTAGTTCGCAAGCGCCACCAGTCTCTTCAGCGAGTTCTTGTAAGAGCGTTTCAGCAGGAGCGTTGCCAACGCCAATGGCAAAGATGCGTTGCCCAGATTGCTTGGCAGTCTCAATGATGTTCGCTGTATCCCAAACTTCACCATCGGTAATAAGCAAAATATCTGCCTGAGCGTCCTTCGCTTTGAGTTTGAAGGTGGAAAGGAGGGCATGTTCAATCTGTGTGCCGCCTAAATTGGCTTCGGTATTGCTGATAAAGATGGATGACGCAGCAATATTAAATGGGGTGGCTAGTTGCAGATTTTCAAAGGCATGCTTTACTGTATCGCCAAATTGGGAGTAGCTAAGTTGGTCATCGGAATTAAGATTCATTAAAACCTGATGCAATGCTTCCTTGGCAGATTCAATGCTATCGCCATTCATGGAGCCCGAGCAATCTACCAGGATCTTCAGTGCAATGGGTCCAGCAATCTCATTGCTATCAATATTGGGATTAAAGCTAGCTAGTACAGTGTAAGCCTCTGGTTTCCTATTTGTATCCGGTGCAACCATGCAAAAAGATTGGTTTTTGAGTCCGCTCAAGTTAAGAATAAAGTCGCGATCTAAAAATCCATTGCGAGTTAATTCAACCAGCGTTCTAGAGGTGTTTTGCGTTACTTTAATGTGATGGCTGGGGGACTCAATCGTGCATTTTTCGGTGCCCCCACTAAGCCACAATGAGAGGGTAAGAGGGTATTGCACCAATATATCTGCTTGGGTGCTTTGATGCTCTTGAATGCCGCCAAACCGTTCTTTTCCGTACCGTGGTGCAATGGTGGTGGGCAAACAAATTCTGGCGCATCCCTCTTCGACTTGTAGCAATTGCGCATAGCGATATTCAATGGTTGCGGTTTCGCCAGGCTTGAGGTTACCCAAGCTAGCGGTGTAGATGCCTTCGGAGTTTTTCTCGAGCATGATGGGGGTGTCCCCCTCGGCAATGGCTTTTTCATATCCCGTGATTGCCGCCTGCTTTTCGATGACTAAGCCGCGCAGTCGCTTGCCTGCAATTTCTACATGAAGATCCATAAAGCTAGCACCCCAACCCATGGGAAAGGTATAGGAAGCCTCAAGAGTGTCTTGTGTGAAATTTTGATATTCCTGGCGAATGGTCATTTCCAACATGAGGCCTTTGACCACCCCTGTGGCTTTTACTGATTGCAGTGCCATCAATTGATTACGGCTGAACGGTAATGGGGATTGATTTTGGATGGCGATCATTTCTTATCCTTTGTAATCTGCTCATAGGAGTGCATCACGCTTTGCAAAAATTCACGTAATGCTTCTGGGCTTAAATTTGCCGATTCTGGGGAGACTTGGAGTTCAACACCATCAGCGATCCAAAGATGGGTTTTCACTTCAATTTGCCCTGGTTTTTTGGTGCGAACGGGGAGGGGTAAAGTCTCGCCGGATAAAACTTCGCGTATCCGCTCTAGTGATATACCTGACTCAGTTAATTGCTTGATGCGCAGGGCTTTTTCAAGATGAAGGCTGGTGTAGTGAGCTGCTCTTGTTTGCCCTATAGGCTTATCAATTAAGCCAATTTGGGTGTAGTAACGCAGAGTGCGCGAACTTAAGCCCGATAAGGCGCAAAGTTCATCAAAGGTGAGTTTTTGAGTTTCCATCTAGTTATATTAACACTATTAATGTAAATATAACTGTAAATATATTAAATTACCATTGTCATCACACTTGATGACAATGGGTGGCATTTTTTTGGTTCGACTCACGGTTGCACTTCTATCTGCGAGAAACCGTAGAAATGACCGATCGGCTGAGCTTGAGGCCATAACTTCTATGCCCAAGACTCACGTCGCTTCCCTTCGGTAGCGAGCATATTGGGTGAGCCCAATATAGAGATGGCATCTGATGAGCTCATATCCACTTTGATCTCTTTTTGAGACTTAGTAATCGATAGGTTATCGCCTTCGTCCTTGGCAGCGTTCATATCCTTTTCTTGGCTCACCAAGGATGTTGAATAGTGCCCGGATAATGCAGTTCATCCAAGACTGGATAAGAGGATGATGAAGAGTGATTTTTCAAAAGGGGATTTGCATCCCCCTTTAACTTATTGTTTAAAACTTGTAACCAATACCAACAACCGCGTTAAATACATTTGCGCTAGAGGTCAAGGAATAGCTATAAGTGTAGCCACCAGCAACACCACTGTAAGAGTTGGTGTGATTGCCATAGCCCATGTAATTCACTTCACCGAAGCCATATAGACCACCTTGAATGATTTGCTTATATCCAAGTCCAAGTGAGTAGCCTGTTAGGTTTTGGGTGTTTGAAACGCCACCTTCGGTAGCTTTTACAGAAGCGCCTGTGTAGCCAACTTTGCCGTAGAGTAAACCATCTGTGCCAACTGGAGTTGCTGGTGAAAGGAAGATGTTGTATTGATTTTGTGATTGATATGTACCATTTACTCTCACATTACTTACGCCGTAGTTGTAATTGCCAGACTGTGAGTTAAACGGGTTATATTCAGCGCCGATGCCCAGCAAAAAGTCTTTGGTAATTGGCGCCATATATCCAATAGTGACAACGCCCATCACACTGCCTTGGCTTGAAACGTTTGTGCTAATTGGTGCCGCCCCAACGCCAATAATATTTAATCCACTAGAGTTAAAAGTTGGCGTGATGTTTTCATAGCCAATACCAATTTGGCCGTATGCACCTTCAAATTTTGATTGTGCATTAGCGCTTGCAATTGTTCCAACAGTCAACAAAGCAGTAACTACTGTATATATACCCAGCTTTTTCATAACGATCCTTATAAAAATTAAACAGAATTCATTTTTGACTTGAGCCAGGCTCACCCCATGAGACTGTGACTACTCAAAATGAAATAAATCTAAATAAATTTCATAACGAGGACGTAAGGCAAATTAATGGATAGAACGGAACGGTTTTATAAGATTCAAAAATTGTTAGGAGAGCGCCAAGTAGTTACCGCTGAACACTTTTTGAAAGTACTTGAAGTTTCTCGGGCGACCTTTAGGCGAGACCTAGAGTATTTGCGAGATCGATTGGGTGCGCCAATTGAGTGGAATGCAGATCTTAAAGGGTATGTTCTTAATGGCAAGAAGGATGGCGTTGATTCATTAACTTCGCTACCTGGACTTTGGTTAAATGAATCAGAGATTCATTCTTGGCTATCCGTTATTGAGTTATTAAAAAATATTGAACCCAATGGCATGGTGAATGCGCAGGTTAATCCTATTCGCAGTCGCTTAGAAAAGTTGCTAGATGAAAGTAGTTTTTCTCTGAAAGAGGTGGCCAAGAGAATTAAGATTGTAGGTTTAGCCAGACGTAGAACATCCCCGGCCTATTTTGAATTAATTGCCAATGCTTTGTTGGCAAGAAAACGGATTCATATTCGTTATTTGCAAAGATATAACGAAAGCATCAGTGAGCGCGAGGTATCACCCCAGAGATTGGTTTACTACCGCGATAACTGGTACTTAGATGCTTTTTGTCACGATCGCGATGATCTGCGAACATTCTCACTAGATGCCATTGAGATGATAAAGGGGCTGGAGAAGCCTGCTGTATCGGTTGATGAGAATGTTTTGGTGTCCGAATTGGAATCTTCTTATGGGATCTTTGCTGGCAAAAAATATCAAATTGCTAGGCTCAAATTTACGCCCTTTAGAGCCCGGTGGGTTTCTAAAGAGTTATGGCATCCCAAGCAGCGTGGTGAAGTGATGGAAGATGGCTCTTATCTATTAGAAATTCCTTATAGCGATGAGAGGGAGTTGACTTTGGATATTCTGCGCCAAGGTGCCGATGTCGAGGTGGTGGATCCTCCAGCCCTAAGAAATCATGTATCTGAGGTATTGGTGAAGGCGGTAGCTGTTTATCAAAATTAATAATCTACTTTTTGGTTGCCTGCAATCACGATCATAGCCCTCAAAAATGGGCTTGGAGCTTGAAGTCTATTGGATCGTATTAATATTAAGAAGTTAATGCTAATCAGCGTATAGTTATTATTACTATTTAGATTTTACAAAGGACTGAGGAATGCCAAAACAGGAAACCCGTGTTTTAGATTTGGTGCAAATGATTGAGTGTGGCGAATTGCGACTCCCTGAGATGCAGCGTCGCTATGTTTGGACATCTACTCGAGTGCGGGACTTATTGGATTCTCTATATCGTGGCTACCCATCGGGGACAATTCTTGTTTGGGAAACTGATGCTGAGCAGCAGCCCAGAGATTTACAAGTTCAGCAAAAGCCCAATGCGTTTGCCACTCAGAAACTATTGCTTGACGGTCAGCAGCGTTTAACATCTTTGACTGCGGTGCTTTCAGGAAAGCCTATTGAGGTCCGCAATCGCCAAAGGCCTATTGATATTGCTTTTAACTTAAATCATCCTGAAGGGCCTCCTATAGATCTTCTCGAGGTGGAAGATGATGCTAATGGTAATGAGGAGGGCACGGAAGTCGACGAGGGATCGGATGATGATCGTGGTGAGAATGTTTTGCAGAGATTAAATGGCCGCGTCTTTGCGGTTGCATCTAGTCAAATATTAAATCGCCCAAATTGGGTGAGTGTTTCTAAAGTCTTTGCTAGCCAAAATGATTGGGAGCTGGTCAAGGATTTAGTGAGTTCACCAAATGATCCACAGTTTGCGGTCTATTTGAATCGTTTAAATCGCCTGCGAGCTATCAAAGATTACCTTTACACCATGGAAATCTTGCCGCGCAACCTCTCTTATGAGGAGGTGGCAGAAATCTTCGTGCGGGTGAACTCATTAGGTGCCAAGCTCAAGGGCTCAGATTTGGCTTTAGCGCAAATTACCGCTAAGTGGCCTGGGTCGCTCACTATCTTTGAGGATTTTTCAAATACTTGCGAAGAGCAAAGCAATTTTTATATCGATACGGGATTGTTAGTTCGGTTATTGGTAGTTTTTGCTACCGGACAATCTCGCTTTAGAACGGTAAGTACGATCCCCCTGGCAAAGCTTCAGAGTAGTTGGGAGAAAACCAAGAACGGAATCGATTACGCTATTAATTTTCTCAAGCAAAATGCCGGTATTGAAGGCATGTCTTTGCTTGCATCGCCATATTATTTAATCCCGATTGCAGTATATGGGGATCTGAAGGACTATAAGTTAGCCCCTAGTGACTCAAGTCAGATGCTCCAATGGCTCTTTGCTGGCGGTATTAAAGGGCATTTCTCAGGATCAAGTGAATCTAGCTTGGATGCGGATTTACGCGTATTACTTGATGGCGGAAATTTTGGTGATTTGGTGCAAATGCTTGAGCAACGCTTTGGACGTATTAATGTTGAACCTCGGGATTTGGCTGGACGCGGACAGCGCAGTTTCTTATTCTCGTTAAGTTATCTGGCGCTGAAATATTCCAATGCAGTAGATTGGAATACAGGCCTGGGGCTCTCCCTGTTTCATCAGGGTCATAGCCATTTAATTGAGTATCACCATATTTTTCCGAAATCTTTGCTCCAGAAAGCTGGTTTTGATGGCGCTGATATTAATGAGATCTCCAATATGGCTTTTATTAGCGGCAAAGCCAATCGTAATATTTCTAATAAAGCACCTAATATCTACTTCCAGGAAATTGTGGATACCCAGGGTGGTGATGTGCTATTAAAGCAAGCCATACCACTAGGATTTGAAATGCGTGAGATTGGCAATTTTGGTAAGTTCTTAGAGTATCGCCGCCAACGTCTTGCGGACTTGATTAATCATTTCATGGATCAAAGCGTTAAAAATGGTCAGGTAAGAAGTTTTGATCTTTAATGGCTAATACTCAAATTAACATACTGATGTTGATCCCTATAGAGCGATATTTGCTAATTCCTATAATTGAGTAATCTCAGAAAACTTAGGTTTTAATGGGCAATCAATACGCAGTTAGGCTTATACGAAATAGATTTATCGTGATCTAATATTGTCTATATTTTATTTTGACCTTTGGCTTGGTGAGTAGCCAATCCGATTGCCGTTGTTATCAAAAATATTGGTTACGCCCTGCGGTGATTGAACTTCATAACCAATCCGATTGCCACTATTGTCATAAACCCCATTGCTTGAGTTGTAATTTAATGAACTGTTTTGGTAATTGAGCGGACTGTTTTGATAATTTAAAGGACTGTTGTTATAGTTTAGTTCGCTATTTTGATAATTCAGTGGGCTGCTATTCCAGTTGATAGTCTGAGCAAAACTATTCAATGTCAATCCAATAAGTGCCATTGCAATTAATTTTTTCATCACTTCTCCTATGTGCTATGACTCCATCTTAGGGTGTCTTAAGCTCAAAAAATGAGCTAGGATCATCGGCTAATAGAAAATATATTTAGTCCATGCAGTCTAATATTTAGACAGCGCCTTTTTGAGTTCATTAACCACCTTGGTTTTAAGGCTTGCTGGTGCCAAAATCTCAACTTCAGAGCCATGTTTCAAAATATCCATGACTAGCTCGGGATCTTGGTTGTAATCAAACTCCAGGATGTAAAAGCCTTTGTCGTCAAATTTGCCAGTTTGTTGCCCATGCCACTGCTCTCCAGAAACCCAGCGGGCGCGCTCCGGGGAAAACCGCAGCTTTGCTCTTTGGGTTGCCTTTCCGGAGAAGATGCCATAACTTTCGGCAAAGTTTTCGTGAAGCTCTTTTTCGGAAATATCATCCGCCTTTTTGTTGGTTAATGCGGCTGATTTAATTCCATCAACTGCAAAGCTACGTAGCTCATTACGTAGATGGCAGTAGGCATCTAGGTACCAATTATCCCGATAATGAATGAGGCGCTGAGGAGAGATCTCGCGTTCTGTGGTTTGATTGGTGCCCTTGGAGTAATACGCAATATGTAGGCGCTCACGTTTGAGTAGAGCGCTACCAATTTCTTCAAAGTTTTCAATCGCGCTTTTGCGTGAGGCCATTCCAAAGACCCTAATCCTTTTACGCAACTCTTTAGAGGTGGCGGATGACTGGCCTAAGATCCCGTCAATGATTGACATTAAGGGCTCAATATGGGGACCAATAAGACCACCCTTATCTTGGGATGAGAGTAGATGTTGCATGAGGGCTAGGGCGGTGGCTTCTTTTTCAGAAAACCATAGGCCTGGCAATTCGAATTTTTCTCCAGCATTGGGTTTTTCAAATTTATAACCTCCATCAGATCGGTCATAGATGATTGAGGCATTCATGCGATCGCGCAGATATTCCAAGTCGCGTTTAAAGGTCGCGGGAGAGATTTCGAGTTCATCAAGAAAATCTTGGCGAGGTACGCATTTGCGAACCTGGATCATGTATTTGATCTTATGCAGACGCTCTATGGTGCTCATTTTCAGCTTTCTAACAATATAAATATATTGACCTAATACACATGAATATTTATAGCTCATTTATTGAGCTAGTGGCACATCACAATTTAAATAAATATTAAAAAATGGAAAAAATAATGATTTTTGGGGTAATTTTGATAACCATATTGCTACCTTTGCAGATCCAAGTTCACGATCACTATAGGCATCGGATTAACCCATTTTTTATGGTTGGCGCTTTTGTAGATTGCGCCAAGATCTTGGGATTACCTAAATTCAGGTTGCGTGACTCCAATGGAAATCCTTATTTGTCGGATAAGGCAATGATGCAAGAGCCAATGGCGTTGGTGCATGAGGGTGCTGGGATTGCTTTGACTGGTGAGGTTAGTAAGAGAAAGGCATATATCCTTTCTTATGTTCGCAGATGAACGTACCCAATCCACTGGGCCGCACTAACTATTCAAAACAAGCAACCCACTGCGACGCAACAACTACAAGCAACAAAAATTTATTGTTCATTATAGTTAAGAGAGCCATTCATGCATACCAATGTTGTTCATTTTGGTATTGAAAACTCGCAATGCTTTACTTAACTCAATAGCATCCATCTCGTTGGTAAGTTCTTGAATAGCGCTCTTAGTATTCTCATTCCAATTGCCAGACTCCTCTAGATGGAGGAGTAACCACGCTAGAGCGGTGGTCCACAATTGCTCTTTGGATAAAAACTTCAAGCAACTATTAAACACTTCTGATACTTCAGCATCAAACAAGGACTGATCCATTGTTTTAACAAAATTGGCAAAAAGTGTCTTGCTCAAAATAATGGTATTCGCTATCTCAATAACATCAGTAGGATCAAGATATTTGATTTTTGGAGCGGCCTGTTCTGACTCGGCTGCCTGCTTTCTGAGGAATGCCGGGATGTCGTAATAATCTGGATTTCCACTTATAGATTCTTGTAATGAGATGGGTGAATCCCCTGTGATTGGGCTTGATCTAAATACCCTTGGCATGTCAAACGAAGCATAGGTGGCGCTAGAGAGATTAAGCGTAGCGCATTTGGAGGTAAATGATTTGCTCTTGCTAAATAGAATATGAGGTGATCCATCTAGGACTGAACCCGCGCCGCCCCATCCAGTCGCTTGCATCTGCGCTATGGTCATCAGCTCCGGCAATTCAGTTGCCTTTTGGTCTTCGGCGCGAATATGAACCAATAAACAATTGGTCTTCTCTGTAATGAGTTGATAGCTAAGGGCCAAAGCAATTTGATCTCCTTCGGGCGCAGTTTTGATTCTTTGCGCCGCTGCCAAACGAGGTAGGTTATGAGATTTAGAGTGTGTGATCTGAGAAGCCCCAATGCCTGTGCGTTGTGAGCTATTGCCAAATTGGTAACTTAGCAAGGCTGGCTTTGATGGGGCGGATTTAAACCCAGCAAATACATGAGTTGTATTCTCACTAAAGATGGCGGTATTGGTACCAACAGTCCATTCTGGTTGTTCTGGGTGACCCCAGTCAATTTCAATATTGCATGCTCTAGGCTGGCGAATCCGGTGGAACATGCGCACGATCGCTTTCTCAATATCTTCTTTGGGCGAGATTAGCTCACATGCGCCGCCGGACATTTCAGCCAATTCTTTTAGAAGGGTATCCGCTGGCGCGGAGCCTACTCCTACGGCAAAGATGCGATGCCCACTTTCTTTGGCTGCGGCAATGGTTTCATTTGTACACCAAACTTCACCATCGGTAATGAGAAGAACATCTGCCGTACCTTGGGCACCCATTAGATCGAAAGTCGATTGCAATGCCGCTTCTACTTCAGTGCCACCCATATCGGCATTTGTGTTCTCTATCAATAAAGAGGCGGCAGAAATATGAAATTGGTCGGCTGGCTTAACTTTAGAAAATAGGTGGTTGGTATGATTGCCAAACTTAGAGTAACTAAATCGATCTTCTGCAGTTAAGTGGCTCAATACGTGATGCAGGGCGCGTTTTGCCGATTGAATGCTATCACCCTCCATGGAGCCTGAACAATCAACCAAGATCTTCAGATCTAGTGAGCTATCTTTTTGATTGTCGATGGTTGGTGGGCAAAAACTTGCTAAGACAGTGCAACCATCGGGTCCGAGTTGTTTATCTGGTGTGACAATATAAAAAGATTGATTTTGTAGGCCAGTTAAATTGAGGATAAAGTCGCGATCTAAAAAAGCTTCACGTTCAATCGAGACTAATAAGCTTTTATCTTGTTTAGCCACTTGCACTTGATGCGATGGACATTCAACGACGGCTTTTTCTAGGCCACCGGTTAATTGCAGAGATAGGGTGAATGGGTATTCAGTTAAGAAATCAGCCTCAACACTATGGCGATCTTCAATACCACCCTTTTTAGCATCGCCATAGCGCGGAGCGATGACCGTAGGAATGCTGATGCGCATCGAGCCTTGCTCGTACTTGAGAAGTTGCGAGTAGATGTATTCAATGACTACATCTTCATTGGGTTCAAGGTTTCCGAGGTTAGCGGTATATAGACCATCAGAATTCTTTTCAATCATGATGGGGGCATCGCCATCAGCTATCGCTTTTTCATACTGTTCGGTTGCATTGGCTTTTTCAATCACAGTGCCGACCAAGCGTTGGCCACCAATCTCTGCCTGCATTCCCATGAATGTGGCACCCCAAGCCATGGGAAATGAGTAAACAACCTCCAAAGTTTTGTTGGTGTTGTTTTTATAGTGCTGGCGTATGGTCAAATCGAGCAATAAACCATTGGCTACACCAGTTGCGCAGGATGATTGCAGGACCAACTTCTTTTTATCGCTAGAAAATACGTTTTTTACCTTTTCAATGACGATCATTGCGCATCCTTTTTGACTTGTTCGTATACCTGCATCACGCCCTTTAAAAATTGACGTAATTGCTCTGGGCTCAAACCCGCTGTTTCAGCCGAGACTTCTATTTCAATACCTTCTCCTACCCATAGGTGAGTGCGTACCGAAATGTCTCCCGGCTTTTTAGCCCGCTCAGGTAGCGGCATTGGCGAGCCAGAAAGCACTTCACGTATTCGCTCAAGTGATATACCCGCTTCAGTTAATTGCTTGATACGAAGGATCTTCTCAATGTGAAGGCTCAAATAGTGAGCCCCCCGGGTTTGTCCTATAGGCTTATCTACCAGAGCAATTTGGATGTAATAGCGCAGGGTTCTTGAGCTGACGCCGGTTAGGGTGCAGAGTTCTTCAAAAGTGTATTTTTTTTCTTCCATAGAAATATATTAACACTGTAACTGTAAATAATTACTGTTACTATGAGAAAAGTTAAAAAAGAAAGTTGTGGGGAAGTGTTTTATGACCGTGTTTATGACGTGGACTGCAAGATTATGGGTCTACTGAACAATAGTAAGAGCTCACTAATTGAGCCTGCCAAAAGGGTAGTATCTAGACGGGTGTCAATAAAATTAATAATGATTTAAGTAAATAGGTAATTAAGGAAAAAATGAATTTTCTTTCGCATTTAAACCCCGTAATTTTGGGTATTGTTTCAATATTTGTTTTGGGCCCATCTTATCTTTACTATAAACATTATCAAATCCCAGCCAACCAACTAAAAGCTCGGTTGATAGAAATAAATGCACTATTAGCTGAACTATCTTTAAGAGACTTTGGTGCAGTTATACCGGAGGAGCTAGCAGACTTATTTCGTGAAAAACCGTTTCTCAATTTATGGCGAGAGTATCGCCAAAGCCTTCATGTAATGACAAGCGAGGATGGTGAGAAGAGCAGCATTCGAGCTACCTCTAGCTCAGAAATGTATTTCAATAAGGAGTCAATTGTTGACACCTATGTCAACGCAGACTTTTATAAGCACTTGCCAGGGATTTTGACGGGCGTTGGAATTATTGGAACCTTCAGCGGGTTAGTGTGGGGTCTTGGTAAATTTAATTCTGAAGCTGCTAGTGACACTTTAAATTTATTGCTTGGCGAAGTAACCTCGGCATTTATTGGTTCAGGATTTGCGATTTTCTTTGCAATTCTCATTACTTTTTTCGAAAAACGAGTATTAAACCAGTGCTATCAGCAAGTAGAAGAGTTAAATAAATCACTCGATAGTATCTATGCAGCTGGAGTTGGAGAGGACTATCTCGCTCGCCTTGTAAAAGCCTCTGAAAGTTCCGCTACACATGCAGCAAGCCTTAAAGATGCTCTGATTAGAGATCTTGAGGAATTGATGAATAAACAATCAGTTCAAATTAGTGGCTCTATTGGTGAGGCACTGAAAGCCCCTCTGGAAAAAATTGGCGGCGTAGTGCAAGACTTTTCAAGCGGGCAAGGTCAGGCAGTTTCAAGTCTTCTGGAAAACTTGATAGCTGGCTTCATGGAGAAAATGGATCAAACGTTTGGTTCTCAGATACAGGGGGTTAATGAGGCAATTCAACGTTCCTCCGATGCTATGGTATCCGTTCAAACAGCGCTAACTGGCTTGGTTCGCGACATCTCTACCGCTGGAGAGGATGCAACAAACCAAATGTCTAAAAAGCTAGAGGAGTCTATGGAGCGGGCTGCACAGGCCCAAGAAAGAATGAATGAGCAGTTAAGGGCGTTTATTAACGAGTTGAAGGAATTAATTATTCAACAACAGGGCGAAACTAAAAATGCCATGGATGAAACTATGAAAAAAGTTTTATCTGAATTAGAGGCGGCAATTAGAAGTATCTCGACTGAGCGCGGAGCTCAGATCGACCAAGATAGAGACAGAACCAAAAACTTGACAGACTCTACCAAAGCTCTTTACGGTGGATTATCAGAAAATGTTTCTAAGTTAATTGAAGATATAAAAAATTCCACAATTAAGACTGAACAAAATATTAGCGAGATCCAACGCGTTTCCACAAGCGCCATTTCTGGAATGAATGATGGTGCATTGAATATGAAAATTGCGGCTGATAAATTCACAAATGCCGGTGATGCTGTTAATAATGTTCTTGAGCAAAGCAAGGGTATTACTACAAAAATGGAAGAAGCGGCTTCAACACTTCAGTCAACCAGCTCAATGGTTAGGGAGCTATTTGATGGCTACCAGCAGTCAAAACGTGAAAATGAGAAGTATGTTCTTGAGCTTACTGGACTCGTAGAAATTGCGAGAAGAGAGGCCGGCGTAGGTGAGAAGATTGTTGGTGAAATGGAGCGTGTCATAGGCACCATGAGAACAGCTGAGGCATCTAGCACACAGTATCTCGATAAGATCAATTCAGTACTCAAGGATTCATTTGAAACATTTAATGCTGAAATGCTGTCTTCCGTTGAAAAAATGAACAAAGAAAATGTTCAGATTCTCAGTTCCGCAGCAAGTTCATTGAGTAGTGCTGTTGAGGTAATGGTGGCTTCCGTGCTGAAATTACGCAAGGAAAATAATTAATGTTGTTTGGTCGCTCGCCTAAAAGGTCAAGAAAAGATGAGGCTGAAAAGCCCTTCTGGATTTCCTTCTCTGATTTGATGACTGCTTGTATGACTTTATTTTTAGTTGTTATGGCGGTCACTATTGTTTCACTGGAAAAGAAATATTCAACAAAGGAGTCTTTCGAGCGAACAAAGGCTGTTGGTCAGTGCTTTGATGAGTTGAGGGGTGAGGCAAAAAATTTGTTTCCTGAAGCTAAGCTTGATTACAACTCCGTTGATGCGATTCGTATTAATCTAGGATCGATTGTTAATTTCCAGTCCGGACAGTCCAATATCAGTCCAGAAGGAGTTAATTTTTTAAGGAAATATATCCCTTCTATATTGAGCGCTGTTAAATCTTCTGCTTGTAAGCAGTACTTCAGGCGAGTTGTCGTAGAGGGCTATACCGATACCGATGGGGACTATCTCTTCAACTTAGATCTATCTTTAAGGCGTAGTCAGCAGGTGGTGTGCTCACTCTCGCCTGAATTAGGGTCGTCTATTCCAATTTCTCAGGCTGTTCAAAATGAGATTAGAGACTTATTTTTAGTAGGCGGATTCTCTTTTAATTCCTTCAAACCCTCAAAAGCAGAAAATCGAGTTGTAGTTCTTAAGCTTGAGTTCTGGCAAGTTGGCGAAGAGGCAAAATTTAATAGTGAAAATCCTAAGCGCGTTGATTTGTCAGATAAGAAGTTTGGTAAATGTTGGAATTAGATCGTCTAAGACAATCTCTTAATCAAATTACAGGTGCTTTAGCGCCTCGGAAAGAGCTTTTTCAACAAAAAGAGCAGTTAAATTCACTTGAACTAGTCTTTGAAGAAATAAAAAAGAAATTCAAAAATGCCGGTAGCCCTCCTGAGGCTCTTGCTCTTAAAGCAGCCTCCCGTTTTTTGTCTGGAGAGGCTCAATTAGATGAAGTAGACATTGATTTAATTGCATTTGCCTTAGCTAAACCTGTTGGATCAACGCTGGAAAGCACCCTTTTTAATAATGAGGGCAAACTTAAAGCGCTACTTGATAACTATTCTGCTAAATGTACTTCCGGTAGAGACATGTTGATTACTTGGCGCGGTGTAATGGGGGCTTATTTTGAATTAAGTCCTAATAACTCACCAAATCGACAACAGTTTGAAGGATCCCTTGAGGACATTAGACGCTTTTTGATCTCTACATGGAGCTCAGTTTTAGGTTCTACAGAGTTAAGGCTTTCTTGGATGAAGGCGATAGATGAAAACATCGAGCTATTGGGTAAAAATCCCTGTGATCAGTTTGCTAAGCAGTGGTTTGACGGGCATGAAGACTTGGTGCTAAGGATCTCTGGAGATCTTCAAATTTCCTCAAATAGTTGGTTCTGGGAGAGGCTCTTTGTTACATGCCTTCAAAACGTATTAAATTTTGATGAATTTGGCTTTAAAAAGGCGATCCCTAAATTACTGAAATTGTTTGATAAACACAAAATTTATCGAGATAAAGGTTTATGCGCTGTTTTGGATAGGTATGCGATTTGTTCGGATACAAGCGTTAATGAAATGCTGAAAGAGTATGCGTTAGATTTATGGGCTAGTCCTGAGGGGCATGAATTAGCTGGATCAAAGTGGAAATTTGTTAGTAAGCCAGCTCTAGCAATGGTTCTTAATTGGGTTCATGAAACCAATTTACGTCTATTCTTCAAGTTGCTTAAAGAGCGGGGTCATGCTGACGATGAAAGATTAAATTTCTGGTTGAAATTTATCCCTCAAGTCAAATCTTCAAGGCTAGCTTTGGGTCCGACTTCTCGGGGGCTCGTAGAAAGTAGGGCGGACTATAAGAAGGTCTTTAAAAGGGATGGGCATGCTTATTCCCAGTTGCGCGAAGATCAAAATCCAGGAAATGATGCCTTTTTAATGACGATTGGAAATTGCTTGATCGTGGATTTTAGTATTGGTGGCGGATGTTATGTTTATAGGCATGGTGAGAATCAATTCAATATTACTGACAAATATCATTATTCAAGCACTTCAAGAAAAGGTTTGAAAGAGAAATATAGGACGGGGGGTATGGACTTTGCCCATACTCCTGGTTGGACAGATGCTCATAGAGCGCCAGCAAAATTGCGCAAAGAATATGGCATTACGCCTTCATCGGTTCGCATCACGGGAGCATCAAATTTAAATCAAACAATTAATGTTCGAGATTACTTTACGGGTGGATACTCGGCCGCTCCAGAGGAAATTAAGTTTAGCGTTAAAGACGCGGAGCTTGAAATACCTACATTTGTTCCTACAAACATAGATGTTGAAGTTGCTATCAAGGGTGGGGCTGAAACGCCAAATCCACCAGTTCTATTTAAGTATTTTGAGGCTAAGGCAAAAGCAATTCAATTGGCCAGAGAAAATGGTGTCGAATATCAAGAAGAGAGTGCAAGGTTTATAGTCAAATATATGCGAGATAAAGGACCCGTTGCCGAAAAGCTTGGTTTCTTTGGTTTGAAATTTACTGATGGAATTGGGTGGATCCTACGATGAATTGGCTTTCCAGATTGTTTAATTCGCCCACAGTGAATTCAAAATTAAAGTCAAAAAGTGATTTTGATTTGCTTTCAAGCGATTTGGTATCTCCATCAGTGAGTGCCTCTGGATTTGTTTACGTTTATTCCGGATTAAATTCGGTTGTTACCCAGCAGCATTTGATGGAATGGGCTCTTGAGCTTGAAAGTGGAGGACAGCAGGCCCTATACCTTGCCCAGCTCGTTGATGAGGGTTTAGCCTCTTTTGAAAACGGTAAGTTTAATGTTTACTGGGAGGATTGTTACTACATAAACCATAGCGATGATCATCGGGATAGTTATTTTTTGCTCAATATTCCCCAGATTAAAACGTCTATATGGAAAATTAGCGAGCTAGGGACGGTTTCAGATAAAAAATTCAAAATCATTATCAATGGCGTTGAAGATAGAAATCAAAGACTCAGCCAAATAACTAGAGTAGGTGCCTATTGTCAGAGGGGTAATGAAACTTGGTTAATGCCACCTCAAGAGTGGCTTTTGATTAAGAAGATTGACGACTTCTCTTTAATTAATGATTCCGAAAAAAATCAGCTAACCAATGAGTCAAAATGGGGTGAGATGAGGCCTTTAGCATCATCAGCCAATGCTTCGCTCTCTAAGTATTTAAAAGAAACAGTTGTTATTACTAAAGATACCTTAGATATTTATTTTTCTAAAGGTGACTATGTTGGGGTTGAAGTCGTAACTATCGAACCGGGATTTGAAGGTGCACCTCAAGAATGGCTTCAGGCATTTGATAGGTGGAGTTCTGATTCAATTCCAAAAGATGTTGATTTCTCAACACCTGGTGGGCGCTTACAACTTATTCTGTCTGAACCAGTAAGGGAGGTCCTGGCAGTAATTAAGAGAGAGTTTCCTTCAAGAAGAGCCACCGGAGCTAAAGCTCAAGCCTTCGTTAGAAATCCCTTTGCTGTGCTGGGTGAGTTTGCTCATACAGTCCTCAAAGAAAAACAAATTGAAATTGCCAAACAAGAAGCAGGAATTGTTCCAACTTCATTGTTCATAAAGGCCTATCAAAATGAAGAGGGGTTGCTTAGCGAGGTAATAGCGGTTGTATCAAAAACCTTTGATGACTTTACCTCACAATCTCAGCGTGAAGTAGTAGCATCTATAGGCGATTTGACTGCCTTAGTTGGGGCGATGGATGAGGCAATTGCCAACGAAAAACAATATTTTGTGTGGCGAACTCACACCATTGATATAGATGGTGATACCTATACACAGCTTGAAAATGCCAAAGGAATTCTGTCCGTTTGGAATAATCAAGCTAATTCATTCATTCGTTTTGAGGATGTCTACTGTCTTGAAAACTATGGCGATCAAATTGAAGGAATAGGCCAAGCAAAGCCAATTTATTCTCCATACATAGCTCCGATCAACAAGGGCCCATGGATTCCAGAGAACTTAGTACCTTTATTAAAGGTTAGCCTACCCCCAAACGGGATTGAGACTTACATTCAACTGGATGGTGAATGGCTATCTAATTTTGAAGACAAAATTAAGCTCGCAGAATTAGCTAGAGAAGATATTGTTATTGATGGTCGTTTACCTTTTCCGCTTAATTTGGAGGCAGCAAAGCAATTGTTAGCCGAGCTACAGACCCTATTAAAAGTAGGGGTTGAGGTTGACATTCCACCGCAACCCCCAATTGATGTACCACCTCAGCCTCCAATTGATATTCCACCCGATGGACCTGGCGGCGGCGGAAGTGGTGGCGGCGGTGGTGGGGAAACGCCCCCAAAACCCCCTGGACCTCCAAAAAAGCCAAAGATTTTGAAGGAGACTCTGCTCCTCAAAGATAACGTTTCTCAAATGAGGCATACGGAAACGGAAGAGGCCGAAGGACGTGCCAAAGCTTTAGCGGTCTCGTCGGGCTTTATTCCAACCCTACCGTCAAATTTAAAGCCTGGTATTTCACTTAAGTCTCACCAATTAAAAGGGGTGGCTTGGTTACAGTTCCTGTACTCCAGGTCGCCCACCCTCACTAGAGGGGCGATTCTTGCCGATGATATGGGCTTGGGGAAAACACTTCAATTGCTAACGCTACTGTCAGCACATTACCAATATAAAGCTAATGATCCGCCTTCATTGGTAGTTGCTCCGATAGCATTAATGAAAAACTGGACTAATGAAGCGGCAAAGTTTTTTGACAATTTCCCTGAAATATTATTGCTTCATAGTCGGAATTTAGATATTAGAAGGCAGCCAAAGGGGCAAATAGCTGAGGCATTGATTAATAAAAAAATTGATAGCCTACTCAAGCCCGGATGGCTTGGCGACGCCAAGGTTGTCTTGACAACTTATGAGGTGTTGCGTGATTATGAATTCTCATTAGCTCGCCAAGATTTTACTTACATGATCTGTGATGAGGCTCAGAAGATAAAAACTCCAAATGCTCTTGTTACATTAGCAGCTAAAAAGCAAAAAGCAAAATTTAGGATTGCCTGTACGGGTACTCCTGTTGAAAATTCCCTAGCTGACCTTTGGTGTTTATTTGACTTCGTACAGCCTGGCTTATTGGGCTCTTTACAGGAATTTAGTGATAAGTACCGTAAGCCGATCGAATCCAAGGGGGACTCCGCCGCGGAAATGAAGGCATTACTAAGGGCTTATATAGATCCGCAAATGTTAAGGCGCATGAAGGAGGAAATTGCCTCTGAATTGCCTAAGAAGATGAATATCTCCAATGATTCTTACTTCTTTGAGGGTAAAGACAGGGAAAGGCTTAGGATTAATATCTCTCAATATCAGAGGGGTCTATATGCTGATGGCCTAAGGCAGCTTGAGATTGCTGCCATGGAAAAAGACGCAAAGAGGCGTGGGGCGCTCTCATTTGCTAGCTTACATTTTATGAAAGCTGTATGTGCTGAACCATATTGCTTACCCAGTAGAACTTTTGAAGTCGATAAAAATGGATATGAGCAGCATAAGGCTAACTCTCCAAAAATGAAGTGGCTTCTTGAAGTACTAAGAAATGTTCAAGAGAGCTCGGAGAAGGCAATCGTATTTACAGAAATTCGTGAAGTACAGCGTGCGCTGGCGAAATTCATCCACCACACTTTCAAATTTTCCCCTTTAGTGATAAACGGAGATACCGATGAGCGGCAAGATGTGATTGATGAGTTTCAACAGCGCCCTGGATTCGGGGTAATCATTCTTTCCCCGCTTGCTGCCGGCTTTGGCTTAAATATTGTGGAGGCAAATCACGTTATTCATTATTCAAGAACCTGGAATCCAGCTAAAGAAGGGCAAGCAACTGATAGGGCGTATCGAATTGGTCAAGCAAGAAACGTAAAAGTTTATTGCCCAACAATTATTGCGAACGACTTTGTAACTTTTGAGGAAAATCTAGACAAGTTAATGAGTTTTAAATCTGATCTGGCAGGAGATATTCTTGATGGAGTAGGGTCTGATATATCAATCTCAAGCCTGATGCCAGGCTCTGGCCCGGCAGGATCAAATAACACTCAGAAATATGTAACTATTGACGATGTAGATAGGCTTGATGGAAACAGTTTTGAAGTCTTTTGTAGACTATTGTTATCTCAGGACGCAGTAAGAGCCGAGGTAACTAAAAAGGCCAGGGGGGATGGCGGGGTTGATCTTGTTGTTTTTAAAGAGGGTGGACTAGGTCTTCTTTGTCAATGTAAACATACAGGATCAGAAGAGATTGGTTGGGACGCTGTAAAAGAAATTTCAGCAGGAAGTCCAGCCTATCAAGCTAGGTATCCAGCTGTGCGCTTTCAAAAGCTTGCTATTACCAATAAGTATTTCAATCAAACGGCGAGAGAGCAGTCAATTAATTTAAGCATTAAGTTAATGGAAAGGGATGAATTGCTTGTGCTTTTGGGTAAATATCAAATTTTAAGAGGCGCTCTTGATTTGGAAATACTACAGTCAACTTAATTGGTCAGATAATCAATAGGCAGACTAATTTCTATATTCCACAAGGTCAATACCAAGGCAGTTCAATTGCTCCGATAAACTCACAGCTAAATACAGCTATTAGCACACCAAGACAGGCCCCTCAGGTACCAACAATTAAAGGCTGGTAAGAGCTTAATCAAATTAAGGGAAGAATTTGCTCAGCAAAGATTGAAAGATTTCCTTTGATTTATTCAAAGCAACATTTTGCTTTTCTTTTATGGCCTCTATTTGACTTATTTTCTCATCAAATGAATTTTGAATATGAAGCGGTGGAACTGGTATAGGTAAATCTCTAAGTATTTGAAGATTAATATTCTTTTGTGCCGCTTGAGGAGCATTGGCCTCAAGAATTGGTTGAAGAAAACTCAACCAAGTCTGAACATATCTATTGGTTGCCTTTGACTTATTAACTGTAAAGCCAACAACGCTATCAGGAAAACAGGCCTTAATTTTTAATATACCCGTCTTAGCAATGTTTGCGGCAATAGTAATACAGAGAGTATCAATATCCCATAACTTACTTTGAGCAAGCCCAGCCTCGCTATATGTATTTGTATATGTATCTAGCAAGCCACCACAATTAGAAACATCTCCCGTTTGAATAAATGGGTATTGTCCGCCATACAAATGAGCGGCATCACGAGGCCTATGCCTAGACCTTCCCCTATCCAATACGCCGATATTGGAAAATTTTTCTAAATTCCATCTTTTATCATTTATGACTACATCTCCAAATATCTCGAAAAATATAGCCTTTTTAAGTTCGGCCATAGAGTCAATAAGGGATAGTCTTAGCGCCTGTATCTTTCTTGCTGATACTAATACTTCTAAGACTTCATTAATTTCTTTAGAAGAGGGGATAAGAACTTTCAAGTCAGCAATATCTTTTGGATAGAGATGAATTCCTTTAACAACCTTACGAATTTTAATTTTTGTATTCGGGCTGATAGTCCAAAAGAATAAAAAATCTGGGCTAATACATTGTTTGTTTGCTCTGATAATGAGCCACTCACCAGTTGGTAGAAATCCTACAACACTCTTATCCGCAAAAAATACTTTACTGCCAACATAATCAGCATTATGGGCAGCGTTAAGAATTAATATATCCCCTTCCTGGATCCACCTATCTTTATATTTATCGGCGAGAGAGGAGTCAACAAAACTTTCATTATTTCCCCTAAAAATACCACTTTCACTTACATTCTTAATTTTTAATACGGGATGCCCTTGCTTTCGCTGCTCTAATTTGGAAGGTGTTTTCCCATTAAAGACATGAGCAATACTGCCAAGATTTTTTAAGTCGCCAATCATTAACTTATTTTCTTAAGTAACTCTTTTAGGAGCACTATCTCAACCTTGATTTCATCCTCTACCTGATTCAATTCATCAATAATCTCAAATGGAGAGCGATGAATTGTTTTTGAAAGAGTTAAAGGACGATAAGAACTAGCATCTAATTTGTACTCTTTTTCTTTGATTTTCTCGATTTCTGAGAACCACCACTTTTTAGACCACTCAGATTTTTGATCATGCTTTTGCCATTCCATCCAGCGATCATCAAGGTGTTGATAATCACGCATAGCCTCAGGAAAATCATCTTCCTCTATAGCAACATCATGATTAGTATCCAAACGATAACCATCGTTATCAATTTGTAGGAACATAACTTTGGTTGTTGTTCCACCTTTATTAAATAGGAGTACAGAGGTTTTCACACCAGCGTAAGGTTGAAAAACACCGCCTGGCAAACTAATTACGGCTTTCAATGAATTAGTCTCTAAAAGTTGGCGCCTCAATTCTTTATGAGCATTTGTTGAGCCATATAAAACACCCTCCGGAACAATGACCCCACAACGACCACCTTTTTTAAGGCAGTTGAGTATGTACTTCATAAACAACAATTCAGTTGTAGTGGTATTACCAATCTTTACATCATCAACAATTCGATCTTTATCTACGCTTCCGCTAAATGGCGGATTGGCAAGTACTACATCATAACCATTAAGCGGTATACCTAGCTCTGCTTTTTCTGTCTTATCCATGCTCGTAGTGAGAGCATTTCTTTTCAAAATTCGTACATTTGGCAGGCCCCTCAATGTCAAATTCATTGTCGCCAATCTAACCATCTTTGGATCAACATCGTTTCCGTAGAATGTTTGATTGCCCAGAATTGAGTTTTGCTCCTTACTTAACTTGTCGCCCCAACCCCGAAGAACAGGCTTACCATCCATTTCTATTTCTTCAGTGGCATTTAAAGAGGAGTTAGCCAGGCGAATATAGTTGTAGGCGGCAACAAGAAATCCCGCAGTTCCAGCGGCAGGGTCGTAGATTGTTTCTCCGATTTTGGGATTAACCATCTTTACAACTGATCGGATTACATGGCGCGGAGTTCTAAATTGCCCAAGTTCTCCAGCCTGATTTATTTGCTTGAGAACATACTCAAACAAGTCACCCTTTGTATCAGCGTCTGCCTGATCAAGTCTTAGGTTGTCGATTAACCCGACAATTTGGGTCAGGACTGTAGGTTCATCAACGCCTAAACGAGCGCCATCCATAAAGTTCATGGCTGACTTTTCTGCTATTGATGAATAGAAAGCAAATACTTCGTCTCTGACAAATCTAACGAGTAATTCACCAGTCATCCCCTTTGCCCACACACTCCACCTAAGATGATCTGCGGGTATAGTTAGAGACTTTTTATCTGGCGAGTTGAGTGGATTAACAACTTGCCAATCACCAGAAAAAATACTTTGATATTCTTGCTTGGTTGCTTTTGCTCTTAACTGGTTATCGTAATCAAGACCTTCGATCAAATAGAAGAAGAATAAGAATGACAATTGCTCAGCATTGCTCATCGGGTCGGGATAACCACCGCCAAATAAATAATTCCGTATCTGATCGATACCTTTTCTTAATTCAGGCGTTAAAGCCATATCAATTCCTAATTTATTAGCGCCTGATTGTCAGCGTAGACTGTATCAATATTATCGAAGAGAGTTTTATTAAGGCTTCTAATCATAGCGTCAAGTCCTGCTTTGCCGCCAAAGATTTGTATCGCCCTCTGAATACCGCCCATTGAGGAGAATGGAGGATTCACAAAAAGATATTCATCCCACTCTGTAATTGTTTCAACATTAGCTTTAATCTGCTCAGCCATAATCTTCAGTAATCTGAGTTGATCACTGTTGAATCTATTAACGCCAATCCAAGCCTCGAACTTTAGTCCAAGTTTATTTGCCCTTACCTGTTGTTCGGTTGTGAAAATATAGTTACCCTCATCGTCTAAGGTTACCCACTCTCTACTAGAGGGATCAATGTAATCATTTACGTCCAATACGAGCAACTTCCTTGTTTTACCTTGTGGCTGCTCAGGTGGCTTACTAATCACTACATAACCACCTTCAGTTTTGCCCTCATTATCCTTGTGATAATCCGTAACACCCACAAAATCAAAAATCGTGAAGAGTGATTTATGAATATGATCAGCCTTACGAGTGCCTCGACCTCTCATTTGCTGATAAAGAATAGCGCTCTTAGTAAAACGGGCCATCACTAAATTAACAACTTCAGGACAATCAAAGCCTGTGTCAAGCATATTCACACTTACAAGGATCTTTGGAAGCTCTTCATCCTTGAATCTCTTTATCTTTGTATAGGCATCTATCGTATCGTCAGCGCCTGAATCAGAAACAACAAAATCAGCATACCTAACATCAGGACTTGGCTTTTTATCAGCAAACTCTTGATCAAACATTTGGGCAAGCGTTTCAGCATGGCGCTTATTAACAGCAAAAACAATTGTCTTACCATCAAGAGGGTACCTTTTTACGCCATCTTTTGATGTAAATCCGTCTTCGAGAACCCTTCTGAATTCACGAACCATAGAGCGATTTCGCTCTGGGATAGTGAATTTTCTTTCCAAGGCGCTTGGATCTACAATGATTTCTTTTTTTCCCTCAAACAGCTCTTCAAAAGTTGCTGAAGTTTCAGCATCCATTGCTGACCAATCTAACTCTTTACGCTTAACTGGAAAGCCCTCCTCGCTTGCTGTTTTTACTGTTTTTGCTTTATAGATGTGATAAGGAACCAGATACCCCTCATCAATTGCTTGCTTCATTTGATACTTATAAGTTGGCTCAGTCACCTCAAAAAAGCGAAGGGTATCTTTAACAAACTTGTCATCATCTGTTTCTACTTCATCGCTAGCAATACAAGGCGTAGCCGTTAAACCGATTTGAATTCCATCGAAGTGCTTAAGAACGCCGCTCCACTGACCATAGATTGATCTATGGCACTCGTCACTTATTACTAGATCAAAATAACCTGATGAAAATTTGTGATATTCATTGATCATTGTCTGTAGAGTTGAAATTGTGATCACTTTTTGATCTTCAACAACTCGACCAGCTCTCAACACATAGGCGGGGTAGTCTCTTAATACTTCAGCGAACACATCTTCGGTTTGTTTCGCAAGAGTAATACGATCAACTAAAAATAACACTCTGGTTGCTTGATTGGCTTGAAGTAGTCTCTTAATTAAAGCTCCAGCAGTTCTAGTCTTGCCTGTGCCGGTAGCCATCTCAATCAACATCTTTCGGCGACCTAAAGATATTTCCTTACATACGGCATCTATACATTCGTGCTGATAATCACGACTAGCAATCTTGGAATCAATTGGAATAGTTAATAGATCTACTTTCAGAGTTTTAGCCGCTGACTGTCTCTCCAAGTCAGGCTGACTAAAGAAAGTCTTTACTAATCTTGGATGAGCCTCGTTTTTATAATCCCAAAAACGAATTTCTTCACCATTTGTCAAAAAGATCAAGGGAATATTTAATACTTTCGCATAAGCAAGTGCCTGATCTGCTGCTTGAGCAGGGTTGATTGAGGCCTTCTTTGCCTCAATGACGGCTAATGGCCTCCCGTGACGATCATTCAAAACATAATCCGCCCTCATGGTTCCATCAAGCGGATGTTCAAACCTTACGCTAATTCCATCGGTAATGTTCCAGCCAACATCCTTTAGAAGGTCATCAATTTTTGCTCTGGCAAATGCTTCATTTGACATGTTGAATTTGTTATCAATTTAATTACTTTCATTGTAAGTAGTTCGTCTCGCTGTAGCGAGCTGAACGACTGTAAACCTCTCAAAAACGTTCTTTACGTAAATTGAGGGGGTCCCTTTGCCATTATTTGTCTACGATGCGTCTACGAGGGCCAAGAAAAGTAAAAAGGCTTTCAAGTCGATTAACCTGAAAGCCTTATGAATACTGGTTGCGGGGGCAGGATTTGAACCTACGACCTTCGGGTTATGAGCCCGACGAGCTGCCAGACTGCTCCACCCCGCGTCTGAAGCTGAAATTCTACCATTTTTTAGGGCTCTCTGTCGAGATATACCTGTAAATAGAGCTTAAATAAGCGGTTTTGAGGGGTCAATATCCTCCCTGAGTCAACCTGCATAAGGAGTAACATATTGCCGTGCAACATCACCTTAAGGTTTTGAGATGTCCATTAGCAATCCAGAGTTTTCTAGCTCCACACTTTTGAACCCAGTTGAGGTTCATGGAACAGGCGGCGAGCATAAAAAAAGCCTCGGCGTCATGATGCTTGCGGCGATTGGAGTTGTCTTCGGTGACATTGGTACCAGTCCGCTCTATGCGCTGAAAGAATGTTTTGATCCACAGCATGGTATTGCATTCACACCAGAGGCACTCTTTGGTGTGATCTCCATGATGATCTGGGCCCTGATTTTGGTCGTGACAGTGAAGTATGTCTTGTTCGTTATGCGAGCAGATAACAAGGGGGAGGGTGGCGTTCTCTCGCTGATGGCTCTTGCCCTACGCTCCTTTGATAGCAAATCAAAAAGTTACTTCTTCTTCATGATTATCGGCATGTTTGGTGCATGCATGCTGTTAGGTGAGTCTGTTATCACGCCGGCAATTTCTGTTTTATCTGCAGTAGAGGGTATTGAGATTGCCGCACCCGCTTTGCATAAATTCATTATTCCGATTTCATTGGTAATTTTGGTTGCCTTGTTCCTGATACAGAAGCAAGGCACTGCAGCCGTAGGTAAGTTATTTGGACCGGTTACCTTGGTATGGTTTTTAACTCTCGCTGTATTGGGTATTATTAATATCGGGGAAGCACCTCAGATCATTGAGGCATTTAATCCTGCGTTTGCCGTGCGTTTCATCATCGACCATCCAACCACTGCTTATATTGTGATGGGTGCAGTTGTATTGGTTGTGACTGGTGTTGAGGCACTGTACTTAGATATGGGTCACTTTGGGCGTACCCCAGTGCGTTACGCCTGGTTACTCGTAGTGCTACCTAGCTTGTTAATTAATTATTTAGGTCAAGGTGCTTTAGTTCTATCTAACCCAGAGGCGATTAAAAACCCGTTCTATTTAATGGTTCCAGATTGGGCTTTGTGGCCAACAGTGGGTTTAGCTACTGTTGCTACTGTGATTGCTTCGCAGGCCGTTATCTCTGGCGCTTACTCGCTGGTAAGTCAGGCTATCTTGCTTGGTTTTATGCCGCGTATGAATATCTTGCACACATCCGATTCTGAGCAAGGACAGATTTATATTCCGATTGTGAACTGGGCCCTACTCTTCATGGTGGTTGCAACGGTTGTTTCCTTTAAAGGTTCTATGAATCTGGCAGCGGCATACGGTATTTCAGTGACTACAACCATGCTGATTACAACCATTCTGCTAGCTGTAGTGATGTTCCGTGAGTGGAAGATGAACATCATTTTGGTGAGCTTAGTCACGATCGCCTTCTTCGTAGTTGACCTTGCATTCTGGACTGCCAATTTAATTAAGATTAAAGATGGTGGTTGGTATCCATTAGCGCTCGGTTTATTGTGCTTTACCTGTCTCATTACTTGGTTCAGGGGCCGTCAGATTTTGCGTAAGCGCGCTATGGAAGAGGGTATTCAGCTGGGTAGTTTCATTGAATCCTTGCTCAAGCACCCACCACATCGTGTAGAGGGTACTGCTGTATTCCTCACGGCGCATGTTGATTACCTGCCAGTTTCTTTCTTGCACAACCTTAAACATAACCACGTTCTACATGAGCGAGTTTTCTTCTTGAAGGTCAGCATTTGGGATGTACCTTATGTCAGCGATGAAGAGCGCATCACTATGAAGGATCTTGGTGGCAACATCCATGTAGTACGCGCTATCTATGGTTTTAAAGAAACTCCAGATATGGGCTCCATCATTGATTTGATTGAGAAGACTTTCGGTATGAAGTTTGATTTAATGAACACTTCATTCTTCTTGTCGCGCGATACGATCGTTCCATCAGCAATTCCGGGAATGGCAATATGGCGTGAACGCCTGTTCTGTTGGATGTATCAAAATGCTGGTCGCCAATCCGACTTCTTCAAGATTCCTGCTAATCGCATAGTTGAGCTGGGCGCAAAGGTGGAAATTTGATAAAGCCTGTCAACTTGCGCTCGCTTATTTCATCAGGAGCGTTCCTGCTGGTGTGCTCCTTCAGCACTTTAGTGCTGGCTACTCCTGCCGAAGAAGCTCAGCTTGAGCAGCTCGACAAAATTGAACGTGAGCTGGAGTTACAACGCGATTGGGCTAAGTACCGCTGGGAAAAAACCAACTCTGAGTGCTATCAAAAGTATTGGGTGAACAGTTGCTTGAAAGATTCTCGTGCCCAGTACCGCAAAGAGATTGATCCGATTCGCGCACAAGAAGTCGAGTTGCATAAAGTCCAGCGTAAGTTGCGTGCCAGCATTAAGGATCAGCGCGATGCCGCTAAGATCGCTGAACGTGCCTCTGCTGAAAAAGCGGCTGAGCGTGCAGCCAATCAGAAAGAATTTGAAGAGAAGCAAAAGGCAGCAGCTGCTCGTGCGGCAGATGTTGAGCAACGTCGCAAAGATGCACCTAAGCGTGCTCAAGAGAATAAAGCGGGCACACAGCTCGATTAATTGATTTTTACTGCTGCACTCACTTATTAATTACTAGGTAATACTTTGGCCAAGATTAAAACAATCTATATCTGTCAGTCATGTGGTGGAACCTCTGCTAAGTGGCAAGGGCAATGCCCTTCATGCCAGGCATGGAATACGCTGGAAGAAGGTTTGCCTGAGGCGAGCTCCAATACCCGCTTTCAGGGTTTGGCCCAGTCACTTCCTCGCCAAAAACTTTCTGCCATTTCGGCCGAAGATCTCCCGCGCTTTAGTACTGGTGTCGAAGAGTTTGATCGTGTGTTGGGTGGCGGATTAGTTCCTGGTGGGGTTGTTTTGTTAGGCGGTGATCCAGGTATCGGTAAATCCACCTTACTGCTACAGGCGCTTGCAGAGATGAGTGCTGCTGGCATGAATGTTCTTTACAGTAGCGGTGAAGAATCGGCTGCGCAAATCGCATTACGTGCAAAACGGATCGCATTGGATGCCCCTCAATTAGAAGTGCTGGCAGAGATTCAGCTGGAAAAACTCTTATCCATTATGGATACGGTGAAGCCTCAGGTCTTAGTGGTGGACTCTATTCAAACCCTGTACTCAGAAGTATTGAGTTCAGCTCCAGGTTCTGTTGCGCAAGTGCGTGAGTGTGCTGCGCAACTGACGAGAGCTGCTAAATCCAGTGGCATCTGTGTCCTGATGGTAGGGCATGTGACAAAAGATGGTCACTTAGCTGGTCCCCGTGTGCTCGAGCACATTGTTGATACAGTTCTCTACTTTGAGGGTGATACGCACTCTTCATTTAGATTGGTTCGCTCGATTAAAAACCGTTTTGGTGCAGTCAATGAGCTCGGCGTCTTTGCTATGACTGAAAAAGGTTTGCGTGGCGTCGCTAATCCTTCTGCCATTTTTCTATCCCAACATGCGGAGATGGTGCCCGGCGCCTGTGTATTGGTAACGCAAGAGGGTAGTCGCCCACTCTTGGTAGAAATTCAGGCTTTAGTAGATACGGCGCATATTCCCAATCCACGTCGCTTAGCAGTTGGTTTGGAGCAAGCTCGCCTTGCAATGCTCTTGGCAGTCTTGCATCGTCATGCTGGTGTAGCGTGCTTTGATCAAGACGTCTTCTTAAACGCAGTGGGTGGCGTGAAGATCTCCGAGCCAGCGGCTGACTTGGCAGTGTTATTGGCAATCCAATCTTCGATTCGGAATAAAGCCTTGCCTAAAGAGTTAATTGTTTTTGGTGAGGTTGGTTTGGCTGGAGAGATTCGTCCTTGCCCACGGGGCCAGGAGCGCCTGAAAGAAGCAGCTAAGCTTGGCTTCACGGTGGCAATTATTCCCAAGGCCAATATGCCAAAGACAAAGATTCCGGGATTAAGGGTGATACCAGTAGAGCGAATTGATCAAGCTATCTCTGCGGCTGCAGAACTCAGCTAAGACATCAATAAGTTAACGCAAGTCTTCCGCTTGAATGAGTAGGACTTGCTCATCGCCTGCAGACACTTCCATCCAAATGACAGGGATCTGTGGGAATGCCTTTTTAAAGTGCTCATACTCATTGCCAATCTCAATCAGAATGGCACCACGCTCAGATAAGTAGTCGGGAGCACCAGCAATAATCTTGCGAATGAGATCCATGCCGTCATCACCGCCTGCTAATGCGAGGGCAGGCTCTGCATGATATTCAGCGGGTAGGGCGTTCATGGAATTGGCGTTGACGTAAGGCGGGTTGCAAATGATCAGGTCAAAAAGATTATCTTCGTGGGGCTCTGGTAGCGCATCCCAGAGATCACCTTCAAAAAGTTCTACTTGAGAGGTGAGACCATGGCGATCCAGGTTGCGAGATGCCACTGCTAATGCAGGCAAGCTAATGTCACAAGCACTGACATGAATATCTGGGCAGGATAAAGCCAGCAAAATCGCTAGAGAGCCATTGCCAGTGCAAAGATCGAGCGCTTTGCCATCGGCAGGCAACCAAGGCTCTAGTGAGCCATCTACGATAAGTTCTGCAATCCATGAGCGGGGAACAATGCTCTGCTCGCTAGAGAAAAATGGCACACCCATCAACCAGGCCTCACCCAAGATATACGCCAAGGGCTTGCGTGTAGAGATGCGAGTTTGTGCAACCTCAAAACCGCTAGCAATTTGCTCGGCAGTCATGATCTGCTCTAAGTGATCGAGTGCATCAGCAGGGCTGAGATCTAGTTGTTTGCTGACAATCCACAGAGCTTCACTTTGCGCATCGATGGCGCCATGACCGTAATGTAAATCTGCCGCTTCTAGTCGTTGTGCAATTTGATCAATGCATTGATCAAGAGATAGAGATTGCTGGGGCGCAGGATCCATTAGGAATTGATGTCGGAAGTAATTAGCTGAATATGTTTAAGCAACGAGTTGCTCGAGAGTCTTGCGGAAGATATTTTTGAGTGGCACAACATCATCCACATTCACACACTCATCAATTTTGTGGCTCGTCGCATTAATCGGGCCAAACTCAACAACCTCTTTGCAAATCTTTGCAATGAAGCGGCCATCACTCGTGCCGCCAGTGGTAGAGAGTTCAGTATCGATTTTGGTTTCGGATTTGATGGCTTTGCGTAGAGCGCCAGCAAGGGCGCCATCACCAGTGATAAATGGACTGCCGCCTAAGACCCAATCAACTTCAAACTCAAGACCAGCGGCGCTAAGAATTGCTTCTAGGCGGCTACGCAACTCTTCTGGTTTGCTCTCAGTGGAGAAGCGGAAGTTGAAATCCACTACCAACTCGCCTGGAATGACGTTGTTCGCACCAGTGCCCGCATGAATATTGGAAATCTGAAAGCTGGTTGGCTGGAAATATTCATTACCCTTGTCCCACTCAGTCTCAACTAGTGCCTGAATCGCAGGTGAGGAGATATGAATGGGATTTTTGCCAAGGTGAGGGTAGGCAATATGCGCCTGAATACCCTTGATTCGAAGCTTGCCTGAGAGTGAGCCTCGACGACCATTTTTAATCATGTCGCCTAGTTGATCAACAGAAGTTGGTTCACCAATCACGCAGTAATCTAAACGCTGACCATGCTTTTGCAAGCGCTCACACATGATGACGGTGCCATCGTTCGCTGGACCTTCTTCATCACTGGTAATTAAAAAGGCAATCGAGCCTTTGTGATTGGGGTGGGTAATGACAAATTCTTCTGTGGCGACCACAAAGGCAGCTAACGAGGTCTTCATGTCCGCAGCGCCACGACCGTAGAGCATGCCATCTCGAATGGTTGGGGTAAATGGATCATTAGTCCACTTTTCCAATGGGCCAGTAGGCACCACATCAGTGTGGCCAGCAAACATTAAGACTTCACCTTGATCGCCTGATGTACCTTTTTTGATTGCCCAAAGATTAGTGACCTGGAAATTCTCGGGACCACTGATAACGCTTTCTGTATGAAAACCAATTGCTTGAAGCCGATGGGCAATGAGCTCCTGACAGCCACCGTCCGCTGGAGTGACCGAGCGGCAGGAGATGAGGGCTTCAGTTAACTCGAGGGTAGCGCTCATAGATCTAACTTAATCACGCAAGAGTTCGTTAATGGCGGTCTTTGCTCTAGTTTGGGCATCGACCTTCTTCACAATGATCGCAGCGTACAGGCTGTACTTGCCGCAAGCTGATGGAAGTGAGCCTGGGACCACAACAGAGCCTGCTGGCACACGGCCATAATGAATTTCACCAGTTTCGCGGTCGTAGATCTTGGTGCTTTGACCAATATAAACACCCATAGAAAGCACGGCGTTTTCTTCAATAACGACACCTTCAACGACCTCAGAGCGGGCGCCGATAAAGCAGTTATCTTCAATAATGACTGGGCCAGCTTGGATTGGCTCTAAAACACCACCAATGCCAACGCCACCAGAAAGGTGAACGTTTTTACCGATTTGGGCGCATGAGCCTACCGTTGCCCAGGTATCAACCATGGTGCCTTCACCGACATAAGCGCCAATATTGACGTAGGAAGGCATTAAAACAGCGTTTTTGCCAATAAATGAGCCGCGGCGAGCCATTGCAGGGGGAACTACGCGGAATCCGCCATTGGCGAAGTCTTCTGCCGTGTAGTGCTCAAACTTGCTTGGCACCTTGTCGTAGAACTGGGTATAGCCACCAGCACCCATGGGTTTGTTGTCTTCCAGGCGGAAAGATAGCAAAACTGCCTTCTTTACCCACTGGTTTACTTCCCATTTGCCGACGCTACGGCGTTCAGCCACACGAATGCTGCCTGTATTTAGGCCTTCGAGAACAGCGTTCACGGCGTTGCGGATTTCCCCGGAAACGGCTTCAGGAGAGAGGTTTGCGCGGTTTTCCCAGGCTTGTTCGATGATGCTTTGTGGTGATTGGCTCATGCTTTTCGGTTAACTATCAGATTGTTAAGGGGTTTTGCCCCTGGAAGTAGATTAATCATTATATCGGTGGGGCAAAAACCCGTGTGAGGAGCCCTAAGCTTGCTATCATCTTCCCACTTTAGTAATAATTTTTACCCCCTTATTTGAACCCCTTTTTTCCCTGCAAAGTACGCCGTGCAACTGAAATCCATCAAACTTTCCGGCTTTAAGTCATTCGTCGATCCAACCCACTTTGAAATGCCAGGTCAATTGATCGGTGTTGTGGGCCCTAACGGCTGCGGAAAGTCGAACATTATTGACGCTGTTCGTTGGGTTTTGGGTGAGTCTCGCGCTAGTGAGTTGCGTGGCGAATCGATGCAGGACGTTATTTTTAATGGTTCTGGTTTACGTAAACCATCTGGCCGTGCCAGTGTGGAGCTCATTTTTGATAATTCAGAAGGGCGCGCTCAAGGTCAGTGGAGTGCTTTTACAGAATTGGGTATTAAACGTGTTCTGACGCGAGATGGTAATTCTAGCTATTACGTGAACAATCAAGTTGTTCGTCGCAAAGATATTCAAGATATTTTCTTGGGTACGGGTATGGGTCCAAGAGGCTATGCCATCATTGGGCAGGGCACCATCAACCGCATCTTGGAAGCCAAGCCAGAAGAGTTACGTGTGTTCTTGGAAGAAGCTGCCGGCGTTTCAAAATACAAAGAGCGTCGCAAAGAGACTGCTTCACGTCTAGAAGACACAAAAGAAAACTTAGTGCGCGTAGAAGACATTCTGCGCGAGCTCGATCAGCAGGTAACTCGCTTAGAGAAGCAGGCGACTGTTGCTGAGCGCCATGCTGAACTGTCCACAGAGATGAAGTCGCAGCAACAGTTGCTCTGGTTTGTTCGTCAGACTGAGGCTGGTAAAGAGCAAGAACGTCATGCCAATGGTATTCGTGACACTCAAGTAGGCTTAGAAGAGCAGACCGCAAAAATGCGTCATGCTGAAACTGAGCTTGAGACGATGCGCACACAACAATACGCATTGCAAGATAAGGTTTCTGAAGCGCAAGGTGATTTGTATCAAACCAATGCTGATGTCAGTCAAGTAGAGTCACAGATTCGTTACGTGCAAGAAGCACGTCAGCGTTTGCAACAGCAATCTCAAGATTTACAAGCCCAACTGCAGCGTTGGACTGTACAAGAAACAGATGCTGCCCAAGCACAACGTACTGCTGAGCAAGAGCTCAGCTTAGCTGCTGAAAAAGAGCAAACATTAGTAGCGGATTTATCTGGCTTGCAAGAGCAAATGCCGGCCCGCGAAGAGGCTTATCAAATTCATGCACGTGAACTCAATGATGCCCGTGAGAACTTAGCAACGATTGATCAGCGCTTGGCGAGTTTAGGTGAGCGTGTTAAAGCTATTACTACTCAAGTAGAAGAGCTCAAAGGGCGCGATACCCGTCTTGAGGCTGAGCTTGCAGGTATGCGCAGACCTGATGCTGAAGCATTGCAAATGGCAATCGATCGCCATGCAATGGCACAGCGCAAAGTCGACGAAGCAAGACAAAAAGCAGGCGAAGCGCAACAACGCGTTCCAGCTGCGGATGAGGCTCGCAACACTGCGCAACAACAAATTCAGTCGGCTAACCAAGAGTTGGCTCAAACCGAAGCAAAGCTCACTGCATTAACTGCATTGCAAGCCAGCGTTCAAGCCCAAGGCAAAATCGGCCCATGGCTTGAGAGCAAAGGCTTAAAAGAGAGCAAGCGTTTGTGGCAAGAGCTCAAAGTAGAGAGTGGTTGGGAAGCTGCCCTAGAGTCTGTATTGCGTGAGCGCTTGGCTGCCGTTACAGCGAAGAGCGTTCAAGAAACTTTGGCTCTAGCAAATGATGCCCCTCCCAGCCGTTTAGCAATTTTGTTAACAGAAGATATTTCTCCTGCGCATACTAATGTGCCAGCGGATTTCACACCTTTGTTGACTCGTGTTCAGAGCGCAGGTGCGCCAGGTGTTGCCGCTGTATTGCAAGAGTGGTTAGATAACATCTATATTGCCAATAGCTTGGAAGATGCTCTGCATCGTCGCGAGAAGTTACCTGCTGGCGGTGCTTTTGTTACCCAACAAGGTCATTTGGTCAGTCGTGTGGGCGTGCAGTTGTATGCAGCCGACTCCGAGCAGGCTGGTATGTTGGCGCGTGCTCAAGAGATGGAAGGTCTCGAGAAGCAATTACGCGCACAGAAGTTAATTCAAAGTGAATTGCAAGGTGAGTTGGATCAATGTGTTGCCAACTATCAGGCTGCACACCAAGCTGCTGAGCAAACCCGCATTGCTGCTGAGCAAGCCGTACAAGAAGTGCACGGCTTTGAAGTAGAAAGAATGCAGTTAACTCAAGCTGAAGAAAAGTACAGCCAACGCGCTGAACAAATTCAGGGTGAGTTAAGTGAGTTGCGCCAACAAATGGAGCAATTAATTCAGACTCAAGAGCAATCGGCTGAAGAGCTTGCTCAGTCAGAGGAATCTAAGCAAGGCTTGCAAGAAAACCTGGCTATTGCCCAAGAAAAACTCGAGTTAGCTACTCAAGAGCGTGATCGTCTACGTGAAGCTTTGCGCTCATCCGAGATGTCAGCTCAAGAGGCGGCATTTGCTACCCGTTCCTTGCAGCAGCGTATTGCAGATTTGCAACGTGATCAAAGTACTGCGCGCGTGCAGATTATGGAGATTCAGGATAAGCAGGCCACTTCAGAGCAAGAGCTTGAAACACTAAGTGATGAAGAGGCGCAAGATAAATTACAGGGCCTCCTATTGGCTCGCAGTGCTCGCGAAGCCGCATTAGCAAATGCACGTACAGAACAAGATGCGTTATTGCATCAATTGCGCGAAGCGGATGAAGTGCGTTTACAGATTGAGCGTAGCCTTCAGCCAATGCGTGACAAAGTGGTCGATTTACAGTTGCGTGAACAGGCTGCCCGTTTGAACTTTGAACAGTTTGCAACCTTACTGTCAGATGCTGAAGCAGACCTCACTGCATTAGAAGCTAGCTTTAGTCCTGATCTCAAAGTGGGTGCCTTACAAACCGAGGTCAATCGCCTCAACTCAGAGATTCAATCTTTGGGCCCAGTCAATATGGCTGCCTTGGATGAGTTATCTAGCTCACGTGAGCGCAAGCAGTTCTTGGATGCGCAGTCTGCTGACTTGAACGAAGCAATGCAGACTTTGACGGATGCGATTGCCAAGATCGATGCGGAAACCCGTGATCTCTTGCAGGGCACCTTTGATCAGGTCAATACCCATTTCGGAAAACTATTCCCTGAGTTATTCGGTGGTGGTCATGCTGAGTTGGTAATGACAGGTGAAGAGATTCTCGACGCTGGCGTGCAAGTGATGGCTCAACCTCCAGGCAAGAAGAATAGCTCTATCTACTTACTTTCTGGTGGTGAAAAGGCCTTGACCGCGATTGCCTTAGTCTTCTCCTTATTCCTCCTCAATCCTGCACCGTTCTGTTTGCTCGATGAGGTTGATGCACCTTTGGATGATGCGAATACCTTGCGTTATGCGCAGATGGTTGCCAAAATGTCTAATAAGACTCAATTTGTGTTCATCTCACATAACAAGATCACTATGGAAATTGCGCATCAGTTGATTGGTGTCACCATGCAAGAGCAGGGTGTATCTCGTATTGTGGCGGTGGATATTTCTTCTGCGGTATCTATGGTGGAGGCAGCTTAAGTGGATCTAGAGCAATTCATGACAATGTTAGGTTTGTCTGACTTGCAGCTCGCTTTAGCTGTTATTGGCCTACTGATTCTCATAGCAGTAGCCATTCTTAATCTTAAGTACGCTCGCGCACGCCGTAAGGCAAAAGCAGCTGGCGAATACTCTGCTGATGATCGTTTTGCCAAAGAGCCTTCTTTTGGCCAGGGCTTTGCTGAGGCTGGAGAGCGTTCCGAACCTTCTTTTGGTGAGATAAACCTCCCAGTTGTATCCGCCCCAGAAACTTTTTCAATTGATCCTCGGATCGATTGCGTTATCACTCTGCGTTTCGACGAGGGTATTAGCGGTGCTGAAATTCTTGATGAAATGAAGTCATGGACTGATGAGCCATCTAGCTCAACAGCTCGTTGGATGTGCGAAGGCTTAAATGCAGATGTCGATGCCGCTGAAGATTGGGAAGCTTTACGCCCAGAAGCGTCTTATTCTGAGTTGCAATTAGCAATTCAGTTAGCAAATCGTCGAGGCCCAATTGGCGTTTTGGAGTTATCTGATTTCTGTTCACGCGCTCAAGCGCTTGCAGAAACCTTGGGTTCCCAGATTGATATGCCGAGTGTGAACACTATGCTTGAGAGCGCAAAAGAGCTTGATGCTATGGCTGCTGAGAGTGATATTCAATTGAGTATCAATGTATTGTTCGATGAACCAACGCCTGGCGCCAACTTTGATGCCTTGATGCGCAAGCGTGGCTTTAGACTTTCTCGAAATGGTCGTGCTTATGAGTTCTTTAGTAATGGCACACTTATCTTTACTAGTGCAGAAATTGATCCTAATGCACCGGTCAAACAAGTAACTCTATTGCTGGAAGTACCTTTGGTATCCCATGATGAGCGTGCTTTTGAGCGTATGTTGGGTGAAGGTATTGAGATTGCCCAGGCTGCCCACGGTCGCTTGGTAGATGACAACGGCATTAATCTGACTGAAGCTGCAGTGATCAGTATTCGCCAGCATCTTGATATTTTGTATGCCAATCTTGAGAAGGGTGGCGTTCCAGCTGGCTCTTCTACCGCTGGCAGACTCTTTAGCTAAGGAATCGCTTTGTCGTCCTCTAGTCCGACAAACTTAGCGGATCGCTACGCATTCTTGCAAACTGAGTTGGCGCGCCTTGAGCATGCTTACTACGTTTTAGATAACCCTATAGTTCCTGATAGCGAGTATGACCGTCTATATCGAGAACTCATCGAGATAGAGTCAATTCATCCGGAATGGATTACTGCAGATTCACTTTCACAAAGGGTGGGTGGTACCGCGTTAAAAGAGTTTGATTCAGTTACCCATGCCGTGCCGATGCTTTCTTTAAACAATGCGTTTGAAGATGCTGAGTTGATTGCTTTTGATCGGCGCTGTCGTGAGGGTTTGCATATTGATCATGTAGATTACGCGGGCGAACTCAAATTTGATGGTTTGGCAATCTCCCTGCGCTATGAAGATGGATCATTGGTGAGGGCGGCTACTCGAGGTGATGGCGCCAGCGGTGAAGATGTCACTGCGAATATCAAAACGATTCGCGCTATCCCACTTAAGCTCTCTGGTGACAATATTCCAAAATTATTAGAAGTGCGCGGTGAAGTCTTTATGTATCTCAAAGACTTCCAGAAAATGAATGAGCAAGCCGCTGCTCAGGGTGAAAAAGAATTTTCCAACCCTCGCAATGCAGCAGCAGGGAGCTTACGCCAACTCGATTCCAAGATCACGGCAAAAAGACCGCTATCATTTTTTGCCTATGGGCTCGGAGCGCTGGAGCCACAATCGTGGCTACCAAAAACTCATGAAGAGTTGCTCAATGCTTACGTCAAGCTGGGTTTGCCAGTTTGCTCAGAGCGCCGCGTTCTCAAATCTGTAGAAGAAATTTTGGCTTTCTACAACGAAGTAGGTGCCAAACGTGATTCTTTGCCTTATGACATTGATGGAGTTGTCTATAAGGTCAACTCCTTTGCAGAGCAAGCTAAGTTAGGCTTTGTATCCAGAGCTCCACGCTTTGCTTTAGCTCATAAGTTCCCAGCGCAAGAAGCCTTAACTACCGTTCTCGGAATTGATGTGCAAGTCGGACGTACAGGCGCCATTACTCCAGTCGCAAGACTTGCTCCAGTGGAAGTAGGGGGTGTCACTGTCACTAATGCGACTCTCCACAATGAAGACGAAGTGAAGCGCAAAGATGTACGTATTGGCGACACCGTTTCAGTGAGACGAGCAGGGGATGTGATTCCTGAGGTGGTTTCGGTAGTAAAAGAGCGTCGACCAGCTAATGCAGCAGAATTTGTAATGCCAACACACTGCCCTGTATGTGATTCACATATCGAGCGCTTGGCAGATGAAGCGGTTGCGCGTTGTAGCGGCGGATTATTCTGCGGCGCTCAGCGCAAGCAGGCCTTAATTCATTTTGCTCACAGAAGAGCGTTAGATATTGAGGGTCTAGGCGAGAAAATTGTTGACCAATTAGTCGATCACAATTTAGTTCGAACGCCAGCTGATCTTTACCGCCTGGGCTTTACTGCAATCGCCAACCTAGAACGCATGGGTGAGAAGTCGGCAGATAATTTAATCCAAGCAATTAATCAATCCAGAAATACGACGCTAGCCAGATTCATCTTTGCATTGGGCATTCGCCATGTGGGTGAGACAACCGCCAAAGACTTGGCCAATCACTACCAATCCATGGACGCCCTGATGGATGCCAATCTCGAAGACTTGCTAACAGTTAAAGATGTTGGCCCCGTAGTAGCTGACTCCATCACCAGCTTCATGGAAGAAGCCCATAACCGCGAAGTGATCGAGCAACTCTTAGCTTCAGGAATGCAGCTGTCTGTCGAAGAAAAAGTTATCAGCGCAGCCGTAGCAGGAAAAACCTTTGTTCTGACAGGTACATTCCCAACAATGACGCGTGATGAAGCAAAAGATCTTCTCGAAAAAGCAGGCGCTAAAGTCGCTGGATCAGTCTCCAAGAAAACCGACTATGTGGTTGCTGGAGCAGACGCTGGCAGCAAACTCACTAAAGCTGAAGAGCTAGGCGTTCCAGTGATTGATGAAGCTGCAATGCTGGACTTATTAAGCTAAATACCCGTCAATCTTAATGGCTGCTTTCGGCCATGAGCAGCCTCTAGTAGCTTGGCTATTTGCTTTGTTTAGTGGGTTTGATTGCTTCCCAAAATGCCTCGCCTGCCTTGCTAATGGTCGCCTTGTCGCGATAGAGTCTTATCTCCATCTCAATGCACCAGTTATGCGGCGCTGCTTCAACCAGCTTGCCGTTTGCAATATCTTCAGCAATCAATGTCTCTGGAAGCCATGCAATACCACGTGCGTCTAAGGCCATTGTTCGCAGAACAGAAGCTAGATGGGCGGTAAATATGTTCTGGGTTGGTAGTGAGTCTGTGAGCTTGTTATGCATCTCATTAACAATTCTTCCGATGCCAGACTCTTGGCTGTAGCTCAACAACATAATTGGGTTCTTAGCCGTAGCTTTATCTAAAGTGAACTGGGGATTACCAGCCTTATTTGGTGCTGAGACAGGAATCAACGTGTCTTTGCCAACGACTGCAAATGGGTACTTTTCTTTATCAAGCTCGCCCTCAACATTAGAATTTGAATGGGTTAGTAGAAACTGAACTTGGCTCTCAAGCAATAGAGCTTCACATCGCTGCATTACATCCGAAACTAATTGAACCTGCCCAATAGTGATCTTTGATTCAAGACCTCTTAACCAGCTAGGCATGAATGTAAATGACAGCGCGTGTGTCGAGGCAATACGCAAGGCATTTGAATTCGCCTCATTAAAGGCTCTAGCTTCACCCGGTATTCTTGCTGCTCTAGTTATCATGTCTTTGGCAACGGACTCAAACCAAGTGCCCGTATCGGTCAGCGTCGCTGGCTGAGTAGAGCGATTAAACAAATCTGCCCCGATCCATTCTTCCAAAGCCCGTATCCGCCTACTAAAGGCGGGCTGCGTCATGTGCCGCTCTTCAGCTGCCCGTGAGAAGTTACCGCTGCTGGCTAGGGCTAGGAAGTCCTCTAGCCACGTAAAGTTCATTGTCTTCATAGTTATGCTTTCAAAGCATAGGATACGAGAAAAACAGCATTGGCGCTAGAAAATAGTTGGCCCTAAGATTCTTCCATCGTTGTTCATAACTACTGGAGAAGACATGAGAATCACCGAAATTAGAGAAATAACACTGCCAATTAGTTCGCCTATCCGAAATGCTTACATTGACTTTAGCAAGATGACTTTGAGTCTTGTGGCTGTGATGACCGATGTGATCCGTGATGGCAAACCAGTAGTGGGTTATGGCTTTAACTCAAATGGCCGTTATGGTCAGGGTACTTTGATGCGTGAGCGCTTTATTCCCCGCATCATGGAAGCTGATCCTGAGTCTTTACTTGATAGCACTGGTAAGAATCTTGACCCACACAAGATTTGGGCGACGATGTTTACCAACGAAAAGCCAGGCGGTCACGGCGAGCGTTCTGTAGCTATGGGAACTATTGATATGGCTATTTGGGATGCAGTTGCCAAGATTGAAGGCAAGCCATTGTTCCAATTGTTATCTGACCGTTATGGAGATGGAAAACCAGATCGTAAGATCTTTGTATACGCTGCTGGTGGTTACTACTATCCAGGTCAAGACCATGGGAAGCTAAAAGATGAAATGCGTAGCTATATTGATCGTGGTTACACAGTGGTTAAGAAAAAGATTGGTGGCGCATCATTAGATGAAGACTTGCGTCGCATTGACTCAATCTTGAGTGTATTGGGCGATGGTCAGAAGTTGTGCGTAGATGCTAATGGTCGTTTTGATCGTGATACTGCGATTGAGTACGCAAAAGCATTGTCGCAATACGACTTGTTCTGGTACGAAGAGCCAGGAGATCCCTTGGATTACGAGCTCCAAGCATCACTACGCAGCTACTACAAGAACCCAATGGCAACTGGTGAAGACTTGTTCTCCATGCAAGATGCTCGCAACCTCATTCGTTACGGTGGTATGCGCCCAGACCGCGACTACCTTCAGTTTGACTGTGCATTGAGCTATGGCTTGGTTGAATATCTGCGTACGCTAGAGATGCTTAAAGAGCATGGCTGGTCAGCTAAGCGTTGCATTCCACATGGCGGTCATCAAATGTCATTGAACATCGCTGCTGGTTTGGGCTTGGGCGGTAATGAGAGCTATCCCGACTTATTCCAACCGTTTGGCGGTTTCCCTGATGGCGTGAAGGTGGAAAACAGTTACATCACGATGCCTGATTTGCCTGGTATTGGATTTGAGGGCAAAGCGGATTTGATCAAAGTAATGCGTGAGTTGTCTGCTTAAAACATTAATTATCTGAGGAGATAAAGATGAAGCTATTAACTAAAGTTCTTATAGCGGTAGGTATTGCTAGTTCAACACCATTTGCGCTAGCCGATTATCCTGATAGACCTATTACGATCGTTGTTCCTTTCGCAGCCGGTGGGCCATCCGATAAGATTGCTCGTGATTTAGCCGAGGCTCTTCGCAAGCCACTTAAAGAAACCATTGTTGTTGATAACACTGGTGGGGCGGGTGGAACTATTGGCGCAGCCAAGGTAGCCAATGCAAAGCCTGATGGCTATACCTTATTGGTTCATCACATTGGCATGGCGACAGCCCCAGCTCTATATCGAAAATTGAGCTACAAAGTACCTGATGATTTTGAGTTTTTAGGCTTAGTAAATGAAGCTCCATCTACTTTAATTACAAAGCCAACAGTTGACGCTAAAAATTTCGCCGAACTGAGAAAATACATTGAATCAAGCGGTGGTAAATTAAATATGGCAAACGCTGGTATTGGTTCTGCGTCACACTTATGTGGGTTGATGATTCAGCAGGCATTAAAGGCGGATTTAACAACTGTTCCGTATAAGGGTACTGCGCCCGCAATGGCAGATCTGATGGCTGGTCAAGTAGACATTATGTGCGAGCAGGCGACTAATTCAGTGCCCCAAATTGAGGGCGGTAAGGTTAAGGTATTTGGAGTAACAAGTACTAAGAGAGCAACAATTCCCGCACTAAAAAATGTACCAACCTTATCCGAGTCTGGCTTGAAGGATTTCAACGTTCAAGTTTGGCACGGCTTATATGCACCAAAGGGCACGCCACCAGAAATCATTGCAAAGCTAAATTCTGCTTTAAAAGTAGCCTTGAAAGACCCAGAATTTATTAAGCGTGAAGAAGCTCTAGGAATTTCAGTCATTAAGGATGATCGCAATACGCCTACAGGTCACAAAAAATTCGTAGAAGCTGAAGTTGATCGTTGGGGCAAAGTAATCCAATCGGCTGGAGCTTATGCAGATTAATAAATTGGTAGGAGACATTAATGCAAGCTCAAATTTTCCAAGTATCCCCTATAAACAATTCAGAACGACGATACCAGTGAGAAGCTGGTGTTTGAATCAATCAGTTGTTGAAGAGAGTTATTGGACGCTTGGGCGTTGCATTACAGAGGCGTCGCACTTTTCCACAAGAGAGCAGTGGGAAAGGGAAAGCCCGATCAGTTACAGCAAGGCTATAAAACGGGGTTGGCTTACCAAATGCACTACGCACATCAAAGGGTTTCGTAGAAAGCCCTCTGTTCCTGCAACATGGACATTAGAGAGGTGCATTGAGGTTGGTAGGCAATGCCAAAAGCGAGCTGAGTTCAAGAAGAGATTTCACTATGCCTATGAGTTAGCTAGATTGAAGGTCTGGCTAGACATCTGTTGTGCCCATATGAAATAAAGGCATTAAAGTCTGCTTCGGGCCGTTGGCGAACATTCCGGCAGCAATCTATGTTAAGCACTGCTTGTAAATAAGCATTGGAGATATTGCCGATTAAGCCCCTAGCGCCTCTAATAAATCCGTCTCCAGCAAGATCTGCAGTTTAGGGTTCTTGCTCAAGTTAGCTGCATCCAATAGGAATACGTCTTCCACTCGCTCGCCCAATGTGTTGATGCGTGCGGTATGTAATGAGACTTGGTGTTTAGCTAAGACTCTGGATATTGCATACAGTAGGCCGGTGCGATCGCTTGCCGATAGAGACAGTGCGTAGTAATGACCACGTTCATCTGGAATCATATGAACGCGTGGCTGGATAGGGAAGGTGCGAGACTGTCTTGAAAGCCTTCCCATGCTGGGTGAGGGCAGTGGATCATTGTTTTGCAGTGCGGCTGTCAGTTCATATTCCACTAACTGTATGAGATCGCGGTAACTACCGCCTTCATCTACCAAATTACTGCCTGAGATTTGGAATGTATCCAGTGCATAGCCATGCTTTGTTGTGTGAATGCGGGCATCCCAAATCGAGAAGCCATGACGCTCAAAGTAAGCACAAATTCTGGCGAAGAGATCTTCTTGGTCTTTGACGTAGACAGCAATTTGTAAGCCTTCTCCAACTGGAGAGAGGCGAGCCCGTACAACCGGAATTTCACTATCCACCTTGTTGTAGAGATGGCGTGTAAGCCAGGCGATATCCGCCGCATCTTGACGTAAAAAGAATGCAACATCTAATTGCTTCCATAAATTCTCGTAGGCAGAGTCCTCAATTGCATAGAGGCGCAACTTGGCACGGGATTCTTCTTGATGCTGAGCGAGCTCGGAAGATGCATCTGGTTTTGCGCCACCCAATACACGTAAGGTAACGCGATACAGATCCTCTAATAGTTTGCCTTTCCAGGCATTCCAGACTTTAGGGCTAGTTCCGCGGACATCGGCAACCGTTAACAGATATAGCGCGGTAAGGTGACGTTCATCACCCACCTTTTTAGCAAAGGCTTGGACAACCTCTGGATCGGTGATGTCTTGCTTCTGAGCTACTTGACTCATATTCAAGTGTTCCGCAACCAACCATACCAATAACTCGGTATCCGCTTTATCCAAGCCATGATCTTTTGCGAACTTGCGCATATCTGCTTTGCCAAGTTCAGAGTGATCGCCGCCACGTCCTTTGGCAATGTCATGAAAGAGAGCGGCAATCACCAATAGCCAAGGTTTTTCAAAATGGGCAATTAGGCTGCTGCAGAAGGGGAACTCATGGGTATGTTCAACCACCATAAAGCGACGTACATTACGCAGCACCATCAAGATGTGTTGGTCGACTGTGTAAACGTGAAACAAGTCATGCTGCATCTGACCAACAATTTTTCTAAAGGCGGGCAAATAGCGGCCGAGAACACTGGTGCGATTCATGAGCTGGAAGGCCCGGCTCACTCCTTCTGGCTCTTTTAGAATCTCAATAAATAGTGCGCGGTTGACTGGATCTTTTCGCCATTTACTATCCATCTTCTGGCGGGCGTTGTATAGCGCTCTAAAGATCGTTGCAGACAAGCTCTTGACGTTTGCTGTTTGAGCAAATACCAAGAAGGTTCTCAGAATTTTCTCTGGATGCTTCTGAAATAGTTCGGGGTCGCTGATATCCAAGACACCTTGACGTTCAATAAAGCACTCATTACCTTCACCAGCAATTGCATGAGTTGTTTTGGACTCTTGGGGGAAGAGAAGCGCTTCAATATTTTGCAGCAGCACATCATTTAATTGGTTAACTGCTTTAGCTGCCCAATAGTAGCGACGCATGATGGCTTCACTGGCTAGTCTGGAAGACTCTTCTTTAATCCCCATCGCTGCGGCAAGTGGAGCTTGTAGGTCAAACGCCAATACGTCTTGCCTACGCTTTGCAAGCAGGTGCAAGTTAGCACGCAGGGTCTCTAAAAAACGCTGGTTGCGATTGAGCTCAGTTAACTCACGTTGAGTTACCAATCCAGTAAGGCTAAGATCTTTAAACGTATTGCCTAGGTGCGCTGCTTTACTGACCCAAGAGATGACCTGTAGGTCACGTAAGCCACCGGGACTCTCTTTGCAATTGGGCTCAAGTGAGTAGGGGGTATCTTGGTATTTGTAGTGACGTTGAATTTGCTCTGCTAGCTTTGCCTGAAAGAAGGGCTTGGGATCTAAAGTCTTTTCATAAACAGATTCAAATTCCTTGAAGAGGGCTTTCTTACCGCAAATGAGTCGTGACTCTAGCAGGGAGGTACGAACGGTGATGTCTTGCTCTGCCTCCGAGACGCATTCGGCGACTGTTCTTACTGAGGAACCAATCTCTAGGCCAGTATCCCAGCATTGCGCTACAAACTTTTCAATCTTGGTGGCTAATACTTCTTCGAAGAATTTCTTATCCTCAGGCAGCAGAATCAGAATATCAATATCGGAGTAGGGGAACAGTGCACCTCTACCGAACCCACCTACCGCTACCAGAGCAGCATCTGCATTTAAATCACAGGAGTTCCATAAGCTAATGAGGAGTTCATCACTGAGCTTACTCAATTGCTTGGTTAATCGCCCAACAACTTGATGCTCGCGAAAATCAGCATAGACCAACTCTCGAGCGGCTCTTAAGCTAGCAACGTCTGCAATAGGTTTCATCGCTGTGAGAGGTTGACCCATTGCGTTTGAACTAAATGATTAATTAAGCGTTGGCTAAGCTTGGTCTAAATGAAAGACTTTTCACGCAATCAGGAGCGGGATTGCTACCCTCTGACCAAGTGAGCACCTCAACACCCGTAGCTGTTACCAAAAGCGTGTGCTCCCATTGGGCGGAGAGGCTGCGATCCTTAGTCTTCACTGTCCACTGATCGGGCATGGTACGAATATCGCGCTTGCCAGCATTAATCATCGGTTCAATAGTGAAGGTCATGCCTTCTTTCAGTTTTTCGCCAGTACCTGGTTTGCCGTAGTGAAGAATCTGCGGGTCTTGATGAAACACCTTGCCAATACCGTGGCCACAATACTCACGCACAACAGAGTAGCCAGCATTTTCAGCATGTTGCTGAATGACGTGACCAATGTCACCTAGTGATGCACCTGGTTTTACCTGAGCAATGCCAAGCCACATGCATTCAAAAGTAATTTGAGTGAGACGTTTCGCCAATACGGAAACTTCACCAACCATAAACATACGGCTGGTATCGCCGTAGTAACCATCGGGCGTAATGACGGTGATATCGAGATTCACAACATCACCAGTTTTTAAAATCTTCTCGCCAGGAATGCCATGGCAAATCACATCATTGACTGAAGTGCAGATAGATGCCGGAAAGGGTGGGTAGCCTGGCGGCTGGTAATTTAGAGGGGCTGGAATGGTCTTTTGGACATCGCGCATGTACTCGTGGCAAATACGATCCAATTCAGCTGTACTCACGCCAGCTTTAACGTGCGGGGCTACGTGGTCAAGAACTTCACTGGCTAGGCGGCCAGCCTCGCGCATCCCTTGGATGTCTTTTTCGGCGGTAAATACACTATTCATGCCTTGATTATCAACGACTTGGCAGTTTTTGGTAGATCTGTAATGCTCAAAAATTGGGCAAATAGTCCATTTCAAGGTATTTACACGGGGCTTGAGATTGCTTGAGTGAGGTGGGAGGGGTCTAGGTGATTGATATTTAAGCTATAATTTCGTTCTCAGGTCAATTTAGATCTGAAATCGCGGGTTGAGCCTTCCAGGGTGGCGTTTTTTAGCGCAGCTAGGACTCAATCTTAGAAACTAACCCTTAGGAGAAGTTATGTCAGTAACTATGCGTCAAATGCTGGAAGCCGGTTGCCATTTTGGTCACCAAACCCGTTTCTGGTCCCCAAGAATGGCCCCTTACATTTTCGGCCATCGCAACAAAATTCACATCATCAACTTAGAAAAAACATTGCCAATGTTTCAGGACGCCCTGAAATTTGCAAAACAAGTTGCTGCTAATCGTGGAACTATCTTATTTGTTGGTACTAAGCGTCAGTCACGCGAGATCATTGCTGAAGAAGCTGCTCGTGCTGGTATGCCTTACATCGACAGCCGTTGGTTGGGCGGTACGCTCACTAACTTCAAAACTGTTAAAGGTTCCCTTAAGCGTTTGAAGGATATGGCAGTTGCTAAAGAAGCTGGCGATTGGGAAAAGCTTTCTAAGAAAGAAGCTTTGACTAACGATCGCGATCTCGACAAGTTACAAAAAGCGCTTGGCGGTATTCAAGATTTGAACGGCGTTCCTGATGCAATTTTCGTAGTGGACGTTGGTTACCACAAGATTGCTATCACCGAAGCTAACAAGCTTGGTATTCCTGTTATCGCTGTGGTTGATACTAACCACTCACCAGAAGGTGTTGATTACATCATCCCTGGTAACGATGACTCAAGCAAAGCTGTTCTTCTCTACGCTCGCGGTATTGCTGATGCAATTCTCGAAGGTAAAGCTAATTCTGTTCAAGAAATCTTGACTGCCGTTAAAGAAGGCGAAGAAGAGTTTGTTGAAGAAGGGAAAGCTGAATAATGGCTGCTATTACCGCTGCAATGGTTGGCGAGTTACGTGCCAAGACTGATGCTCCGATGATGGAGTGCAAAAAAGCATTGACTGAAGCTGATGGTGACATGGCTCGTGCAGAAGAAATTCTGCGTGTAAAGCTTGGTAGCAAAGCTGGTAAAGCGGCATCCCGCGTTACTGCTGAAGGCATTGTTGCTTCTGCAATCAATGGCACCACTGGTACTTTGTTGGAAGTGAACTGCGAAACTGACTTCGTTTCCAAGAATGATGATTTCTTGGCATTCACACAGGCCTGCGCAAATCTGATTTCTGAAAAGAATCCAGCTGACGTTGCTGCATTACTTGCATTGCCAATGAATGGTCAAACTGTTGATGAAGTTCGTAGCGCCTTGATCGGTAAGATCGGCGAGAACATCATGCCACGTCGCTTCAAGCGTTTTGCTGGTAGCAACAAGTTGGTTTCTTACCTTCACGGCACACGTATTGGTGTGATGGTTGAGTTTGAAGGTGACGAGACTGCAGCTAAAGACGTGGCAATGCATATTGCTGCAATGAAGCCAGTGGCTTTGTCGATGGCTGATGTTCCTGCTGAAGCAATTGCTGTTGAGCGTAGTGTTGCTGTTCAAAAAGCTGCTGAATCTGGCAAACCGCCAGAAATCGTTGAGAAGATGGTTGAAGGTTCTATTCAGAAGTACCTCAAAGAGGTTTCTTTATTGAACCAAACTTTCGTTAAAAACGACAAGCAAACTGTTGAGCAAATGCTCAAGGCCGCTAACACAACAATCAAGGGTTTCACCATGTTTGTTGTGGGTGAGGGCATTGAGAAGCGTCAAGACGACTTTGCGGCTGAAGTTGCTGCTCAGGTTGCCGCTGCTAAAGGCGCTTAATTAGCTCCAAAACTGCTGGGCTTGCCCAGTAAGGCTGTAATACCCAAAAGGGCATAGAAATCTTGGTTTCTATGCCCTTTTGTTTGATCTGTGCCAAGCCCTTTATAATTTGGGCAAGTTATTAAAAAGTACTTAAAGATCAATAAGCTAAGCAAGTAAATTGCTTGGCAAATTACGGAAAATAAAACGATGCCAGCCTACAAACGTGTTCTCTTAAAACTTTCTGGTGAAGCCCTCATGGGGGATGATGCTTTTGGCATCAATCCAGTCACCATCGATTCCATGGTGAAAGAAATTGCCGATGTAGTGAATAGCGGTGTTCAGTTGGCTATCGTGATCGGCGGCGGAAATATTTTCCGCGGTGTAGCAGGTGGTGCAGCCGGTATGGATCGTGCAACTGCTGACTACATGGGAATGCTGGCCACCATGATGAACTCACTTGCACTGCAAGATGCTTTGCGCCAAAAAGGTGTCGAAGCGCGAGTGCAATCTGCTCTCAGAATGGATCAAGTGGTTGAGCCTTACATTCGTCCTCGTGCAATTCGTGCTTTGACTGAAGGCAAGGTAGTGATTTTTGCTGCAGGTACAGGAAACCCATTCTTTACTACTGATACAGCTGCGGCCTTGCGTGGTGCTGAGATGGCGGCAGAGATTGTTCTGAAGGCCACTAAGGTAGATGGTATTTACAGTGCCGATCCAATGAAGGATCCAACAGCTACTCTTTACAAGACAATTACTTTTGATGAGGCCATCATCAAAAACTTGCAAGTGATGGATGCAACTGCTTTTGCATTGTGTCGTGATCGCAAATTACCCATCAAAGTGTTTTCAATTCTCAAGCCAGGCGCATTGATGCGCGTGGTCCAGGGTGAATCTGAAGGCACTTTAGTACACGTTTAATAGGAGGCTTGATGTCCGCAGCAGAAATTAAATCCACTACCGATCAAAAGATGCAGAAGTCTCTTGAGGCTTTGAAATCCAATTTGGCAAAAATTCGTTCTGGCCGTGCAAACCCAGGAATCTTGGAGCACATTCAAGTAGATTACTACGGTAACCCAACACCGCTGAGCCAAGTGGCTAGCTTAGGTTTGGCTGACGCTAGAACAATTAACGTTCAACCATTTGAAAAGACGATGGTTGGCGCAATTGAGAAGGCGATTCGTGATTCTGATTTAGGTCTCAATCCAGCCTCCCAAGGTACAGTGATTCGTGTACCAATGCCGGCATTGACAGAAGAGCGTCGTCGCGACTTAACTAAGGTGGTCAAGAACGAGGGTGAAGATGCCAAAATCGCCGTACGTAATTTACGTCGTGATGCCAATGAGCACCTCAAGCGCCTCACTAAAGATAAAGAAATTTCTGAGGATGATGAGCGTCGTGCAACTGATGAGATTCAGAAGATGACAGATCGTACCGTTGTTGAAATCGATAAAATCGTTTCTGAAAAAGAAAAAGAGATCATGACGGTTTAATCGTCAGATTCATTTTTTATCATTCGCTTCATGACCCAGCACACTAGTTCTACCTTGGTTGTTCCCGAGGTGAGCGCTATTCCTCGCCATGTTGCCATCATCATGGATGGTAACGGGCGCTGGGCCAGCAAGCGTTTCATGCCGAGGGTAGCGGGGCACTCCGAAGGATTGGGCGCAGTACGAAAGATTGTTCAAGAGTGCCGGCGTCTCGGCGTTGAATACCTCACTGTATTTGCATTTAGCTCTGAAAATTGGCGCCGGCCACCAGAAGAGGTCGGTTTTTTAATGAAGCTGTTCCTCAAGTCATTAAAAAGTGAAGTCTCTCGGCTGGCTGAAAACGATATTGCCTTACGCCTCATTGGCGATCTCAGTCGATTTGATTCTGCGATCCAGGAGATGGTGCAGTTCTCTGAAGAAAAAACTGCTGGCTGCAAAAGTTTAACTTTTACGATTGCAGCTAACTATGGTGGTCGTTGGGATATTTTGCAGGCGATGCGTCAATGTTTGGCTGCTAATCCTGGCTTAAAGCCGGAGCAAGTATCAGAGGAGTTATTACAACCCCATTTATCCATGGCGTATGCTCCAGAACCAGATTTGTTTATTCGTACTGGTGGCGAGCAAAGGGTCAGCAACTTCTTGCTATGGCAACTGGCCTATACCGAGTTGTATTTCACGGATATCCTTTGGCCTGATTTTGATGAGGCTGAATTACACAAAGCGTTTGACTGGTTTAGTCAGCGCGAGCGTCGTTTTGGACGCACTAGTGCTCAACTGGCTTCCGCGCCCTTGAGCGACGCAGTCTAAGCACTCTTATTCTCTTATGCTAAAAACCCGAATCATTACTGCCACCATCTTGATGGCAGTGCTATTGCCCATCTTATTTTTACTGCCACCAATCTACTTAGGCGGATTTTTTCTTGTTGCGCTAGTTGTTGCTGCTTGGGAATGGAGTCGCATGATTGCCCCTGAGGCAAAAAAGGCGGCATGGCTCTATGCTGCCTTTTGTTTGGCCATCATTTTGTTTTTGCTGGCTACTCAGGCGATTTCATGGCAGTTCTCTCTGCTCATGATGGCAGTCCTGTTTTGGTTCTTTCTGGCACCATTTATTTTGGCAAAGGGGATGAACCTCTCGCTCCAGAAATTCAAACCTTTCTATAGCATTCTGGGTTTAATTATTCTTCCAGCTACTTGGTTTGCTCTGGTCTTTTTACGTGAGCTAGGCCTAGTCTTTTTATTAAGCGCTATGGCTTTGGTCTGGGTTGCCGATATTGGCGCATATTTTGTTGGCAAGGCTTTTGGTAAACATAAGTTGGCTGTGAATATCAGTCCTGGAAAGTCGATTGAGGGAGCCCTAGGCGGCCTAGTTCTTTGCTATCTCTATGCATTTTTATGTGTGGTCTATTTGCCTCTAGGTGATACCTTGTTTGGTGCTTGGGCTATTCGATTTGGTTGGGTGCCCATGTTCTTGATGGTTACCGTATTAGCGGCGTTCAGCATCTTTGGTGATTTGTTTGAATCTCAGTTGAAGCGCTTAGCTGGCGTCAAAGACAGCAGTCATTTATTGCCTGGCCATGGCGGCGTTTTAGATCGGGTTGATGCCCTCATCCCAACAATGCCAATTGCCGCATTACTAGCTGGATTGATTTGATGCCCCTTAAACAGATTGCTATCTTAGGATCTACGGGATCGATTGGCGTTAATACCTTAGACGTTATTCGTGCTCATCCAGATCGCTTCAAGGTGGTCGCTTTGACCGCTGCTAAACAGATTGAACGTTTAGCCGAGCAATGTATTGAGTTCAAACCGACTATCGCAGTAGTGGCTGACGCTGAGGGCGCAGCCAAGCTGGCTCAACTCCTGCAAGCAAAAAAGATCGCAACTCAAGTTCTTTACGGGCCTGAGGCATTAGTAAGCGCCATCACCGAATCGGGGTGCGATACCGTTATGGCAGCGATTGTGGGTGCGGCTGGCCTAGTACCGGCCCTGGCTGCGGCAAAAGCAGGTAAGCGGGTGTTGTTGGCTAATAAAGAAGCGCTAGTGATGTCAGGTAACTTATTTATGCAGGCCATGCAGGCTGGCGGTGGAGAGTTGCTTCCCATTGACAGTGAGCACAACGCGATCTTTCAATGTCTGCCCGATCGCTTTACAAAAAATCCATCTGCGCATTTAGGTGTTGAAGAGCTTTGGTTAACTGCCTCTGGTGGACCATTCAGAGACAGACCGCTTGCAGATTTATCCGGCATTACACCTGAGCAAGCTTGTGCACACCCAAACTGGGTGATGGGTAGAAAAATTTCAGTTGATTCAGCAACCATGATGAATAAAGGCTTGGAGGTTATCGAAGCTTATTGGTTGTTTGGCTTGCCGCTAGAAAAGATTAAGGTATTGATTCATCCGCAGAGCGTAGTGCACTCGATGGTGCGTTATCGAGATGGCTCGGTGCTGGCGCAAATGGGTCAGCCTGATATGCGGACTCCAATTGCTTATGGCCTTGCCTGGCCTGAACGCATCGATGCTGGTGTTGCCCCCTTGAATCTCACTGATTTGAGTGGCCTCAGCTTCACTGAACCCAATTTTGCTCAATTTCCCTGTCTTAGTTTGGCCTTTGCTGCGGCAAAAGCTGGGGGTACCACTCCTGCTGTATTGAATGCTGCGAACGAAGTTGCTGTGGCCGCTTTCTTGGATGATGGCTTGCCATACTTAAGCATTCCCAATGTAGTGGAGCACTGCTTAAGTACCTTACCTTCGGTTGATGCCAGTTCTCTCGAAAAGATTCTCGAGGCTGATGCTCTGGCTCGTCGCACTGCGAATGATTTCATTCGCGATCTCAAAAGATAGATCGGCGATTTGTGCAGGCTTTAATCACCCTTGCTTCATTCTTAGTCACCTTAGGTGTACTGGTTAGCTTTCATGAGTATGGTCATTTTTTAGCAGCCCGTTTATGCGGTGTCAAAGTACTTCGTTTTGCCTTGGGTTTTGGCAAGCCATTATTTACTTTTCGCGCCAGGAGCGGTACGGAGTGGGTTGTAGCTTCAATCCCTTTAGGTGGCTATGTCAAATTATTGGATGGCCGCGATGGTCAGCAAAGTATTTCAGCAGAGGATCGCTCCCAATCCTTTGATGTAAAGCCGCTTTGGCAACGATCTGTCATTGTGGCTGCCGGACCATTTGCTAATTTCCTCTTGGCAGTCATTTTATTTTCGATCATTTACGTCACAGGCGTACCTCAGTTGCCGGCAAAACTTCAGGCTCCCCCTGAGCAATCGATTGCTGCCAAACTAGGGGTAGCAGCAGGCGATCAAGTGATTGGTTGGCAATCGTTGCTATCTGACTATAGCGGTGCCCCAATTCTTGAGGAGTTTGACCCCGTCCCAAGTTGGAATGCCCTCCGTTGGCAGCTCTTAGACGCCGTAACTGGGGAGCAGGGCTTCGCCCTGGAGATACGGGATGTTTCTGGTGGGCGTCATATCAAATCCTTTAGACAAGGTGATTTACCGCCAGTTACACCAGAATCAGACCCACTTAAAGCTTTGGGCTTGTTTCCCGAGATCACCCCGCCTTCAGAGTGGAATCAGCTCAAATTGGGGCCTATCGATGCCCTCGGCTTTGCTTGTCAGCGGGTCTATTTGATCACCAAGGTCTCGGCGAGGCTCATGGTGGGTTTATTTACCGGCAAAACGACCTTAAAACAGCTTGGCGGACCCCTGAGTATTGCCGATATGGCCGGGAAGTCTGCTCAGGTGGGCTGGCAGCCATTTGTGGCCTTTTTGGCCCTCATGAGTATCAGCATTGGACTCTTGAATTTAGTGCCCTTACCAATGCTAGATGGGGGTCAGCTCCTGTATGATGCATGGGAGTTGGTTGCTGGTAAGCGAATTTCAATATCTCTGCAGGAAAAGCTCCAAAAAGTGGGTTTTTTGCTGCTGATAGGCCTTTCCTTACTAGCCTTGTTTAATGATTTGCAACGCTACCTTTTACCTTGAATTTTTTGACCTCTTCTTTTCGCACCGCAACTCGATTTATTGCTCAAGTCGTTCTCATTATTGCGGCAGGTTTTTGTGTAAACGCACAAGCAGCTGACACCTTCGTTATTAAAGACATTCGAATTGAGGGTTTGCAGCGAGTAGAGCCTGGGACTGTATTTAGTTATCTGCCAGTTCAGGTGGGCGAAACCTTCTCTGAAGAGAAGAGTGCTGAGGCCATTAAGGCGCTATACAGCACTGGCTTTTTCCGAGACGTGCAAATTCAGGCTCAGGGTAACGTCTTGATTGTGATCGTTGAAGAGCGTCCTACCATCTCTCGGATTGAGTTTACGGGCATGAAGGAGTTTGATGTAGAGGTTGTTCGGAAGTCGCTCAAAGCTGTCGGGGTTGCTGAAGCTCGCTTCTATGACAAAGCCTTGATTGACAAAGCAGAGCAAGAACTGAAGCGACAGTATGTTGGCAAGGGTATGTATGCTGCCGAGGTAGTTGCAACCGTAACCCCAATAGAGCGCAATCAAGTAGCGATTTACTTCAATGTCGATGAAGGCCCTGTAGCCAAGATCCAAGAGATCAACTTCATTGGTAATAATGTGTTCAGTGAGAGCACCCTCAAGAGTCAGATGCAGTTGAAAACTGGTGGCTGGCTCTCTTGGTATAGCAAAGACAATTTATATTCCAAGCAAAAACTCACAGCTGACTTAGAGAATATTCGCTCTTACTATCTCAATCGCGGTTACCTTGAGTTTGTGATTGAGTCAACTCAGGTTTCTATTACCCCTGATAAAAAAGGTATCTATCTCACGATTAGTATTCGTGAAGGCAATAAGTTCACAGTCAAAAATGTTCGTCTAGCTGGTGAATTGTTGGGCAAAGAGGCCGAGTTGATTCAGCTTGTCAGTCTCAAGCCAGGTGATACCTTCTCATCCGCTAAGTTGACCGAGAGCACTAAAGCCATTGCAGAAATTCTAGGCTCATATGGTTATGCGTTTGCAACCATTAATCCACAGCCAGACATTCGTCGCGAATTAAGTGAAGTGGACTTGACTTTAGTAGTTGATCCGGGCCGTCGCGTATACGTTCGCCAAGTCAACGTTACCGGTAATGCAAAGACTCGTGACCTGGTGATTCGTCGCGAGATGCGCCAGTTTGAAAGTTCTTGGTTCGATAGCGAAAAGATTGACCTGTCTAAAAAGCGTTTGGGTCGCTTGGGTTATTTCACAGAGACTGATGTATCTACGCAAGATGTTCCAGGATCTGCGGATCAGGTTGATGTGAACGTGAAAGTTACCGAGAAGCCAACTGGTGCAATTACTTTGGGTGCCGGTTTCTCATCTACCGAGAAGTTGATTCTTTCCGCTGGTATAAATCAAGAGAATGCTTTCGGTACCGGTACTGCAGTGGGATTGAATTTCTCCCTCGGTAAGATTAATCAAAGTTTGGCTTTATCAAACTATGACCCTTACTTCACTGAGGATGGTATTAGCCGCTTCACCGATTTGTACTACCGCTCATCCAAGCCGCTGTACTACACCGGTGACCCTGATTACCAAATCAAATCTGTTGGTAGCAATATTAAGTTTGGTGTTCCTTATACCGAGGTGGATCGAGTCTTCTTCGGTACTGGATTTGAGGTATTCCAAATCCAGTCCAGTATTAACACGCCAACACCATATTTGAATTACATGCAGGACTATGGCATTGCAGCCCCAGGCTATCCTGCAACACTGAATACATACAACGTTCCAATCACAATTGGCTGGTCACGTGATGGTCGAGATAGCGCGCTGATTCCATCAACAGGTTCTTTGCAGCAGCTTAATGCTGAAGTGGGTACACCGGTTGGAAACATGATGTTCTACCGCCTGTTTGGTCAATATCAAAAATATCACTCTTTCTCAAAGGGTAATATCCTGTCCTTTAACGGAGAGGTTGGCTACGGTGAAGCATACGGTAAGTACCCATTCCCGATTACCAAAAACTACTATGTGGGTGGTATTGGCTCTGTTCGAGGCTACGCTCCAGGATCACTTGGGCCTACCTACGTGAATACCTATACCGGTCTGAATCAACCTACCGGCGGTCAGTCCAAAATTGTGAGTAACGTCGAGTACACCGTCCCAGTTCCTGGGTCTGGCGTTGATAAAACCTTGCGCGTATTTGGTTTCGTAGACGGCGGTAACGTTTATAACGAAAACATCAATCTCGTCTTGCGATATTCTTATGGCTTAGGTTTATCATGGATATCACCACTGGGCCCGCTAAAATTCAGTTATGGTATTCCAATCAAGTCGTTACCAACGGATAATATCCAGCGTTTGCAGTTCCAAGTTGGTACAGCGTTTTAATTGCTTAAGGAAAGTTTTATGAATCTTCATCATTCTTCAAAATGGATTCAATACAGCTTAATTGCTGTTTCTTCACTAATCGCTTTGCCGCAGGCATTTGCGCAAGATGCCGGCACTCGCGTTGCGGCTGTGAACGTTGAAAAAGTATTCAACGAATCGGATATGGCTAAAGCCAGTCAGACTAAGTTGCAAAATGAATTTACAAAGCGCCAGAATGAGATTCGTAGTAGCGCCGAAAGAATTAAGGCTGCAGCAGAAAAATTAGATCGTGATTCAGCAGTGATGTCCGAAGCGGATCGTGTTCGTCGTCAGCGCGAGTTGGCTGACCAAGATCGTGAACTGCAGCGCAAGCAACGAGAGTACACAGAAGATCTAAATCAGCGCAACTTTGAAGAGCGTGCCAAGATTGCTGAAAAAGCAAACCAAGCCCTCAAGCAAATTGCTGACCAAAGAAAAATTGATGTCATTATTCAAGATCCAGCCTATGCCAATCCTAAGGTTGATGTAACTGATGATGTCATCAAGGCTTTGAATAGTCTCAAGTAAGTTTTATGCCCACCGCCATCGAGCTGGCCGAACAGTTTCAAGTAAGCTTGGTGGGGGATGGCTCCCTCGCGCTTCAGGGTCTCGCTCCGCTCGAGCGAGCTCAATCTAGTCAGATCTCCTTTCTCTCAAATCCGCTATATCGTCAACAGGCTAGTGATAGTGCTGCTGGTGGCTTGATTGTTAATCAAGCGGATGCGGATTTTCTTCAGGCAAATCCTGGGAGTGGCTCAGTAGGGCGCGTCTATTTTGTTTCCAAGAATCCGTACGCTACTTTTGCCAGAATGGCGCAGTGCTTTGCCAAGACCTTGGCTCCTGTTTATGCGCCTGGAGTGCACCCTAGCGCTGCCATTGATTCTTCTGTAACTATTCCTGCTTCATGTCACATTGGTCCGTTTGTCCAAATCGGTCCTGGCGTGAAATTGGGCGAGCGGGTGGTCTTGTTGGGCAATACTTCTATCGCTAGCAATTCCAGTATTGCTAGCGACGCCTTGATCTACCCCAATGTATCTATTTATTCAGAAACCACCATAGGCGAACGCTGCATTATTCATAGTGGTGCTGTGATCGGCGCGGATGGTTTTGGTTTTGCCCCTGATTTTTCTGCAAGTAGTGCTGAGTGGGTCAAGATCCCTCAAACTGGTGCTGTAGTGATTGGTAATGATGTTGAAATTGGTGCGTCAACTACCATCGATCGTGGCGCCATGAGTAATACCATCATAGGCAATGGAACGAAGATTGATAACCAAGTTCAGATTGCTCATAACGTAGTGGTGGGCAACTGTTGCGTCATTGCAGGTTGTGCTGCTATCTCTGGTAGTACCAAAATTGGTAACTTCTGCATCATTGGTGGTGCCGCCAACTTTGCAGGTCATCTCACCATTGCTGATAAAACTACTGTTTCTGGAAATACCTCCATTATTCGTTCTATCACAGAGCCGGGCCAGCACTTCACGGGCGTTTACCCTTCAATGCTTCATGGCGCATGGGAGAAAAATGCAGCTATTTTGCGTGGCCTCGATAAAATACGTCAACGCTTACGATTATTAGATAAATCTAAATAATTTCGTCACCATATTAAAAAAATAGAAACTTTATCCAGTAGGTAAATACATGAGCAAACCCATCGCTATCGACATCAATCAAATTTTGAAGTTGTTACCACACCGCTATCCTTTTTTATTGGTTGATCGCGTGTTGGAGATTGAGCCTCGCCAAAGTATTACTGCGCTTAAGAATGTCACCATGAACGAGCCATTTTTTCAGGGACACTTTCCAGATTTTCCAGTCATGCCGGGCGTTTTAATTATTGAGGCGCTGGCACAAACTGCTGCGCTCCTCACCTTTTCTGAAGTGCGTGAAGAAAATGCTATTTACTATTTCGCTGGTATTGATGGTGCCCGCTTTAAGAAGCCGGTATTGCCTGGTGATCAATTAATCATGACAGCCAAGTTAGAGCGCGAGCGTGCTGGCATCTATAAGTTTCAAGTGCAAGCTACGGTTGATGGTGAGCTTGCTGCTGAAGCCAATATCACTTGTGCTGTTCGTACGAAAGGTGCGTAATGACTCGGATTCATGCATCCGCTGTAGTTGATAGTAAGGCTGAGATCGCTAGCGACGTAGAGATTGGTCCATATTCTGTTATCGGGCCAAACGTCAAAATTGGTGCTGGTAGCAAGATTGGCTCCCATACGGTGATTGAGGGTTACACCACGATCGGTAAAGAGAATAACTTTGCACATTTTGCGGCTATTGGCGGCGCCCCTCAGGATATGAAATACCGTGGCGAGCCAACACAACTCATTATTGGTGACCGCAATACGATTCGTGAGTTCACGACTATCCATACTGGTACATCTCAGGATGAAGGCATTACTCGCATCGGTGATGACAACTGGATCATGGCATATGTGCACATTGCGCATGACTGCCAAATTGGTAACCACACGATTTTCTCGAGTAACGCACAAATTGCTGGTCATGTGAAGGTGAGTGACTGGGCGATTATGGGTGGCATGTCTGGTGTGCATCAATTTGTCCGCATCGGTCAACACGCTATGCTGGGTGGCGCCTCTGCATTAGTGCAAGACATTCCACCATTTGTGATTGCGGCCGGAGACAAAGCTTCTCCACATGGGATTAACGTTGAAGGCCTCAAGCGCCGGGGCTTCTCCAGTGAAACGATTTCTGCGCTGCGTCAGGCATATAAAGTTCTTTACAAGGACGGCCTCAGCTTCGAAGAGGCTAAGGTAGAGATTCAGAAGATGGCGCAAGCTAGTGCATCTGATGCCGCTACAGCAGAAAAGCTGACCGAGTTTCATGACTTTATTGCCGCCTCCACGCGCGGCATTATTCGATAGAGTCAATCGAGTGTCCAAACTTGCTTGTGTTGCCGGAGAGCCCTCGGGTGACTTGCTGGCAGCGCCAGTATTGAGTGCGCTAAAGCAGATCCCTGATACTTCCGGTCTAGAGGTCTATGGTATTGGTGGCCCTCGTATGCAGGCGGAGGGTCTGCGCTCGGATTGGCCAATGGAGACCCTGAGTGTTCGTGGTTATGTTGAGGCTATCAAGCAACTGCCTGCCATTCTAAAACTACGTAAGGAACTCATTAGCAATCTCACTGGTGAAGGTCGCCCTGATGTGTATTTGGGTATTGATGCGCCGGACTTCAATTTGGGTGTTGAGTTGGCTTTGCGTAAGGCAGGCATTCCAACCTTGCACTTCGTATCGCCATCTATTTGGGCCTGGAGAGCGGGGCGTATTACGAAGATTAAACAAGCGGTAGAGCGTATGCTCTGCATCTTTCCCTTTGAAACTGAGATTTATGAACGTGCTGGCATTAGTGCTACTTATGTTGGGCATCCGCTAGCAAGTGAGATTCCACTAGAGCCAAATCCAACGACAGCCAGGCAAAAGATAGAAAAGACCTTGAGCCTCGCACCCAATGCATTAAATGGCATTGTGGTTTCCGTTCTACCGGGTAGTCGCAGTTCCGAGATTGAGCTCATCGCGCCAGTATTTTTTGAGACGATGGCCGAGCTTACGAAGCGCATGCCGGGGCAAGCGATTCATTTTGTCATTCCGGTTGCTACACCGCGCTTAAGTGCACCGCTAGAAGCTTTACTTAAAACTTCCCTTGATAAATACCCAGACCTTCAGATCCATTTAATTGATGGTGAGGCGGATACAGTCCTAGAAGCTGCTGATGTTGTGTTGATTGCCAGTGGTACCGCAACATTGCAGGCGGCGCTCTGGAAAAAGCCGATGGTGATTTCCTATAAAGTGCCTTGGTTAACCGCACAGATCATGAAGCGACAAGGTTACTTACCCTATGTAGGTTTGCCGAATATCCTCTGTGGCGAGTTCGTTGTCCCTGAGCTTCTGCAAGATGATGCGACTCCAAGTAAATTGGCTGATGCTTTATTGGCTTGGTTAAATAATCCTAGCAAAGTTACTCAACTAAAAACCCGTTTTGCAGAAATGCATGAGACCTTGCGTAGGCCAACGGGCTTATTGGTTGCTCAGGCTGTGGCACAAACAATTACTGCCAGTAAAAATCGGACCACTGTGTGAGCATGATTTGGGTATGCGGTGTTGATGAGGCAGGGCGTGGCCCATTAGCGGGGGCGGTTGTCGCTGGTGCTGTCGTTCTCGACCCTGAAAACCCCATTGCTGGATTAAAAGATTCTAAGAAGTTATCAGCAGCGAGACGCGAGTTTTTGTTTGAGCAAATTCAGCTCAAGGCAAAAGCCTGGGGGATTGGCGAAGCGAGTCCAGCTGAGATTGATGAGATCAATATTTTGCAAGCAACGATGCTCGCAATGCGCCGTGCAATCGAAGATCTCACCACACGTTTGGGCGGCTGGCCAGATAAAGCCTTAATTGATGGCAATCGCTGTCCTGAGCTTCCGATCTCAGCTGAAGCTATTGTGAAGGGTGATGCAAAGGAGCCGGCGATTTCAGCGGCATCGATCCTGGCTAAGGTGACGCGTGATCGTCAAATGATGGCTTTGCATGAGCTTCACCCACAGTATGGATTTGCTCAGCATATGGGCTATCCGACAGAAGCGCACTTTGCCGCTCTTAAAGAGTTTGGTGCCTGTGATCAGCATCGTCGGAGCTTTTCTCCTGTTCGCAATGTCTTGGCCCTGCATAGCTGATAATCCCAATTATGAAAATGGAATTTATCAGCTCAAAAGACAACTCCTTGTTTAAGGAGATACGTCAATTACAAGCCACTGGCCCCAAAGGTCAGAAGGCAAGGTTTGCTTGCGGTCAGGCTTTGCTAGAAGGGATTCATTTAGTGCAAACCTGGGTAGGCAATCCAGGACTCAAGACCTTAATTACATCTGAATTGGGTTTGCAAAACCCAGAGATTGCTCAAGCTGTATATGACCATGTAGAAATTTGTCCTGATACTCGTGTTTATCAGTTGGATAAAGGTCTATGGGATTTGCTGAGTGATTTGGTCAATGCTCCGCAGATTGCGGGCTTACTAGATCTCCCGGAGTCCGCATTAAATCCCCAAAAATCAGTTGCGACGATTTCTGGGGATGTGATTATTTTGGATCGTATTCAGGATGCGGGTAATGTGGGCTCTATCTTACGCACAGCTGCAGCAGCTGGCTTTACTCAAGTAATCGCATTAACGGGTTGTGCCCATCTGTGGTCAAGCAAGGTATTGCGTGCTGGTATGGGCGCCCATCGTTTGCTAGACCTGTATGAGGGTTGGTCAACCCCGCAAGTCCTGAGCGCTGTAACGGCGCCTTTACTAGCCGCTACTGCTGATGGTGAGCTTGATCTGTTCAATATGCCTAAGGTATTAATGCATCCAGTTGCTTGGGTGATGGGAAGTGAAGGACAAGGTGTTTCTGAAGATCTCATGTCTCAAGCTAAAGGCGTATCTATTCCAATTGATCCGAGAGTGGAATCGCTTAACGTATCTACCGCTGCGGCAGTTTGCTTGTTTGAGACCCTCAGGGTGAGACGCACCTAGGAAGCAGTCTTTTCTTGATTGGCTGCTTTCGGCCTTGATTTCAACCCGTCGATGCAACACACTACAAACTGCGTAAGCGCAAGGAGTGTTG